>NZ_CP049156.1:668392-1336784 GCF_011493005.1 Caballeronia sp. SBC1
GCATCCTGGTGACCGGGCTCAACCCGCATGCGGGCGAAAACGGTTACCTGGGCCGCGAGGAAATCGATGTCATCACGCCTGCGCTGCTGCAAGCTCGTGCCCTCGGTATTGACGCTCCCGGTCCGTATTCGGCAGATACGTTGTTCCAGCCGCGTTATCTCAAAGACGCCGACTGCGTGCTCGCCATGTTCCACGACCAAGGTTTGCCGGTCCTGAAATTTGCCACGTTCGGTGAAGGCATCAACATCACGCTCGGCTTGCCGATCATCCGCACGTCGGTCGATCATGGCACTGCGCTCGATCTGGCCGGCACCGGCCGCGCCGATCCGGGCAGCCTGATTGTGGCTATCGATACAGCCGTTGCCATGGTGCGCCATCGTCGCGCAACCTGATTCCGCGCGGCCTGATTCCTTGTCTGTTTCCCTTTCATTGCGGTTTTAATCGGTTCCTCCGATGTCCATCAAGCACCAGGGCCACTTCGCGCGCAAGCGCTTCGGGCAGAACTTCCTCGTCGATCAAGGCGTCATTGATTCGATCGTCGATACCATCGCGCCCAAGCGCGGCGAACGCATGGTCGAAATCGGGCCGGGTCTTGCCGCGCTCACTGCGCCGCTGATCGAACGGCTCTCCACGCCGGAGTCGCCGTTGCACGCGGTGGAACTGGATCGCGACTTGATCGGACGGCTTGAGAAGCGGTTTGGCAATCTGCTGGCGCTGCATGCCGGCGATGCCCTCGCATTCGACTTTGGTTCGCTCGCGCTGGAAGGCGAGAAGCCTTCGCTCCGGATTGTGGGGAACCTGCCGTACAACATTTCCAGTCCGCTGCTGTTTCACCTGACCGCATTCGCGCCGAAGGTCATCGATCAGCATTTCATGCTGCAGGATGAAGTGGTGGACCGGATGATCGCCGAGCCGGGCAACAAGGATTTTGGCCGGCTGACGGTGATGCTTCAGTACCGCTATGCAATTGATAAGCTCATCGACGTGCCGCCCGAATCGTTCAACCCGCCGCCGAAGGTGAATTCCGCCATTGTGCGCATGATTCCCTTCGCACCGAACGAATTGCCCGACGTGGACGACAAGGTGCTGGGCGAGGTGGTGCTCGCGGCGTTCTCGCAGCGGCGCAAGATGATGCGCAATACGCTTGGCGTGTATCGTGATCGCGTGGATTTCGATGCGCTTGGGTTCGACCTTTCGCGGCGTGCGGAAGAAGTGCCCGTAGCCGAGTTCGTGAAACTGGCGCAGGTGGTGAAGGCGGCGCAATAGTCGCTTCTGAGGCTGCAGGCGGGTTTCGATAGCGGCGTGCCGTTGCCAGATCCGTGTGCGCCGGTCGTGCCACGGCGGTTCTATGAGGCTGCTATCGCGCCTGCTGGCACTCATCTCATCTTTTCTATCTCACTATTGCGGGTTCGCTGATGCGAACTGCGCGACCTCAGTTCCACCTCTCTTTCCCTCTTGCTCCCATGCGGCTCCTGCATTCTCTTAATGCAAGGAATGCACTGGAGTTAATCCCCTCGTTAGTCTCAAATTGGCAGCGCAAACGCGCAGCAGACTCTTGTAAAGGGCAACCGCTTTAGCGGCATGACGCGGGTGCATCGGAGATGACAACGGCTTCTTTGATTCGTGGCGATACAGGCAGGGCCTGATCGTCGCATTACGACATCACGAGGAGACGTATGAACAGGTCGGGACAACTTAAAAAATCTGGTCGGTTGGGACAATGGTGCAAGGTGAGTTACGCGTTGCTGCCAGCAGCGTTCGCCTGCGAAATGAGCCACGCACAATCCAGTGTCACGCTCTACGGCGTTGTCGACACGAGCCTGCGTTATCTGTCCAACGCCGACACCCAGGGTAACGGCCGCTTCCTGATGGGGCCCGGCGGCATGAGCGAGAGCCGCTGGGGCGTCAAGGGCGTTGAAGACCTGGGCGGCGGCTGGTCGACCACCTTCAAGCTCGAAAACCGTTTCTTCCTGAACAGCGGCCAGAGTGACCCCACCATGCCGTTTTTCAATGAAGCGCAGATCGGGCTGCGGTCATCGACGTATGGAGAGGTTGTGTTAGGCCGTCAGTACAACGTGATGATTGAAGGCATCACCATGGGCGGGTATTCCAGCAATCCATGGATTCCCTATGACTTCAACTTCCAGCCCGAAGTCACCATGACAGGCGGCATCTGGAGCAGCAACCAGATCCAGTATCACGGCAAGTACAAGGACTTCCGCATCTCGACCGCCTATTCGGTCAGCGGCAACGCCGGCCATATGGCATACGGCAGTCAGTGCGGCGTGGCAGCAGCCTACGCACCGGCGAACGGCCCATTCACGTTTGGTGGCGCGTTCAAGGAGACGAAGGACTCGATTAACGGCAGCGACGCAAAGGCGTGGACCGTCGGCGGTTCGTACACATGGGACAAGACGCGATTCGCGTTGGGTTATATCGTCAATCAGAACGACAAGGGATTCTCCACCTTCGCCAACGGACCGTTCGCGGCACCGGGACTCGCCGCGCTGAAATACTCCGACTTCAAGAAGCGCCGGATGATTCTGGGTGGCGTTACGCAGCAAGCCGGGGCGTGGCACTTCGCCGGGAATGTGTGGCGCACGCTGCAGGCCGGCAAGACGCAACCGCAGGACGGCTCGGCGTGGCAATTTCAACTGGTCGCCGACTACGACCTCTCCAAGCGCACCGACGTGTATCTGGAAACCGATTATTCACTCTATAGAAACGATCTGATCGGCTCGCAGTTACAAGGCGTCAACGCTGTCAGTCTCGCGCAGAAAAGCACGCAGCTTGGCGTGATGGCCGGGATTCGGCACAAGTTCTGAACCAGGACCGGTGGCATCTCACTTGGAATGCTGCCGGTCTTTTGCGGAAGTCTTGCATCGAATGTGCGGCTTTGCGGCAGCCGGAATGGTATAACCAGCCGCCTTCTAAATCAGTGATCAATCATTTAGGGTTCCGTTTTAAATCATGCATGAGATCAATTCGCGGCGTCTCACGCACCTCGTCGCGCTAGCCGAGGAGGGCAGTTTCGCGCGTGCGGCGGAGCGGGTTCATCTGAGTCAGCCCGCGCTCAGCCGTAGTATTCAGGCGCTGGAAGATGAATTCAATATCAAGCTCTTCGATCGCGCGGCACGCGGCGTGGTGACAACCGCCGCCGGCCGGATGCTGGTCGAGCGCGCGCGGCGCGTCCTGTTCGAAGCGCGCTGCCTCTTTCGCGACGTCGAGCTGATCAGGTCCGACGCTCTGGGCGAGGTGAGAATTGGCCTCGGACCTTATGCCGCCGCCATCCTGTTTCCGGATCTGCTGGTCGAACTCGCGCGGCAGTTTCCCGCCACCAAGGTATTGGTTCAAATCGATGAAGCCAGCGTGCTGATGCAAAGCCTGCGCTCGGAGGGTGCTGATTTCGTGGTGGTGGATCGTCGTGAAACGCCCGCGGCGCCCGATGTCTCCACCCATCGCCTGACTAGTCCGAACTTTTTCCCGTCAATCAGCCGGAACCCTCCGCAGCACTGGGTCTCGGCTATTTTTTTGATTCAAATGTAGCCATGTAAATACATGTTTTTACCTTTCTTTTTGCGTTAAATATGCTTTACTTAGTGTTCATGTACATCGAACACGTTCCCAACCGCAACTCGCCACCCGCGATCCTCCTGCGCGAGTCCTATCGCGACGGCAACAAGGTCAAGAAGCGCACCCTCGCGAACCTGTCGTCGCTGCCGACTGAAGTGATCGAAGGCTTGAAGGTCCTGCTACGGGGTGGCGTCGCCGTGTCCTCGGTCGATGAAGCCTTCGTGATCGAACGCAGTCTGCCGCACGGGCATGTGGCCGCCGTGCTTGGCGCGGCGCGCGCCTGCGGTGCCGAGCAGTGGTTCGCGCCTGCGCCTGCGCCGCTACGCAGTGTGATCATGGCGCTGCTGGTGGCGCGGGTCGTGTCGGCCGCCTCCAAGCTCGCCACCCATCGCATGCTGCGCGACGAAAGCGCGACCCACTCGCTATCGCGCCTGCTTGGCCTCGTGGACGTCGAACTCGAGCAGGTCTATGCCGCCCTTGACTGGTTGGGCGAGGCTCAAGAGGGCATCGAGAAGCGGCTTGCCAGGCAGCATCTGGGCGGCAGTACGCTGGTGCTCTATGACCTCACTTCCACGTGGGTGACCGGACGCCGTTGCGAGCTTGCGGCCCGAGGCTACAGCCGCGATGGCAAGCGCGACGATCCCCAGATCGTGTTCGGTCTGATCTGCACGTCTGAGGGATGCCCCGTGGCGGTTGAGGTCTTTGCCGGCAACACCGCCGATCCGGCCACCGTGGCGCCCCAGGTCGCGAAGCTCAAAGACCGCTACGGGATCGACAAGCTCGCCTGGGTGGGCGACCGGGGCATGCTCACGCAAGCGCGTATCGATACGCTGTTGCGCCCGGCTGGCCTGGACTGGGTGAGCAGTCTGCGCGCGCCGCAGATGGCCGCGCTCGCCCGCGAAAAGGGACCGTTCCAGCCCTCGCTGTTCGATGAGCGCAACCTGCTCGAGGTGACGAGTGAAGCGTTCCCCGGCGAGCGCCTGGTAGTGTGCCGTAATCCGCTGTTGGCCGAGGAGCGCACCCGCAAACGCGAGGCGCTGTTGCAGGCCACCGAACAGGAACTGACCCAGATTGCCGAAGCGACCACGCGCGTGCGCAACCGGCTCAAGGGCATCGAGGCGATTGCCTTGCGCGTGGGCCGAGTCATCAATCACTTCAAGATGGCCAAGCACTTCGAGTTGAACATCACCGACTCGAGCTTGAGCTGGCAGCGCAAGACGGAGCAGATCCAGCAGGAGGCTGCGCTTGATGGTCTGTATGTAGTGCGTACGAGTTTGCCGACAGCGACGCTCTCAGCCGAGGCGGCCGTGACGGCCTACAAGGGTCTGGCGGTCGTGGAGCGGGCCTTCCGTTCGCTGAAGACCGTCGATCTGCAAGTGCGACCCGTGTTCCATTGGAACGCCGAGCGCGTGCGCGCGCATGTCTTTCTGTGCATGCTCGCTTACTACGTCGAGTGGCACATGCGCGAGAAGTTAAAACCTATGCTGTTTGACGATGAATACGTCGAGCAAGCGCGCGCGGCCCGGCCTTCGCCAGTGGCCAAGGCGCAACGTTCGGAACAGGCGAAAGCCAAGGACGCCTCCAAGCTCACCGAGGATGGCTTGCCGGTCCACAGCTTTCGCACGTTACTCGACGATCTGGCTACGCTCACGTACAACGTCTGCCACACGCCACTCAATCCAAACGCCAAGATCATCATGACCACTCGGCCCACGCCAATCCAAGAAAAGGCCTTCCGCCTTCTGAACGTCAACGCTGCTTGTACCCAGTAACCGTTCTCCCCACCTACGCATAACAGTGCGAAATCAATAGCTTATGTTAGCGCCAGGCTAAAGTTCGGACTATTCACGAAGGCGGCTGGTTTGTGCGCCCCGGTCATCCGTTGCTCGCGCGTGCTCCGGTGCCGCTGGCAGCGTTAAGAGATTTTCCGATGGTGTCCGTGCCGCTGTCCGCGTTCATGGAAGACGCGTTGCGGCGGTTGCTCAAGTTTCGCGCGCACGAAGCGGTTCCTGTGCAGTTGGAATGCAACGATGTCGCCGTGCTGAAGGATGTGGTCGCGCGATCGGATGCCGTGGTGTTTTGCACGGCTTCGGTGTTGCAACGAGATCCCGATAGCCAGCGCCTTGTGCGCGTGCCGATTGTTCATCCGCGCAAACTTGGGCTTCAGTTTGCGCTAGTTTGTCTGGCGGACAGGACGCAATCCGCAGCGGCTGAAGCAGCGCTCGCGCTTGCCGGGCAGATCATGAATGACGCCAGCCGTGCCGCGCAAGCAGTCGGGCGTGGACGGTAGCTGAGCGCGCGATCAGGTGCGCTAAGGTGCGCTTAGGTGCGAGGGCGCGCACGCCCGGTCGGGGCATTGACAAGCGCGATGCCCGTGACCACCAGCGCCGATGCAATCATGAAACAGAAATTTCCTGGCTTCGAAACGCGCCATTTTTGAGGCCGGGCAGCAACAAGTGCGCGTTTGAGCATCGCAGAAAGTCTGGAGATAACCGGCCATTGCTGCCAGATCGTTATCCCCAAAATCAACTCAAGCATGCTTCTCGATCAACTCGACCTTGTACCCATCCGGATCTTCAACAAACGCGATCACGGTGGTTCCACCTTTCACCGGACCGGCCTCGCGCGAGACCTTGCCGCCGGCTTCGCGGATGCGGTTGCAAGCCGCTGCCGCGTCGTCCACTTCCAGCGCGATGTGGCCATAAGCCGAGCCCAGATCGTACTTGTCGACGCCCCAGTTGTAGGTCAGTTCGAGCACGCTGTTTTCGCTTTCATCGCCGTAACCGACGAACGCAAGCGTGTACTTGTACTCGGTGTTTTCGCTTTGACGCAGCACTTTCATGCCGAGGATGCGCGTGTAGAAGTCGATGGATCGTTGCAAGTCGCCGACTCGCAGCATGGTGTGAAGAAGTCGCATGATGGGGTTCCTGTGGGGAATGTCGATTGACCGGGTGGTCCGCTTTACCGCGTCTTTTACGGTGCGTCAGTGAACAGCGCGCACGATTAAAACGGCCACGTTCAAAATTGTACCGCCCACAGCAAAGGCTCGCAGCGCGGTGCTCTGTACCACTCCGCTCTGAGGAGGCGCTAGCGAGGCATCAAAGCAGCGGCAGCAGTTCCGGCGGATGATGCTTGAGCGTATGCCGCGCTTCGCGGAAGTCCGGAAAAATGGATTCGACGGTGTGCCAGAATCGCGCACTGTGATTCATCTCGCGAAGATGCGCGAGCTCGTGAGCAACAACGTAATCAATGACATGCACGGGGAAATGAATCAGCCGCCAGTTGAGGCGGATCTTGCCTTCGCTGGAACAACTGCCCCAGCGCGTAGCCGCCGACGACAACGCATACGCCCTGAACTCCACGCCCAATTTGGCCGCATACACCGGCAGCCGCTCGCCGAAAACCTGCAAAGCCTGAACATGCAGCCAGCGTTGCACACGCTCGCGAATGAGCTGAACATCTGCCAGTGCGGGAAGGCCGAGCCAGAGCACGCCACTGTCGGTATCGAAGGCTGGCTGGGTCGCGCTTTTGCCCGTCGTACCCGGGGCAGAGGTCATCATGACGCTGATGGTCTGCCCGAGATACGGAAGCTGCGCGCCGTCCTTCCATTCAATCCGGGGCACCACGCGTTGTTCCACGCGCGTTTGCCACTCAGTGAGCTTCTTGACGATCCACTTTTCCTTCTCGGCAATCGCGCTTTCTATTGCTCCGATCGTCACCCAGCGCGGCGCGGTAATGGCAAGACCGGTACCGTCGATAGTGAAGCCGATCGTCCGGCGCGACGAACGTTTCAAGCGGTAATTGAGCATCTGCGAACCGAGCACGAGTTGCCGGTTGCGCGCGCCATCGGGCGCACCGGGTGCACGTAATGGCGGCGAGAAAGGGCTGGCGGTCTCGGTTGTATCGGTCGGCGCGATGTCGCCACGCAATGTTGCAGGCATGGCGGGGGCAGGTGCGGCAGGAATGGCGGGCGATTGTGCCGCACTCGACAGCCTTGGCTCACTGGGGAGGTTGAGCGGCAGGTCGAGTTGCGGGTTGTCGAGCGCGGCAGCGGGACGCTGTCGCGGGGGAGTCTTCTGCATCGGCTCAGCTTGGCGCACGCGGCGCAGGAATGACGGGAAGAACGACACTAACGATAGAAACAAACGTAACGGACGTAACGATAACGACACCTGGGTCTACAGACCGGTAGCCGCGCCGTGAGACTTGGACTCCGAATCAGACTTGGAGTCGGAGTTGGACTCCGAATCAGACTCAGCGGCGAAACGATCGGCGGGACCGTACGAGCCCGGATCAATACGACGCATTTCCGTTTCGATCCAGCGCTCCACGCGCAGGTTGACTTCTTCCGGCGTGAGGCCTGTCGTGTCAATCGGACGACCGATTGACATAGTGACTATACCCGCATATTTGAGAAACGATTTTCGCGGCCATACGTGCCCCGCGTTGTGGGCAATAGGGACGACCGGTGCGCCCGCCGCGCACGCGAAGCGCGCACCGCCGGACTTGTACTTGCCCTGATGGCCCACACGGGTACGTGTGCCTTCCGGGAACATGATGACCCACGCCCCCTCGGCCATGCGCTCGCGTCCTTGCCGCGCTACCGATGCAAACGCGTCCTTGCCCTGACGCCGATCGATATGCACCATCTTCAGCATGCCCATGGTCCAGCCGAAGAACGGCACGAACAGCAACTCACGCTTGAACACATAGCAGAGCGGACGTGGCATCAAAGCAGGAAATGCCAGTGTTTCCCAAGCGGACTGATGCTTCGACAACAGCACGGCCGGACCGTTGGGGAGGTTCTCCATGCCTTCGATCTGATAGCGGATGCCGTTCAGATATTGCATTACCACAATGCACGACTTGCACCAGTACGCCGCCATCCAGTAGCGCTTTTCAGCGCGCATGAACGGGAACACGAGGAAGCACGCACACGCGTACGGCACCGTATAAACGACGAAAAAAACCATCAACAACAGCGAACGAATGAAGCGCATCGGCTTGAATAAGTCTTATGTGATGTGACGAAAAAACCCCGGTTTCAGGTCAGTCAGGTCAGTCGTGGTGTGCGGCGAGGAAGTCGAGCGCGAAGGTGCGCAAGTCGTCGTGTACCTTTGTATTCGGCGGCAGATTGCCCGCTGCCAGCGTTTTACGCCCCTTGCCGGTCAGCACCAGATGCGGCGCGAAGCCGAGCGCCGCGCCTGCCTGCAGATCGCGCAGCGAGTCGCCGACCATGGGTGTTTCAGAGGGATCGATCTCGAAGCGCTCCACGATCTGCTGCAACATGCCGGGCTTCGGCTTGCGGCACTCGCACTCGTCTTCCTGCGTGTGCGGGCAGAAAAACACGGCGTCTATGCGGCCACCCACTGCCGCCGCCGCCCGGTTCATTTTTTCGTGCATTGCGTTGAGCGCAGCCATGTCGAACAGACCACGGCCTATACCCGATTGATTCGAAGCGATCGCCACGCGGTAGCCGGCCTGATTCAAACGCGCGATCGCTTCCAGGCTGCCGGGGATGGCAACCCATTCATCGGGCGACTTGATGAAAGCGTCCGAGTCGACGTTGACCACGCCGTCACGATCGAGAACTACCAGCCTCTTGTTTGCGTTGGTCGGCATGGTGTGGCGCATCAGGCGGCAAGCTTCGAAATGTCCGCGACGCAATTCATCTGCTGATGCAGTGCGCCGAGAAGTGCCAGACGATTACTTCGCAGTGCCGGATCTTCGGCGTTCACCATCACGTCGTTGAAGAAAGTATCCACGGCGTCGCGCAAAGCGGACAGCGCCGACAGCGCTTCCGTGTAGTTGCGCTCAGCCAGTTGCGTTTGGACGCGCGGTGCAACTTGCTCGAGCTGCGCGTACAGCGCCTTTTCAGCAGCTTCTTGAAGCAGGGCAGGCTGCACGCTGGACGGAACGCCTTCCGCTGACTTCTTCAGGATATTCGAGATGCGTTTGTTCGCCGCGGCAAGCGATGCGGCTTCCGGCAACGACGCGAACTCGCGCACCGCGTCCAGACGCGCGACGATGTCATCCAGGCGCGTGGGGTTCAGGCTCAGCACCGCGTCGATTTCAAGTGCATTGAAACCGCGCTCACGCAGCACGCCGCGCAGCCGGTCCATGAAAAACGCGTAGAGGGCTTCGGTTGAATCGATGACTTGCGGCATATCGGCGAATTGCTTGTACGCGGTGCGCAGCAAGTCGAACAGGTCGATGGCAAGGCGTTTTTCCAGCAGGATGCGCAACACGCCGAGCGCGTGACGGCGCAGCGCGAACGGATCTTTCTCGCCGGTTGGCTGCAGGCCAATGCCCCAGATACCAACGAGCGTTTCCAGTTTGTCGGCCAAAGCGACAGCGCTGCTCACGCCGGTGGACGGGGTTTCATCGCCGGAGAAACGCGGCTGATAATGTTCCGAACACGCGAGCGCAACTTCTTCCGGCTCGCCGTCGTGGCGCGCGTAGTACGTGCCCATGGTCCCCTGCAATTCCGGGAATTCGCCGACCATGTCGGTGATCAGGTCGGCCTTCGCGAGCAGGGCGGCGCGCTTCGTGACGGTTGCATCCACGCCGATCATGGGCGCGATTTCGCCGGCCAGCGCTTCAAGCCGCTGCACGCGTTGCAACTGCGAACCGAGCTTGTTGTGATACACCACGTTCGCGAGCAGCGGCACGCGGTCGCCGAGGCGTTTCTTCTTGTCCTGCTCGAAGAAGAACTTGGCGTCGGCCAGACGCGGGCGCACCACGCGTTCGTTGCCTTCCACAATATCGCCCGGCGTTTGCGTGTCGATGTTCGACACAATCAGGAAACGCGAACGCAGCTTGCCGTGCTCGTCAGTCAGCGCGAAATACTTCTGGTTCGTCTGCATGGTGAGGATCAGGCATTCCTGCGGCACTTGCAGGAACGACTCGTCGAAACGGCATTGATACACGACCGGCCATTCGACCAGCGCATTCACTTCGTCCAGTAACGACTCGGGCATGACCACGCGATCTTCGCCCGCGAACGCCAGCAATTGAGTGCGGATGGATTCGCGGCGGTCGTCGAAATTCGCTACGACCTTGCCCTTCGAGCGCAGGGTGTCGGCGTAATCGTCGGCGTGCGTGATCGCGACAATCCCTTCCGACATGAAGCGATGCCCCAGCGTAGTGTCGCCGGAGTCGATGCCGAGTGCGCTCACCGGCACGATATGACGGCCATGCAATGCGATCAGTCCATGCACCGGCCGTACGAACTGCACGCTAGTGCCGTCGGGGCGCTGATAGGTCATCACCTTCGGGATTGGCAATTTGCCGAGCGTTTCTTGCAGAGCGATCTGCAGGCCGTCGGCAAGCGTTGCACCGGGCGCTGCGTAGCGCAGGAAAAACGCTTCGGCCTTGCCATCTTGCGCGCGTTCGAGATCGCCAATGGGGAAGTCGGGGAAACCCAGCGCCGCGAGTTTCTTCGCGAGCGGCGCGGTAGGCTGGCCGTCTTTGTCCAGTGCGACGGAAACCGGCAGCACCTTCTCGCGCACTTGCCGTTCCGGCGCGACCGCGCGCACGTTCTTGATAAGCACGGCGAGACGTCGCGGCGTGGCGTATTTTTCAAAACTCGCTTCGCCTTCAATCAGGTCGCGCGCGGCAAGCCGCTGCACAATACCTTCGGCAAACGAGGTGCCCAGGCGCGCGAGCGCTTTCGGCGGAAGTTCTTCGGTCCGCAGCTCGACGAGCAGCGATGCAAGATTGGTTTCGGTCATTGTTATGTCGTGCTCTGGTCAGGCCTGATCGATATTGCGCTCGACCTTCAGCGCCGGCGCCCACGCGGGCTTGGCGGCCTCTTGCGCGTCGGTGATGAGTCCGGCTGCGGCGTGTACGGGATTGCCCAGCATTGGGAAACCGAGCGCTTCACGCGACTCGTAATAACCCTTCGCGACTGCACGCGACAAGTCGCGAATCCGGCCGATATACGCCGCGCGCTCCGTCACCGAAATCGCGCCGCGCGCGTCCAGCAAGTTGAACGTGTGGCCGGCTTTCAGCACGAGCTCATACGCAGGCAGCGAGAGCTTCGCTTCAATCATCTTCTGTGCTTCGGCTTCGTAGCTCTTGAAGAACGTGAACAGCAAGTCGACGTTCGCGTGCTCGAAGTTGTAGGTGGATTGCTCGACTTCGTTTTGGTGATACACGTCGCCATAGGTCAGGCGCCGGAGTTCGCGACCGTTCGGAGTGTCCTCCTCCCATTCGGTCCACACGAGGTCGTACACGTTTTCCACTTTCTGCAGGTACATGGCGAGCCGTTCGAGACCGTAAGTGATCTCACCGAGCACCGGTTTGCAGTCGATACCACCGACTTGCTGGAAGTACGTGAACTGCGTCACTTCCATGCCGTTCAACCAGACTTCCCAGCCGAGGCCCCATGCACCGAGCGTTGGATTTTCCCAGTCGTCTTCCACGAAACGCACGTCGTTCTGCTTCAGGTCGAAGCCGAGCGCTTCAAGCGAGCCGAGGTACAAGTCGAGAATGTTTTCAGGCGCGGGTTTCAGCACCACCTGATACTGATAGTAGTGCTGCAGGCGGTTCGGGTTGTCGCCGTAACGGCCGTCCTTCGGACGCCGCGACGGTTGCACGTACGCCGCGCGCCACGGTTCCGGGCCGATGGCGCGCAGGAATGTGTGCACGTGCGAGGTGCCCGCGCCGACTTCCATGTCGATCGGCTGGAGAAGCGCGCAACCCTTGTTATCCCAATAGGATTGCAGCGTCAGGATGATTTGCTGAAAAGTGAGCATGAATGCCTTTGAAGCGTGCCTTCGAAGCTTGGGGCCATGGGCCGCCGCGGGGTCGAAGCGGACTGGAAAAATGCACCGGCCGGAGGGCTAAAACGTTGAATTTTAGCGGGAATGAGGGTCTTGTGCGACTTTCCAGGGATGAACGGCGGACTCATCGGCCATTCGGCCGGTAAAAACGGGGATTATCCGTGGAGCCGTTTCGTCATCGGTACGCAATCCATGGTCAGGCCTCGCGGCGAGTGGTATTGCGCGATTTCATCGCCGTCGAAACCGAGTGCGCGATAGAACGGCGCGGCGTTCAGCGTGGAGTCGAGCTTGAGTTCTCGCAGCCCCTGCGAGCGGGCGAGTGTTTCCAAATGACGCATCATGGCCGCACCGATGCCGTGTTTCATATACGCCGGATGGACAAAAATCGCGTCGATTTTGCCGGTTTCGATGTCGATCATGCCGGTGCCCGCCACATGCTCGTCAACGGTTGCCACCAGGAAACGCTCTTCAACGGCATCGGCGAATGCTCGCGAGGCCGTGCCGCCGGTCCATTGCTCTAGTTGGTCCAGGGGATACGCGTTCACGCATTCAGTCATCACGGCGGCGCGGCGGATCTCCCATGCTGCGTCCGCGTCTGCTCTAACGGCTTTGCGGATCGCGAACAGGGCTAGCTCAGGATTTTTTGGAACCATTGTTGTCAGGTTTGTTGCGGCCATTCCTGCCCGGCGCAAACGCAAATGCGAACGCCAGCAGCAACAGCGACACCACGATCACCGTCAAATTGCCGCTCGTGACATAGGGTGTCCGGCCGGACGTGCCCTGGACGGTGGCCTCAAGAGAACCGACCGTGTACACAGGCAACCGTGCCACTACAGTGCCATTCGCCGCAATCACTGCCGTCGTGCCGGTGTTGGTCGAGCGCAGCATTGGACGACCGGTTTCGATCGAACGCATGCGGGCCATTTGCAAATGCTGATCCAGCGCGATGGTGTCGCCGAACCATGCAAGATTCGTCGAATTCACCAGGATGCCCGCGGGCGCTTCCTGTTCGCGAATCGTCCGCGCGATCTCTTCACCGAAAATGTCTTCGTAGCAGATATCGACGGCAATCGGCTGGTTGTGTACGAAGAACGATTTCTGCACCGGTGGGCCGCGCCCGAGATCGCCGAGCGGAATGCCCATGAGCGCCACGAACCAGTGGAACCCTGTAGGCACGAATTCGCCGAATGGCACGAGATGATGTTTGTCATAGCGGTACACGTCCCGCTGGTTCGGCGTGATGCCGAACAGGCTGTTCGTGTAGCCGGTTACGCGGCCTTCCGAAGCGGTCACGCCAATTGCGCCAAACAGAATGGACGAGTTGGTTGTATCGGAGAATTTGCGCAGCGCAAGCGCCAGGTCTGGAGGCACCTCGACGGCAAGAATGGGCAATGCCGTTTCTGGCGTGACAATGAGATCCGCAGGTTTTTCCGTGATCAGCTTTTTATACAGCGCCAGCGATTGATCGACGCCTTCCTGTTCGAACTTCATCTCCTGCTTCACATCGCCTTGCAGTAGCCGGACGGTGAGCGGCGCGTTCGCCGGGATCGTCCATTCGACCAGCGACAACAACATGCCGGACGCAAGCAACACCACCGCGACGATGAACGGCGCGAGACGCGCAGCCTGCGACGTTTGCGCCGCTGAGTTGCGCCGAAAGCCGTAGAACCCCTGCACGAGCAACGCCGCCACGAGCCCCAGCACCCAGCCCACGCCATACACGCCCGCGACAGGTCCGAACCCCGACAGCGGGCCATCGACTTGGGCATATCCACTCGCAAGCCACGGGAAACCCGTGAACACCAGGCCGCGCAACCACTCGCCGAGCGCCCACGCGCTCGCAAAGGCAAACGCGCCGTGCCAGGTCGGCATGAAGCGCGGTTCATCGACGGGCACGGCAGCAGACGAGCCATTGTCTTCATAACGCGCACGGCCCGCGCACAGCGACCAGACCACGCCCGCCAACGCCGGATAGATCGCGAGGTACATGGAGAACAGCGCAACGGCCGCAGCCGCCAGCGGCGCCGCCATGCCGCCGTAGTCGTGCATGCTGACGTACAGCCACCACACACCCGTCACGAAGTTGCCGAATCCAAATGCCCAGCCCGTCAACGCCGCGCCTTTCCAGCCGCTGGTGCGCGTGAGCCACGCGAAGAACAGCGTGAAGATCACCAGTTCGACCCAGCCGCCGTGCGGCGTAGGCGCGAACGAAAGCGTATTTGCGGCGCCAAGCACGGCCGCGACGAGGTAATGCCAGAACGGCAAGGACTGAGCCGCGCCCGTGAGCTTTTTGGAGGACATCGGCTGGGAGCCGTTCCGTGAGGTGACAGGAGACGAAGAGTCGGCCATGGATTACGGGTCGGCAAAAAAGTAAGCGAATGACGAAGCGTGACCGGCGCGCGTCATTTCACGAAAAAGGCGCAAAACGCCCGCATAGCCGTCCGGCACGCCACTGGCAGTCAACGCGTAGTGTGAACACGCAGTGTTACAGGCTTAAAGCAGGTCAGAGCCCGCTCAGCGGCGTACCAACGCGATCCAACGCATTCAAACGCGCTCAATCGCGTTCGTCGTCGTGAACGCTGTCGCGGTGGTGGTTGCGCGAATTGCCGTCGAGCACGTTCGTATGGGGTGCGCGTCGTACACGCAGCACGTGGATTTGGCGAGCGTCGCCACGCAGAATCTCGAACGCGAAGTCGTCAATCCGCACCTTCTCTCCGCGATGCGGCACACGTCCGAACCGATGCGTGACCAGCCCGCCAATGGTGTCGACTTCGTCGTCGGAGTAATGCGTGCCGAACTGTTCGTTGAACTGCTCGATGCCAGTCAACGCACGCACACGGTGCGCGCCGTCCGGCGTCGCGATGATGTTGCCGGCTTCTTCGTCGAAGTCGTATTCGTCTTCGATGTCGCCAACAATTTGTTCCAGCACGTCTTCAATGGTGATCAGTCCAGCCACGCCGCCGTATTCATCAACGACGATGGCAATGTGATTCCGGTTCACACGGAAATCGTGCAGCAGGACGTTCAGTCGTTTCGATTCAGGGATGAACACAGCGGGGCGAAGCATGCCGCGGACATCGAATTCTTCTTCGTGGTAATAGCGCAGCAAGTCTTTTGCAAGCAGCACGCCGATCACGTTGTCACGATTGCTTTCGAATACCGGATAGCGCGAGTGCGCTTTTTCGAGCATGAACGGAATGAACTGCTCGGGTGTTTCGGCAATGTTGATGGCGTCCATCTGGGCACGCGGGATCATGATGTCGCGCGCGCAAAGTTCCGAAACCTGGAACACGCCTTCAATCATGGAGAGCGAATCCGCGTCGAGCAGATTGCGTTCGTGGGCGTCCTGAAGGACTTCCAGCAATTCGTCGCGCGATTCAGGTTCGTGCGAGATGAAATCGGTCAGGCGCTCAAGCAGCGTGCGCTTTTCCGGCGGTTTGTCGGTGTGTCGTCGACTGGGATAGGCGTCGTTCATAGTGGGGCGGCCGGATTGTTCCGGACGCGAAATTACGGAGAGTTAAGAATACACCAAGGAAAATTCGCGCCAATTCGGGCCGGCACGAAGACGTTCAAATCTCGTAGAAACATCGTAACTGATAAATATCGGCCGAGTATGTCGAGCCGGTGACGTTGGCCGATCGGTCTGGTTTGGCTACATTACCAAGCATTTTGAGCAGTTTTATGCGTGCTTTTAACGCATCCCGTCGCGTTCATTCCTGCGACGAATTCGCATCTCGGCAGCACCGCTGCAACAGCGCCTCGAGCTGCCGGTCCGGCATGCCGCATTCGCGTAGCGCCTCGACCGTGCGGCTGACGTAGTCGAGCGTGGTGCCGTATCGGCCGGTGGCGCAGCCGAGCACGTGGCGCACCATCTGGTCGGCAAGCTTACCGGTGTAGGTGGAGGCCTCGCGCCGCATGACGAAGGCCAGCGCCTCCACGCGGCGGCCGTCCACCAGCGTGCACGGCAACCAGGCCACGCGATAGGAATTCATCGCCATTTCGCGTCGCCACAGCACGTCAAGATGTGGCTCCGCGCCCTCGGCTGCAAGCCGGAACGCCATGCCCGAGCACGAACCGCCACGATCCAGCGCCAGAACAAGCCCAGGCTGCTCGGGCGTGCCGCGATTCACGCGCGACCACAAATACAGTCCGCGATGATAACCGTGCACCTTGCTGCGCACCGTTTCCACAGCGGGCAAGCCCGGGTTCCAGATCAGTGAGCCATAGCCGAACAGCCAGAGATCGGTCTTACGATCCCAGTGCGCCAGCGCTTTTTCACGCGATGCCGCGAGTTCTTCGTCGGTGAGAAGGCGCGACTCCGCGAACACCGGCGGGTAATCGTCGGGAGTCTGGGCGGGCAATTCGGAGAGGGGGGAAGGGTCAGGAGTCACGGCTTAGTTGGGCGGCAACGGCAAGTAGGGATCGGTGAAACCGAGCTTTTGCATGATGCCCGTTTCGATCGATTCCATTTCTTCCGCTTCCGCCGAATCTTCATGATCGTAGCCCTGAGCATGCAGCGTACCGTGCACGATCAGATGCGCGTAATGCGCGGCAAGCGGCTTGTTCTGCTCGCGCGCCTCGCGTTCCACTACCGGGCAGCACAGCACGAGGTCGCCCGTGACCGGATCGTCCTCGGACTCGGCGTACGCGAACGTCAGCACGTTGGTCGCGTAATCCTTCTGCCGATAAGACCGGTTCAGCGTCCGGCCTTCCTCGGTATCGACGAAACGCACGGTCAGTTCAGCGTCCGCGAACAACGACGCCTTGATCCAGCTGGCGACGGTTGCGCGCGGCAACAGCGCCTTGTGTTCTGGGAACGTTTTGGCGGCGGGAAATTGCAGCGACAAGGCAAGTTTGGGCATGCGGGGTTTAGGCGAATAATCCGGTCATGGCGGGCGATTATTTTCCGGCAGAAGCCGCAGCAGCAACGGTATCACGCTGCGACTGCGCGTCGTACGCTTCCACAATGCGTGCCACCAGCGGATGCCGCACCACGTCAACGCTCGTGAACTTCGTCATCGCGATGCCGCGCACATCGGCCAATATGTGTTGCGCTTCAATCAGTCCGCTCCTGTGCCCACGCGGCAAATCGACTTGCGTGGTGTCGCCGGTGACAACGGCCTTCGACCCGAAGCCGATCCGCGTCAGGAACATCTTCATCTGCTCGGGCGTGGTGTTCTGCGCTTCGTCCAAAATGATGAACGCATGATTCAGCGTCCGGCCGCGCATGTACGCGAGCGGCGCGATTTCGATCATCTGGCGCTCGAACATTTTTGCGGTTTTATCGAAGCCGAGCAGGTCGTACAGCGCGTCGTACAACGGCCGCAAATAGGGATCCACTTTCTGTGCGAGATCACCCGGCAGGAAACCCAGCCGCTCTCCGGCTTCCACCGCCGGACGCGTCAGCACAATGCGCTTGACCTGATCGCGTTCGAGCGAATCCACCGCGCACGCCACCGCCAGATAGGTCTTGCCCGTACCGGCAGGGCCGATGCCAAACGTCACGTCGTGCGCAATGATCTGCTTCAGATATTCACGCTGCATTGGCGTGCGGCCGCGTAGATCGGCGCGTCGCGTGTACAGCTTCGGACCCGGATCTTCTTCTTCGCCGAGGTCGATGGTCGCGCTGGGTTCATCGAAGGGATGATCGGGGTCGCCGCGGAAACGCGGATCCACGGGGTCGGAATTCAGATTATTGGACGGCTTATTCACGTTCAACCCGCGGCGCGCCGCATTGCGCGCTTCGACCAGCGCCAACTGGATGTCGTCCACCGACAACGTGTCCTTCGCGCGATTGTAGAAATTCTCGAGCGCCGCCAGCGCAACCTTCGCGCCGCGCCCGCGGATGGTGATCTTGTGTCCGCGACGCGTAAGCGTCACGTCGAGCGCCTGCTCGATCTGCCGCAAGTTTTCGTCGAGCGGGCCACAGAGGTTGGCGAGCCGCGCGTTGTCGTCGCGCGTTGCGGTGAATTCCATATGCTGCTGAGCGGTCTTCAAGGCGAGAGTCGGGTTCCTGTCGAAGCTGCAGTTAAGGGGCAATTAGTGAGTTGTAGCGGGCGTCAAAACCAGCTCGCCACGCAACGAATGCGGATACGCCACGTTGATTTCCACATCGACCATCTGGCCGATCAGCCGCTTGTGCGAGGAGATAGGCGCGGGAAAATTCACCACACGATTATTCTCCGTGCGTCCGGCGAGTTCGCTTGGGTCCTTGCGCGACGGGCCTTCCACCAGAATGCGTTGCACCGAGCCCAGCATGGAGTTGCTGATCTTCGCTACGTTTGCCTCGATAGTCGCCTGCAAATGTTGCAAACGCTTGAGCTTCACTTCGCGCGGGGTGTCGTCGTGCAAGTTGGCAGCGGGCGTGCCGGGACGCGGGCTGTAGATGAACGAGAAACTGGTGTCGTAACTCATTTCGTCGATGAGCTTCATCATCTTCTGGAAGTCGTCTTCCGTCTCGCCCGGGAAGCCCACGATCATGTCCGTGGACAGCGACAAATCCGGACGAATAGCACGCAATTTGCGGATCACCGACTTGTATTCGAGCACGGTATAGCCGCGCTTCATGGCCATCAGGATGCGGTCGGAACCGTGCTGCACCGGCAAGTGTAAATGGCTCACGAGCTTGGGCACTTTCGCGTACGTATCGATCAGGCGCTGCGTAAATTCCTTCGGATGCGACGTGGTATAGCGAATCCGTTCAATGCCCGGAATTTCCGCTACGTATTCGATCAACGTGGCGAAATCCACGATGTCGGTGGAATGCTGTGTCACCGGTCCACGGTACGCATTCACGTTCTGCCCCAGCATGGTGACTTCGCGCACGCCCTGGTCGGCGAGACCGGCGATTTCGGTCAGCACGTCATCCAGCGGCCGCGATACTTCTTCGCCGCGCGTGTAGGGCACCACGCAGTAGCTGCAGTACTTGCTGCAGCCTTCCATGATCGATACAAAGGCGCTCGGGCCATCGACACGCGCCGGCGGCAGATGATCGAATTTTTCAATTTCCGGAAATGAGATATCGACTTGCGAACGGCCGGTGGAACGCCGTTTCGCAATCATTTCCGGCAGCCGATGCAAAGTCTGCGGGCCGAATACCAGGTCCACGTACGGCGCGCGGGACACAATCGCCGCGCCTTCCTGGCTCGCCACGCAACCGCCCACGCCAATGATCAGGTCCGGGTTCGCTTCCTTCAATTCGCGCACGCGGCCGAGATCGGAGAAAACCTTCTCTTGCGCTTTTTCGCGCACTGAACACGTGTTGAAGAGAATAACGTCCGCGTCTTCCAGCGTTGTCGTCTGGATGAGGCCATTCGCTGCGCCGAGTACGTCGACCATTTTGTCGGAGTCGTACTCGTTCATCTGGCAGCCGAAGGTCTTTACATACACTTTCTTGGTCATGAATTTCGCCGGTCGCAGTGATTAGTCTGGGGGCGCGGTTTTTAATGCGTTGAAGGGACTTACGAGTTTCGTTTCGTCGGCGTTTGCGCTCGCTTTTAGGCCCGCTTTAGGTCTGCTTTAGCCCTATTTCGCCTGCAATGGCCGAAATTCGGATGCCGCGTAGCTCGACGCTTAACTCAATATTATAGCGTCCGCTCGACTTCGTGACCCTGCTGGCCGGGCGGGTAGGCAAGGTCGCCGAGTAGTTCCGCCGTCGCGCGGGCGAAGCGTTCGATCAGGAAATCCAGCAGCGCGCGCACGCGCGGCGCCATATACCGGTTGCAGTGATACACCGCGTGGACCGCTGCCTCGTTCGAACACCAGTCTGCCAGCAAAATTTTCAGCGCGCCGGAGCGGACATCGGCGGCTATATCCCAGATCGATTTATGCGCAATGCCCTGGCCGGACAGCGCCCACGCGCGGGACAGCGCGCCGTCGTTGGTTTCCCAGGCGTCTTCGAGCGGCACGGTGTGGGTGAAACGCTCGTCGCCACGAACGAAATCGAACTGATTGAACGTAGCCGTGGATGTCACCAGGACCGTGAACACGTGCGTGGCGAGATCGGCTGGCGTTTTCGGTTCGCCGTGCCGCGCCAGGTAGTCCGGCGATGCGCAAAGCACACGCCGGTTCGGCGCGAGCCGCCGCGCGATGAGATTGCCCTCTGACGGCCGGTTGAAGCGAATCGCCAGATCAATATCGTCGAGCAGCAGATTCGACACCGAATCCAACAGCGTCAGCGAGAAACTGACGTCCGGGTACAGGCGGCTGAATTCATCGAGCCAATGGCACAGCAGGTTGCGGCCGAAATCCGATGTGGCCGAGATTCGCACCTTGCCGCGCACGAGATTCTGGCCGGCGTGCAGCGCAGCTTCGCCGTCGTCGATAGCCTGCAGCGCAATCCGGCAATGCTGCAAATAAAGCCGGCCTTCGTCGGTGAGCCTGAGCTGGCGGGTGGTGCGCTCGAACAGCCGCGCCGTGAGCGATTTCTCCAGCTTGAGCAGCCGGGCACTGGCTGCCGCCGGGGACAAACCCAGCTTGCGGCCTGCCGCGGACAAACTGCCGAGGGCTGCCGCTTCCGTGAACAGGCGCATGTCGCCGAGTCGATCCATCGTGATTCTCAACTTGCTTTTGATAATGCTTCAAATACTACGCCAATTATCAAAACGACCCTTGGCGCGCAGAATTTGGTGCATTGCCGCGTAAGAAGTCGCCTATGGGGCCAATGGGGTCAATCATGCCACCCGAATTTTCCAGACGCGCCTTGGTGCCTATTCCCCGATGAAACTCGATCACGTCACGATCGTCGCGCCCGATTGCGAGCCGATCCGCCATTTTCTCGTCGATATTGCCGGCATGAAAGTCGGCCCGCGCCCGCCGTTCGGCATAGGCGGGTACTGGCTTTATCTCGATGACGCGCCCGCCGTGCATCTGATCGAGAACGGCTCGGTGCTGGCAGCGCCACCCGGTGGACGGGCGGCCACGCGCATTGATCATCTCGCGTTGCGGGTGGAAGGCGCAGCCGAATGGCAGGCGCTGCTTGCGCGCCTGCATGAGCACGCAATCCCGTTTTCCGAGGCTGACGTTCCACTCGCCCGTGAGCAGCAAGTGTTCGTGCAGCTTGCGCCAGGCGTGGTCGTCGAATTCGTGACGTCGAATTCCGCGTTCGCCGAACCCTCTGCATTCTCCGCATTCTCAAACTAAGAGGATTTCCATGCCTATTCCACTTCTGGCGCTCGCCATCAGCGCATTCGCCATCGGGACAACCGAGTTCGTGATCATGGGGCTGCTGCCCGATGTGGCCCGCGATCTCGCTGTATCGATTCCTTCAGCGGGTTTTCTCGTCACCGGCTACGCGCTGGGCGTGGCCGTGGGCGCGCCGCTGCTCGCCGTGCTGACCGCAAAAATGCCGCGCAAACTCGCGCTGCAATTGCTGATGGGCGTATTTATCGTCGGCAATGTGCTGTGCGCCGTTGCACCCGGTTATTCGATGCTCATGGTTGCCCGCGTGGTGACATCGTTCGCGCATGGCTCGTTTTTTGGCATTGGCGCAGTGGTCGCGGCGTCGCTGGTTCCGGCTGAAAAGCGCGCGAGCGCAATTGCGCTGATGTTCACCGGGCTCACGCTCGCGAACGTCCTCGGCGTGCCGTTTGGGACGTTTATCGGTCAGGAATTCGGCTGGCGCGCAACGTTCTGGGTCGTGGCGGCGCTCGGCGTGTTGTCGCTGATCGGCGTGGCCGCGCTTGTGCCGAACAAGCACGATTCGGGACCGTCGAACCTCGGCCACGAACTGCGCGTGCTGAAAGAGCCTCAGGTCTGGCTCGCCTTGGCAATGACCGTGCTCGGCTTCGGCGGCGTGTTCGTCGTCTTCACCTACATTGCGCCGATTCTCGAACAGGTCAGCGGATTTTCGCCACACGGCGTCACGTTGGTGCTCGTGCTGTTCGGCGTCGGATTGACGATCGGCAACACGATCGGCGGCAAGCTGGCCGACCGGGCGCTGATGCCTTCGCTGATGGGTATTCTCGTCGCGCTCGCCATCATCATGGCGATCTTCGCGAAGACCAGCCACAACCAGATGCTGGCGGCCATCACGATCTTTATCTGGGGTATCGCCGCGTTCGCCACCGTGCCGCCGCTGCAGACACGCGTGGTGGAGAAGGCGAGACACGCGCCGAATCTGGCGTCGACGCTGAATATTGGTGCGTTCAACCTGGGCAATGCGGGGGGCGCATGGCTCGGCGGCGTGGCGTTGAGCCAAGGGCATCCGCTGGATTCGCTGCCGTGGGTCGCGGCTGTAGTGGCCGTGATCGCGCTCGGCGTGACGTGGTACGCGGCCCGGCTCGATCGCGGCGGGCGAGACGCGAGGGCGGGTGCAGCGGATGCGGTTTGAGTCCGTGGGGCGGCTGGGATGAGGGAGTGCCTAAATCGATCTAACGTGCGGCGTGGAGCGGCGAGCGCGCCGATCCAGCGGGCGCCGCAGGGCGACCCACAGGCCGATCCAGCCTACGTACTCGCCGGATGTTGCCCCGGCGTGCATAAACCGATCTCGCGTGCGGCGCAGGGAGGCGTGCAGGCCGATCCATCCAACGTATTCGCCGGATGTTGACCCGGCGCCCTCAACCGACTAGCGTGTCGTGCGAGCCGCATCCGCGGCTTATCGCTTGATCACGCTTTTCGACCGAGGTTTTATGGAAGACATCACGCTGCGCCAATGCCTGAAGGGCGCATGGCGCGACGCCGCCTCCGCCGTGCGACACATGCCGATCGTATTTCTAGTGGCGTTCGTAGCCGTGCTCGCAACGGCAACCGCCGGATACAAGGCGCAATTCCCCGGGATGGAGGCATCGGGCGCTTCATTGACTGCGATGACCAGCAGCAGCGCCGGACACGCCGCCGGGTTCGCCCAGGGGTTGATTTCCCTTGGCGTCACGTTTGTACAGACATTGATACTCGCGGTGCTGGCCGTGTTCGTGGTCCGCTTCGCGATGAAACTGAACGCCGAGCCCGCCGGCGCTTCCGCAACGTCCGCGCCGGTACTCCCGGCAACGCGCCTCTGGGACGCCGGCATCCGGCGCTATTTCCTGCTTTGCATCGCGCTGATTGCCGGGTACGTGGGCGCGATGCTCGCGGTCGTGATCGTCTGGATCGGGTTGCGGCTGGCGGGATTGTCCAGCGGCACGTCCATGGCTGCGACCGCTACGCTCGCGATCCTGGTCGTTTGCGGCGTGAGCTATGTGTCGGCGCGGCTTTCCTTGCTATTTCCGCACACGGCGGCTGGCGGCCGGATTCAATGGCGCGCCGCGTGGGAGGACACGCGCGGGCACTTCTGGTTCATCACGACGGCCGCCGTGCTCGCGATCCTGCCTATCGTGGGAATTGCGACGGTGTTGACGGTGATCGCGGAAATGCTGGCGACGACAGGGTCCATCGGCGGCATGACCATGGGTTTGATGGTTGTGCAAAGCGTAGGCACCGTGCTTTATACGGCGACGGGGGCGACCTGTTCGGTCTGGCTTTACAGGAAGCTAGCGGCGATTTTGAAGGCGGAAGCTAAGTGATCTTGTGTTGACGGTGTTTGCGTTTCAACGCTTGCATGAGAGCGATTTGAAACGCTTCGGCCAGCGCGGCGCTGGTGGATGAATCGCTCTCTTGCCGGAAGCGGTTGTTGCAAGCTTTCCCACGATTTTCCCAAGATATCCAAACGCAAAACGCGACCCTTCAGCTCAGGGTCGCGTTTTGCATTGCTCAGTCGATACTCCGTTAAAACGAACGGAACCGCCAGCCGTTAAACCGTTTCTTCGGCTAATTCGCGCGCGGCGGCGAGCGCCATGCGGAAATCGGCGAGTTCGGCGATGGTCAGTACCGGGATGTTGCGCTCTTTAACAAAAGCATCGATCTGCGCACCGCGCGCCATCGTGCCATCCGGGTTCATCAGTTCGCACAGCACGCCAGCCGGCTTCAACCCGGCAAGGATCGTCAGATCGACAGTTCCTTCCGTATGACCGCGCCGGGTCAGCACGCCGCCCGGCTGCGCGCGCAGCGGGAACACATGGCCAGGACTCACGATATCGCCAGCCTTGGCGTTATCGGCAATCGCCGCGCGGATCGTGGTCAACCGGTCAACGGCTGAAACGCCCGTCGTCACGCCTTCGCGTGCTTCGATAGAGACCGTGAACGCCGTGCCGTATTTGCTGCCGTTGTCGACGACCATCGGCGGGAGGTGGAGCGCGCGAACGGTCTCGTCGGGAAGGCACAGGCACACAATGCCGCTGCACTCGCGGATCATCAGCGCCATGCCTTCAACGTCGAGCTTTTCAGCGGCGTAAATGAGGTCAGCTTCGTTCTCGCGATCGTCGTCGTCGAGCAGGGCGACTGCGCGGCCTTCGCGCAACGCTTGCAGGGCAGCGGCAATTCGGTGGGGAATAGCAACCGGCGCGTCGCCTGCGCGAAGTTGCGCAAGATCAGCAAAGGCGGTGGCCTGGGAGGTGGAGGTGAAAACTGAGTCGGACATGGATGAAACGCTCTCGCAAAAGAAATGGGGCGAAAAACGTTTCAGGGCATTGCAAACAGACAGAACGACACGCGTTTTCAGCGCCGTCAATTCGACAGCGCCAGTTCAGCGCGGGCGCAAATACGCCGCGGCAAACACGCGAAACGGACATGACCGTCTGCACATCTTCTTCCATCCGGACTATGACCGTCGGCTCTGGCATCTCACCAGATCTGCTGACCCCGTAACTTGTGACTGGCGGCCCACAATTGCTTGCAAGCCACGTTCACGGGCGCTCGCGGGCTCGCGAGAGGCTTTCGGCCACTCGCATACCGCCGGTGGGGAATTGCACCCCGCCCTGAAGACGTACTGACTTGTCGCTAAACACTTAACAACGCGACTATTTTCAGGATACAACAGACTTGGCCGTGTTGCAGTACTGAGTGTCTCTAGCTTGGTCGGAAACGCGCCTAGCTGGCATCGTCGATACGACGTAAATCGGCCGGAACATGCCAGCGCGGCGGCGTTTCAGCGTTCACCGTGACCTGATACGCACGCGCTTCCGTGTTGCCGGGATTGCGCAGCGTGTGGGGTTGATCGGCGTCGAACACAATGGCGTCGCCGGTGGCCAGCAACTGCGCCCGGTCATGCACGCGGATTTCCAGCGTGCCGTCGCTCACAACCAGATTGATCGTGGTGCCGGGCGGCCGCGGACTGCCGGATTCGGCGTGCAGCGGTGCGATCCGCAACTCGTGAAATTCCGCCGATCCAGGCGCGTTCAGCGGGAACAGCGGCCGGGCCGAAAAGCGTCCATTCGATGTCACGAGGCGCGTTGCCTGCTCGGCCGGCAAATATTCGATGCCATTGGTCGCGTGGCGTCGAAGAAACGCAGCCACCGATACCTTCAGCGCGCTCGCAATCTTGTGCAGCACCTTGATGGACGGCACGCTGCGCCCGGATTCAATCTGCGCCAGCATGGCCCGCGATACGCCGGACGCGCGAGCGAGGGCATCGAGCGAAAGTTGCCGTTCGGCACGCAGCCGCGCCAGGTTCACGCCAACGAGATATTCGAGCGCGTCGTTCGCTTCCTGCGCGTCCGTGTTATGCGCGTGATGAGTATTGGCCGGAATGTTGGCCGCGATGTTGGCAGACCCCGCCTGTGTTGCCTCGGCGAGTTCGGCCGGCGCGTGCGCATCGAACGACTCGCGCACGAGTTCCAGCGATGAATAAGCCGGTGCAACCATGGTGAGCCTCCAGTCTTGCTGTCGTCCTGTCGATTAGACTCGCTCAGCAATACGGCGCTGGAACGAGTGAAGGCAAGACTAGCATTCGCTCAACTGGCGTCAAACGAAGATATCGTCACACCGTTATCAGGTGCCGCAGGGTTGCTATTCGCGGCAACGCCCGGTTAAACGACCGTGCGAATAGGCATGGATGACGTCGCCCGCGGCTCCGCTTCCGGCTTGCTCGACGCGAACCAGCCATCAATGCGGCGAATCACGTCATCCAGCGACCCCGGCTCCAGGTGCAGACCGAGTTTCGAGCGGCGCCAGAGCACGTCGTCCGCGCAAGTTGCCCATTCGTTGTCGCGCATGTAGCGGAGTTCCGCTTCGTATAAGCCCGGAGCTAGTGCGTCGCCGAGATCGGCCAGCGAGCTTGCGTCGCCCAGGAGCTTCTGCGCGCGCGTACCGTAAGCCCGTGCATAACGATGCGCAAGCTCACCGGGCAGCCACCGATTGCGCTGCTTGAACGAGCTGAGGAAAAGCGCGAAGTTGGCATTGGCAATGTCCCCGCCCGGCAGCGGCGCGCCTTCCGTCCAGGTCTTGCTCCGGGCCGGCGATTGCAGTGCTTCGCCGAGTTTGTCGACAGCTTCTTCGGCCAGCTTTCGAAACGTGGTGATCTTGCCGCCGAACACCGACAGCAGCGGCGCTTCGTTCGCGGGCGTGTCGAGTTCGAGCAGGTAATCGCGCGTGACCGCCGATGCGTTCTCCGCGTTTTCGTCTTCGAGCAAACCACGCACGCCGGCATAGGTCCAGCAGACGTCAGCCGGACTGATGTGCTTTTTGAAGTAGCGATTGATGGAGTCGCAAAGGTACGCGGTTTCTTCCGGGCTGATGGCGACCTTCGACGCGTCGCCGTGATACTCGAGGTCGGTCGTCCCGATCAGCGTGTAGTCGTGCTCGTACGGAATCGCGAAGATGATGCGTTTGTCCGGATTCTGGAAAATATACGCGTGGTCGTGTTCAAAGAGACGCCGGGTGACTATGTGGCTTCCCTTGACCAGCCGCACGGTGTGGCGCGTGTGTGTGTTGCTGTTGAGCGAATCCTTGAGCAGGTCGCTGACCCACGGGCCGGCAGCGTTCGCGATGGAGCGCGCGCGAATGTCGAAGGTCGCGCCGTGATTGTCGCCGAGTGTGGCATGCCAGACGCCTTCGAAGCGGCGTGCACTTACCAGCCGCGTGCGCGTCTTGATTACCGCGCCGTGTTCCTGCGCGTCGACCGCGTTGAGCGCGACGAGCCGTGCGTCGTCCACCCAGCCGTCGGAATAGACAAAACCGCGCTTGATTGAGTCGATAAGCGGTGCGCCAGCCGGGTGCCGGCGCATGTCAATGCCCCTGGAGCCTGGCAGCAACTCGCGCCGCGCGAGGTGATCGTAGAGGAAAAGGCCGGCGCGGATCATCCAGGCGGGCCGCAGGTTGGGCATGTGCGGCATCACGAAACGCAGCGGCCACATGATGTGCGGCGCCGCGCGCAGCAAGACTTCGCGCTCCTGAAGCGCCTTGCGCACGAGCCGGTATTCGCCGTATTCAAGATAACGAAGGCCGCCGTGAATGAGCTTCGTACTCGATGACGACGTGTGCGAAGCCAGGTCGTCCTTCTCGCACAGAATGACCGTGAGGCCACGGCCCGCCGCGTCCCGCGCTATACCCGTGCCGTTGACCCCGCCGCCCACCACGAGCACATCATAAAGATTGCCTTGCATCGCTTGTCCGCCCCATGGCCACCAACGGAAAACTCCGTCGGAACATAATAATGTTCGAATTCGAAATTTAACGAACAAAAACGAAAATGTAAAGTCGTCTTAACGGCTAACGTTCCGCTATTGCTGCGATTCGCCGGAAAAGTGCAGATCGGGGTCGTATTTGGGCTCATAGGCCGTTCAGCCGAGTGGCGCGAAGCGGACCATCGACCGATACTGTAGTCACTGGAAACCAAGGAGTAGATGCAATGCGAAAGATGTGGGTGGCCGGTGCGCTAGGCGCGCTGATGCTGGGTGGATGTATATCCACGCCGGATGTCTCAGGATCAAGGGGGGCGCCGTCCCTGGCCGCGCTCCAGTCCATGTGCGGCGGCAGCGCTGTTGATTACGGCACGGACGCGCAGGGCGTGTATTCCGCGTTTCTCGACGCTTACGTGGCGCAAAAGCGCGGCAAGTTGCCAAAGGAACAGTTTTGCGCGTTCCAGGCCGGAATCGCGGGTCAATATGCGGCGTTTAGTGCCAGCCGTACGGCGGCAGCGCAGAGCGCGTGGGCCTCGTTCTTCGCGGATCAGCGGGCGCAAGCGCTTAGCTGGCGCGCAACCGTCGATCCGACGTTGCGCGCTGGCTAATTAGTTCGCTGAGGGTTCGCTGATCGGTTCGCTCGCAGCCTGATTCACTCGCCGGCGAGTGCGGGCTGACCGAAAAGCGGTGGGTTGCCGAAACTTACGAATACCGTTTGATTGCTTTGATCGTGGAGTCGCCGGAAGCCGTCAGGCTCCACAACTGGCGTCCAGACGCGAGATTTTCCAACTGAACAAGCTGGCGCTCAAGCAGGGCGTCGAGTTCGTCGCGCACCATTTCCATCTGATTGGGAGCGTCTTGCAATAGGAGCAGCGTGGCAAATTCATGCGGACTGAGCATCGTGTTCTCCATGACGATCTACCGGCACTTTTTCCGGTCGGCGACCGGCATTCGTGCTTAGGAACGTTGTACGAGACTGGAACTTCGATCCGGCAGACGCATGATGCATAGCGTGGTAGGCGGCGCCGAAAAGCGGCGCTTCGTTGCCGGGATTTGATTGTAGGCAAGTGTCGGACGAGTGCCAAACGCTTGCGGAAAATATTGGGTTTGACTTTTCAGGGGCGCGAAAGCGGTTCGGCGGACGAGCGGAATCGTAGAAATTACGTGAGGTTCCTGCCGCAGTGCACCAGGCAGCGCACACTTGCGGCGCAGGGTTTTGGGACCGGCTGCTACTCCGCTACGAACACCTGCGTGTTTGCCTCGGCGAGCGTTTGAGCCATTTCGGGTGGCGCGGGGGCATCGGTGAAAAGCGCGTCGATCTGGCTCAGGTGACCGAGCCGGACGAGCGCCGGGCGGCCGAACTTCGAATGATCGGCAGCGAGGAACACCGTGCGCGCGTGTTTGATGATTGCTTCGGCCACGCGGACTTCGCGGGTATCGAAATCGCGTAGCGTGCCGTCGGTTTCAATGCTGGACGCGCCAATAATCGCGAAGTCCACCTTGAACTGACGGATGAAGTCGATCGCTAGCTCGCCCACAATGCCCTTGTCCCAGGGCCGCACAATGCCGCCAGTGATCAGTACCTCGCATTCGGGGTAACCGCTCATCATGCTTGCTACGTTGAGGTTGTTCGTGATCACGTGCAAGCCGCGATGCCGGTTCAGCGCCCGGGCAACTTCCTCGGTCGTCGTCCCCAAGTTGATGAAGAGCGACGCCTGATCGGGAATGTGTGACGCGACCAGCGCGGCTATGCGGCGCTTCTCGTCGTGGAACATGCGCTGGCGCGCGGTGTATGAGACATTCTCCGAACTGGTCGGGAGGCTCGCGCCACCGTGATAGCGGCGCAGCAGGTTCATGTCGGAGAGCCAGTTGACGTCGCGGCGAATGGTTTGCGGCGTGACGTCAAAGTGCGTGGCCAGGTCCTCTACCGTCACGAAGCCATCGCGTTGCACCCAGTCGAGCAGCTCTTGCTGTCGTGCGTTCAAGGTGATGCGGGGATCTCGTGTCATGGCGTCGAAGAGTGCGCTTTATTGTCGTGAGGTGGCCCGTATTGTAAGGGAAAGGCCCGGCAGGCCGGCAATGCTGGATCACCCGTCTTGCCTTTGGATATAGCAGTCCTACGGCACGATGCAAGCGCGCCTGTGAGCGACTTGTCGAGGCAGTTTATGGCTCCGGCGAAGCATTGAGAGCGACGAGTTCGTTACGACGCGTTACGTCACGAGACCCACGCGAACGGGGTTGGATAAAGCCGCTCCCGCGTGATGCATACGCCGCGTGATGCATACGTATACATATCCGCATGTCCCTATGTCTGCACGGACCGTACGGATTGCATGCTTCGCGTTCTGCGCAGCAACTCGTCAGGATGGCAAAATTGATGGCGTCGAGTCTGAATACGGCTTAGCGGCCGGGACGCTATCGCGTTGTATGCGGATTCAATATGAAAATTGGTCGGCGAAAACGCTATTGCTCAATCGTCTTTCAGTGACTTGCCGAAATGTCTCTGTAAGCGGGTGGGAATCAATCGTGACATGCGTTATCGCAATGCGTTCCAGCGCGGTACGATTTATGCTCATTTAAGCGCTATCCGGAACTGATATGTGGTTCCCACGGTCTGTCTTCGGGCCTGCAGCTTCGTTGCAACCCGGCTAAGATGCAGGCTCTAAGTCTTCAAACACATGAGGACGCCGCAGATTTACGCTCACGGCGTCGCCTGATTTTCGGCCGGTTTGGCTGACGGCGCGTTCAGTACAGCTTTGGGAGCGCGATTTTTATGCACACTGACAGTACCCATGTGATGCCCTGGCGGATCGAAGATATCGACCTGTCCCGGATCGACCGGCGTAAAGCGGCATCCAATGAACACCTTCTCCTGTTGCTTTGCGCGGCTTCGTTCATTGAGAGCGGGACCGATCTTTATACGAGCAACCTGAGCACCTATTTCAACGACGACCCCGAAGTTTCCGACTGGCTCAACAATGAGTGGGAACCGGAAGAAATGCAGCACGGCCGCGCGTTGAAAACGTATATCCATCATGTATGGCCAGAGTTCGACTGGGACACGGCATTCAAGAACTTCTTCGCCGAATACTCGCTGACGTGTTCAGTCGAGGACTTCGAAAAAACGCGTGCGCTTGAAATGGTTGCGCGTTGCGTTGTTGAGACCGGGACGGCCACGCTGTACAGGGCCATCAACGACTGCTCGGACGAGCCGGTGCTAAAGCAACTCACCGACAACATCCGTACAGACGAAGTCCGGCATTACAAGCACTTTTTCCGCTTCTTCAAGAAGTACAACAAGATCGAGGGCAATGGACGCTTTGCCGTTCTCGGTGCGTTGTTGCGTCGCGTAATGGAAATCAAGAATGAGGATTCCGAGATCGCGTTGCGCCATGTATTTGCCATCCGTTATCCGGAACGTGCACATGACACTGCGCACAACCGCGAGTTGGCGGCGCGCGTGAATGCGCTGGTCCGGCGGAATTTGTCGGCCGATATGTGCGTGAAAATGCTGCTCAAGCCACTCGATCTGCCGGCCCGAATTCAGCCCAGCGTGCACTATCCGCTTGCGAAGATCACGCAGCACGTGTTCTTCCGATAGCCCAAGCGGGCGTTCGCACGGAATGATTCAGTACGCTTCAATCGATGGCCCGCTTTCGCGGGCCATCGTCTTTTCACGGAGGCCCGCATGACTGATTCCAATGCGTTCGGCATCGAGCATGGCACGTTTGACGAATGGCCTGCCGAATTGCGGACCTTGTTCGATGGCACGTCGATCGAGACAAAAATGGGCTTCACCGCGTCGTTGCTTGCAGCCGATGAAGGCCGTGTGCGGACGTCGCTGCTGAGCGTTGGCGAGTTGTTCGCACCGGATCCGGGTACGTTGTGTTTTTCGTTGTGGCCGCAGTCGCGGGCGGCGCGGTCGGTGCCGAAGACGGGAAACGCCACGCTGACCTTCGTCTTCGATGAAGCCTTCTTCCAGGTGCAGCTTGAGGCGCGAATCGTGCCATTGGAGGGCGCACCGGCCACGTGTTTTATCGCGACGATAGAAAGCGGTGAATGGCAGAAGGTGCCTTATGCGCGGCTCGTGCACGGCATCGGATTCGAGTTTGCCCCGGGGCAGGGTGACGCGGTGCTGGCGCGCTGGCGAGAACAGATCGACGCGCTGAAGCGTGCGGCGAGCGCCGCAGCGTGAAACAAAAAAGCGGAGCCGAGGCTCCGCTTTTTTATCGAGTGCTATGTCAGACAGTTGCGCCGCAAAAAATCTGACCTTCCGCCAGCGTAGCGAGGCTAAAGGCAGCCTCGCTCGCAGCACCTTCCCTCAAGCGGAGAGAAGGCGCAGGTGAACGTCCCACCCACACCTGCATCACTCAATTAACGCCCGCGTTGTCCGGTGCGCGGCGTATCGCGTCGACCTGCACCGCCGCCGCCTTCACTGCGGGGCTTGCCGCCAAGCAGCGCGGCACCAGGCGGCCGTGAGCCTTCGGGTTTGCGCGGCGCGGCGCCATTGCCACCGGTTTTCGCTGCAACAGGTTTCGGCGAGCGCGAACCGTACCCACCGCCGTTGCCACCATTACCGCCACCGTTACCATTCGCCGGCTTGGCCGACGGCCTGCCGCCGCCATTCGATTGCTTCGGTGCGCCCTGACGCGGCGCGCCTTGACCCTGACGCGCACCGCCGCCGCCTTGTCCGCGGCGGAGAATCGGTTCCGGCTTTTGAGTCAGATCCGGTTCAAAACCCGCGATGACTTCCTGCGGAATCGGCCGCTTGATCAGGCGTTCGATGTCCTTGAGCAACTGATGTTCATCGACGCAAACCAGCGACAGCGCCTCACCCGTCGCTCCGGCACGACCGGTACGCCCGATCCGGTGAACATAGTCCTCCGGCACATTCGGCAGATCGAAGTTGACGACGTGCGGCAATTGGTCGATATCGATACCGCGCGCCGCAATATCCGTTGCCACCAGCACTTGCAACGTGTTGTCCTTGAACTCGGCCAACGCACGCGTACGTGCCGACTGGCTCTTGTTGCCGTGAATGGCCAGCGCGCTGATGCCATCCTTCGTCAACTGCTCGGCGAGCCGGTTCGCGCCATGCTTCGTGCGCGTGAACACCAGCACCTGGAACCAGTTGTTCTGGCGGATCAGATGCGTGAGCAACTCACGCTTCTTGTCGCGATCGACCGGGTGAATCTTCTGGGCTATGGCTTCAACCGTCGAATTCCGACGCGCTACTTCAATCAGCGCCGGGCGGTCGAGCAGGCTGTCCGCCAGCGTCTTGATTTCTTCGGAGAACGTGGCCGAGAACAGCAGGTTCTGGCGCTTCGGCGGCAGCTTCGCGAGCACCCGCTTGATGTCGTGAATGAAGCCCATGTCGAGCATGCGGTCGGCTTCATCGAGCACGAGAATCTCGAGCTTCGACAAGTCGATGGTCCTCTGCTGCATGTGATCGAGCAGGCGGCCTGGCGTTGCCACGACAATATCCACGCCGCGTCGTAGCGCATCGATTTGCGGGTTGATGCCCACGCCGCCGAACATCACGGTCGATTTCAGTTTCAGATACTTGCCGTAGCCGCGCACGCTTTCTTCCACCTGGGCGGCGAGTTCGCGCGTCGGCGTGAGGATCAGTGCGCGTACCGGGCGCTTGGCTCCGGCCAAAGCCGCGGGCGCTTCGGACAAACGTTGCAGGATAGGCAGCGTGAAGCCTGCCGTTTTGCCGGTACCGGTTTGTGCGCCTGCGAGCAGGTCGCCGCCGTTCAGCACAGCCGGGATGGCCTGCAACTGGATGGGAGTAGGGATGGTGTAGCCGAGTTCGTTGACAGCGCGAAGCAAGGGTTCGGACAGGCCGAGGGAATCAAAAGACATAAGTGTTCACGGATTCGGTATGACGACCGGCGCTTTCGCTTAAAGCCCCAAAAGGCATGAAGCCCCAAAAAAAGGCGGCTCGCACAATTTTAGGTGCGTGCGTACGACGATCGAGGAAATCGGGCGGCATGACGTTCGGGGCGCTTGCTCGAAGTACAAGCTACGAGCGCCGGGAAAGTTGCCGCGAAGATCAACGCGCTATCAAGACACGCTGACTGGCGTTAAGTTGCATTTGAAACGCCGTAAAACGCTTCAAGTCAGGCATTAGGTGCCGATTAGGGCAGGCTCATGGAACGTACTCAAGCAACGTGCTCAAGCGACGTAGCGTGCAATGCTGACGAATTGACACAAGCTGCCGCCCAACACGAACAGGTGCCAGATGCCATGGCCGTGTCGGATGCGCTCGTCGTTGATGAAAAAGTAAATGCCGGCGCTATAGATCAAACCGCCGGCCAGCAGCCACGCCGTGCCGGCGGGCGGTAGTGCCGAAACGAGAGGACGGATGGCTACGAGCGCGAGCCAGCCCATCATCACGTAAATCACCATCGATACGCTGCGGGTTCGACGCCCGAGCGTGAGTTCCTGGACGATGCCAAGAGCAGCGAGCCCCCAGCTTACGCCGAATAACGACCAGCCCCACGGGCCGCGCAGCGTGACGAGCGTGAACGGTGTGTAGCTTCCCGCGATCAGCAAATAAATGGCCGAATGATCGCATTTTTGCAATACCGCCTTGGCCCGCGGGCTGCGGACCCAGTGGTACAGCGTGGAAATCGTGTACAGCATGAGCAACATGGCGCCGTACACCGCAAAGCTGACGATCTTGTACGGGTCGCGTTCCAGTGACGCCATGGTGACGAGCGTTGCGAGCCCTGCCACCGACAGCACCGTGCCGACGAGATGGGTAACGCTGTTGAACCGTTCACCAAAGTGCATCGACCATCCTCATCGCGGTATTGCGATCCTGTCTGTAACGCCGCGCTCTTCTGCTTTAAAAAGTGTTGAGACCGGAGCCAAACCGCGCAATCCGGCAAACCAACCCAGGGCATTTTACCGCCGCCGTGGCTCATCCCACCCGCTCACCCGACTTCCACCTTATTCGTGCTCAAAAAAGACGAAGGGCGCAGCCCCGGTTCCGAGGCCTGCGCCCTGCTTGCGCCGTTGAGCGCATTTTACTCTACCTGCGGAAAACCCTGCTTCAATCAGTCCAGCGGCGCCGAACGCAGGTTGCTGACTTGTTGCGGCGACACCGGCGTGCCGTGGTTGCCCCACGACATACGAATGTACGTCACGACCGCAGCCACTTCCGTATCCGACAGCGCTTGAGCGAACGGCGGCATGCCATACGGATGCGGGTTGCCTTCCGTACTCGGCGGATAACCGCCGTTGAGCACCATGCGGATCGGGTTCACGGCCGACTGCATCTGGATGGACTGGTTCGTGGCAAGCGGCGGGTAGGCCGGCGGTTTGCCGAGACCGTTTTCCGCGTGGCACTTCGCGCAGTTTTCCGTGTAGATCTTCTTGCCCTGTTGCAGCAATTCCGAACCGAACTGCGCCGATGTTTCGAACTGCATTGTTTCCGGCGCTTCGCCCTTTTGCGGGATCGACTTCAGGAACGTCGACATGGCGTTGATGTCCGCGTCCGTCATGTACTGCAAGCTGTTGTGGACCACTTCGGCCATTGGGCCAAACACCGCGCCGCGTTGCGACACGCCGGTCTTCAGCAGGTCGTTGATGTCCTTGATGTCCCAGTCACCCAGGCCAGCTTCCTTATTCGACGTCAACGACGGTGCGTACCAGTTCTGCAGCGGGATCAGACCGCCGCCGAATGCTGCGGAGCTGACCGGGCCGCCCAGCGGGTTGATCGATGTATGGCACATGCTGCAATGGCCAAGCCCTTCGATCAGGTAAGCACCGCGGTTCCATTCAACCGACTTGGTGGGGTCCGGCTTGAATTCGCCTTCGCTGAAGAACAGCACGCGCCAGCCAATCAGCATGTTGCGCTGGTTGAACGGGAAGCGCAGTTCGTGCGGACGGCTGGGTACATTGACCGGGGGCACCGAGCGCATGTACGCAAACATGGCGTCCGAGTCGGCGCGCGTGACCTTGGTATAGGCCGTGAACGGCATGGCCGGGTACAGCAGGCTGCCGTCTTTCGAGCGACCGAGATGGATCGAACGGTAGAAGTCGTCCGATGTCCACTTGCCAATACCGTACTGGTCGTCCGGCGTGATGTTCGGAGTGTAGAGCGTGCCAAACGGCGTCAGCATGGGCAGGCCGCCGGCAAACGTCTTGCCGCCGCGAACCGTGTGGCAGGCAATACAGTCGCCGGCACGCGCCAGATATTCGCCGCGTTTGATCAACTCGGTCTGGTCGGCGGGCACAGCGGCGACTGCGCCGCCCGAATGGAAGGTGTCGCCACCTGACCAGAGTGCGGCGGCGGCTGCGGCGGCCGTGATGACAACAACAGCCGAAAGTGCGAACAGGGACTTGCGTTTCATATTCTTCTCGCTCCTCGCGCCTTATTGCGGTTCGCTGCCGCAGGCGAGCGGCGTTTTGCGCGAGCCTGCGGGCGCGGGTACCGGATTAGCCGGTGCGGTTTGCGTGGACAGCCAGGCGGCGACAGCGGTCACGTCGTCGTCAGTCAGATGGGTGGCAATCTGTTGCATGCAGTCAGGTGCGATGGCGTGACGCGAGCCCGCACGCCAGGCGCCGAGTTGCGCGCTGATGTAGTCGGAGTGCAATCCCACGAGACCCGGAATAGCCGGTTGCATACCCGTCAGGTTCGTGCCGTGACACGCTGCGCAGGCGGGAATGCCGCGCCCTGCGTCGCCGTTCAGCACGATCTGCTGGCCTTTCGACAACGTGGACGCCGACACAGTCGGCTTGGCCGGTTGCGGATACGGCGGGCGTTGTTGCGAGAAATATGTGGCGATCTGATGAAGGTAGTCGTCCGAGAGATACGTGACGAGGTAGTTCATTGGCGGATACTTCCGGCGGCCTTCGCGGAAGTTCTGCAACTGGTTGTACAGGTAGTCAGCTGGCTTGCCGGCAAGACGAGGGAAATAGTCGTTGTCCGTGCCTTCGCCGTGGACGCCGTGACATGCCGTGCAACCTTGAACACGCGCTGCCATGGTGTCCGGTGCCATTGGCTGGGCGGCGGCTTGAGCGGGCGCCGGGGCTTCTGCTGCGCCGGCAATGCTGGCACTGCCGATCAGCGCCAGAGCCATTAGCGGGGCGAGCAACGGACGAAAGATGCGTCTTGAAGACACGCGACACTCCATGAATTTCGAGGACCTGCCGAGCTTCGTTCGGCTCGGTGCGAATATGTGTGAACCATTGCCACATTGGCTTTGCGAGCCCCTGATGCGACGCGGCATTCTATCATCGTTGCCTGATGATGACTATTTGGGCATCGCCCTGTTGCGTCTCGCTTTCAACGTGTACGCGACAATTTGCCGCGCGACCGATCGACATGGGTTTTTAACTGTGCGTGACATTTATCCGTTGACGGAGTTTGACAAAAAATCGACGCTCCGTGACGGGTTTCGGGGCGGTTTTGCGTGGCTTGGGTGTACGAAGGAAATGCTGATACATGGCGCCTTTGCATTTAAGCTGACTTGGCGCCGTATCCCGGCTTCACGCTGTTTGCAGGTCCCGCAATGCTTCCGGATGGAGAGCAGCGACACGCAGCAGCGTTTGTGCGGCCCCGGTGGGTTCCCGTCGACCTTGCTCCCAATCTTGCAGTGTTCTCGTCGATACACCGAGCAGGGCGGCAAACGCGCTCTGCGAAAGTCCGACCTTGGCGCGGGCTAATGACGCCGTTGTAGGTTCAACTTTGGTGACGCGTCCAGTGCGTCCCGCTTTCATATCGCGGACAGACTTCAACAAGTCCGCTTGGAATTGCTCCATTTCCTTATCCATTCTTCACCTCTTCACGTAACTGGTTTAGAAACGACGCTGGCAGATTGTCGAACTTCGCCTTCGTATACGCGATCAGCAACCAGATGCAGCCATCATCGAGCAGGTTGTAGTAGATCACGCATGCGCCGCCACGTTTTCCCATTCCGGGCCTTGACCATCGTACTTTGCGTAAGCCGCCGGTACCGGGAACGACATCTCCCGACAGAGGATTATTGGCAAGCCAAGCGATGAACGCCTCTCGCTCCGCGTCGCGCCAGATGTCCGCAGCATAGCGCTGGAAAATTTCAGTTTCGATGATCGTATACATCGGGCTGAATTATACGGCATTGCCGTATGGTGAACAAGAATGCCTGTCCATATTCGGGAACAAAGGATTGCCTTGACCGAAAAATCGGAAACCTGCCCGACTAATGCCGCCGCCGCGCTTATTAGCTTTCCACCCGCCCAGCACTAAAACGCCGCCTGGCACTCGCATGGCCAGACCACGCCATGTCCCGCATCACCACGGCCGCCGCATCGAAAGTCGGTTTTGTTTCGCTCGGATGTCCTTGGGCCTTGCTGCATTCCATGTGTCCGTTCCGCTAGACTCGCGTTCCTGGCCCATGCGGTTTGTTTTGTTTCTTCCTCGACCCTTCATCGAACCTTCAATGCATTCCTTGTTTGCTTTCAGCCTGAATTTCTTCGTCAAGGCGTATTCATGACTGACGATCCGCTGTGGTTCGCTCAAGTCCTCATTGCCGCACTCGCTGACATTGCCTTTGCCTGCACCCTCGGCGGGGCGTTCCTGAGCGTGTGGTTATCGAAGGAAAACGCGGCTGCACCCGTTTCGCCCGTGCGTCTCGGCTGGGTAAGGGCGCGGCGGCTGAGCACGGGCGGCGCGGTCGTGCTCGCGGTGGCAGATCTTGTGCTGGTCTGGCTGCAGGCGGCGTCGATGAGCGGCGCGCCTCTCTTTCAAGCCTTCGATGCCATTGTCACGGTAGTGACGGGCACGCACGCCGGCACGGGCTGGGCGATCGCGTTCGCCGGCAGCGTGCTGCTGATCCTAGCGACGGTCTTGGGCAACCCGAAGGGCGGACCGCGAATCGGCTTGTTCATGGTCGGCGCACTCGTGGCGGCGGCGGGCAAGGCGTCCGTTGGACATGCCGCCGATGCCGGCGCGTTTTCGCTCGCCGAAGGCGTGCAGACAATTCATTTGCTGGCGACAGCCGCGTGGGGCGGGTTGGTTATCGCGAGCGCGTGGCGGGTGTTGCCGGCGTTGGGGACGTCGCTTGCGCGGGCGTCCCTGATTCGTATTGTCGGGAAGGTTTCCACGGCGGCGGTGATTGCCGTGTCGCTGGTGGTTCTCACCGGGATATATAACGCGTGGCGCGGACTGGGCGGATCGGTGGTGGCGCTCGAAACGAGCGGGTGGGGCCACGCGCTGGTCGTGAAAGCCGTGCTGATCGGGACCGCGTTGTTGCTCGGCGCGATGAACCGATGGTCCGTCATGCCACGATTGCAGCGCACCGCATCGACAGTCGATGCGCACACGTTCACCGGCGTCATGCGGATGGAAGCGTTGCTGATTGTAGGGGTGTTTGTCGCGGCCGCCGTGTTGTCGCACAGCGTGCCGGGTTTTTCTGCGATGGGTTAATCAGTTAGCCGACGTGGGCCACGTGATGCCGATATCTACTCGTAGCCCAGCTTATGACTCACGATCGGGGCGCAGAACAGTGCCAGCGCGCAGCCAATCGCCTTGCCTTGAAGCTCGATGAAGGCGCGGTGCGACATGGGCCACGAAACGACTACATCGATGAGTTGCGGCAAGCAAAACAGCACAGCCGCGCCGATAAAGCAGCGCGTCACCGTCGACATGCGCCAGCTGTGCTGCGCACCCACGACCGCACCGATCACGCGCAGCACGCCGAACAGCACCAGCGCGCCGACAGCCATCTGCGTGCGGACGAACTCATCTGGAAGGGTGTAGTAATACATGCTGGACTCTCTAGCTTAGTCGTCGCGCTCTTCCCGGGCGCTGGGTCGAAACAAACTCACGTACGCCAGATAATGCAAGACGCGGGCCAGGCGTTGTCACCGCATGCAAAGCCTTTCGGCGCGGGGTTTCATGTGCCGAAAGGGAAGCCATTTCCAGTGCTGTAACCCGTTGGCTGAAGCTATCTCACCAGCACGTTACGTAACGCCATTGAGACGGAATTCCCGTCTCAATAACGCTATTCTACGATGCCCGCCGCTTCTGCATAGTGCGGTGCAACGCAATTCTTCCATCACCACTCTGCAACGCTGCCATCCGCGTGACGCCACACCGGATTACGCCAACGATGCCCAACCTTGGCCATCTCGCGCACTTTCTCCTCATTCACCTCGATGCCCAAGCCCGGCCCTTGCGGAATCATCACCATGCCGTCTTCATATTTGAAGACTTCGGGGTTCTTGATGTAGTCGAGCAGGTCGTTGCCCTTGTTGTAGTGAATCCCGAGGCTTTGCTCCTGGATGAAGGCGTTGTAGCTGACCGCATCGATTTGAAGACACGTCGCCAGCGCGATCGGGCCGAGTGGGCAATGCAATGCGAGGGCGACGTCGTAGGCTTCGGCCATCGATGCAATCTTGCGGCACTCCGTGATCCCGCCCGCGTGCGACGCGTCCGGCTGGATGATGTCGACGTAACCGCCGGCCAGGATGTGCTTGAAGTCCCAGCGCGAGTACAAACGCTCGCCGAGCGCGATTGGCGTGCTCGTCTGGTTCACGATGTCGCGTAACGCCTCAACGTTTTCCGACAGCACCGGCTCTTCGATAAACAGCAGCTTGAACGGATCGAGTTCCTTCGCGAGCACCTTCGCCATCGGCTTGTGCACGCGGCCGTGAAAGTCCACGCCGATGCCAATATTCGGTCCCACCGCTTCGCGCACCGCCGCGACGTTGTTGATGACGGCTTGGACTTTGTCGAAGGTATCGATGATCTGAAGTTCTTCCGAACCGTTCATCTTCACCGCCTTGAACCCGCGGTCCACGACGGCACGCGCGTTGTTCGCGACATCGCTGGGGCGGTCGCCGCCGATCCACGAATACACCTTGATCCGGTCGCGGACCTGGCCGCCAAGCAGCGCGTGAATGGGCACGCCGTGATGCTTGCCCTTGATGTCCCACAGCGCCTGGTCGACGCCCGCAATCGCGCTCATGCCGATCGGGCCGCCACGATAAAACCCCGCGCGATACATGACCTGCCAGTGATCCTCGATCAGCAGCGGGTCTTTGCCGATCAGATAGTCGGATAGCTCATCGACTGCCGCCGCGACCGTGTGTGCGCGTCCTTCGACCACCGGTTCACCCCAGCCGACAATACCTTCATCGGTCGTGATCTTCAGGAAACACCAGCGCGGCGGAACGATAAAAGTCTCGAGTTTGGTGATTTTCATGCTGGCGTCTCCTGATTTTTCCGATGGGTGGGGAACGAGGGTTTCTATGCTATCAAAAATTCATTCGATGTGTATATTAATAGTACTATTAGACGGAAATCCTTATCGGGAAAGGGTCCGTATAATCGCGTGGTTTTGAATCGGCGTGAATTTTAGGCAAGGGGAAAGCTATCCAGCACGATCTGCACGGACGCGTGGCGTACGAGCTTGGCACCGAGATTCTGCGCGGCGATTTTCCGCCGGCGTCTACGCTGCCGCGCGAAGCCGAACTGATGGAGCGTTTTGGCGTCAGCCGGACCGTGCTGCGCGAGGCGCTGCGGACGCTGACATCGAAGGGCTTGATTGAATCGCGGCCGAAGATTGGGACGCGCGTCAGGCCGCGACAGGCCTGGAATCTTCTCGATGCTGATGTCCTGGAGTGGTACTCGCGCGTTGCCAAGCCGTTGCAATTCGCGCTGAAGCTGCAGGAAATGCGCGAGATGATCGAGCCTTATGCCGCTGCATTGGCCGCTGCGAATCACGATGACGATTCGTTAGCGCGCCTCGGCGATGCGCACACGGCGATGCTGGAAGCGCGCAATGTCGATGAATGGGTTCGTGCCGATTTGCGGTTTCATTTGAGCGTATTGAATGCGTGCAGCAATGAGTTGCTGGTGCCGCTCGGGACGTTGATCGAGCGCACGCTTGAGGGGCAGTTGCGGTTGAATGCGCGGCGGGCGGAGGTGTTCAACGCATCCATGGCGGAACACACGGCCGTTTTTGATGCCATCGTCGCGCGGAATTCTGCGGCAGCCCGTGACGCGATGGGCGGTTTGCTCGGCGTGACGCGGGCGCGGATCGAGGAGTAGAGCGGAGATAAACGACGTTCGGCACACTCGGCGATATTTTCATTTTCGAGATAAAGTTGCGGGTCCGAGCGCTGTTTTGGATTGGTTTTATCCGGTTTCTCCGTTCTATCCGACACGCGGCGCTCCGCATCCTTTCGGAGGAGCCCGATTTGCCGCACGTTTCGATCGCCGTTGTGTCGTCGTGGGGCGCGTGGGCCGTGTTCGTCAGCGTGCTCGCCACCCAGCTTGGCGTCCCCATTCCCGCTGCACCCATGCTGGTGCTCGCCGGCACTTTAGTCGCGGCCGGGCTGGCTTCGTTCTGGCATATGTTGGCGGCCGCGGTCATCGCGGTGGTTATCGCCGATTCGCTTTGGTTTGCCGCCGGGCGGTTGTATGGCCGTCGATTCCTGAACTCGCTCGTGCGGTTCTCACTTTCCCTCGATACCACTTTGCGTACCGCCCGGCATTGGTTCGAGCGGTTCGGCGTGCCTTTGCTTGCTCTCTCCAAGTTTGTTCCGGGGCTCGGGCTGGTGTCGTCACCGTTGCTCGGGACGACGCAGATTGACGTGCGGGTTTTCGTGTTCTGGGATCTGGTGGGCGCTGGGTTGTGGGCATCGTCGTGGATGCTCGGCGGCGCGATCTTGAAGGCCGAAGTCGCGCATCTGCTGGTGTTCGTGAAGACGTATGGGCTCACCGCGCTCGATGTGCTCGGGATGGCCGCAGGCGCGTTCTTGGCGTACCGATGGGCGCGGCGTCTGCAGTTCCGTCGATGGCTCGCGAAGTATCGGATCTCGCCCGAACAACTCGATGAAATGATGCGCTCCGATGCCCCGCCCGTTATTTTCGATGCCCGGCCGGAAGCGGTGAGGAGGAAGGAGGCGCATCGGATCAAAGGCGCGATTCCGCTGGATTTGGAGTCGTCACGGAAAATCGATCCGATGTTTCACGAGCACGAGGTCGTGGTGTATTGCGTGTGTCCGAATGAAGCGACGGCCAAGCATATTGTGCAGCAGCTGAAGGTGAAGGGGTTTCGGAACGTGCGGCCGCTGAAGGGCGGGTTGGACGCGTGGGAGAAGAAGGGGTTTCCGGTGGAGCCTATTCCTCTTGATTCTTTGCGGACGGCTGCTGGGTCGTCGGGTTCTGCTTCATTGGATTCGTCTTCCTCTTCGCTCGATGACGACGATGATCGGAGCATGGGCGATATGGTGACCGTTCGGGCTACGGCGCCGGAGTGAGTTTTTTTGTTGTTTTTCGCTAAGCGGAGTTGCATCGGATGAAGCTGTTGGACGGGGTGGATCCTTCGCAATTTTTTGGCCTGCCAGCGCCGGATATCGCCACGCTCGATGATGGCTTGCAAGTTCCCTTTGTACAGACTGGGCATGAGCATCACGAGGTGATGCTGTTCGTGCATGGGTCGCTTTGTGACTTTCGATACTGGAAGCCGCAGTTAGGGCCGCTTGCCAAGCAGTATCGATGTGTGGCGCCCAGTCTTTCGCATTATTGGCCTTCGGGGGTGCTGGGGTTTGGTGCGATGGCCGGTGGATCAAGGCAGTTTAGCTGGGACGCGCATGTTGATGAGTTGGGGCGGTTCATCGAGCGGTTGGGCGTTGGGCCGGTTCATGTTGTCGGGCACTCGCGGGGTGGGTGTGTTGCGTTTCATCTGGCTGTGAGATACCCGGAGTTGGTGAAGTCGTTGGTGCTTGCTGATCCGGGTGGGGCGGTGGCTAGGGCCGGCGATGATGGAAGAGCGCGGACGGTGCTGCCCGCGCCGGTTAATGCGCTGCGGGCGAAGGCTGCGCAGTTGATTGGCAGCGGGGAGGTTGATGCTGGGTTAGGGCTTTTTGTCGATTCGGTGAGCCGCCCTGGGTTCTGGGCGAGGAGTCCGAAAGAGTTCAAGGCAATGGCGTTGGATAACGCGAGTACGCTGGCGCTGCAGTTTCGTGATCCGTTGCCTGCGTACGATGCGCATGCTGCGGGGAGGGTGCAATGCCCTACGCTGCTAATTGATGGGGAGAAGAGCCCGCGGATGTTTCGCGATGCGGTGGGGGCGTTGGAAGGGTGGATTGAAGGAGCGCAGAGAGTGACGATCGAAGGCGCTTCGCATGGGATGAATGTCACGCATGCGGGGGGCTTCAATCGCGTCATTGCCGGCCGGTAGATGCTCTGAAAAGTCGCCGATAATGCAAAAAGCTGCTGCTTCGATTTCATAAAGAATAGAGGTTTTTTAACAATCTGTCGGCGAAAAAGGTGAGTACCTCCCGAATGCTCCGAGCCTTCCTTCGCATGCGCCTGTAAGACGGGGCGGCTGACAGGATGTCATGGTATATCCGGGACTGAGCGAACCAACATATGACAATTGGCGTCCTGACAAAGCGGGTCTATCTACTTCGATAACTCTAGACAATACTTAAGCAGGCTAATAACGCGATCTTGTCTTTGTGTCATTGCAAACGCCGCTGTGCTGAGAATATAAAACGCTAGTGTTCCGAGTTAAAAATTCATTGAATGATGCTGATCGTGTACTAAAGTGTTCTGTGTGGCACTTGATACGAGGGGGCAACGATGAGCGGACGGCCCAAAGGCGAGCTCGTGCTGAGCGAATTGGAGCGCGAAGGACTGCAAGCGCTGACGATGCGACGCAAGACCGCGCAGGCCTTGGCATTGCGGGCGCGCATCGTGTTGGCCTGTGCCGATGGCATGGACAACAAGACGGTTGCAGCGAAACAGCGGGTCACTCAGCAAACGGTTTCGAAGTGGCGTGCACGGTTCGTGATCCATCGTCTGGACGGACTGCTCGATGCACCACGTCCCGGCGCGCCGAGGACGATTGATGACGCGCGCGTCGATGCGCTCATCGCGAAGACGCTCGAGTCCGTGCCTGTCGGAGCGACTCACTGGAGTACGCGGACGATGGCTCGCGAGATGAAACTGTCGCAGACAGCGGTCACGCGGATCTGGCGTGCTTTTGGTTTGCAGCCGCATCGGCAGGAAACGTTCAAGCTCTCCACCGATCCAATGTTCGTCGACAAGGTACGAGATATCGTCGGGCTTTACCTGGACCCGCCGCTCAAGGCCATGGTGCTGTGCGTGGACGAGAAAAGCCAGATTCAGGCGCTCGATCGCACGCAACCGATGTTGCCATTGGCACCCGGCATCGCTGAGCGACGCACCCACGATTACATGCGTCACGGCACAACCACCCTGTTCGCGGCGCTGGACATCGCTACCGGGGAAGTGATCGGCGAGGTACATCGGCGCCATCGCAGCAGCGAATTCGTGCGTTTTCTGCGCACCATCGAAGCCAGCGTGCCTTCTCACCTGGATGTGCATCTGGTGATGGACAACTATGGCACGCACAAAACCTCCTCGATCAAAGCCTGGTTCGCTCGTCATCCCCGCTTCCATGTTCACTTCACACCCACTTCGGCGTCGTGGCTTAACCAGGTCGAACGATGGTTTGCCGCGCTCACTGAAAAATACCTTCGACGCGGTACGCATCGGTCAACACGTCAACTCGAAGACGCGATCCGTCATTATCTGGATGTCTATAACGCGAACCCCAAACCGTTCGTCTGGAGCAAGTCGGCCGATGAGATCCTGGCCAGCCTCGAACGGTTCTGTTTGCGGGTCCGCAAGGCTGCGGCAGGAGCATCATGAATATCAATACAGACGCAATTGATGAAGTTTCCCTTGCGCTTCTCTACCTGACCCTGCATGACCGATACCGCGCATGGAAGGGCTTCGACTGGGATGTGCTGAATCGACTCCATGAACGAGGCTTCATCGAAGACCCTGTCAACAAGACGAAGTCCGTGATTTTTACGGAAGAAGGACTGCTCGAGTCCGAGCGACTTTTTAACCAGCACTTCGTCATTCCGGAAAGAACAGGGGATTGATTCAACGAACTTCTAACTCGGGACACTAGGATCAAAAAAATGAGCGCGTTAGCCCACGATTGCATGGCTGGAAGCCTTGCGAGACTAATCGAGAGGGTGGCGAGGCCCGCCAGTGCGGGAAAGAAGCCGATTCTCTCGATCGAACCCACGAGGATTCCACAACGCTTCTCAAATAAAATCCGCTCACCTTCGTAGTAGGTCAGGACATATCGAATGGCCGAGGCATCGCAGCTTGCAAGTCGTTCGACATATTGGAGATTAAATGTGATCGAAGATTCAATCAGGTAAAAGAATTGCGAAAATGGCGTTTTGAAGAGACTATGAAAAAATGGAATAGATAGTGCAATGGCGACAAGGCTAAGGGCAATCCCAAGTAATTGAGACAATGTTATTGTCGCGAGTGCCGTATTTGCCAGCGGTATGTCGTGGAGAAAATAGGAAAGTGCAGCAAGAATAATTGCCACCGAGAAGCCGATAAGTTGATGTGTAATCAGCCACTTGCTAAGGTTTTCTAAAATTTGTTCGTATCTAGTAAGTTTACGTGCCGGTTGCTTTTTCGTGGTCGCGTCTCTGACAATATTTAAGACTTCGTTGATTTTATGTTGTGAAGGCGTGTTCGACATTTTGTGTAATTCTCACGTAAAAAGATCGCGGTGTCGCCGTATTTATCGATTTTGTATAGTCGTGTCTCGAGCCGTGACAATGAATTTCAGGACGGGTCAAAGCCAAACAAAAAGCCGCTACTTCTTTCGAAGCAGCGGCTTTCTTTACAACTTGGTGGCGAATCAGGGATTCGAACCCCGGACCTGCGGATTATGATTCCGTCGCTCTAACCGGCTGAGCTAATTCGCCAAGAGATCGAGATTATGAAGAGGGTTGCGAAACCTGTCAACCCCTTCCCAGCTGATTCCTAGAGACAAGGTGGCCAGGAAAGCGACCAGCCCACAATCGCTCCCCGAGGCCCCCGAAAATCAATCCGAGTCATAAACCGCCGACCCCCTCGTCTCCTTAACAAACAGCATCCCGATCACGAACGTCACCAAGGCGATCACAATCGGATACCACAGCCCCGAGAAAATATTCCCCTTCGCGGCCACGATAGCAAACGCCGTCGCCGGCAAGAACCCGCCGAACCAGCCATTGCCAATGTGATAAGGCAGCGACATCGACGTGTACCGGATCCGCGCCGGGAACATCTCAACGAGCATCGCGGCGATAGGCCCATAGACCATCGTCACGTAGATCATCATGATGGTCAGGATCACAATAGCCATCGGCCAGTTGATCAGCGCCGGATCAGCCTTCGCCGGATAACCCGCCGACTTCAGCGTGCCCGCCAGCGTCTTGTCGAACGCGGCGCCTTTCTCCTTCGCATCGGCGGCCTTGCCGTCATACGTATCCACCACCGTGTCGCCCACCTTGATCTGCGCGATTGTCCCGGCTGGCGCCGCCACGTTCTCGTAGTTCAAGCCGGACTTCGACAACGCGCTCTTGGCAATATCGCAGGAGCTCGTGAACTTCGATGTCCCCACCGGGTTGAACTGGAACGAACACTCGTCCGGATTGGCAATCACGCTGATGGGCGACTTGGCCGTCGCGGCTTCCAGCGTCGGATTCGCGTAGTGAGCCAGTGCGTGGAAGAGCGGGAAGTACGTCAGCGCGGCAATCAGGCATCCGGCCATGATGATCGGCTTACGCCCGATCTTGTCCGAGAGCGACCCGAAGAACAGGAAGAACGGCGTCCCGATCAACAACGCCACCGCCACCATGATATTGGCGCTCGTGCCATCAACCTTCAGCGTCTGCGTCAGGAAAAACAGTGTGTAGAACTGGCCCGTGTACCAAACCACGGCCTGTCCCATCGTCAGCCCGAACAGCGCGAGCAGCACGATCCTGAGATTCTTCCACTGGGTGAACGCTTCGGTCAGCGGCGCTTTCGACGTCTTGCCCTCCGCCTTGATGCGCTCGAACACCGGCGATTCGTGCAGTTTCAGCCGAATCCACACGGAGACACCGAGCAGCACGATCGACACCAGGAACGGCACGCGCCAGCCCCACGCCCCGAACGTTTCCTCACCGACAGAAGTCCGTACGATCAGGATCACGAGCAGCGAGATGAAAAGCCCAAGCGTAGCCGTGGTCTGGATCCACGCAGTCCACGCGCCGCGTTTGTTGGCGGGCGCATGTTCCGCGACGTAAGTCGCCGCTCCTCCGTATTCCCCGCCGAGCGCGAGCCCTTGCAGCAGCCGCATCGCGATGAAGAGCACGGGCGCGGCTATGCCGATCGTGCCGTATCCAGGTAGCAGCCCGACCACGAATGTGGAAAGACCCATGATCACAATTGTCACTAGGAAGGTGTACTTGCGCCCGACCATATCGCCGAGACGCCCGAACACAATCGCGCCGAAAGGACGCACGGCAAAACCCGCCGCAAAGCCGAGCAAGGTGAAAATGAAAGCGGCCGTCGGATTGACGCCGGAGAAGAACGTCCTGCTTATATAGATGGCAAGCGAGCCCGCCAGATAAAAGTCATACCACTCGAACACCGTGCCTAGCGATGACGCGAAAATCACGCGCCGTTCTTCGCTCGTCATCGGTGCGTGGGAAATGCGCCCCTCAACCGTTGCCATGAATCATCTCCTTGTCTTGATCTTTATATGGCGGCCGCGAATAGCCGCGCCGTGCAACGATTATTGGAGGGAAAACTTACGGCGTTCTGACGCGGAGGGGTAGGGCGCTAAGATCCGGTTTTGTCTTTTTGGTGCCAAAACGTCCATCAACATGCTGGCTTTTACGGCAATAAAGTACCTAACGCCTGTCTAAATTGAGTTATGCAAAAATGCCGAACGAACTTTGATCAGGGTTTGTCCCGGGCAGGATAAACCCGTTGCAAGCCCACCCGGACAAGCGTTCCGGCTTGTCGCGGCGCTTCGCTGTACACGTGATCGTCTATATCGAACGTGCCGCCGTGCATCGTTACGATCTCCCGGACGATGGCAAGACCCAGTCCGCTGCCATCGCCCTCACGTCCAAGAATGCGATAGAACCGCTCCACCACGCGCGTACGTTCCGCTTCAGGAATGCCTAGCCCCGTGTCCTCCACGTCGAGAAAGACGTGCCGCGTGTCGGACTCGTTAGTGCGCACGCGGACCGTGATTCGGCCTCCGGGCGGGGTGTAGCGAATGGCGTTATCGATAAGATTCGACAGCATTTCGCGCAACATCACCGCGTTGCCTTCAACCTCGACCGGATGTGGCGGCTCCTCATAACCAATGTCCATCCGTTTGGCCAACGCCGCCTGCACCCAGTCGCGGACAGCGAGCCGCGCGAGATCGGTCAACTCCACGCGCGAGAAAATTTGCCCCGACATCCGGTTCTCCGCTCGAGCCAGCGCGAGCAGTTGCGTCACGAGCCGCGCCGCGTGCTCGGAACTCGTCGCTATCTGTTCAAGCGAGCGCTGCACTTCCGCCGATACATCCTGCCGCAACGCAAGCTCTGCCTGCGTCCTCAAGCCCGCAAGCGGCGTTTTCATCTGATGCGCGGCGTCCGCTATAAACCGCTTCTGCAACTGCATGTTCTGCTCGAGCCGGTTGAGCAGATCGTTGAACGACGCCACCAACGGCGCGATTTCCGGCGGCGCGCGGCTGGCTTCGAGCGGTGAGAGATCGTCGGGACGACGGGCGCGAATATTCGCTTGCAGCGCGTGCAGCGGCGCGAGCCCGCGCGACAACCCGAACCAGACAAGAACGATAGCCAGCGGCAAGATCACGAACTGCGGCAGGATCACGCCCTTGATGATGTCGTTGGCTAACTGGCTGCGTTTATCGAGCGTTTCGGCCACCTGGACCAGCACCGGATGAGCGAGCGTTGGCGCTTCCACCGTCGTATAAGCGACGCGAATGTCGTTGCCTCGCAGCACATCGTCACGAAATTCCACGATGCCGGGCTGCGGCCGGTCATCGTCGTGAGGCAGGGGCATATCGGCGTCGCCGCCTACCAGCTCGCCGCGCGTGCCCAGCACCTGGAAAAACACGCTGTCCACGTTATCCGCGCGCAGGAAGTCGCGCGTGGCGTTCGGCAGGCGTAATTCCGCGACGCCGTTCACTGGCGCGATCTGCCGCGCGAGCACGTACGCATCCGTCTCCAGCGCGCGGTCGAACGGCCCATTGGCAATCGACTTGGCGACGAGATACGTGACCGCAATGCTCATTGGCCACAGCAGTAGCAGCGGCGCGAGCATCCAGTCCAGGATTTCGCCGAATAGCGAACGCGGCGCGGGCTCCCCGTCCGGCTCAAGCTCGTCGGGCGGTGCGAACGGATTCGCGTAACGCGCGTCGCGGGAAGCGTCGGGGTCGGCTTCGGGCAAATCCGCCGAAGCACGTGACAGCTCGCGCAACGCCGGAGCGGAGCGCTCGGGGGATGCTGGCGAGCCCATGGCGTAGTTACTCGTGGTTGCTTACTTATGCGGCAGACTGGGCGAGACAGGCTCGTCGGCGTTTGCCGGGGAGGGCGGTACAGAAGTGGCCACCGCGGCAACGGCTTTTTCAAGGCTATAGCCTAACCCGCGAACGGTTATGATCCGCGCCCCGCCGGGCTCGATTTTTTTTCTTAGCCGATGGACATAGACTTCGATCGCGTTATTGCTGACTTCCTCGCCCCACTCGCAAAGGTGGTTGACGAGCTGTTCCTTCGACACCAACCGGCCAACCCGTTGCAACAAGACTTCGAGCACGCCGAGTTCGCGTGCAGATAATTCGATGACCTGGTCGTTGATGGACGCGAGGCGCCCGACCTGATCGAACGAAAGCGCGCCGTGTTTGACGACTGTGGGACCGCCACCCGCGCCCCGCCGCGTAAGGGCGCGCACGCGGGCTTCTAGTTCGTTCAGTGCGAACGGTTTGGCCATGTAGTCGTCGGCGCCAAGGTCGAGGCCTTTGACGCGTTCGTCGACACTGTCGGCGGCCGTCAGGATGAGCACGGGCATCTGGGAATTGCGGGCTCTGAGGCGTCTCAGGACCTCCAGTCCGGACATCATGGGCAGGCCCAGATCAAGGATCAAAAGGTCGAAAGTTTGTAGCGACAGTGCGTTGTCCGCGTCCACGCCGTGCCGCACATGATCCACGGCATAGCCCGATTGGCGGAGTGATCGAATGAGACCATCCGCGAGTATGCTGTCGTCTTCGGCAATGAGGATTCGCATCGTAGTGTGCGCAAAAAGCATTGCCGGCACCGCAATTCGCCCGGCGCGGCGGTCTCCAGGTGTAGTGGTGTTCGCAAGGGTCGAACGTGGCGCTGAAACTACGCGCTTCGATCGGACTTGCAAAAATACCTGTTTTTTTATACAGTGTCTGCAGCAGTGCGCCCGGCCGGAAAAAAGTCCCAAGGGCATGCGCCAGACGCCGTTCATCATAGCAAAGGACGATTCATGGAAGATAGCAAGAAAGGCCCGGGCGGGATGTCTGCAGAGAAGAGCAAGGCGCTTGCCGTCGCGCTCGCGCAGATCGAGAAGCAATTCGGCAAGGGGTCGATCATGCGACTCGGCGCTGGCGAAGCCATTGAAGACATTCAAGTGGTGTCAACCGGCTCGCTCGGACTGGATATTGCGTTGGGCGTTGGCGGCTTGCCGCGTGGACGCGTAGTGGAAATCTACGGTCCGGAATCGTCGGGCAAGACCACGCTGGCGCTGCAAGTGATTGCGGAGATGCAGAAGGTCGGTGGCACGGCGGCATTTATCGACGCGGAACACGCGCTCGACATCGCTTACGCGCAAAAGCTTGGCGTGAGTCCGTCGGACCTGCTGATCTCGCAGCCGGACACGGGTGAGCAAGCGCTGGAAATCTGCGATGCGCTCGTGCGCTCGGGTTCCATCGACATGATCGTGATCGACTCGGTCGCGGCACTGGTGCCAAAGGCTGAAATTGAAGGCGAAATGGGCGACTCGTTGCCTGGTTTGCAGGCACGTTTGATGTCGCAGGCGCTGCGCAAGCTGACCGGCACGATCAAGCGTACGAACTGCTTGGTGATCTTCATTAACCAGATCCGCATGAAGATTGGCGTGATGTTCGGCAATCCGGAAACCACCACGGGTGGTAACGCGTTGAAGTTCTACGCATCGGTGCGTCTGGACATTCGTCGTATCGGTTCGATCAAGAAGAACGACGAAGTGATCGGCAACGAAACACGCGTGAAAGTGGTGAAGAACAAGGTTGCGCCGCCGTTCCGTGAAGCCATCTTTGACATCTTGTACGGCGAAGGTATTTCGCGTCAGGGCGAAATCATTGACCTGGGCGTGCAGGCCAAGCTGGTCGACAAGGCAGGCGCCTGGTACAGCTATAACGGCGAACGGATTGGTCAGGGTAAGGACAACGCACGCGAATTCCTGCGTGAGAATCCTGAAATGGCGCGTGAAATTGAAAACAAGATTCGCGAGTCGCTAGGCGTCAATGCAATGGCCGACGCAGTCGCACCGGGTGTTGCCGAAGTGGCGGATGAAGAAGAATGAGTTTTAGGCGGTAAAAATGATGCGCAGCAAGAGCCGGTTCGGATCGAAGACCGATCGCGATTCAAATCGTGACGCGGAGCAGGACGTGAAGGAAGATCCGGACGGCTCGAAGTCCATAAGCGACGAGGACGAAAGTCCCGACGCCGAGGAAGGAGTCGACCGCTACGAACGAAGCAGCGATCGATACCGCGCAGCAGCAGGCGAACGCGCCGGTGCGGAGAAATCTGCGTCGGCGCGTCGTTCGTTTGGAAACAGCTTCTCGAAGAGCGGTGGGGTTTCCGGCGAGAAGAGTGGGAGCGGTGGATTTAAGGGCGGTGGGTTTTCCAGCGGCAAGAGCGCTGGCAGTGGCGGCAGTAGCAGCGGCAGCAGCTTCGCCAGCAAAAGCAGCTTTGGACGCTCGGGTGGTTCGAGCGCGTCCGCGTCATCTGGCAGCAGCAAGGCTGAGGCGATCGCCGCGAGTCTGCAGGCTGCGGCTGCGGGTGAAACCACGCAGGAGGACCACGAGCCGGTGTTCGAACGGTCGAGTGATCGTGCGTATCCGAAACGTGGGTCGTTTGGCGGCGGGGCGTCGGCGCGGTCGGCGTCGGATCGCGTTTCGGCAGATGCCCCGGCTGAATACGAACGATCGAGTGATCGCAGCAAATTTGGACGTGGTGGGTTGACCGGGCGCAAAGCGTCTGGTCTAGGTACGCGTGGGAAATCTTCACCTAATCCTGCTGATGGTGAGGATGTTTTCGAGCGATCTACCGACCGAAAAACCAGCCGTCGCGCCCCGCCGAAGTCGGCAAAACCCGCTGATGAGCACAGCGTCGAAATCGCCGATATTGTGGTTGCGCCGCAAGTTGGACAGCAACAAATTGAACCCGCGCAGCCTGATTCGGTAGCTGCGTTGGACGCGGTCGACGCCGAGGAACGCTTGAGGCGCGCTCGGGCGGTGTTGGAGCAGGCACACGCAGTTGTTCAATCACAGGTCGCTCCTGCGAAAGCTGCCCGCAAATCGCAATCCAAACCTGCAGTTATTTCTCCGGGCGTGGTTGGAGAAACAGGCACCGACATAGCCGATCCATTTGAGCCCTTCGAACAGTGCGTGCCATCCGCAACACAGGCAGTTAGCGAAAGCCAAGTCGCCGAACCGGTTTATTCGCGTGGATCCACCGGACGAAGCAAAACCCCTGCAACCGACGATTCCAAGCGAAAGGGGCCGCAATTATCGTTGCGCGGCCGTGCGCTGGGTTATCTATCGCGTCGTGAACATAGCCGCGCTGAATTGTCGCGCAAGCTGACGCCACATCTGGGCGAAGGCGATTCCCTCGATACCTTGCTCGACGCGCTGGAGCGTGAAGGGTGGTTATCGAATGAGCGATTTGTGGAGAGCGTGGTTCATCGGCGGGGCACTCGTCTTGGCACAAGCCGGATCGTCAATGAGCTGAAGCGCAACGGTATCGACGAAACGCTGATTCAGGATGCTGGCGCTGAGTTGAAGAAAACCGAGCTCACTCGCGCCCGCGAGGTCTGGAGCAAGAAATTCGGCGAACCGCCGACGACGCCGGCCGAACGTGCGAAACAAGCGCGTTTTCTTGCCACGCGAGGATTCAACGGCGGGACGATCGTGAAAGTGCTGAAAGCGGGCGACGACGAATTTATCGACGAATAGGCACCGGCGGCAATTTGGCATCTACGCGTGAACTATTTCGACCAATTCGGCCCCGCAACGCGCGCGCAACTTCGACTCCTGACCTCGAACAACGGACGGTGGCTAACATCCCCAATTTGCTGCCCCAACGACGCCCGAGCCCACCGACCTAAGCCCATCAACCGAAGCCCGAAGCCGACCGCCCGAAGAGGACCGCCCGAAGAGGACCGGCCCAAGACCACCGGCCCAAGACCACCGGCCCAAGACCACCGGCCCAAGACCACCGGCCCAAGACCACCGGCCCAAAACCACCGGCCCGAGGCCACCGGCCCAAAACCACCGGCCCAAAACCACCGGCCCAAAACCACCGGCCCAAGACCACCGGCCCAAGACCACCGGCCCAAGACCACCGGCCCAAAACCACCGGCCCGAGGCCACCGGCCCAAAACCATCATCCCCAGACGACCGACCCAAATCCGCCGCCCCAACTACGCGCAGAGTGGCACCTCACCACCCACCTCAAAAGCACAAACAAATAGCGAACCCCGACGCTGAGCGAAATCCCCCATCACCCGCACCCATCGCGAAACAAACCCGAAACAAACCGCCGCGCAAGCCTCTGCATTGCCCCTCAAGCTTCCCCACGGCAACTCGGTCCGGCTGAAAATGCCCAGTATGGTAAAATTCCGGCGTTTTCTCATTCCGGCCTTCCTCTGCACATGCCGCTTTCTCCGCCCGTTTCCCGACAGTTGCGCCATCGCCGCGCGATTCGAATGGAAGCGTTTGAGCGTGAAGATGGCTTGTGGGATATCGAAGCCTGTCTAACCGATGAAAAGCCGCGCGACGTCAAACTCGCGGCGGGCGTCCGGCCCCAAGGCCTGCCGATCCATGAACTCTGGCTGCGCATCACTATTGACCGCACGTTCACTATCGTCGACGCCGAAGCGGCTTCCGAGTGGGCGCCGTATGCGGGTCTGTGTGCAGCATCGAACTCCGCGTATCGCGCGCTCATCGGTCTCAATCTTGTGCAAAATTTCCGTCGCGAATCCAGCCGTTTGCTGGCCGGAACGACCGGTTGCACGCACATCACCGAACTTTGCGCCGTGCTGCCCACAGCCGCTATTCAGGCATTCGCCGGCGAAGTGTGGAACACCGAAAAAGGCGGTACGCCGGGCCAGTCATCGGATAGTCCAGCAAGCAACGCAGCAGCAAGCGCAGAAACCAACAAAGCAGCAGAAACCGACAAACCCCCATTCCAGCTTGGCCGTTGCAACGCATTGCGTTTCGACGGTGAAGCCGTTCGGCAATATTATCCGCGCTGGTTCGGCCACGCGCCCCGTGGCGCGGCAGACCGGATAGCGGATCAGGACAAATCCAGAAAGGCCGGAAGCGAAGTGGAACCGGCTCAGCGAAATTAGCCAGCGAAATCAATCGGAATTAGGCGATCCTAAGCGAATTTAGCAAGAGCAGGTTCCCAGAACAGGCCGACCAGGAAACATCAGCATGACTCCGGACGCGCATACTTTTCACCCCGGAAGCAACGCCGACGTAATTCAGGTAATCCAAGTAATTCAAGCAACTCATTAATCCACGTAATCGAAGTTCAATCCAACTCTCAGACTGAAGGAATCACGCATGAAGATTCACGAGTACCAGGGAAAGGAAATCCTGCGGAAGTTCGGCGTCGCGGTCCCGCGCGGCAAGCCCGTGTTCTCGGTGGACGATGCGGTCAAGGCCGCTGAAGAGCTGGGCGGCCCGGTATGGGTCGTCAAGGCTCAGATTCACGCTGGCGGTCGCGGTAAGGGCGGCGGCGTGAAGGTTGCAAAGACGCTGGAACAGGTTCGCGAATATTCGAACCAGATCCTCGGCATGCAGCTCGTCACGCACCAGACCGGCCCTGAAGGCCAAAAGGTGAACCGCCTGCTGATCGAAGAAGGCGCGGACATCAAGAAGGAACTGTATATCGGCCTCGTACTCGACCGTATCACGCAAAAAGTCGTGGTGATGGCATCGAGCGAAGGCGGCATGGACATTGAAGAAGTCGCGGAAAAGACGCCGGAACTGCTGCACAAGTTCGCCGTCGAGCCGTCCACGGGTCTGCTGGACAAAGACGCCGACGACCTCTCGCGCAAGATTGGCATTCCGGAAGGCTCGATCCCGCAAGCGCGCGCGATCCTGCAAGGCCTGTACAAGGCATTCTGGGAAACGGACGCATCGCTGGCAGAAATCAACCCGCTGATCGTCACCGGCGACGGCAAGGTGATCGCACTGGACGCCAAGTTCAACTTCGACGCCAACGCGCTGTTCCGTCACCCGGACATCGTCGCGTATCGCGATATCGACGAAGAAGATCCGGCTGAAGTGGAAGCTTCGAAGTTCGATCTGGCCTACATCTCGCTCGATGGCAACATCGGCTGCCTGGTGAATGGCGCTGGTCTGGCAATGGCCACCATGGACACGATCAAGCTGTTCGGCGGCGAGCCGGCCAACTTCCTCGACGTGGGCGGCGGCGCTACGACCGAGAAGGTCACGGAAGCCTTCAAGATCATGTTGAAGAACCCGGGCCTCAAGGCAATCCTCGTGAACATTTTCGGCGGCATCATGCGCTGTGATGTGATCGCGGAAGGCGTGATCGAAGCGTCGAAGGCCGTGTCGCTGAAGGTGCCTCTGGTTGTGCGCATGAAGGGCACGAACGAAGATCTCGGCAAGAAGATGCTGGCGGATTCGGGCTTGCCGATCATCGCGGCCGACAGCATGGAAGAAGCTGCGCAGAAGGTCGTCGCAGCCGCCGAGGGCAAGTAATCCGGGTCGTTTTGGTTCCAGCAAACACCCGGTTACGAGCGTTCCACCAGATACGAAAGGCGTCGGCTGTGCCTATGAGTGCTCCATGAGCATTCGAGGCACGGGCGACGTCGACGAACAGAGGTCACACTATGTCGATTCTGATCAACAAAGACACCAAGGTCATCACCCAGGGTATTACCGGCAAGACCGGTCAGTTCCACACCCGCGCTTGCCGCGAGTATGCGAACGGCCGTGAAGCGTACGTGGCGGGCGTGAACCCGAAGCGCGCCGGCGAAGATTTCGAAGGCATCCCAATCTACGCAAGTGTCGCGGAAGCGAAAGCTGAAACGGGCGCAACCGTTTCGGTGATCTACGTGCCGCCGGCTGGCGCCGCTGCTGCAATCTGGGAAGCGGTTGAAGCAGACCTGGATCTCGCGATCTGCATCACGGAAGGCATTCCCGTGCGTGACATGCTCGAGATCAAGGACCGTATGCGTCGCGAAAATCGCAAGACACTGCTGCTCGGACCGAATTGCCCGGGCACGATCACGCCGGACGAGCTGAAGATCGGCATCATGCCGGGTCATATCCACCGTAAGGGCCGTATTGGCGTGGTGTCGCGTTCGGGCACGCTCACGTACGAAGCGGTTGGCCAGTTGACGGCTATTGGCCTTGGCCAGTCGTCGGCAGTCGGTATTGGCGGCGATCCGATCAACGGACTGAAGCACATCGACGTCATGAAGATGTTCAACGACGATCCCGACACGGACGCCGTGATCATGATTGGCGAGATTGGTGGCCCGGACGAAGCGAACGCGGCTTACTGGATCAAGGACAACATGAAGAAGCCGGTGGTTGGCTTCATCGCGGGCGTCACGGCTCCGGCCGGCAAGCGCATGGGTCACGCGGGCGCGCTGATCTCGGGCGGCGCGGACACGGCCGATGCCAAGCTGGAAATCATGGAAGCGTGCGGTATCACCGTCACGAAGAACCCGTCGGAAATGGCGCGTCTGTTGAAGGCGATGCTTTAAGGGGTTTAAGGAACGGCTGATCGACAGAAAACGCAGGGCTGCGCTATGCTTACGTAAGCTTTTCGTAAAACGTCGATTCCAAAAGCGGGGGAGCTAAGGCTTCTCCGCTTTTTTATTGCGCGTTTTTTTCTGTCGCTGCCGATCACCAGTCTTTTCATGCTCGAATTTTTCGCCACGCTCCATTGGGGCGCTGTTCTGCAAATCATCGTTATCGATATCCTCCTTGGCGGCGATAACGCCGTAGTCATTGCGCTCGCCTGCCGCAATTTGCCGAAGGAGCTGCGCACGCGAGGCGTACTGCTGGGTACGCTCGGCGCTATCGTGCTGCGGGTCGCGCTGATTGCGTTCGCCGTGGTGCTGCTCGATGTCCCGTTCCTCAAATTCGCCGGTGGCCTGATGTTGCTGTGGATCGGCGCGAAGTTGATGATGCCGGATCACAGCGACCCGAATATCAAGCCGACCGACCAGCGTTGGGCCGCGATCAAGACAATCATCGTGGCCGATGCCGTCATGAGTCTCGACAACGTGATCGCAGTGGCGGGTGCTGCCGAAGCGGCCGATCCGGAGCATCGGTTGGCGCTGGTTATCTTTGGCTTGCTGGTGAGCATCCCGTTGATCGTGTGGGGCAGTACGTTGGTGCTCAAGCTGCTCGACAAATTCCCGATCGTGATTGCGCTTGGCGCTGGTTTGCTCGGGTGGATCGCAGGCGGATTGATGATCGACGATCCGTTCTTCGACCGCTGGCCCGCATTGAACGTGCTGGGCGCCGAGTACACCGCGCATGTAGCGGGCGCAGTGCTGGTGCTGGCCGTCGGCTGGTATTTTCGACGGTGTGTGCTGGCGAAGGAAGCGAAAGTCGCGCACTGATTTCCGGTCAAGCCATAGGCCGTCTGGCTGACTGTTGAGATCGCGTGGCGCTCAATAAGATCGAAGCGTCTGGATTGCATTACGCAACCAGGCGCTTCGTCTTTTTGGGAGTTCAGCTATGGCAGCAGCAATAACAGCAGCGGTGTGCAGGTCAGATGAAGCAGGTAGCAGTCACGCGTGGTTTCGAAGACTGATTACGCGCGGCAAAATAAAGCGTTTTGGGATGGGCTTCACGTTGATCGAGTTGATGATCGTGCTGGCAATTGTCGGCGTGGTCGCGGCGTACGCCATTCCGGCTTATCAGGATTACCTGGCGCGTAGCCGGGTGGGCGAGGGCCTGTCGCTGGCATCGTCGGCACGGTTGGCGGTGGCGGAAAATGCCGCGAGCGGCTCTGACCTGGGCGGGGGATATTCGTCACCGCCGGGAACCCGGAACGTTGAGTCGATTCACGTCGACGATACCAATGGGCAAGTCACCATCGCGTTTTCCACGCGTGTGGCGCCAGTTGGATCTAATACGCTCGTGCTCGTGCCTTCAACACCGGACAACGCCGAGGCGCCGACTGCACGTACCGTTCTGACGAAGGGTTCGGTTCAGGCCGGATCGATCACGTGGGAATGTTTCGCCGCCACGAAAACGGCTTCTTCCTTGCCAGCGCCGGGCGCGGGGCCGTCACCTTCGGAAGCACCAACATTACCGCCTAATCTCGCACCGCCGGAATGCAGGACTTAACAAGCGAATAAAAGAGCTGAAAGGCTGGCTGCATGAAACCGTAATCGCGCTGAATCGTTGTCATGGCGCTTGCGAGCGAGCACGCGGATTGCGGACAGCCTCGGTGTTTCGCTGAAACCACCACGGAATTTTCGCTAATGACGGTGATTTCGGCGCATTTCATGCCAGGCGCCGCACAGCATGGGTAATTTTTTGTATAGTGCGCCGGTTGCCGACGTTCCCTACCCCACATGCCTTCAAACATCGCGCGCTACTTTTCTTTTGCTGTCCTCTGTCTGGCACTGACGATCCCGTTCGCGGTCGTCAACCATACCTATCCCATTCCGACCTTCTACGCCGAGTTCAGCGCGCTTGGACTGTTCCTGGCGCTTGGCGGGGGTATGGCGCTGATCGTGCGTTTGTCCGAGCCACGCGTGCCATTCGCGACGCCAGTCATTGCGTTGATGCCGCTTGTGCTCGGCTTGCTGCTCGTGGCGCAGACGGTGGTTTTGCCGGTGTCGCAGCCGTCGATGAACTGGCTCGGCGGCGGCTATTTACTGGCATCGTTTATCGCGGTTCATACCGGTTATGGCTTCGTGCGCGCGGGTCTGGCCGAGAAGGCGTTGCGCTGGGGCGCGGCTGCGTTGATCGTCGGTGGCCTGTTCGCCGTGTTCTGTCAGGTCGTGCAGTTGTTCCATATGGAGGCGAAGTTTTCGCCGTTCGTGGTGGCCTACAACGTTGCGATTGAACGGCGGCCGTTCGGCAATATGGCGCAGGCGAATCACCTCGCCACCTACATTGCATTCGCGACCGCAGGTGCGCTGTATCTGGTGCAAACAAGACGCCTGCCGATGATCATATGGCTCGTCCTATCCGCGATATTTTCGGCGGGCCTCGCGTTGACCGTCTCGCGGGGACCGTGGTTGCAGATGGGCGTGATCGTGGTCGGGGGATTCTGGATGGCCCTCATTCAGGGCCGCTCGACCTTGGCGGATGATCCGGATGGTCCCGCTAGCCGCGTCGTTCGCAGCAAAGCACGCGCGTGGCTGATTCCGGTCGTGCTTCTCGTGTTGTTCTTCGCGGTGAATGCTGCGATTCGCTGGGCGAACTTGCGTTTTCAGCTTGAACTCGGTCAATCGGCGGCGGAGCGGATGCAGGACGCGAATCAGATCGCGCCGCGGCTTGCGCTCTGGAAGTACGGCTGGACCATGTTCCTGACGCATCCGTTGCTGGGTGTTGGCTGGGGCGAGTTCCCGCTGCATCAGTTCGAGTTCGTGCGGGAGCTTGGCGGTGTCGAGATCGCGAACAATTCGCACGATATTTTCATCGACTTGCTGGCGAAAACCGGTCTGCTCGGCATGGCGATCGTGCTGTTCAGCGTGGTGTGCTGGCTCGTGCGCGTGCTGCGTGCACCGCATACGCCTGCGCGGATTTTCGCGCTGTCGCTGCTGGGCGTGCTGATGATGCACGCGCTGGTTGAGTATCCGCAGCAGTATATGTTCTACCTGATGCCCGCAATGCTGATCTTCGGCTTGCTCGAAACGCGTCCGGTGCGATGGGTGTCGCGGTCGTTGTCCTATGGTTTGTATGTCGTACTGGTGGTGCTTGGACTCGCTTCGCTGTACCCCATCTTGCGCGATTACAACCGCTCGGAAGTGCTCTATTACGGTTCGCAGCCGGCTGAGCAATATAGTGCTGATCCGTCGTTTTTATTCGGCGCCTGGGGTGAGTATGGCGCCGCGACGTTGCTGCCGATGAACAGCCAGGATCTCGCTACGAAGCTCGTGATGCATCGTAAGGCGCTGGCGTTGTTGCCGGGGGAAACCGTTTTGAGGCGTTATGCGGTGTTGCAGGCGCTGGCCGGACAGTCACAGGACGCGCTTGATACTATCGCCCGGCTGAAGATATTCTCCACTGAGCTGCACGACTGGCCGCAACAACTGGCCGATGTTTATCAGCTATTGGACGATCAGGGTAAGCCGCTGGCCGGGTTCAAGGCGGAGCTGGTGAAGATGTATGGTGTGCCAGCGCCGTCGACTACTGACGATGAAAATGATGATGACGATTGAGGAAGTCGCTTGAGAGTCGGCCTCGATCAGGCCCGGGCTTTAAAGGCGACGAGATCGATTGTTGGCGAAAATAAAAGCAGTTCGGCTTACGTTGGAACTGCTTTTTTCTCGACTAAACGCGTTAGCTAAAGCGAAACTTCAATCCCACCCAACGCGCCATCATTGTGACGATACAAACACCTTCCGGAACATAGGCACAAGGAAGCGATTGCCGTATTCACTCATGTGATGACCGTCCGAATAAAGCGGCCTTCCTCGGTACGAACCGAGACACTTGCCATTCCGGCAAAGGTATGGAGTTGGATCGAGCAGCCGGACGCCGCACTGGTCGCGCGCTTCGCGCATCAAACCGAGCACGTGGGCATTGCGCTTATAGTAATCGGTAAGATCGATCGTCAAGTCGGGCGCATCCGGGTTCGCGAGTTTCTCGCGTGCAAGGGTATTTGGCACATCTACGTCGAATTCAGGGACTGGTTCGACAAGATAAACCGGCCGCGCTCTCGCGAGTCCGCATATCGTCGATATAAAATGCTGGTCGTACTCCTTGATCGAGAATGGCACGCCCTTGCGCCCGGGATGATCGGGGTCGACGAATGACAGCCCGTTGGTGGTTTCACCCGCGGTATATTCCGACCAGTGATTCACGATGACGACCGGCGGCATTCTCGACGCATCCTTGCCGAGCAGAGTAATGTATTTTTCGTCGGCGGCGAGGCAGTCGCCATTTTCACGGCGTACGCCGTAAATCGTCGGGCAGCCTTGCATCGCAATCAGGATCACTTCGCCGCGCTTGCCGTTCGGCACTGCTGCGTTGAGCGCCTCCGCGAGTGCCTCCGCGTGGCTGTCTCCAATGATGACCGCGCGGCTCTCCAACTGCGTTTTATAGACGTCACACGGGTCGAGCAGCATATGGCAGATGGTGCGGTGCGGATTGGTATCGTAAGTTTCCTCATCCGCGACAAAGACCGAGCGGTCGAACCGCGCGGGTACGCCTTGCCCGTAATAAATCACTCCGCCGCCGGCAAAGACGAACAATGCAAACGCGAGTGCCACCCGCAGGGGAACGAAGGGCAGAAAAGTATGGGCCGCCGCGGACTTCCCTTGCGTGCGCGATTCCACGAGCCACCATGAGAGATAGCCCAAGATAAACGCAGCGACGATCCCGCCTCCGACCCATATCGGATATGTCGCCTTTCCGTAGTAACTTAGGGCCACAACCACCGGCCAATGCCACAGATAGACGGAATACGAAATCTTCCCGATGAACTGCGCGGGTTTTGAGCCTGTTGCCCAGGAGTCGTTGCGGGCTGCAGCGATGATCAGCGCGGTGCCCCCAACGGGCACGATTGCAAGCCACCCAGGCCACATCATCTGAGCATTGAAGCGCATAAGCCCGAAGGCGATCAACGCCAGGCCGGTCCACTCCAGTGCCGCTCGGGTGCGCTCGGATGCGCGTATTGGGTACAGGTACACAAGCGCGCCGGCCAGCATCTCCCACGCGCGCGTGGGCAATAGATAGAACGCTGCAGTGGGCCACTTCGTTGGCGCAGAGAGATAAATGCAGACGGCAAGGGAAAGCCCTGTCCCTACGATAATCCATCGACGTACCCAAACGGCAGACAGCCATTTGGTCAACGCGACCAGCAGAAGCGGATAAAGCAGATAAAACTGCCACTCCACCGAGAGCGACCATGTATGCAACAACCACTTTTCCAAAGATCGCACATCGAAATAACCGGCTTCCCGCCAGAACGAGATATTCGAGAAGAAGCCGATGCTGGCCGCTGCTTCCTTGCCAAGCGCGCGGAACTCGGACGGCAAGAGCACGAACCAGCCGGCAGCCAGCAAGACGAAACAGAGTACCGCTAGCGCGGGAATGATCCTTCGCGCACGGTACTTGTAGAACGTAAGAATGGAAAAGCCGCCTTTCTCGATGCCCCTGAAGATGATGCCGGTCATCAAGAAGCCGGATATGACGAAGAACACATCGACGCCGAGAAAGCCACCTTCGAAGCGCGGTACCGAGAAGTGATAAAGCACGACCGCTATCACCGCAATGGCACGCAGACCGTTGATGTCGCTTCTGAATTTCATCCAAAACTCCCGGACGCCGTTCCCTCAGCCACCACGCCCATGTTCTCGTTGCTGAGACATGTGCCCGTTGATTCCTGCTTCAGTTTCTCTTGGCGTTCTTAGAATCTGTTCGAAAGACTTTTGTATAACGTGTTGACGCAGGAGCGTGTTGAACGGTCACCCGCCACACGCACCATTCGGTCTGACATACGACACAAGCGCTAATGCCGGAGCGCGTCCCAGAGGATCGGGAGATGAAGCGCCTTTCAACGAAGCTGAATTCGGTTCTTGGAGCAATCGACTGAGTGCCAATCTTGCATCGCCATAGCGAGTTGCTAATGTGCTATTCCGCACACAGCGGGGCTCTCGGTTCTTTATGAGGGATCGTCCGCCACGGCAATGTTACCGATCAGCGAACGGTTGCCTTTGTCCCATGAAAAACTCTTCCGCCAGGGTAGAGAGCGTGGCGGGTACCCACGGTTTTTGCCCGCAAGGATGGGGTGGCTAAGGCAGCGAGGTGGAGATCGGGGTCGGGGGCGTCGCAGAACACCAAAGGTAGGTGGACAATGCGGAGAGTGTCAGCGGAAAGATTAGCCAGAAGAATGACTTAACGCTCAGCCACCCAATCCCCCGATTTCCCGCCGTGCTTCTCCAGCACTTTCACGTTGGTGATCGTCATTCCGCGATCCACTGCTTTGCACATGTCATATACAGTCAGCAGTCCGACTTGCACGGCGGTCAGCGCTTCCATTTCCACGCCGGTGCGTCCGAACGTTTCCACGCGTACTTCGCAAAATACGCCCGGCAGGTTTTCATCGATGGAAAAATCCACCGCCACTCGGGTCAACGCCAGCGGATGGCATAGCGGAATCAGATCGGAGGTGCGTTTCGCGCCCTGAATCGCTGCAATTCGCGCGACGCCGAGTACATCACCTTTTTTGGCCTTGCCGTCGCGGATCAGCGCGAGCGTGGCAGGCAGCATGACGATCGAACCGCGCGCGATGGCTACGCGACGCGTCTCGCTTTTGTCGCCAACATCGACCATGTGCGCTTCGCCAGAAGCATCAAAATGTGTAAGTCCGGACATAAGCTCTCCTTGCAACGGGCGCACATCATAACAGCGGCGCGCGGGTGGTCCAGGCGCGCACAAGCCGCTACGATAAGCCTTTCAAGTCATTTTTGCTTTCGCTTCAGGACGCCGCCGCTTTCGCTGCAGGGCTGGTGACAAATCCAAACTTGACTGGCACATCGGCTCGTTCAATACGCTGCAGCGTCAGGTCCACGCCCGCCGAGAAATGAAACACGCCGCCGTTATCGTCGAGATCGGCGTGCGTGGAAAACAGATCGAGATCGTGATCGTGCAACGCGGCGACGCGCGGGGCTTCAGAAGACGCATCGGAGCTATCGGAGAACAGCACACCGCCTTCATCGTCGAGCCAAACCGCCGTCGGCTCGAACCGTCCGCCTGCGTGATCGGTCAGCCGCAGCGAGCCGGCCGTCGCGCTGTCGGTCGCGGCGTCCGTCGCGGCGTCCGTCGCGACGTCCATTTCACTCAGCCGCACGATCCACGGCGTGTAACCCAGCTCCACATACACGCGCTGCGGACCGTTTTGGAAGAACCACTGTCCGTCGGCATCGGCGGCGTAGTTGCGGTTGATGAAACCCAGCAACGCGTCGTGCCGGATGATGTCGCCGGGAAGACGTGCTGCCTGCGTGGCGTCGTCGCGCATACGCCACTGGCCGCGTCGGTCGAGCAGCAGCCAGCCGGTGCAATGCGGGACGTTCGGCCATTTGGCCAAGGCTTGTTTGACGATCTCATCCATGCTCGGAATCCGTTTGGTGTGCCACGTGATGGACGTGATGCACATGGGTCTGCAAATAGCCGAACACCCGCTGCGACAACCAGTCGATCCGCCCTGGAAACGGCCCGGTCATAAAACCGACGTGGCCGCCATGCGCGGGTTGGTCGAGCGTCACGGCCGCTGAAACTTCCGCCGCCGACGGCAACACGCGCCCCGGCAGGAACGGATCGTTGCGGGCGTTCAGAAGCAGCGTTGGAATGGCGATACGCGGCAAATAGGGCCGCGTGGTGGCGCGGGTCCAGTAGTCGTTGGTATCGCGGAAACCGTGCAGCGGCGCGGTCACGGCGTTATCGAAGGCGTGCATGGTACGGGCCGCGAGCATGGCGTCGCGGTCGAACAGGCCGGGATATTGGTCGAGTTTCGCCAGCGCCTTGTGCTTGAGCGTCTTGAGAAAGCTGCGCGTGTAGACCATGCCGAAACCCTGTGATATGGCGTGGCCACCGGCGTGGACATCAAGCGGTGCGGAGATCGCGGCGGCCGCGTCCAGAATGGCGGCTGCATCCTGTTCCTGCTCGCACAGCCAGCGCAACAGCACGTTGCCGCCGAGCGATACCCCCGCCGCGATGACCGGCCCGGGATGTTGCGCCTTTAATCGACGCAGGACCCAGTCGACTTCGGCGCTATCGGCGAGATGGTAGAAGCGCGGCAGGAGATTCATCGAGCCGCCGCAGCTGCGGAAATGCGGCACGACGCCAAGCCAGCCCCGCGCCTTCGCTTCGGCCATCAGCACGCGTGCATAGTGCGAGTCCGAGCTGCCTTCAAGGCCGTGGAAGAGCACAAAGAGTGGTGCGGCAGGGCCGGGAGACGGATTGGTCCCTCCCGCCGTAGTGTCGAGGCCAACGCCATCGCGCAAGGTCGTCGCTTCATCGAACGATGTTGCGACGCCGTTTCGAAGAAGCCCGCACGACGCAGGGTGCGAGGCGTTCGTGATGGCGCCATTGGAATGATCGCGGGTCTTGTTCTCACCATCGGCGTCATAAGCCAGCCAGTCGAGATCGATGAAATCTCCGTCCGGGGTGGTCCATCGTTCCCGCTGGTATTTCACAGCGGGACGCTGTGCGAACAACGCCGGCACAATGGTCTGCGCGTGCGCGGTGGGCAGCCATCGAGGCGCTTGGTACAGCCATTCGGTCAGCGGTTCAAGCGGTTCACGCGCCGCGTCGAGAGGGACGGAAGCGGTTTGCTCAAGCGTAGAAGGGGTATCCAGCGCGGGAGCGGCGGGAAGGAGATGAGCGTGATCGCGTTTCATGGCGCGTCTTCAAACAGGATGCAGAATGCGAACGGATGCAGGCTGCTTCGCCAAGTCAGTGTGCCGATCAACGGGCCAACCGGTCTGGCAAAACAATCGTCGAGCCGCGGACGCCAGCTACCCTGCCCAGCGTACCCGCAAAACCGATGTCAATGCAGCGGACCTTGTCCATGTCGCATTTTCGCCGCAACTTGGCCTGCGGCTTCGTCTGGCATCGCACTAGCGTGGATATGTGCAATGCGCCATTCACCACGCTCGTGGACCATTACATAGGTGCTGAACACCATGATGGGCGAGCTGCCCGGTTCGGCGGGCTGATGCGCTTCGGCGATGGCGTAGACCACGGTGCCGAGACTGTCGTAGACGCGGATATCGAGCGGCTCGACCGTGACCGGCCGGTTTCCCAGTTGCGCCGCCAGGCCCGCGCGAATACTGTCCAGGCCGCTCAGATGCGAGCCGTCCGCACAGATGAAAGTGGCAAATTCCTCGTCAATCCAGAGCGCCATGACGCTGTCGATATTGCCCTCCGCGACAGCCTGGTAATAGGCGTTGAGGGTATCGGCGGCGGCTTCGAACAGGCGGGCAAAACGTGGCATGGCTAGTGGGTCTCTAACGGTCGATGCATGGCGCCTGATGTTCTCGGACAGTGAGCGCCACGGTTCGGTCAAGTTTCAAAAGCATGCCCCGGCTCAGGGACATTGGCATGTCAGGACTTGCTGGTAACCGCACACACGCCGCCGATGAGAACTTGGGGTGGACGCGGACACAGCACCGGGGAACCTTGCGTGGCAGACGCAGCCCTGACGAAGTTGTGAAGCAATCTTTGACGCGGCTCGGCCAGGCTGGCTCATTCAGCACGAGCTGCGGCGCCGAAGCCGCTTCAACTCAACCCGCTTTAATGACGCTGCATCATCAACATGCCGCGTAAATCGCCGAAAACCTGCTCGGCGCCGAGTTCACGCAAACAGTTCAAATGACCCAGCGGACATTCGCGGGCAAAGCACGGACTGCATTCGAGGTGCAGCCATTGTACCTTTGCGAGATCGGAGAGGGGCGGTGTGTGGCGCGGGTCGGTCGAGCCGAACACGGCCACCAGCGGGCGGCGCAGCGCGGCGGCAACGTGCATCAGGCCGGAATCGTTCGTGACCACGGCGCTCGCACGCGAGATCAGCGCGCAGGCTTCGCCCAGTGACGTCTGCCCGCACAGGTTACGCACATTCGGCGCGCGATCGGCGATGGCCTGGGCGATGGGCGAATCTTTCGGTGACCCGAGCGCAACAATCCGTGCATACGGGAACGACTGCGCGATGAACTGCGCGAGCGCCGCGAAATGCTCCGGCGGCCAGCGCTTTGCCGGACCGTATTCCGCGCCCGGGCAAAACACGACGAGCGGCGCGCGCGTATCCAGATTAAAGCGCGCGGAGACGCGTGCCGCTTCGTTCAGGTCGGTATCGAGCCGCGGTACCGGCATGGGAACTGTAGCGTTTTCCTGCAGCCACGGCAGCTTCGCGCCCGGCGCATAAGCGAGGGCGGCGTACTGGCCCACCATGGGCGGGCGTTGACCCTTGGCCGGATTCGCGTGCCGCACGTTGAGCAGGCCATAACGGCTTTCGCCCGTATAGCCGACGCGCAGGTTGATCCCCGCCATCCAGGGAATCAGCGCCGATTTGAAAGAGTTCGGCAGCACATACGCGGCGTCGTAACCCACGTCGCGCAAATCGCTCGCGAGTTGCCATCGACGCAGCATTTGCAGCTTGCCGTGGGCGAGATCCGTGGCGTAGACGTCGTGGATCTCGGGCATGCGTTCCAGCACGGGCGCGACCCAGGCGGGTGCGACAGCATCGATAACAATCCGCGGATGCAGCTTCTTCAGCAGCGAAAACAGCGGCTGCGCCATCAATGCGTCACCAATCCAGTTCGGTGCGATAACCAACGCGCGACGCATCTATGTAAGTTCCAGTCTCAAAAATAACGCAGCTCGCACCATGTGGGCGGGCGCGTTGTTGCAATTGGGGGTGAGGCACCCGGCACCCAGGGTGTCCGGCGTCGAGGCGCGAGGTTTTGTGCTGTCAACCTACCGAATGCGACCGGGGCGTAGCGTTCTACGGGATCGGCGGCGTCAACGGTTACAACGGGGTTACAACGGTCGCATGCAGCACGGCATCGCTTGTGGCCGCGAAGACCAAGCGGGCGGCGTGATTCAAGCCGCATACCGCTTTCTTCACGAAGACAAAGTTTCAATGACCCTTGATGTGTTCGCCATCTTTCAGCTTGTAGCGCGTGCCGCAATACGGGCAACGCGCTTCGCCGTGGGAAATATCGAGGAAAACGCGCGGATGCGTGCTCCAGCGCGGCATGTTGGGGTTCGGGCAGAACGCCGGCACATCTTTCGCCGACAACTGGACCAGCGGCATTTCCTTCAGTTCGCTCATGAGGAATCTCGTTCGTTCTAGTCTGGGGACGCGGTGAGCCTGGTTTTTCGAGTCGGATATTCAGACCCCTAGACCCGAAAAACCCAACTCACCGCCGTACGTCATGCATTGGATTGCGCGCCGGATTACTTAACCTGCGCAAGCCAATCGGCGTACTTTTCGTTCTTGCCGCTCACGATATCGAAGAAAGCGCTTTGCAGTTTTTCGGTAATCGGACCACGCTTGCCTTCGCCGATGGTGCGATTGTCCAACTCGCGGATCGGCGTGACTTCAGCGGCCGTACCGGTGAAAAACGCTTCGTCGCAGGTGTAGACCTCGTCGCGGGTGATGCGCTTTTCGATCACCGGAATGCCGAAGTCGCGTGCGAGCGTGATGACCGTGTCGCGCGTGATGCCGTCCAGGCACGAAGCCAGGTCCGGCGTGTACAGCTTGCCGTTGTTCACCAGGAAGAAGTTCTCGCCGGAGCCTTCGGATACATAGCCGTCAACGTCGAGCAGCAGCGCTTCGTCGTAACCGTCGGTGATGGCTTCCTGGTTCGCGAGAATCGAATTCACGTACCAGCCCGACGCCTTCGCGCGAACCATGGCGACGTTCACATGATGGCGTGTGAACGACGACGTCTTCACGCGGATGCCCTTCGCAATGCCGTCGTCGCCCAGATAGGCGCCCCACGGCCACGCGGCGATCGCGACGTGAATGGTGTTGCCTTTCGCCGATACCCCCAGTTTCTCCGATCCCACCCAGATGATCGGCCGGATGTAGCAGGATTCCAGCTTGTTCACGCTGACCACTTCGAGTTGCGCGGCTTCGAGCGTTGCGTGGTCGAACGGCACTTCCATCTGGAAGATCTTGGCGGAGTTGAGCAGGCGTTTGGTGTGGTCTTTCAGGCGGAAGATCGACGTGCCGTTGCCGGTCTTGTAGGCGCGCACGCCTTCAAAAACGCCCATGCCGTAATGCAGCGTATGGGTGAGCACGTGGATGTTGGCGTCGCGCCAGTCGATCAGCTTGCCATCCATCCAGATCTTGCCGTCGCGGTCGGCCATTGACATACGATTTCTCCTGGCGAGTTGTGTGCAGATAATGAGTGGGCCGCCGGGTTGTGCCAGCTTGTTGCCCGTGTGTCTTTCGTCCGCTTGTTTCGCCCGCTTATTTCGCCGGCTTAACCAGCATGACGATGACGACGGGCCAGATGCGCCTAGTTCCGAGCCGTGGCGCCTGTCCGGAGACAGCGCGCGGGGCATGGAATTTCAGCGCGGAACCGGCAAACGACGGGGCGGCCAAAGACCGTCATTTTAGCGTCTTTTCGATTGAAAAATGGGCGCTGTCGGCCATTTGGCGCCTTTCAGGACGCTATAATTCGGCTTTCGCCGTCGCGCGATGGTCTCAGAGTGCGGTCAAAGTTGCGGTCCGAAAGCAAACCGTGAGGGACTTCCGAAAGGCCGTCGTCCAGATGGGTCGGGCCGTAAGGCGTGATTCAAGGCTCGGCGAGGCGGTTTCGGGTCGTTTGGTCAGGGATTCAGGCTCAATCCGCGCCGGGCCCGCGTCAATTGCCCGGCCGCTGGCCGTTCTTCGCCGGATCAGTCGAATCACTCAGACTCGCCGCTCAACCGCTCAAGCACACCGCGACTCGCACCAATCTCCATGTTCGACCGGCTGTCAGACCTCAACCGACGCGCATTCCTCGATGGCGTCAAAACCCTTTCTCCGGCGGTTCCGGCCACGTTCTCGTGGGGTCTCGTCACTGGTATCGCGATGGCCAAGTCCGTGCTGACCGTGCCGCAGGCGCTCGGCATGTCGCTCGCGGTCTACGCGGGATCGTCGCAACTGGCTGTGTTGCCGTTGTTCGCAGCCAAGCTGCCGCTCTGGACCATCCTGCTGACTGCCGCCATGGTCAACTTGCGGTTCGTCATTTTCAGCGCTGGGCTCGCTCCGCATTTCGCCTATCTGCCGCTGCGCCGCAGGTTGGTGCTCGGCTATTTCAATGGCGACATCATCTACCTGATGTTCCAGAAGCGGAATTTCCCGACCGGCTATCAGCCCGGGAAGGAGGCGTTTTTCTGGGGCATGGCGGCGACGAGCTGGTCCTCGTGGCAGGTGTCGTCCATAGCTGGCATCCTGCTCGCGAGCATTTTCCCCGATAGCTGGGGCCTCGAGCTCGCCGGTACGCTTGCGCTGATTCCGCTGATTGTCTCGGCCATCGCGACGCGCTCCACCTTGGCGGCGGTCGGCGTGGCGAGCGTGATCGCGTTGATTGCGCTGGACCTGCCGTATCGGCTGTCATTGCCGCTAGCTGTGGCGGCGGCCCTGCTCGCCGGAACGTTTGTCGATGTCATGGCGGAGAAGCTGGGGACAGGACGCAAAACCAGCGGCGCGCCAGGGCGTGTGGAAAACACCGCTCCCCGTCTTCCGGATGCCGAGCCGCTGAACCCTTCATTCGATATCCAGCCATCCGATCTCGACAAATCGCCGGTCAGCCCCAAGGGCACCCGGAGCGCCCGATGAGCGCCGCGCAAGTCTGGCTGGCCATAGCGGGCATGGGGCTGATCACGGGCATCACGCGCGCGCTGTTCCTGATGGGCGGCGAGCGCATGATCCTGCCCGAGCGCGTGCAGCGCGCGCTGCGCTACGCGCCGGCCGCGGCGCTGGTTGCGGTTGTCGTGCCTGACCTTCTGGCTACGCCGACTGGCCTTTCTGTCGCCTTCTCGAATCACGCGCTTTACGCTTCCCTGTGCGGTCTCGCCTGGTTTCTCTGGCGCCGCGGCATGCTGGGGACAATCGTCGTCGGCATGATTGTCTTCACGGTGCTCAGGCTGTTCGCCTGACGCTGTTTTTGCTGCAGCGCGTCATGCAGTGGGTCACGTGAGCCATCGGAAACTCGCCAATCCCGAATCCTGGGGATTTGCGTTTCCTGCGTCGGACGGGCATGGGTATCGGTTAAAATGGCGCTCTCGCTGTCGTATCGAATGAGGTCGAAACGTGTATCCGGCAGTCACCGCACACCAGCTTCACTCGCTCCATTCTCCGCTGCAACGCCTCGTCGCCTGGCCCTCCAGGTCGTTGGCGAAAGGCGCGGCACGTCTTGTTTCGTTGTCCCTCGCTTGTTCGAATCGTCTGCTTGGCGCTGGCCGCCTTGCAATGTTGCGCGCACGCCGGCTTACCACCGGAATGGTTTTGAGCACTTCAATTTTCCCGTAGCGACCTTTGTGAGCCCGCTGGCATTAATCCACGGCGCGCAGATTCAACTCGCCCGAACCGCTTTCCAATTACCGCTCACACGCTGACTCCCATGACGAAAGTACTGCGTTTCACCGATCTGATCGCCGAAGGCAAAGTGTCCGGCAAACGTGTTTTCATCCGCGCCGACCTCAACGTCCCACAAGACGACCAAGGCAATATCACCGAAGACACGCGCGTGCGCGCCTCGGTGCCGGCCATTCAACAAGCGCTGGCAGCGGGCGCCGCCGTGATGGTCACGTCCCATCTCGGCCGCCCGACGGAAGGCCAGTTCAAGCCTGAAGATTCGCTTGCGCCGGTGGCCAAGCGCTTGGGCGAATTGCTCGGTCGCGATGTGCCGCTGATCGCCGATTGGGTTGACGGTGTGCAGGTGCAGCCGGGCCAGGTCGTGCTGCTCGAAAACTGCCGCTGCAACAAGGGTGAGAAGAAGAACGACGACGCGCTGTCACAGAAGCTCGCCAAACTCTGCGATATCTATGTGAACGACGCGTTCGGCACCGCGCATCGTGCGGAAGCGACTACGCATGGCATTGCGAAATACGCGCCCGTGGCGTGCGCCGGCCCGCTGCTTGCCGCTGAACTCGATGCATTGGGCAAGGCGCTTGGCGAGCCGAAGCGCCCGCTGGTCGCCATTGTGGCGGGATCGAAGGTATCGACGAAACTCACTATCCTGAAGTCGCTGGCGGAGAAAGTGGACCAGTTGATCGTGGGCGGCGGGATTGCCAATACATTCATGCTCGCGTCGGGGTTGAAGATCGGCAAGTCGCTGGCGGAGAAGGATCTCATCGATGAAGCCAAGACCATCATCAGCGAAGCGCGGGCGCGTGGGGCGTCGGTGCCCATTCCGAGCGACGTTGTGACTGCGAAGGAATTTGCCGCGACCGCCAAGGCGGAAACGAAAGCCGTGGACCAGGTGCAGGACGACGACCTGATCCTCGATATCGGCCCGGACACCGCGAAGGCGCTTGCTGCGCAGTTGGAAAAGGCGGGCACGATTGTGTGGAACGGGCCGGTTGGCGTGTTCGAATTCGACCAGTTCGGTAACGGCACGAAGACGTTGGCGGACGCGATTGCGAACTCATCGGCGTTTTCGATTGCAGGGGGCGGCGACACGCTCGCGGCCATCCAAAAGTACGGCATCCACGACAAGATCAGCTACATATCGACAGGCGGCGGGGCGTTCCTGGAGTTTTTGGAAGGCAAGACGTTGCCGGCGGTGGAAGTGCTCGAATCGCGGGCCTGAGCCCATGAAACGAGCCACGTCGAAGAGCGATCGTCCTGTATCCATACTTGCCGCCGACATTAAAGAGTGGGCGGCCGAGGTTAAATCCGAGGTGCGTGCCGCGGCTGGTTCCGGTGACGCTGACCTTCATTCGGAGCCTTCCGCCACCGATGCTGTTGCGCAAGTGTCGGCACAGGTTGGGGCTGGCGCGATGGCGGGCGCGAAGTCCAACCCGGCACGCGCCGCGAGCAAGCCCCGGCGTGGCGCGACGGCGTCTACGCGGCGTGGCGCCAGTCTCAAGCAGGAAACGGTGGTCATGATTGGTGGCGCGAGTGCGTCGCTGATTCCGGTCGCCGGACAGATATCGAATAGTCATCACAAAGCGACGCCGGCCCAAGCTGGCGCGCGTTCGCAGGCGGAGACATCTTCATCCCCGTCGGCACACCGTACTCGCAGCGCTGTCCCAGGCGATACCACCCAGACGAGGAGTTCCATGCATCGCGCTACAAAGATTGTCGCCACTATCGGCCCCGCTTCCAGCACCCCTGAGATCCTGCTGCAAATGATGCAGGCGGGTCTCGACGTGGTCCGCTTCAACTTCTCGCACGGCACTGCCGACGACCATCGTCAGCGCGCGCAATACGTTCGCGACGCCGCCAAGCAATGCGGCCGTGAAGTTGCGTTGATGGCCGATCTGCAAGGCCCGAAGATTCGCGTGGGCAAGTTCGAAACCGGCAAGGTCATGTTGATCGCGGGTAATTCGTTCATCCTCGACGCGCGTTGTGAGTTGGGCAATGACGAACGAGTTGGCCTGGATTACCCGGATCTGCCGCGCGACTTGCGCGCGAACGATGTGCTGTTGCTGAACGACGGGTTGATCGTGCTCGATGTTGTCCGCGTGATTGGCGAAGAGATTCATACCACGGTGAAAGTGGGCGGTGAACTTTCGAACAACAAGGGCATTAACCGTCAGGGCGGCGGCCTGACGGCGCCGGCGTTGACCGAGAAGGACATGGAGGACATCAAGACCGCGATGTCGATTGGTGCGGACTTTGTGGCGGTATCGTTTCCGAAGAACGCGACGGACATGGAGATGGCGCGGCAACTGGCGAACATCGCGGGCGCGCCGTATGGCATCAAGCCGAAGATGATTGCGAAGATCGAGCGTGCGGAAGCCATTCCGGCGTTGCAGGGCATTCTTGATGCTTCGGACGGCATCATGGTTGCGCGCGGTGACCTGGCGGTGGAAGTGGGTAATGCGGCGGTGCCGGCGTTGCAAAAACGCATGATCCGCATGGCACGTGAGTCGAACAAGTTCGTGATTACGGCGACCCAGATGATGGAGTCGATGATCCATGCGCCTGTGCCCACACGTGCTGAAGTGTCGGATGTCGCGAATGCGGTGCTGGACGGTACCGATGCGGTGATGTTGTCGGCGGAGACGGCGGCGGGTAAGTATCCGGTGACGACTATCGAGACAATGGCGGCCATTTGCCTGGAGGCTGAGAAGTCTGAGCAGAGCGAGCTTGACAAGGATTTCCTTGATCGCACGTTCACGCGGATTGATCAATCCATTGCGATGGGTGCGTTGTTCACGGCTTACCACTTGGGTGCGAAGGCGATTGTGGCTTTGACCGAGTCGGGGGCGACGGCGTTGTGGATGTCGCGGCATTGGTCGCATGTGCCTATTTTTGCGCTGACGCCGCGGGTGGGGAGTGAGCGGACGATGGCGCTTTATCGGAATGTGACTTCGTTGCACCTGGATACGAATTCGGACCGGGATATCGCGCTTCAGCAGGCGTTGGAAGTGGTGGTATCGAAGGGGTATGCCGCTCGCGGCGATATGGTCGTGTTGACTGTTGGCGAGCCGATGGGGCAGGCCGGCGGGACTAACGCGATGAAGATTGTGCGGGTAGGAGATCCGTTTTAAGTTTTTCGTTCGCACTGTTTGGGTCGTTCGCACCGGTGGACGGGTTTGGGCGGGGTGAGTTTCGGGGGCGGGCGGTCGGTCGGGGGGAGGGCTGAGTTGCCAGGGTCCGGGGTTAGCGGTCGGGGTCAATGCCGGGTTGCTGCTCTCAGCCTTAGTGGTCCGCGTGAGTCGGATGTTTTCTTTATCACTATTAGCCACTGTGCGTGGCGGCACGTCATTTCTTGGTCCTTAGCGACAAAGAAACGAAGCAAAGAAAACGCTTTCAGAACGAGGGCTCATAAGTGTCCACAGCGTGCAAGCGGGGCGCTTGTGGTTCCCGAAAAGCACGGTGCTCGCCAGAACGATGGATGTGTGAACCCCTCCTTCTCGCGAATCCTGACACGAACACGCTTCGCCCCCAACGCTCTCGGGCAAGCACGATCACCCACAGACCAGCACGGCCTCACGCGTGCTGGTCTGTTCATTTGATACTAAAGTTGTTGGCCCTGGTGATCTTGGTGATCTTGGTGATCTGTGTGCGTGACGGCCTGATTTCCATAAGTTGGGCAATCAGTTGAGTCATAAGTCCAGGCAGGCGTTTGAATGGCCCGCTGGACGGCTTTTTTGAGATAACCTTCCTCGGTGAGGCTGCGGACGATGTCGCCCGCAGCCCCACCGTCGATGAACCAAAAACAAGTCGTCCGTCCGACGCGTTTACAATGGCGTTGAGTCGCGTTTGTCGCCCGGTTTCGCGCCGGGCATCTTACGCCAATGAATACCAAGGCTGACCCCGGGCGCTCGACAGGGCCAGCCGACACGAACCGCCGTTCCCGCAATTCCGGGGAACGGCGTGTTGGTTTTTTCTCTCAGCCTGATTTGCGGCACTTTTCCGGTAGATGACAATGTCCACCTCACATTCCCCGCTGTACGAATCCACGCTGAAATCGTTGCCCCTGCTCGGGCGCGGCAAAGTCCGCGACAACTACGCAGTCGGCACCGACAAACTCCTGATCGTCACGACCGACCGCCTCTCGGCGTTCGACGTGATCATGGGTGAGCCCATTCCGAACAAGGGTCGCGTCCTGAACCAGATGGCCGATTTCTGGTTCGCAAAGCTCTCGCACATCGTGCCAAACCACAATACGGGCATCGATCCGGCAACAGTCGTCGCCGCCGATGAAGCCGATCAGGTCAAAGGCCGCGCCGTCGTGGTAAAGCGCCTGGAGCCAATCCTGGTGGAAGCGGTCGTACGCGGTTATCTGGCCGGCAGCGGCTGGAAAGACTATCAGGCAACAGGTTCGGTCTGCGGCGTGGAATTGCCGCCCGGCCTGAAAAACGCCGAAAAGCTGCCCGAGCCAATTTTCACGCCGGCAGCCAAGGCCGAAATGGGCCATCACGACGAAAACATCACCTACGATGAAATGGAACGGCGGATCGGCACGGAACTCTCGGCGACCATCCGCGAGATTTCGATCAAGCTGTACAAGGAAGCAGCCGAGTACGCGGCGACGCGCGGCATCATCATCGCGGATACGAAGTTTGAATTCGGGCTGGACACGCGCGGCGAGCTGTTCCTGATGGACGAAGTGCTGACGGCGGATTCGTCACGTTTCTGGCCGGCGGACGGGTATCAGGTCGGCACGAACCCGCCATCGTTCGACAAGCAATTCGTGCGCGACTGGCTCGAAACGCAATCGTGGGGCAAAACGCCTCCGGCGCCGAAGTTGCCCGAAGACGTGATCGCGAAAACAGCCGAGAAATACGAAGAAGCGCTGCAACGGTTGACCGGGCAGTCGCTGGCGTAAAGCTTCAGGCGGCCGGGCCGGCGCACGATTGCGCTCGCTACGGCGGCCTGGTTTCGGTGGCGTGCCCGCGGCAAAGGCAACAAAGCCGCCGGCAATCAACGCATCCGTGCCTCAGGTCATGCAGCGCCCAGCCCAGAAAGCCGTTCCATAATGGCCGGAAAGCTATCAATCCGCATCACCCGAAAAAGGCCGCGAAGGCCTGTCCACCCCCAAAGGAATGCAGCACGATGAGCGAAGTCCAGACCGCCGCCGCGGCCCACACGCATGACGCACCGTTGATCGGCGTGTTAATGGGTTCCAGTTCCGACTGGGACGTGATGAAAAATGCGGTCGCGATCCTTCAGGAATTCGGTGTGCCTTACGAAGCCAAGGTCGTCTCGGCGCACCGCATGCCCGACGAAATGTTCGCCTACGCCGAAAGCGCGCGTAAGCGGGGCCTCGCGGTGATCATCGCGGGGGCGGGCGGCGCGGCGCATCTGCCGGGCATGCTCGCCGCCAAAACCACCGTGCCGGTGCTGGGCGTGCCGGTATCGAGCAAATATTTGAAGGGCGTGGATTCGCTGCATTCGATCGTGCAAATGCCCAAGGGCGTGCCCGTGGCAACGTTCGCTATTGGCGAGGCGGGCGCGGCGAACGCGGCGTTGTTCGCGGTCTCCATACTCGCTGTCACCCAAACCGCCTATGCTGACAAACTCGCGGCATTCCGCGCGCGCCAGAACGACGCGGCGCACGCCATGGTCCTCCCGCCGCTATAAACGCAGCAGTTTCACGTAACACCTCCGGCACTATTTCCGGCCCGAGACCGACTGACCGACCCCACAAGATGAACGCACACACCCAACCCAGTTCTCCCATCCAGCCGGGCGCATGGCTCGGCATGGTCGGCGGCGGCCAGCTCGGCCGCATGTTCTGTTTCGCCGCGCAGTCCATGGGCTATCGCGTGGCGGTCCTCGATCCGGACGAGACGAGTCCGGCAGGTTCCGTCGCGGATAAACACATCCGCGCCGCCTACGACGACGAATCCGCGCTCACCGAACTCGCACGCTTGTGTGCGGCGGTATCGACGGAATTCGAGAACGTGCCGTCCGCCAGCCTCGATTTCCTCGCGAAAACCACGTTCGTCAGCCCTGCCGGACGGTGCGTGGCGATCGCGCAGGATCGCGTGGCGGAGAAACGGTTCATCGCGAGCGCAGGCGTGCCGGTGGCGCCGCATGTGGTGATCGAGTCGCCCGAGGCGTTGGCCGCTTTGAGCGACGAGCAAATCGCCGCCGTGCTGCCGGGCATTCTGAAGACGGCACGCCTCGGCTACGACGGTAAAGGCCAGACAAGCGTGCGCAACGTTGACGAAGTGCGCACCACTTATGGGTCGCTCGCGGGCGTGCCTTGCGTGCTAGAAAAGCGCATGCCGCTCAAGTTCGAAGTGTCCGTGCTGATCGCGCGGGCGGGCGACGGGAAGTCGGCCGTTTTTCCGCTCGCGCAGAACCAGCACGTCAGCGGCATTCTGGCAAAAACCGTGGTGCCCGCGCCGGACGCATCGCCCGCGCTCGTCGCCCAGGCGCAGGACGCCGCGCTTACGATCGCCGCGAAGCTGGATTACGTCGGCGTGCTGTGCGTGGAGTTTTTTATCCTGGAAGACGGCACGCTGATCGCCAATGAAATGGCGCCGCGTCCGCACAATTCCGGTCACTACACCGTCGATGCCTGCGCCACCAGCCAGTTCGAGCAGCAAGTCCGGGCAATGACCGGCATGCCGCTCGGCGATACACGCCAGCATTCGCCGGCCGCGATGCTGAATATTCTCGGCGATGTCTGGTTCGAAGGCGCGAAAGCGTGCACGCCGCCGTGGCATGACGTGATCGCGTTGCCGACCGCGCGGCTGCATCTGTACGGCAAGGAGGAGGCGCGGCCCGGCCGCAAGATGGGCCACGTGAATTTCACCGGGGCTACGCTGGAAGAAGTGCGCACGGCGGCGCGCGATTGCGCCCGCATGCTGCACATTGCGCTGGATTAACCTTGATGACTTTCGAAGCTCCCACCGTCGCGCAGATTCAGGAGGCCGCCGCGTTGCTCGACGCGGGCCAACTCGTCGCGTTTCCGACTGAAACCGTCTACGGACTGGGCGCCGATGCCCAGAATCCCGAGGCTATCGCGCGGATCTATGCGGCGAAAGGGCGGCCATCGAATCATCCGGTGATCGTGCATCTCGCGCCCGGCAGCGATCCGGCGTACTGGGTCGAATCGCTTTCAGCCGATGCGCAGAAACTGATCGACGCCTTCTGGCCCGGTCCGCTCACGCTTATTTTGAAGCGTGCGGCGCACGTGCCGGCGGCCGTCAGCGGCGGGCAGGATTCTGTCGCGATCCGTTGCCCGTCGCATCCGGTCGCGCAGGCGTTGCTCGCCACGTTCAGCACAATGCGCGATGGTCATGGCGGCGTGGCGGGGCCATCGGCGAACCGGTTTGGACATGTCAGCCCGACCACGGCGCAACATGTCCGCGATGAATTCGGCGCAAGCGTGCATGTGCTCGATGGCGGGGCAGCGAAGGTGGGCATCGAATCGACGATTCTGGATTTATCGCGTGGTTTTCCCGCGTTGCTCAGGCCGGGACATGTGAGTCCGCTGGAGATTGCCGATGTGCTTGGCGTGATGCCACGTTTGCCCGATGGCTCCGACGCCAGCGCGCCGCGCGCCTCCGGCACGCTGAAGGCGCATTACGCGCCGCGCACGCCGCTCAGCTTGTTGCCGTTCGCGGCGCTGGAACCGTTGCTCGCGGCGCATCCGCTGGATGCCGGCAAGAAGCTGGCGCTGGTCGCGCGGGCATCCAGCGCGGGTAAATGGTCGGACGCGCCGAACGTGCATTTCGTTGCCGCACCTGACGATCCGCAGTCTTACGCACGCGAGCTGTACGGTCTGCTGCGCGCGCTCGATTGCGCCGATGTCGAGAGGATTTTGATCGAGACGCTGCCGGTATCGGCGGAATGGAGCGCGGTGAACGACCGGCTTGGGCGTGCCGCGGCGGCGTTTGAAGAGCAGGGGTAGACGGGCGACTCGCCGGCGTTTCGCACGGCGAGAACAGCGAAAACCTTTCGAATCATGGGTCTACGCGACCTAAATAATTGAGATAGCTAAAAGTATCTGAACGCGCGCGTGGTCGCGTAGGGCAAGAATTCCACGGTTTGACTGTGACGAGAACGCCCCCCAAAAGCAAAATGCCCGGTCTTCGTCGACCGGGCATTTTTTATTTCACGCGCTCATCCAGCCGCGCTTATTTCCCCAGCCCGCTTGCAGCAATCTGCTGCTCCACGTATGTGGAGAACAGTGCGTGCAGATGCGTGGTCGGGTGGACAGTATCGGCGTACATATACGTCTGGTCCGCGCCGGCCACCGTGTAGGTTTGCGGCGAGCAGAACAGTGACGTGCCGAATGCGCTCGGGTCTGGCTCGCCCAGCTTGGTCGCGGCTGCGATCATCGCGTTGAGATTACAGGCCGTACCCGTATTCGATACCGTGAAGCCGTTCGCCTGATAGTTCGCCTGGATGCCGTCGACCCAAGTGTACGCATTGACGTAGATCACCTTCGATAACAAGCCGGCCTGCTGCAGCGCGCCTTGCAGCGTGCCGTTGAACAACTGCGTCACTTGCGAGAAGGTCACGCCTTGATCGGCGCTGGCCAAGCCCAGCGGCGATCCGCCGATGTCAGGAACCGTCGATACCACCACATGCGTAGCACCGGCTTGAACCACCCGGCCGACGACCGTTGCCAGGTCGATTGCCGCCTGGCTGATGGCGGTCGTCGCGGCAGTCTGCGCAGCGGCGCCCGCTGCCTGTGCCTGCGCCGGCGTGATGGTTCCCGCGGCGAGCTGGGCCTGGATGCCGGCGGCGGTTGCCTGCTCCACGGTCAGGTTGTAGAAGATGTCGTTGGCGCCGCCGTTCACCAGCACGAGCTGGTTGGCGTTGAACGAGCCATGCGACCCAATATATTGGGTCACCTGGTCGTTGATCGGGATCGTGGTGGCCTGCGAGTAATCCGAGTTCGCCGTACCCGGCGTGGCGTGGCCAACTCCCGGCTGCAGTGTCACGCGTGAGCCGCCTTGTGCGTAGCCCAAACCGCTGGCCGGCGAAAGCGGGATGCCGAAGCCGCCGGTGTTCGCCGCCGTCAGCGTGCCGCCGTAATACTGCGCCACATTCTGGGTCCAGATCTGGCCAGGATTCGTCGTGAAGCGGCCGCCGCCGAAGTTTGCCGTTGCGACCGGCGCATACGTGCCGACGTCCGAGAGACTGTCGCCAAACGACACCACTTGCAGTGTCACACCGCCCGCGGGCGTGTTGTTGCTGTTATTGCTGCTGCCGCCGCACGCGGCCAGCATGGCAAGCGCGGCGCACGCAGTAGCGGTCTGGACGGCGAGCAGCCAGCGCGTTTGACGCGCGGCAGGTTTCGTCAGGGCGGGTTTCATCGACTTCATCTCCTCGTTCCTCGTTTATCTGGTCATGTGGTCTGCACGCCGCTTCGAGGTTGCTGTCGGCTGGCTTTCCGCTGAGCGCTGGCTTCAAACGACACGCGCTGCGAACAATGCGTGTCGTCGGCTTGGCGTGGCGATAGCTTACCGAATCTTTAAGAGGAATTGAGGTTGTTTCCTACGAGGGTTTGCCTGTGCTTGCAGACCGCGCGTCCTCGGGTTCTAAGTTGGCAAGGAACGCTTTCATTTGGCCATTTATTCAGCCGACCCCGTGCGACGCGCGCCTTCATACACCCATTCGAGCAGCGCGTCATGCGCCGCCCGAGCCGCTTCGGCACGCGGATCGTTAATGAAACTCACGACCACGTAGCTCTCGCCGTTCTCCGCGCCCACGTAGCCGGCAATGGCCCGCACGTCGCGCAGCGTGCCCGTCTTGATGTGGGCATTGCCGCCCGCGCCCGCGTTGGTGAGCCGGTTGCGCATGGTGCCGTCCACGCCCGCGATGGGCAGCGACTCCATGAAGACCTGTGCCACCGGGCTTGAATTTGCCGCCGTGAGCAGGTCGGCAAGCGATTGCGCCGTGATGTGTTCTTCGCGCGACAGGCCCGAGCCGTTATCGAGATAGAGGCCGGTCATCGGCAGCGCGCTGCGATGCAGGAACGCCTCGATTGCCGCCGATGATTTCTGGGTCGTCGCGGGCGGTTTGCCCATGGCGGCGCCAATGGTCAGGAACAGGTTGCGCGCCATCACGTTGTTGCTGAACTTGTTGATGTCGCGAACGATGTCCGACAGCACCGGGCTGCGGTGCGTGCCGACCAGCCGCGCGCTGACCGGCGTCGGGCCTTCGCGGGTGCTGCCGTTGAAGGTGCCGCCCGCTTGTTTCCAGAGGGCGAGGAAACCGCCGGCAAAGAACGTGGAGTGATCGAGCGCGGCGACGTTGATGGTGCGCGGGCCGCAGCGCAGCGGATAGTCGCCTATAAACGACGCCTGCACAAAACCACCCGTGGTTTGCGCCACGCTCGGCGACGCCGCCGGCAGCGAGCCCGCGCAAGCGCCGCGCGTGACCTTGAGTTCGTTGTCGATCTGCAACTGTGCGAGTTGCGGCAGCACATCGATTGCAACCTGGCCGTCGGAGCTCGGCGTCAGCGTGAACGACAGCGACTTGAACGCGTACAGCAGCGGGTCCGGGCCGACGTTGTAGGGGGCGCTTTCGTCGGAGTCGAAGGCGGGGAGATCGCGCGTGGAGGTATCGAAGTAGCGTTTGTCCAGCACGAGCGAACCGTCAATGCCCGTGATGCCGTTGCGGCGAATCTGGTCCACCAGGTCGATGAGTTCTTCAGGCACGAGTTTCGGGTCGCCGGTGCCCTGGATGTACAGGTTGCCGTGAAGGATGCCGCTGGCATCGACTTGACCGTCGGCGTAGGCCGTGGTTTTCCACCGATAGTCCGGGCCCAGCAACGACAAGCCCGAGTATGTGGTGACCAGCTTCATGGTGGAGGCGGGCATCATCGGCTGGTTGGCGTTGATCGCGACGAGCGGCACGCCACCGCCGCCAATCCGCTCGACCACCACGCTCATCGATGAAAGCGGCACGTGGGCGCGTGCCAGCGCCGCCATGACAGTGGCGGGAAGCGGGCCGGCCGGGACAAATTGAACGGCGGCGCGCTGGAACTTGGACTTCTTCGCCGCTGCGTGTTTCGGCGGTTGTTTCTGTGCTTCCGCCTTCGGGCCGCCACCGCCGCGAGCCTCGACAGGCGCGTTCATCGCGAAGGTGAAAGTGGCTGCGGCTATAACCAGGGTCGCGGCTGTGCGCCAACGTTTGGCAAGTGGATTTTTCCTGTGCAAAAACGGTGCTCTATACATGTGGTCGGAGTGTGATGTCGTGATGTGGTGCGGTTTTGCGGAGTGCGGGACGAGGGTGCCCCGAGCGGTGCGGCTATTGTATGGGGCTTCTGCTTACGGTTTAAGGTTTGCGGGCTTTCAACCGGTAGCGCGCGCTTGGTCGAGGCCCTGCATTTCACTTGAGGCTCAGCGCGGCGCCAGCCGTTCGGGCAGCGAATAACGCTGCATGGTGCGCTCCATGCCATCGAGGAACGCCTGTTCCGCTGCGTTCATCTTGCGTCCGCGATGCCAAAGCAGATCGACGTCGACATCGACCAGACCCTCTTCCGGCGGCAAACGCCACAGGCGCTGCTGCGTAAGGTCGTCGCGGACAATGTGCTCGGGCAGGCAGCCAATGCCGTATCCCGCGAAGATCAGCCGACGCACTTCGTCCAGGCTTGGCGACGCCGCCACGATCCGTCCCGTGAACCCGCGCTGGTCGCGAAAGACGGTCAGCGGCGACAAACTGTCGCCAATTTGATCACTCGTGAATGACACGAAGTTCTCCGCGAGCAAATCTTCCATGGACAACCCGTGCCGACCAAACAAGCGATGGTGCCGCCCACAAAAAATGGCATATCGCTGACGCAGGAAACAGCGTTGCTCGAGTTTATCGATGGGCGTGCGGCACAAGCTGAGTCCCGCCGTCGCGGTCTTTTGCAGAAGCGACGAAATGATGTCCGAGGAACGCATCACCTCGATATGCAGGTCGATACGCGGATAAGTCCGGTGGAATTCGCTGAGAAACTCGTCGTACACGCCTGAATCGATGCGGCTCACCGTGAGCAGCCGGATCGAACCGGTAATGTCCTCGCTGCGGTCATCCAGCTCGGTTTCGAGCCTCGACATATGGCCGTAGATATCGCTTGCGATCCGGTAGACCTCTTCGCCCGCATGCGTGGGCTCGAAGTGCGGGCCGCGACGCTGGATCAGGTTGCGCCCGAGCGTGTCTTCCAGGCGCTTGAGCGCCTGGCTCACCGCCGGCTGCGTGAGATGCAGGCGCGCGGCGGCGCGGCTCACGCTTCGCTCCTGCATGATGACCAGGAAGGTCCGCAGCAGGTTCCAGTCGAGCCGGTCGTTGAGAAACCGCGCGATATCCATACGCCGCTGGGTCATAGAGAGGTCCGGTGCACAGGAAGAGGTATTAGCCAGATTTATATCGCGAATAATAAATCGAAATTGGACTAATGTTTTATGGCTGGCGATAAAACTCCCTGACCATTTGCATTAACACAAGCGAATCAGGAGACACCGTGACCCCAGCATCCAGTCCGACTCGCCAGCCCGTGCGCGCGGCGACCGCCGCTTTCATCGGCACGATGATCGAGTGGTACGACTTTTATATTTACGCCACCGCCGCCGCGCTTGTGTTCGGCGAGCTATATTTCCCGTCGCATGATCCGTTCATCAGCACAATGGCGTCATTCGCCACGTTCGCCGTCGGGTTCTTCGCGCGGCCTTTGGGCGGGGTGATCTTCGGCCATCTCGGCGACAAGATCGGCCGCAAGAAAGCGCTCATGACCACGCTGATGATGATGGGTGTCGCGACCGTGTGCGTCGGGTTGCTGCCCGCTTATGCGAAGGTCGGCGTGCTTGCGCCGGTGTTGCTCGTGTTGCTGCGCGTGGTGCAGGGCATAGCGGTCGGCGGCGAGTGGGGCGGGGCTGTGTTGATGGCGGCTGAACACGCGCCGAAGGGTCGGCGGACGTTTTTCGCGTCGTTCGCGCAACTCGGCAGCCCGGCTGGGCTGATTCTGTCGCTGATCGCGTTTCGTGCGGTGACATCGATGCCGCATGAAGAGTTCATCGCGTGGGGCTGGCGCCTGCCGTTCCTGGTGAGCGCGGTGTTGTTGGTGGTTGGCATCCTGATCCGCATGGGCGTGAACGAGTCACCGGAATTCGAGCGCGAGAAGTTGTCCAAGCGCACGGTGGAATTGCCGATTGCCGAAGTGTTCCGCTCGTCGGGCGCGCTGGTCGCGTTCTGCATTGGCGCGAACACGATTGGCATTGCCGGCGTGTATTTCACCAATACCTTCATGATTTCGTACACCACGCAATATGTGGGCGTGACGAAATCGCTGATTCTCGATTGCCTGTTTGCCGTCGCGATCATCCAGTTTCTCACGCAGCCGCTGGCCGCATTGCTGGCCGAAAAGATCGGCGGCGCGCGCTTCCTGAAGCTCACAGCTCTGTGCGCGATGATCTCGCCGTATCCCATGTTCATCCTCGTGCAGAGCGGCAACATGGTGTCGATGATTATCGGCATCGCTATTGCCGTGGTCTGCATGGCTAGCTTTTATTCGGTGATCGCGGGTTTTGTCAGCGGCGTGTTTCCGGTGCGCGTGCGGTACTCGGCGATTTCGATTTCGTATCAGGTCTGCGGCGCGATTGCGGGCGGTTTGACGCCGCTCGTGGGCACCTGGCTTGCGCACAAATTTACGGGGCAATGGTGGCCGCTGGCGGTGTTTTATACGTGTCTCGCCGGGGTTTCGCTGCTGTCGATTGTCGCGCTTGATGCGCTGAAACATCGTCGCGCCGATGCCCCGGAAGCGCTGGCTGTTCGCTGAATCAAGAGGATAACGAATCATGTTGAAAATCGACGGCCCGCGCCTGTGGGCAACCCTGATGGCGATGGCGCAAATCGGCGCGACGCCCAAGGGCGGCGTACGCCGCCTTGCGTTGACGGAAGAAGACCGTCGCGGGCGCGAGTTGTTCGCCGCGTGGTGCGGCGAAGCAGGAATGACGGTGCGTACCGATGAAGTCGGCAACTTGTTCGCGCGTCGTGAAGGAACGGAAGCGAAGGCGAAGCCCGTGTTGATCGGCAGTCATCTGGACACACAGCCGGAAGGCGGTCGCTTCGATGGCGTCTATGGCGTTCTGGCCGCGCTCGAAGTAGTGCGCACGCTGAACGATCATGGCGTGGTGACCGAGAAGCCCATCGAGATTGTCTCGTGGACGAACGAAGAGGGCGCGCGTTTCACGCCGGCCATGCTCGGCTCGGCGGTGTTTGTCGGTGCGACGCCGCTGGACACTGCGCTGCAGACGAAGGACGCCGGGGGCGTGACGTTGCAGGATGCTTTAAACGAAATTGGTTGCGTGGGAACACGCGGCCTCGGCGTGCAACATGTCGATTCGTATTTCGAGGCGCATATCGAACAAGGGCCAATCCTGGAGAGCCACGGCAATCCTATTGGTGTTGTCACCGGCGGACAGGCTATCCGCTGGCTTGATGTCAAAGTGACGGGCGTTGCCGCGCACGCCGGCACGACGCCGATGGCGTATCGGAAGGACGCGTTGTTTGCGAGCGCGGCGATGGCGCTGGAACTCGAAGCCATCGCGCAACGTTTCGCGCCGTTGGGTCTGGTTACGATCGGTCAGGTGGACGTGCCGAATTCATCGCGTAACACTATTGCGGGGCGCGTTGCGTTCACCGTCGACCTGCGTCATCCCGACGACAAACAGATCGACGCGATGGAACGCCAAGTCCGCGCGGCTTTGGGCAGGATCGCCGCGGATCGTGGGCTTGAAGCCGAGATTTCGACCTACTGGAAAAGCCCCGCCACGCCTTTTGATTCCGCGTGCGTCGATCTCGTGGAAGAAGCCACGAAAGGCTTCGGCTATGCCTACGAGCGTATTGTCAGCGGCGCGGGTCACGACGCCATCCACCTCGCGCGGCATGTGCCCACGGCCATGGTTTTCATCCCGTGCGTAGATGGCCTTTCGCACAACGAAGCAGAGGATGCGCTCCCCGAAGACGTCACCTGCGGCGCGAATGTTTTGATCAATGCGGTACTGGCGCGTGCGGTGATTGGCGCGACGGTAGCCGCGTAACAAGGACCCGACAATGCTGACTTACTTCCATCCTTCGCAGCTCAAACATCATCCGCGCACGTACCTTTCACGCGGCCAGATGCGCACGCCGCAGGAGATTCCGGAGCGTGCGTTGCGGCTGGTCGAGGCGTCGAAGGCCATGGGTTTCGATGTCCGCGAACCCGCCGACTTTGGCGCTGCGCCGCTCGCCGCGGTGCACGGCATGAACTACTTGCGCTTCCTTGAGGAGGCGCATCGCGAGTGGAAGAAGGTGTCGGCCGAATGGGGCGACGAAGTGATGTCGAATGTGTACATCCGCGAGAACAATCCGCTGCGCGGCGTGCTTGGGCAGGCGGCGCGTTATCTCGCCGATGGCAGTTGCCCCATCGGCCCGGACACTTACGAATCCGCCTACTGGTCCGCGCAAAGCGCGCTTGGCGGCGCGAACGCGATCCTGGACGGCGCACGTGAGGCGTATGCATTGTGCCGGCCGCCGGGGCATCATGCGCGGGCTGAAGCGGCAGGCGGGTTTTGCTATTTGAACAACGCGGCGATCGCGGCGCAGGCGCTGCGTGCGAAGGTCGGCCGCGTCGCCATCCTCGATACCGACATGCACCACGGCCAGGGCATACAGGAGATTTTCTACGATCGCAGCGACGTGCTGTATGTATCGATTCACGGTGATCCGACGAACTTCTATCCGGTCGTAGCCGGCTTCGATGACGAACGCGGCGAGGCGGCCGGTGAAGGTTACAACGTGAATTTGCCGATGCCGCACGGGTCATCGGAGGATGTGTTTTTCGATTCCCTCGATACCGCCGCGCGCGTGCTTCAGCGCTTCCAGCCGGACGTGCTTGTGCTGGCGCTGGGCTTCGATATCTACAAGGACGATCCTCAATCGATGGTCGCGGTGACGACCGAAGGATTCGGCAAGCTGGGCTGCGCGATTGGTGCGCTGAACTTGCCAACATTGATTGTGCAGGAAGGTGGGTATCACATCGATACGCTGGAGGTGAATGCGCGCGCGTTCTTCGATGGGTTTAGCGCAGGGCGTTGAGGAAGGCGAATCCTTTATTGAAATTTGACGGCGGTGCTGGGTTACCAGCACCGCCGTTTTTTTATCGAAGCGGTCCGGTCAAGACGTTGCTCAACTTTGATCTCTATCTCAAATTAATACCACTTGAATACCATTTTGCGACCGGATAGTCTTCTGCGTTCAGGTGAATTGCTGGCGGTAACCGCAACGACGGAGGCGATGTGGCAAAGGTTCGATTAATTTGTTTTGCAATACTAACAACAGTTTGTGACACATCGGCATGGGCAGCGCCCGATGCGCTCGAAGACGATGAACTGACGCGCGGCACGACGCGGCCCTGGATCTCGGAAGAGGTGCCGAGTCTTTTCTCAAAATCGGAGACGACCGTCAGTACAACGTTTTATTCGAGAAATCGACATGCGACCGACCACGCCGGCGATATCCATGTCGATGCGCTCTCGTTGGGCCTGGACTGGCGCTCGGGCTATGCGGCCGGACCTTGGGGTTTTGTCGGCGCGGATCTGTCCGGCTTTACGAATATGCGGCTCGCTCCGGGTACCGGTCAATCGGAAGTGCTGTACCACGACTATCGGGACGGCGCCGATAAAACCTACGCAACGCTTGCACAAGCCGCGCTGAAATGGCGCAGTACAGCGACCGGCGACGGATGGCAAGTGCGCGCCGGTTACACGCCAATCAGTGTCGGTACGCTGGGAACGTCGGGTGGCCTGCATTCGCACGCGTACCGCGGCGTGGAGTTGAAGTACCGCGTGGCGGGTTGGGAAGTTGGCTACGGCCTCGCCGATCAGTTTCGCAACGAATGGGACAACCGGTTCCGGCCGATGACCAACGCGTGGCATCAGAACCGCGATCAGTACGACGGCACGGCCAGCCGGATCGACTTCGTGCACAGCGTCGGCATTCGCTACGAGGCTAGTGCCGACAGCTCCGTCGACGCGGGCGTGGGCGAGGGCCGTCGTTATCGCCGCAATGCGCAGGTAGCCGCCACGCGCGCCTGGCGGATCGCCGATAGCGGCACGGTGACAGCAACGGGCTACGCGCTGTGGGGTCGCTACGAAGCCGCGCTGGGGCCGAGCGCCACGCCACGTGACGAATGGCACGCGAGCACCAGCGTGGGCTACGCCACTGGACCCTTCACGGTCAGTTTGGGTTTCGGCGTCACTCATGCGCCCGACTCGGGCGAGATGAATTTTCGCCTGACGCCATGGGCGAACAGCGACAACCGCAACCAGATCCAGACATGGGGCCAGCTCGATGACTTCGTCTGGGACGGCACGCGGGTGCTCAAGGCCGCGGCGTCTTATCAGATCGGGTCGTATGTCGGCATGCCGGGTCTTGCGGTCGGTATCAGCGGCATTCACGGGTGGGCGATCAAAAATCCGGGACGCAGCAATACGTCGGCGAACGAGATTGACCTGAGCGTGACCTACGACGTGAAGGAAGGGCCATTCAAAGGCGTTGGCATCGGCGTCTTTCCCGCGCGTTTGCGTACCAATGGCTTCTATGGGAAGTCCGACCGCAACGACGTGAAGATCATCGCGTCCTACAGCAAGACTTTTTGAAGGGATGAAATCATGAATCGAATCACCTTGATGATTGGAGCGCTGGCAATGGCGGCCACGTTGCCTGTGTTTGCCTTGTCTCCGGTCCCTCCTCTTCCTGCAAGTTACGTCGTGCCCGGAACATCTGCGAACGGGGCGCTGGCCGACGTGCTCGCGAGGGACCTCATGCTGCGCGTTTCAATCGATAACAACAACGCGGCGAAAGCAGGCGTGCCGTGCGCCGACCTTGGCGCGGATTCCGCCAGTTGTGCGACCGGCCGCTTGATACTGCTGAACGATGGACCGACGCGCATCACGGGCGATGGCTGGAAGCTGTATCTGCATAGCATCCGCCGTCTCCTGAAGATCGATCATGCCGACTTCTCATTGCGGCACTTGACGGGCGATCTCTACGAACTGACACCGCGGGCCGGTGCGGTATCGCTTGGCGCGGGGGAGCGTCTTGAGGTGCCGTTCGTCGCGGAATACTGGCTGCTGCGTTACAGCGATGTTTTACCCCGGCCCTATGTCGTCGTAGACGGTGTGGAGCCCGCCGTGCTCAAGCACAACGACACCGACGACGAGACGCGTTACGTCGATCGACTGCCCGGTGGCATACCCACCATCCCCATGACGCCCGCGCAGAAGTTTCGTCAGATGGTCGAGCGTGGCGAACCGCTCCCGGCGCAGCAGATTGCCGCACGCGCGTTGCCGTCAGTGATGCGGCAGCAAGCGGGCGATGGCGAAGTCGATGTAGCGGGCGTTGATCTGTCGTTGCCGGATCTGCCGCCGGCGAGCGTTGCCGCGCTGCGTGAACGTGCCACTACGCTTGGCCTCGCGAATGGCGGCTTGCCGATCACCGGCGCACTCGCGCCACGCTCGCTGCCGGCCGACATCGCCGTGCCCGGTGGTTACCGGCTGCGGATCGGGCGCACCGGCGCGGAAGTCGACGGTTACGATACCGCCGGCCTCTACTACGGCGTGCAAACCCTGTTGTCGCTGACGCCCGCTGGCGGGGGCCGGATTCCCGCGATGACCATCGAAGACGCGTCGCGCTTCGGTTATCGGGGAATGATGGTCGATGTCGCGCGCAACTACCGGCAGCCTGTAACGTTGCGCCGACTCATTGACCAGATGAGCGCTTACAAGCTGAACCGCCTGCACCTGCATTTATCCGATGACGAAGGCTGGCGGATCGAGATTCCCGGGCTACCAGAACTGACGGCAATCGGAGGACAGCGTTGCCACGATCCCGACGAAGAGCGTTGCCTGTTGCCCCAACTCGCGTCAGGCCCGGACAACCGTTCGGGCGGTGGTTACCTGAGCCGCGCAGACTACATCGCGCTGCTGCGTTACGCCGACGATCGTTTTATCGAGGTCATTCCCGAGATCGACATGCCGGCCCATGCGCGCGCGGCCGTGGTAGCCATGGAGGCGCGATACAAACGGCTGCATGCGTTGGGCCGCGAGCAGGACGCGAACGCATTTCGCCTGCTCGATCCCGACGACACTTCGCAAACGCTTTCGGTGCAGTTCTACGATCGCCGCAGCTATCTGAATCCTTGTTCGAGCGGTGCGCTGAATTTTGCCGGCAAGGTGATCGGCGAGATTGCCGCGATGCATCGTGAGGCGCAGGTGCCCATGCCTGTATGGCATTTTGGCGGTGATGAAGCGAAGAACATTTTGCTCGGCGCGGGTTTTCAGTCGCGCGAGGGCACGGATGCGGACAAGGGTCGCATCAATATCGCTGCGCAGGACAAACCGTGGGCGCGCTCGCCAATGTGCGCGGCGCTGCTGCGCCAGAGCGGTGTTGCTTCAGTGGACGAGCTGCCGTCAAGGTTTGCCCGTCAGGTCAGTACGCTCGTGAACGCCAACGGCATCGAGGCCATGGCGGCTTGGCAGGACGGGTTGAAGCATGCGAGCGGCCCGCACGACTTCGCGACGAAGAACGTGATGGTGACGTTGTGGGACCCGCTATTCTGGGGCGGAGCCGAAACGGTGCAGACCTGGAGTGCGAAGGGTTATCGGGGCGTGCTGGCCTTGCCCGACTACCTGTACTTCGACTTCCCCTATTCCCTTGATCCGCATGAGCGCGGTTATTACTGGGGATCGCGTGCGACCGACAGCTTCAAGGTCTTTACGCTCGCGCCCGATAATTTGCCGCAGAACGCCGAAGTGATGCCCGATCGCGATGGCAAGCCCTTCGAGTTGACGAGCAAGGGCCCGGCGGTACGTATCGATGGTATGCAGGGGCAGGCGTTTGCGGAGGTCATGCGCACTGACCAGCAGTTCGAGTACATGGTGTATCCGCGTTTGCTGGCACTGGCGGAACGTGCATGGCACCGGGCGGATTGGGAGCGGCCGTACCGCGAGGGCGAGCGTTACAAGCTCGGCGAAACCGATCACGTGGACAAGCTTGCGATGGCGCGTGACTGGCTGGGCTTTGAAAGCGTCGTGGAACAGCGCGAACTGGCCAAGCTGAAACTGGCGGGCGTTGGGTATCGGGCGATTCCGCTAACGCTGCCGGTCATGCCCGCCGATACCGGTATCGCGAAGGTCGATTGACGGGGGAACTGGTTTCGCAGCTTTACCCGACGTCAGCCGACGTCGGGGCCGTCGCTATCGGGCGAGGGAAACTGCCACTCTTTGTCTTAAGGCCCCTTTAAGCCCGCTTTAACCCGTCCCGGCTAGAATGAACGTCCGGGCTGCAAAGCCAAGACAAGCCGTGACCCAAACCGATGCGAATCCTACTGGTAGAAGACGACAGAATGATTGCGGAAGGCGTCCGCAAGGCGCTGCGCAGCGACGGATTCGCAGTGGACTGGGTGCAGGATGGTGAAGCGGCCCTGACGGCGGTAGGCGGCGAACCTTACGATCTCATGCTGCTGGACCTGGGCCTGCCCAAACGGGACGGTCTCGATGTCCTCAAAAGCCTGCGAGCAAAAGGCAACGCCCTGCCTGTGCTCATTGTCACAGCCCGTGACGCCATTGCTGACCGCGTAAAAGGCCTGGACGCCGGCGCCGACGACTACCTCGTCAAACCTTTCGACCTCGACGAACTGGGCGCCCGCATGCGCGCCCTGATCCGCCGCCACGCCGGCCGCGGCGACTCCCTGATCCGCCACGGCGCATTAACGCTTGACCCCGTGGGCCACCAGGTCACGCTGGAAGGCAATCCCATAGCGCTCTCAGCCCGCGAATTCGCGCTGCTCGAAGCCCTGATGGCGCGTCCGGGCGCGGTTTTATCGAAGAGCCAGCTCGAAGAAAAAATCTACGGCTGGGGTGAGGAAATCGGCAGTAACACCGTCGAGGTTTACATCCATTCGCTGCGTAAAAAGCTTGGGCCCGACCTCATCCGCAATGTCCGGGGACTCGGTTACATGGTGTCGAAGGAAGCCTGATGCATTCCATTCGCCGCCAACTGCTGGTCTGGCTGCTGGCGCTGGTAATCGTCGGCGTGGGGTTTGCGGGCTGGCTGATCTACCGTCAGGCGCTGGCCGAAGCGAACGAACTCTTCGATTACCAGTTGGAACAGATCGCGGCCGCGTTGCCGTCGGAGCCGTTTTCGTCGGTGCTGCAATCGCGCAGCGACAGCGACGAAGGCGTCGTGATCCAGATCTGGAACCGCAACGGCGTGCTCATGTATTACTCGCACCCGCGCGTCCCGCTCGCTCCGCACGCGGAATTGGGCTTTTCAACCGAAGCCACGCCACGCGGCGTATGGCGCGTCTACAGCGCCATTGTTGGCGATAACGTTGTCCAGCTCGCGCAGCCGCTGTCCATCCGCAACCGGCTGGCAGCAGGTGTCGCGTGGCGAACCTTGTGGCCGCTCGTGGTGCTTCTGCCGCTGCTCGGCATGGCGATATGGATCATTGTTGGACGGGGTTTGAGGCCGCTGCAACGCGTCACGCGCGCGCTCGACACGCGTCACCCCGAAGCGCTGGAGCCTTTGCCCGACAACCGTTTGCCGGAAGAAGTCGTACCCGTGGTGCGCGCGTTGAACGCGCTGCTCTCTCGCCTTGCGACCGCGCTGGACACGCAAAAGGCTTTCGTCGCCGACGCCGCCCATGAGCTTCGCACGCCGCTCGCCGCCGTGCAGATCCAGTCGCAACTGGTGGCGCGCGCGAAGGACGACGAGTCGCGCAAGGAAGCGCTCGACGACCTGCAAGCGGGTATCACGCGCGCCACGCGTCTGGCCGAGCAACTGCTGGCGCTCGCCCGTTCGGAACCTGACGGCAAGAGCGAGACCCAGCCGGTGGACCTCCACGCGCTGCTCGACGAATGCGTGGGCGGGTCCGTGCTGGTGGCGCAACAGCGCGGTGTTGACCTGGGCATCGAGGCGAGCGAACCGGCAACCATCTCCGGCGACGCCAATGCGTTGCGCGTGATGTTCAACAATCTCATCGATAACGCCACGAAATACACGCCGAGCGGCGGTCGCGTAGACGTCTGCTTGCAGGTAGAAGACGGCAACCCGAAAGTGGAAATCACCGATACCGGCCCGGGCATCCCGGCCGACGAACGCGAGCGTGTGTTCGACCGGTTTTATCGCGCGGGAATGGCCGCCAGCCGGGAGCGCACGGACGTGGCGGGCAGCGGCCTGGGCCTCGCGATCGTGCGCCGGATCGCGGTGCAGCACGACGCGAAAGTTTCGCTCGACGAATCGAAAAGCGGCGGTCTGCTCGTCTCCATTGAATTCAAAGCCGCTTAAATACCGGGCTTTAAGTGCCCTTTAAGCGGCGCCTCGTACTCTTCGTTTTATTCTGAAGCGCATCCCCGAGGAGCACACGATGAAAGCGAAAATCATTTCCCGCAGCGCCATTGCGGTAGCCGTTGCCGTCGCCTTGTCGGCGGGGTACGTGGCCGGAAACCGGAACGTCCCGGCACCGCAGGTCATCACGCCGGCACAAGCCGCCATGATGCCGGCCGAAGCCGCTGCGAAGACCGGTATTCCGGATTTCTCCGGCCTGGTCGAAACCTACGGCCCGGCGGTCGTCAATATCAGCGCGAAACACGTGGTGAAGACCGCGTCGCGCCGCAATGGCATGAACGGCGGGATGAACGGCGGCAATCCGCAATTGCCGATTGATCCGAGTGATCCGTTCTATCAATTCTTCAAGCACTTTTACGGTAATGGCGTGCCGGGCATGGGCGGCAACGACGGCCAGAATGCCTCCGATACCCCCAGCGAAAGCCTGGGTTCGGGCTTTATCGTGAGTAGCGACGGTTACATCCTGACAAACGCACACGTGGTTGACGGCGCGAACGTCGTCACGGTCAAGACCACGGACAAGCGCGAATACCGCGCGAAAGTGATCGGCTCGGACAAGCAGTCGGATGTCGCCGTGCTGAAGATCGATGCCAAGAACCTGCCAACGGTGAAGATTGGCGATCCGAACGGCAGCAAGGTCGGCCAGTGGGTGGTCGCAATCGGCTCGCCTTACGGTTTCGACAACACTGTGACTTCCGGCATCATCAGCGCGAAATCGCGCTCGTTGCCGAACGAAAACTACACGCCGTTCATCCAGACCGACGTGCCGGTGAATCCGGGTAACTCGGGTGGCCCGCTCTTCAATTTGCAAGGCGAAGTGATCGGCATCAATTCGATGATCTATTCGCAGACTGGTGGCTTCCAGGGCCTTTCGTTCGCAATCCCGATCAATGAAGCCATGAAGGTGAAAGACGCGCTGGTGAAGACCGGTCATGTGGATCGCGGCCGCCTTGGCGTGACGGTGCAGGGTATGGATCAGACGCTCGCGAAGTCGTTCGGGCTGCAAAGCCCGAATGGCGCGCTCGTAAGTTCGGTTGAAGCGGGCGGTCCGGCGGCCAAGGGTGGCCTGCAGCCCGGCGACGTGATCCTCTCGGTCAACGGCCAGCCGGTTGCGGACTCGAATGCGTTGCCGTCGCAGGTGGCCGCGCTCCCGCCGGGGACTACGGCGAAGGTGCAGGTCTGGCGTGACAAGGCTACGAAGGACCTGAGCGTGACCGTGGGCACGCTGTCCGACGCCAAGACCGCGAGTACCGGCGGTGGCGACAAGGCTGATTCGGCATCGCAGGATGCACGGCTGGGCGTATCGGTTCGGCCGCTGACGCCCGACGAGAAGCAGAGTGCGTCGCTGTCGCGTGGTTTGCTCGTGCAACAGTCGGGCGGCGCGGCGGAAAGCGCCGGCATCCAGGCTGGCGACGTGATCCTGGCGGTCAACGGCCAGCCTGTCACGACCGTGCAGCAATTGAAGACCATGGTGGCTCACGCTGGCGACAGCATCGCGTTGCTGATCCAGCGCGACGATGCGCAGATCTTCGTGCCGGTGGATCTGGGTTGATTGCCGGGTAATTGAAATGTCGGCTGAACTCCGGCCGATGCGGGAACAGGGCGGCACGCAGAATCGCAACTGCGCCGCCCTGGAAAATGGGGTGAGATGCAGGCACGAACCGTGCTCATAGTTTCTCTCCCGAACCGCTTTGGCCCGACTGCCCAAAACATCGAGTGCTGGACGCCGGGAGAAAAGCGGAACGCCGATGAAGGCGTCTGAAGTCCATAAGGAGCTGATCACGATGACCAAGACGACTAAAGCAGCGATTGAAGCAAATGCTGATACAAACACTGGCACGTTAACTAAACACAGCCGGCCTGCTGTGAGGAAAGCGTCTATTGCCGTGTTAGCGGCGGTGATGACGTTCGGGATGGCTGGCGGCGCGTTCGCCCAGACCTCGGGCGGGGGAACGAGCGACATGAGCAGCGCCGGCAACACGAACGGTGGCGGGCTGCCGCAGGTCCAGACGCAGGGCGACGTGTCGTACACGTCCGGCGGCGTGGGGCTGGACGAATCGCACGCACTGATTCGTGAGCAGGCGCATTGGCCGCTCTCGTTGCGTTTCACTGGGCCGACGTCGGACTATCTCGCTGACGTCCACGTGCGCATTGCCGATGCAAAGAACACCGAGGTGCTCAAGACCGACGCCATGGGCCCATACATGCTGGTGAAACTCCCCCCGGGCCACTATACGGTCTATGCCCGCTATAAGGATTCAGAAAAGAAGCAAGGGGTGACGGTGGCCGGCAACGGTAAGGCAAAGGCCGATTTCCACTGGTCCATTCAGTAAGCCTGCAAATACCTACAGCCGTCATCGAACGCACCACGCGCCGTGATGAACCACCGTACGCAAAACCGCCTATGAAACCAAGGGTCGCGGCGCTGCTTTAAGTGTGGCGCAATGTGTGGCGCAGGTAGCAAAGACGTTCGCGGAGCTTGTACAAGTACCCCGAAGTTGTCTCATAATGAAAGCCACGGGTCCCGGAAACCCCGTGGCTTTTTTATGTCGTTGCTGCAAACGCGGTGGCGGCCGTTTCGTTTGTTTAGTACCGGGAGCGCGCGATGAGCACCGACACCCATCACATTGAAATCTCGCTGAACACGCGACGCCATCGCGTGATTCATCAGGGTGTGACGTTCGCCGACACCCACGCGGCATTGACGCTGATTGAAACGGGCCACGATCCAGTGCATTATTTCCCGCGTTCCGATGTCAACATGGCGCGCCTCTCAAAATCCACGCATACCTCACATTGCCCTTACAAGGGCGACGCGACGCACTACCATCTTCTGACGGAGGACGGCCCGGTCGAAAACGCGGTTTGGAGCTACGAGCAGCCGAAAGAAGGCGTCGCACAAATTAAAAATTATCTGGCGTTTTATCCGTCGCGAATCGATCGTATCGACGAGACGGCGGGTACCTGAAACGCCAGGTCGAAATCAAAAGTGGGCGCCATGTTGGGGAGGGCCCGATGGAAGTAGCCGATGCCTTACGCATTCCGCTCGAACCCGCTCAGGTGCGCGAGGCGTTGGGAGATCTTGCGCTGGTGCGCGCGAGTATCGATAACTGCGAATCCCTGGTGCGTCTTGCCGGCGGCGAATACACGTTGAGGTTGACGGTGCCGCTTGGGGCGTTGCGGGCGCACTACGCGATCCGGGCACACGTTGCCGACGCAACCCGTTTGCCGCGCCATGACGGCCAGTCCGGCGATGTCGACGCGCAAACCCTCAGTTTCAAGGCGCGCGGCGAAGGCGTGGGATCGTTGCGCGGACAAATCGCCGTGGCGCTGATTCCGGACGCTGACGGTGCGTCGACGTGGATTGAATACACCGTCTGGGCGACGCTCAGCGGGCCGCTGGCAGGTTTGCCGGCACGCCAGATCGAAAACTCGCTGCGTGAAGTCGCCGACGATTTTTTTGTCGAATTCTGCGAAGTCGTGCGCGCGAAGCATGGCCAGCCCTCGGCAGTTGTTCCCAAACCGGCTGTTTCACGCCGCCATGTTTTCTTGCGACCGATCTCCATGTCGGCGGCGTTTTCGCGCCACGGCACCCCGGCAGCGCAAAAATCCCGCGCTGCGGCGACGGCCGACGCCATTGGCGGTGTCTTGCGTCACCGGCTACCCGGACACGCGCCTCGCCATCCGCATCCGCATAGCCTGCCCGCATGGGCGTGGGCCGCGATGGTCTGCTGTGTCGCCATATTCCTGTTTCTCGCGCAGCGCTACGGTCTGCGATAGTACCGTTGCCACGCCCGGCTCGCCCGGCTAAAGGGATTCGCCGGGACGCAGCAGCATGTGGGGGCTGTAGCGCATGACGTCGAAACAGGAATCGATCAGCCGTTCCGCATCATTCTTGAGGTCGATGCTCTCGGGCCACATCAGCGAGTCGTAGAGAATGCCGGTGAAGAGCGCGTGCAGGATGGTGGTGGCGTGGCGCGTATCGAGCAAGGCCGGCAACTGGCCTTTATCAACCGCATTGCGCAGTCCGCGCTCAATCTTCTCTTTCCCCTCGCGCATGTTCGTCTGATGCCGTTCGCGCACCGGCCCCATGTCTTCCACGAACTCACATTTCAGGAACAGGATGTCGAATACGCGCCGACGCTGCTCGTCGAGCGCGATATTGCGCATGCACCAGATGAAGATGTCGCGGATCTTGCCGAGCGGATCGGCCTCTTTGGTGTCGAGCGTTGCTTCGACCAGTTCATCAAGCGGTAACAGGCTGCGGTCGAACATGGCGGTGAACAGATCGCCCTTGTTCGCAAAATGCCAATAGATCGCGCCGCGTGTGACGCCGGCTTCCAGCGCGATGTCGGCCAGTGTGGTGCGCGAAACGCCTTTCTCGAAGAAAACCCGTTCTGCCGCATCGAGAATACTATTGCGCGTCTCCGCCGCTTCTTCCTTGGTTCGTCTGACCATTATTTCGTGGGTCCCAGCTATCCTGCCCAGCAGTAAATTTACCGCCGTCTTACATTGCACTGCAGCGACGTCATACATTTTGTTCATCGCTCGCCAGTCCTTCGAGACGATTCCCCTCGCACTGCTCTTGTTCACGTACGAACGTCTCTTTTACGTTCGTTCATGAATGTATATACAATACCATCCGTCCAACGATAGCCCAAGTAGCACTGACCGGTTAATATCCGACACAGCTTTCAATCCGCCGTCCGTCCGCGTGGCCCACCCCTAGGGCGTTGTCAGCGGCAGCCGTACACAGAGACGGCTCCAGACGCTGCGGACGAATGAAAAGTCGGGGCACTGGTTTTTGCGCCCACTGGCTACTGGTAAGCGTCTCCAGACGCTCGTAGCGGCCCGCCCGTAGAAGGCGGCCGCGCACTTATTTCAATCTCAGTCTTTGACAGAGGTCGCTCCATGCGCGTCGAACGGGTTCCATTCCGCCTAATTAGTGCCGCGACGGCTGCCGTAATTCTTGCAGCCTGCGGACAAAAACCAGCAGCACCGCCGCCCCAGACACCCGAAGTCGGGGTCATTACTGTCCAGCCCACCACCGTTCCTGTCGTGAGCGAATTGCCTGGCCGCACGAGCGCATTTCTCGTCGCCCAGGTTCGTGCACGCGTCGACGGCATTGTGCTGCGTCGTGAATTCACGGAAGGCGCGGAAGTGAAGGCGGGCCAGCGGCTCTACAAGATCGATCCGGCGCCGTACATTGCGGCGCTGAATACGGCCAAGGCAACACTCGCCAAGGCGCAGGCCAACGTGGTCACGCAAAACGCCCTGGCGGCGCGCTACAAGATCCTGGTCGCGGCGAACGCGGTCAGCAAGCAGGACTACGACAACGCCGTGGCGACTCAAGGCCAGGCCGCAGCCGACGTCGCGTCGGGCAAGGCGGCTGTCGACACCGCGCAGATCAACCTCGGTTATACCGACGTCGTGTCACCTATCACCGGCCGCACAGGTTTGTCGCAGGTCACGCCGGGCGCTTACGTGCAGGCTAGCGCCGCCACGTTGCTCACCACGGTTCAACAACTCGATCCGGTCTATGTCGACCTGACGCAATCGAGCGTGGACGGCCTGAAGCTTCGCCGTGACATCCAGGAAGGCCGCTTGCAGACCGGTGGCGTCAACGCCGCCAAGGTCACGCTGATCCTGGAAGACGGCCGTACGTATTCGGAACCGGGCAAGTTGCAGTTCTCAGACGTGAGCGTGGACCAGGGCACCGGTTCGGTCACCGTGCGCGCGATTTTCCCGAACAAGGACCGCGTGCTGCTGCCGGGCATGTTCGTGCGCGCCCGTATTGACGAAGGCGTGAACGACAAGGCGCTGGTAGTCCCGCAAGTCGGCGTGACGCACGACCAGAAGGGCCAGCCGACGGCGCTGGTGGTCGGTCCGGACAACAAGGTGGCGTTGCGCCAGCTGGTGACGTCGGGTACCTACGGCGACAAGTGGGTCGTGGATAGCGGCCTGAACGCGGGCGATCGCGTGATCGTGCAGGGGACGGAAAAAGCGCGGCCCGGTTCAACGGTGAAGCCTGTCGACGCACAGCTTCCGGCCGAGGCGGCTCAACCGGCATCCGGTGCTGCTCCGGGCGCGGCTCCAGGTGCGGCCTCCGGTTCGGCCCCCGCGGCAGCAAACGCTGGCGCAAGCGGCGTGGCGGCTTCGAGCAATCCGGCACCCGCATCCGCGGCATCAGGCGCGTAATCAGGCGCAATAAAAGGGAGCCTGTTTCATGGCAAAGTTCTTTATCGATCGCCCGATTTTTGCGTGGGTGATCGCCATTATTCTGATGCTGGCGGGGATCGCTTCGATCTTCACCTTGCCGGTCGCGCAGTATCCGACCATCGCGCCGCCGGCCATTCAGATCAGTGCTACGTACCCGGGTGCGTCCGCCAGCACGGTGGAAAACACGGTAACGCAGGTGATCGAGCAGCAGATGAGCGGCCTCGATCACTTGCTCTACCTGTCTTCCACCAGTGATGACTCTGGTACGGCCACCATTACGCTGACATTCGCGGCCGGCACGAATCCGGACATCGCGCAGGTTCAGGTGCAGAACAAGCTGCAACTCGCAACGCCGCTCTTGCCGCAAGCCGTTCAGCAGCTTGGCTCCAAGGTGACGAAGTCGAGCAGCAGCTTCTTGATGGTGATGGCGTTCGTCTCTACAGACGGTTCCATGGGCCGTTACGACCTCGCTAACTACGTGGCGTCGAAGGTGGAAGACCCGATCAGCCGTATCGACGGGGTGGGTACGGTGACGTTGTTCGGCTCGCAATTCGCCATGCGGATCTGGCTGGACGCAACCAAGCTGAACAACTACGCGTTGACGCCAATCGACGTAACGAACGCCGTTGCTGCACAGAACGTACAGGTGGCCGGCGGCGGCTTGGGCGGCACACCAGCTGTTCCGGGCCAGATGCTGCAGGCAACCATTACGGAAGCCACGTTGCTGCAAACGCCTGAGCAGTTCGGCAACATCCTGCTGAAGGTGAATCAGGACGGCTCGCAAGTGCGCCTGAAGGACGTGGCGCGCATCGAGCTGGGCGGTGAGAACTACAACTTCGACACGAAGTACAACGGTCAGCCGACCGCCGGCTTCGGTATTCAGCTCGCCACGGGCGCCAACGCGCTGAACACGGCGAAACTGGTGCGCGCGAAGATCGACGACCTGTCGAAGTATTTCCCGCCAGGCCTGGTCGTGAAGTATCCGTACGACACCACGCCGTTCGTGAAGCTGTCTATTGAAGAAGTGGTCAAGACGCTGATCGAAGGGATTGTGCTGGTGTTCCTGGTGATGTACCTGTTCCTGCAGAACCTGCGGGCCACGTTGATCCCGACCATTGCCGTGCCGGTCGTGCTGTTGGGTACCTTCGCAATCATGGGGCTGGTGGGTTTCTCCATCAATACGCTCTCCATGTTCGGGCTGGTGCTCGCCATCGGCTTGCTGGTGGACGATGCGATCGTGGTGGTGGAAAACGTCGAGCGGGTGATGGCCGAGGAGGGTTTATCTCCAAGGGATGCTACCCGCAAGGCGATGGACCAGATTACCGGCGCGCTGGTCGGCGTGGCGCTCGTGCTGTCGGCCGTGTTCGTGCCGGTGGCGTTCTCGGGCGGTTCGGTGGGCGCAATCTACCGGCAGTTTTCGCTGACTATTGTCGCGGCCATGGTCTTGTCCGTGCTGACCGCGTTGATTTTGACGCCGGCATTGTGCGCGACGCTCCTGAAGCCGATCGAGAAGGGTCATCACGACGAGAAGAAGGGCTTCTTCGGCTGGTTCAACCGCACTTTCTCGAAGAGCCAGGACAAGTACCACAGCGGCGTGGAGCACGTGATCAAGCGCTCCGGGCGCTGGCTCATCATCTATCTGGTGGTGATCGTCGCGGTCGGTTTCCTGTTCGTTCGTCTGCCGAAGTCGTTCTTGCCTGACGAAGACCAGGGCACCATGTTCGTGCTCGTCCAGGCGCCGGCAGGTTCCACGCAGGAGCGCACGGCCAAGGTGCTCGCCGATGTAACCAACTGGCTGCTGACAGACCAGAAAGACATCGTCGAAGCGGTCTTTACGGTGAACGGTTTCAGCTTCGCGGGCCGGGGCCAGAACTCGGGCCTCGTGTTCGTGCGGATGAAAGACTACGGGCTGCGGCAGCACGCGGACCAGAAGGTGGGCGCGCTCGTCGGACGCATGTTCATGCACTTCGCCAGCTATAAGGACGCGATGATCTTCCCGGTCAATCCGCCGTCCATTCCGGAACTGGGTACCGCGTCGGGCTTCGACTTCGAGTTGGAGGATCGCTCGGGTCTCGGTCACGCGAAGCTGATGGAAGCGCGCAATATGCTGCTCGGCATGGCCGCGAAGGATCCGACGCTCGCGCAGGTTCGTCCTAACGGCCTGAACGACACGCCGCAGTTCAAGGTGAACGTGGATCGCGAGAAGGCGAACGCGCTGGGCCTGTCGCCAGCGACTATCGACCAAGTGTTCTCGATCGCGTGGGCTTCGTCGTACGTGAACAACTTCCTGGACGTCGATAACCGGATCAAGAAGGTCTACGTACAGGGCGACGCGCAGTTCCGCATGAACCCGGAAGACCTGAACAAGTGGTACGTGCGCAATACCGCCGGCGCGATGGTTCCGTTCGGTGCATTCGGCTCGGGCGAATGGATCTACGGCTCGCCGAAGCTCGAACGCTACAACGGTATTTCCGCGGTGGAAATCCAGGGTGCGGCCGCGCCGGGCAAGTCGACGGGTCAGGCCATGCAGGCCATCGAGGCAATCGCGGCGAAGTTGCCGGCGGGTATTGGTTACGAGTGGACGGGCTTGTCGCTGCAGGAACGCCAGTCGGGTTCGCAGGCGCCAATCTTGTACGGCATCTCGATCCTCGTCGTGTTCTTGTGTCTCGCGGCACTGTATGAAAGCTGGTCGATTCCGTTCTCGGTGATCATGGTCGTGCCGCTCGGTATCCTGGGCGCGTTGCTCGCGGCTACCCTGCGCGGGCTGGAAAACGACGTGTTCTTCCAGGTCGGCTTGCTGACTACGGTGGGGTTGTCGGCGAAGAACGCGATTCTGATCGTGGAATTCGCACGTGATCTGCGCAGTCAGGGCAGGACCACGGTGGAAGCGGCAATGGAAGCGGCGCGCCAGCGGTTGCGCCCGATTCTGATGACATCCATGGCATTTATTCTCGGCGTGCTGCCGCTGGCTATCAGTAACGGCGCGGGCTCGGCGAGCCAGCACGCGATTGGTACTGGCGTGATCGGCGGGATGCTGACCGCGACCTTCCTGGCAATTTTCATGATCCCGATGTTCTTTGTCGTGATCAGCAAAATCAGCCATGACAAGGGTACGTCGCAGCACAACCACGACGGCGACGGCAATGGCGGCAATGGTGGCCAAGGCGGCACGGCTGCTCCGGCCAAGGAAGGACATTGAGATGCTAAAACACTCCTTGATAGCGGCAGCGGTCGCGCTTTTCGCGGCTGGCTGCACGATGGCGCCGAAGTACGAGCGCCCGGCGGCGCCCGTCGACCAGACGTTCCCGACGGGCGGCGTCTATGACAAGCAACCGGACACGGCATCGTCGTCCTCGCCAAGCGGCTCGGCGCAGGATAAGCCGGCGGTGGACATCGGCTGGCGCGATTTCTTCGTCGATGCACGCTTGCAGCAGATCGTTGCGATCGCGCTGAAGAACAACCGTGATCTGCGCGTGTCCATGCTCAACGTGGCAGCGGCGCGCTCGCAGTATCAGATCACGCGTGCCGAGTTGCTGCCCACGCTCGACGCAGTCGGGTCGCAGAGCAAGCAGCGTACGCCGAAGGACTTGTCGTTGTTCGGGCAGACTCTCTCGACCAGCTATTCGGTCGGCGTGAATGCGTCCTGGGAAATCGACTTCTTCGGGCGGATCCAGAGCCTGAAGGACCAGGCGCTCGAGCAGTATTTCGCGTTGGCGGAAACGCGCAAGGCGGCGGAAATCTCGCTGGTGTCTCAAGTCGCCGATCAGTACCTGACCATGCTGTCGGACGATGACCAGCTCACCGTCACGCGCAATACGTTGAAGACGGCGGACGAGTCGTATCGGATCACGAAGCTGCAATTCGATAACGGCGTGGGCACCGAACTCGACGTGCGTCAGGCGCAGGGCATTCAGCAACAGGCCGCCGCCAACCTGCAGTCGCAATTGCGTCTGCGGGCGCAGGCCGAGAATGCGCTGGTGTTGTTGATTGGTGAGCCGTTGCCGGCAGATTTGCCGCCGGGCCTGCCGCTCGACAGCCAGAACCTGCTTACCGATATCCCCGCCGAACTGCCTTCGGACCTGCTTATACGGCGTCCGGATATTGCGTCGGCGGAGCATTCGCTGCTCGCGGCGAACGCGAACATTGGTGCGGCGCGCGCGGCGTTTTTCCCGAAGATTTCGCTGACGGGTAGCTTCGGCACGTTGGCGCCTTCGCTTGGCACGTTGTTCAAGCCGGGTTCGGCGGCATGGTCGTTCGCTCCGCAAATCTCGATTCCAATTTTCGAGGGCGGCACGAATCTGGCCAATCTGGATCTGGCTCAGATCCAGAAGCGCATCGAGATCGCGAATTACGAGAAGGCGATCCAGACGGCGTTCCGCGAAGTAGCGGACGGGCTGGCCGCGCGCGGCACTTACGACGAGCAGATCAAGGCGCTCGAGTTGTATGTGAAGTCGCAGGCTCGCGGGCTGGAGCTGTCGGATCTGCGATATCGCAACGGCGTGGACAACTATCTGAGCGTGCTGACGGCCCAGACCAACCTGTACACCGCGCAGCAGTTGCTGATCACGGCGCGGCTGAACCGGGCGACGAATCTCGTCGATTTGTATCGTGAGCTGGGTGGCGGCTGGATCGAGCATGCAGGCGATCAGCCGCGTCCTTCGGACGCAATGCCGAATTACCGCGATATCGGCACGCCGACAGCGGCTGCCGCTCCTGCGGCTTCCGCTACGACGGTCAGCTCGGCTTCGACTGGTTCGACTGGTTCGGCGAAGCTGGTGCCGGTGCAGCATCTGGTGCCGGCGGCGAAGCCCCAGATTGATGCCGACGGGAAAGCAGTGGGATCGGCGGGGTAGGGTTTTACGTGGTTCAGATGTTAAAAAACCGCAGCCTTTTAGAGCTGCGGTTTTTTTTATTAGTCTCTCAGGTCCGCACTAACAGCGATTTGACGCACCCCTCAGTGCTTCACCTTCGGTGTCCTATCAAAATCCCTTCCTGCATGGCGGATCGCGCACGTCGCATCGCGTTCCTTCTTCACGCCGTTGAACACAATATTCAGCAGCACCGCCGACACCGACGCCAGCAGAATCCCGCTATGAAGAATCGGTTCCAGCGCATGCGGTAGCTGCGAGAAGAACTTCGGCGCGACCACCGGCACGAGTCCCAGTCCAATACTCACCGCGACGATAAACAGGTTGTGATGGTTCTTGACGAAGTCGACCTTCGACAACACCTTGATCCCGTTCGCCGCGACCATGCCGAACATGACAATGCCCGCGCCGCCAAGCACGAACGGCGGCACCGACGCCACCACCTGCGCCATCTTCGGAAACAGCCCGAGCAGAACCAGGATCACACCGCCGGTCGCACAGACGAAGCGGCTCTTCACACCCGTGACGCCGATCAGCCCGACGTTCTGCGAGAACGACGTATGCGGAAACGAGTTGAAGATCCCGCCAATCAGCGTCCCCAATCCATCCACTCTCAGCCCGCGCACCAGCGCATCCTGATCGACCGGACGCTCGACCATGTCGCCGACGGCCAGGAACATGCCCGTCGATTCGATGAACGTCACGAACATGACGATGACCATCGTTGCAATGGAAAGCGGGTCGAAGTGCGGCAGGCCGAAGTGAAACGGCAGCACGATGCCGACCCACGGCGCGTTCGTCACGCCGTTGAGATCGACGCGTCCAAGCGACATGGCAATCCCGAACCCCGCCACAATGCCGAGCAGCACGGAAATATTCGCGATAAACCCGCGTGCAAACTTGTTGATCATCAGGATCAGCGTGAGCACGACCAGCGCCAGCAGCAGATAAACCGGATTGCCGTACTCAGGGTTCCCAACACCGCCGGCTGCCCAGTTGATGCCCACGCCCATCAGCGACAAACCGATCACCGCGATCACCGTGCCGACCACCACGGGCGGGAAAAAGCGCAGCAACTTTCCGATCATCGGTGCGAGGAAAATCCCCACGATGCCTGCTGCGATCGTCGCGCCGAATACGTCGAGAATGCCGAGCCCCGGATTCGTGCCGATAGCGACCATCGGGCCAACCGCAGCAAACGTGCAGCCCATGATCACCGGTAAGCGGATGCCGAAAATCCAGAGGCCCAACGTCTGGATCAGTGTTGCGACGCCGCACGAGAACAAATCGGCGCTGATGAGGAACGCGATCTGATCTTTGGGCAGCTTGAGCGCCGCGCCAAGAATCAGCGGGACCGCGACGGCGCCCGCGTACATCACGAGTACATGCTGAATGCCGAGTGTAAGCAACTGCGCGGCGGGTAACCGTTCGTCGCAAGGGTGAACCGGGTTCGATGCCATGTCGTCTCTGTCTCCGTTTGTCGACCGGAGTTGGCGCTGTCGACCAGAGTTGGCGCTTTAGCGCTTACTCTGGTCCCATGTGCTTACTCCGGTCCCATGCAAGTTGTTTGCGTTGATCCGAGCGTGTCCCTCGAATTAGTGATTCAAGGTAAGTGGCGCAAAAAGCGAGAACAAGTCGACGTTGGCGTATGGCCCCCTTAGCCGCGCTGATATGCCGCGAGTGCCTTAATATCGCGTCTGGCGCAGTGAGGCCACGGCTGGCGGGCGAAGGACGATTTGCGTCGCGCCTGGCAGGGCGTCGAGATACGAGGCGTGGTTATGATGGTTATCTGCCGGCCGACATAGTCTGTTTTCCAGAGGCGCGGCGCGGGCAGCGGGTAAACCCGTCGCAACCCGTTTTTATCGCTTACTTTTTCTACAAATCTCCATGCGATTTCTTGGCATCGATCTGGGCACGGCATCGCTGAAACTCGCTATCGTTGATGAGGACGGTCACGAGCGCGCCTTCGCGAGCGCCGCGTACGCAGTCACCACGCCGTTTCCCGGTTGGGCGGAAACGCCGGTGGAATTCTGGTGGAATGCATTGCGCGATGCAGCCGCACGCTTGCCCGCGCATGAGCGTGAGCAGGTGAATGCGATCGGTTTCTCGGGGCAGATGCATGGCGTTGTAGTCACGGATGAAAACAACCAGGCGCTGCGCCCCGCGATGTTATGGCCCGATACCCGCGCGCTCGATTTGCTCGACGCTTGGGGCGAGCCGCAAGCGAATCCCGTTGCGCCTGGCATGGCGGGGCCGCTGCTGCACTGGCTTGCCGCGAATGAGCCCGCAGTGATGAGCAAGACGCGCTGGGCGTTGCAGCCGAAAGACTGGCTGCGCACGGCGCTGGGCGGCGAAGTCTGCACTGATCCGTCGGACGCGTGCGCCACCGCGCTTGCTGAACCTTCGGGCGTGTGGGACGACGCTTTCATCGCGGAAATCGGGCTGCGGCGCGAGTGGTTCGCGCCGCTCGCGCCATCGTATGCCGCGGCGGGGACGTTGAACGCTGAGGGCGCTGCATTGCTTGGCCTGCGCGCGGGCATTGTGCTGGCCGTGGGTGCGGGCGACACCGCTTGCGCCGCGCTCGGCAGCGGTCTTTTTGCCGATGGCGACGCGTTGCTGACCACCGGCAGCGGCGGCCAGATCGTGGTGATGTCGGCTGATCAGCCGGCCTCTGTCATCGGCCTGCACGCGTATCGTGCGGCGACTGACCAGTGGTATCGGATGGCTGCAATGCAGAACGTGGGCGTGGCGCTCGAAGCGGTGCGCGGCTGGCTCGGCTACACGAACTGGGCGAGTGCCTATGACGACGCGTTCAGCATGCCGGCATCCACGCGCGTGACGTTCTTGCCGTACGTGAGCGGTGAGCGTTCGCCGTGGATGAATCCATCGGCAAGAGCGGGTTGGCTCGGCCTCGGTCTTGGCGACACACGCGGCACGATGATGCGCGCGGCTTTCGAAGGCGTGGCGTTCGCGTTGCGCGCCGGTCTCGATGCCATTCGTCTGAACGCCGGACCCTCGGCCGTCGTACGAACCCTGCGGCTTGCTGGCGGCGGCTCGATCGATCCTCGCTGGCGCCAGCTTCTGGCCGACGCGCTCGACGCCGACCTGCAAGCCGTCGATTGCCCGAACGCAGCGACGCGCGGCGCGGCAATACTCGGCGGCATCGCGCTTGGGTCGTGGCACGCGTCGGATCTGGCGGCGCTGGCGCCATCGGCGACGCTGGTTGCATCGCCGCGCGGTACAGATAGCGACGAGGACCTGGCGCTCCGTCATACGCGTTTCATCGATTTATACCAGCGTAACGCGAGCTGGTTTTGACGCATGTTTTCGACCTCCGCTTACACTAACGCTCGCTCAAGCGAATCCACGAGAAAGCACGACAAGCCTCATACGAAATATGTCCGATACAACCACGTCCTTGCCTACCCATCCTGACCATCCCGACTTTCGCTCGCGTGAGTTCCTGCTCGATCACGCACTGCGGACCATGACCTTTTATCACCCGCACTGCATGGACCCGGCGGGCGGTTTCTATCATTTCTACAAGGATGACGGCACCCTCTATGACCGCAAGTCGCGGCATCTGGTGTCGAGCACGCGCTTTGTTTTCAACTATGCAATGGCGTACAAACACTTCGGCCTTGATGAGTATCGCGGCGGTGTGCGTCATGGCATTGAATACCTGCGTGAGTTTCATCGTGATCCGCAGACCGGTGGTTATGCGTGGACGCTTAACGGTCGCGATGTCACCGACGCGACCAATCATTGCTACGGCCTCGCGTTCGTCGTGCTGGCCTATGCGAAGGCTCTGGAAGCAGGTTTCGAAGAAGCGCGCGGGTATCTTGAAGAAACCTGGGACCTGATGGAAAAGCACTTCTGGGACGCGGCTCACGGGTTGTACAAAGACGAAGCGAGCGCGGATTGGGTGGTGTCGGACTATCGCGGACAAAACGCCAACATGCATGCCTGCGAAGCAATGCTCGCGGCTTTCGAGGCGTCGCAAGATGTGCGTTATCTGGACCGGGCCGCGCTGCTCGCGGACAACATGGTGAATCGTCAGGCAGCGCTTGCGGGCGGCTTGGTCTGGGAGCATTACAAGCCGGACTGGTCGGTCGACTGGGAATACAACAAGGGCGACAAGACCAACATCTTCCGTCCGTGGGGATTCCAGCCGGGCCATCAGACCGAATGGGCGAAGCTGCTCCTGATTCTCGACCGGCATCGTCCGGACCCGTGGCACGTCGCGCGCGCACGAGAACTGTTTGATCGTGCGCTGGAATTCTCGTGGGACCACGAGCACGGCGGGATGATTTACGGCTTCGATATCAAAGGCGAGTTCTACGACGAAGACAAGTATTTCTGGGTCCAGGCAGAGTCGCTGGCTGCCGCCGCGTTGCTCGCCGATCAAGCCGGGAAAGCCGGTGACAAGGCGACGGCAGCGCGTTACTGGAACGATTACAACCGTTTGTGGGCGTATAGCTGGGACCATTTCGTCGATCACAAATGGGGCGCGTGGTACCGGATACTCGCCCGAGACAACACGAAATACAGTAACGAAAAAAGCCCGGCCGGCAAGGTCGACTATCACACCATGGGTGCATGCTATGAAGTACTAAACGTCGTTTCTTGACGTAGTGCGGCAGTAGGATGCGCCGCCTGCCAGTCACTCTGAATCAACGATCAACGAAAGGAGCCGAACACATGAAGACCAAAGCCGCCATTGCATGGGAAGCTGGAAAGCCGCTCACCATCGAGGAAGTGGATCTCGAAGGGCCGCGCGCCGGTGAAGTGCTGATCGAAGTGAAAGCGACCGGCATTTGCCACACCGACTACTACACGCTCTCGGGCGCTGATCCGGAAGGCATCTTTCCGGCAATTCTTGGGCATGAAGGCGCGGGTATTGTGGTCGATGTCGGCCCGGGCGTGGGCACGTTGAGGAAGGGGGATCACGTCATTCCGCTCTATACGCCCGAGTGCCGCCAGTGCAAGTTCTGCCTGTCGCGCAAGACCAATCTGTGCCAGGCCATCCGCTCGACGCAAGGCCGCGGTTTGATGCCGGATGCCACTTCGCGGTTTTCCATCGACGGCAAGCCGTTGTTCCATTACATGGGGACATCGACGTTTTCGAACTACATCGTCGTGCCGGAGATCGCGGTCGCGAAGGTGCGTGAAGACGCGCCCTTCGACAAGATCTGCTACATCGGTTGCGGCGTGACGACGGGCGTGGGCGCGGTTGTGTATTCCGCGAAGGTCGAGGCCGGCGCGAACGTGGTGGTGTTCGGGCTGGGTGGTATCGGCTTGAACGTGATCCAGGGCGCGAAGATGGTCGGGGCGGACAAGATCATTGGCGTCGACATTAACCCGCGTCGCGTGGAGCTTGCCAAGAAGTTCGGCATGACGCACTTCATCAACCCGAACGAAGTTCCGAATGTCGTCGACCATATCGTGCAGTTGACCGATGGCGGCGCGGACTATTCGTTCGAATGTATCGGCAACACGAAGGTGATGCGCCAGGCGCTGGAATGCACGCATAAGGGATGGGGCCAGTCGTTCATCATCGGTGTGGCGGCGGCGGGCGAGGAGATCAGCACGCGGCCGTTTCAACTAGTCACGGGCCGTGAGTGGAAGGGCTCGGCGTTCGGCGGCGCACGGGGCCGCACCGACGTGCCGAAGATCGTAGACTGGTACATGGAAGGCAAGATCAACATCGACGATCTGATTACGCATACGCTGCCGCTCGAGCGTATCAACGAAGGCTTCGACCTGATGAAGAAGGGCGAGTCGATCCGCTCGGTGGTGTTGTACTAAGCGAAGCGCGAGCTGGAGTGGCGCGCTAAAGACGGTGCGCTGCCTCGGCGAAAAATTCGAAGGGATGAAGCAATGCTAGAACTTGTGGAAGAACATAAGTGCTGCGGCGGCGTGCAGCGAACCTATCAACACGACTCGCAATCGATCGGCTTGCCGATGCGGTTCTCGGTGTTTTTACCGGCCGAGGCAGCAACAGGAAAAGTGCCCGCATTGTTCTATCTCGCGGGGCTGACTTGCACAGAAGAGACCTTCCCGATCAAGGCCGGCGCGCAGCGTTATGCGGCCGAGCATGGCATTGCGTTGATCGCACCGGACACCAGCCCGCGCGGTGCGGGCGTACCGAACGAAAGCGCGGCGTGGGACTTCGGCGTGGGTGCGGGGTTTTACGTCGATGCAACGCAGGAACCGTGGGCGCGTAACTATCGGATGTACTCGTATGTAACGCAGGATCTGCGCGCGGCGGTGTTGGCTGAATTGCCGGTGCGTGAGGATCGGCTGGGCATTTTCGGACACTCGATGGGTGGTCACGGCGCGCTGGTTCTCGCGTTGAAGAACCCGGGTATTTACAAGTCGGTATCGGCATTCGCGCCAATCGCCGCGCCTTCGCAATCTCCGTGGGGCGTGAAGGCTTTTTCAGGCTATCTCGGCGAGGATCGGGAAACGTGGAAGCAGTATGACGCGAGCGAGCTGGTTAAAAACGCAGCGTCGAAATTTGAAGGCGGCATCCTGATCGACCAGGGTCTCGCCGATAACTTCCTCGCAGCGCAGTTGCATCCTGAGTTATTCGAAGCGGCGGCGAAGGCGGCAGGGCAGGCGGTGACCGTGCGCAGGCATGACGGCTACGACCACGGGTATTACTTCATCTCGACGTTTATCGGCGAGCATATTGCGTTTCATGCGCGCACGTTGTGTGCTTGAGAGTTGGTCAAGCGGAAGCGCGAGATGCGCTTTCGCTTTCGATTCCGTCGCGTGAGTTTTCAGTTGGTTCCACCCATGCCTCGAACGGATCACGGGCGCAAATCCCTTGATTGCGGTCTTCCGTGCTGATGAAATCCGCGGGCACGTCAACGTCCTAGCAACGCGAGAACTCAGTCAGTGTTTCGATTTATCTGCGTCCCAGCAAACTCATCCCATACACCCCTGCCGCCAGGATCGTGATCCAGAAGCTTGTCGGCCAGTCGGTGTAATACGCCAGCGTCAATCCCAACCATGCCTGCACCAGCGCGAAAACCGCCGAGAGCAGCACGCCGGTCGACAGCCGCGTCGCTACGTTTTGCGCCGCCGCTGCCGGTCCCACCATCAGCGCGAAGACCAGCAAAACGCCCACAATCTGTGTTGATGCCGCCACCGCCAGCGCCGTGATCGCAAGAAACAGGATGGACACGAGGCGCAGCGATACCCCTTTGGCTTCGGCCAGTTCCGGTTGCAGCGAAGCGAACAACAACGGCCGCATGATGATCGCGAGCGCGCCAAGGCTGACCACCGCGAGCCCTGCCAGCACTACGAGCGTTTCGTGGTTCACGCCCAGCACGTTGCCGAACAGCAGCGCAGTCGCTTGACTGGCGTAGGCGGTAAAGAAGTGCAGGAACAGCAAGCCGAAGCCCAGCGACAACGTCAGGATCACGCCGATAGCAACATCGCGTCCGGTCAGCTTTTCGCCGAGCGCACCCATGCCTATACCCGCCACGAGCGTGAAGCCGATCATGCCCCAGAGCGGCGACATGCCGACCAGCACGGCGCCGGTCGCGCCGGTAAAACCCACGTGCGATAACGCGTGACCCGCAAAGGTCTGGCCGCGCAACACAAGGAAGTAGCCGACCACGCCCGCCAGCACCGCGACCATCCCCGACGCCGCGAAGGCGTTTTGCATGAACTCGTATTCAAACATCGTGGGAATGCGTTCCGGTGGGGTGGTGAGCGTGGCCGTGGCCATGGGCGTGACCATGGTCGTGATCGTGTGAATGAGAATGGCCTTCGGGACCGTCCTCGTGCGCGTGGTCGAGCTTCTCGACTTCCACGTCGCCGGCCATCACGAAGATGCGGCCGTTCACGCGCATCACGTCAATGGGCGATCCATATAGCTGCGATAAAACCGGCTTCGTGATGACTTCATCGATCGTACCGAGCGCCGCGCGCCCGTTGCCGAGATACAGCACACGGTCGATTGAGTTAAGCAGCGGATTGAGTTCGTGCGCCGAGAACAGCACGGTAATGCCGAGTTCCCGCTGCACGCTTCGCACGAGATCGACTACGCCGGTTTGATGCCGCGGGTCGAGGCTGATCAGGGGTTCATCGAGGAGCAGGAGTTTCGGATCGCCGAGCAGGCATTGTGCGAGCAACAAACGCTGCCGTTCGCCGCCCGACAACTCGGACAACGGCCGCATGGCGAGCGTCCGGGCACCGACCAGATCGAGCACGCGGTCGACATCGGCACGCGCTGCGGCGTTCGCGAGCGGCAGGCCCCAGCGATGACCGTCTGCGGCCATGGCGACGAAATCGCGTCCGCGCACATGTCGGCCGGCAAGCCCGCTGCGCGTTTGCGGCATGTAGCCAATGGACGGATTGCCACGTACGACCGGCGCACCGTTCACGCGAATTGTGCCCTTCGATAACGGCAACAACCCCAGCATGGCGCGCATCAGTGTGGTCTTGCCGGCACCGTTCGGACCCAGCACGCCGATAAACTCGCCAGCGGCGACGTTGAAGCTGGCGTCCTTGAGGATCGACCGTCCGCCGAGTTCGAGCGCAACGCGTTCGACTTCCAACGCGCCGGCTTTACCCCGCGCTGAACCCGTGTCCGGAGCCGTCATTGCAACGCGCCCGAAAGCGCGATTGTTCTATTGCCACATCCCGTCATTGTGTTTTTCCCTGCAGCGCAACCGACAACGCGTCGAGCTGCGACGTCATCCATGTCTGGAAGGTCTTGCCGGCGGGCAGCGTCTCGGTGACGCTGATGCTCGGCACGTGTGAATCGTGGGCCACTTTCAACATGCGCTTCGTGAGTGCTTCCGTCGCCTGGCTGTTATAGATCAGCACGTGCACGCGCCGCTCGCGCAGATCTTTTTCGAACGCAGCAATATCGGTTGCGCTCGGTTCTGTGTCGTTCATCGCCGCGAGCTGGAAGCGGTTGTTGCGCATGTCGAGCCCGATCGCATCCGACATATAACCGAACACGGGTTCCGTCGCCGTCACGGGTACGCCCTTGAACTGACTCTTAAGCGCGGCGACCCTGTTATCAATAGGTTTCACCGATGCCAGGAACGCCGCCAGACGCGCGTCGTAGTCAGCCTTGTGCGCCGGGTCCGCCTGGACCAGATACTGGCTCACCGCTTTCGCCACCGTCGGCATGGTCGCCGGGTCGTACCAGAGATGCGGATTATCGCCGGATTTCTTGCCCATCAGTTGTGCCGCGACGATGCTCGTGCGTCCCTTGCCCTTCGATGCCGACAGCAGCTTGTCCATCCACGGATCGTAGTCGGCGCCGTTATACACGACAAGCGTCGCGTTCTGCAACGCGCGCGCGGTCTTGGGGCTGGCTTCGAAGAGATGCGGATCTTCGTCGGGGTTGCTCAGGATGCTCGTCACCTGAACATGATTGCCGCCGAGCTGGCGCACGACATCGCCATAGAAATTCTCGGCCGCGACCACCGGTACCACGCCGGTGGTCGCCGTTTGCGCCGTGGCTGTGCCGCAGAAGCTGGCAGAAAGAACTGCGGCGCAGGTCAGGATGGCGGCGGCAAGTTTGCTCATGGTGTTTCCTGGAATGAGGTGGAAAGAGGCTGACGGCGCGCGCAGCGTTCGCGTTCTGCGTGCTCTTGCGCCAAGCGTGGAGGCCGGCCTTAGCTCGGCGTTAGGCACTCAGCCGCGACCGTTCGAATCGACAGCGATGATATAACGTATCACTCCATTTTGCATCCGCTGGCGTATTACGAAAGCCTGTCCGGACCTCCTCCCAAGCTTCATCCGATAACCCGCAAACCCGCGCCGGTTGGGGTTTTCCCGCAGTTTTGAGATGCTTTGCGCGCCGCAGCATCGAAACATGGCGGCGTGCCTTGACACCGCCTCACGCCTCGCCGATCATTCGACCAAACAGAGAGCAATTGATCGCGCAAAGAGCGTTCGCTCACCATGACGCGTTTCAACTGCGGAATTTTTAAGCAGCGATTCAGAGACGAACCGGAGACAGCCGTGAGACTGCAGGACAAGGTAGCAATCGTGACGGGTGCGGCCAGCGGCATTGGCGAAGCGGTAACGAAACGATTTCTGGATGAAGGCGCGAAAGTCGTTGTCGTCGATCTGAAGGACGAAACCGAGTTGGCGCAGCGTTTCCCGGACAGCGCGGGACGTGTGCTTGCTTTGAAAGCCGATGTCACCAAGCGCGAGGACCTGGAGCGCATCGTCTCGACCACCGTCGAGAAGTTTGGCGGCATCGACATCCTCTTCAACAACGCGGCGCTCTTCGACATGCGCCCGATCCTTGACGAATCCTGGGACATCTTCGACCGCCTCTTCTCGGTCAACGTGAAGGGCATGTTCTTCCTGATGCAACTCGTGGCACAACGCATGGTGGAACAGGGCCGCGGCGGCAAGATCGTGAATATGTCGTCGCAGGCCGGGCGTCGCGGCGAGGCGCTAGTTTCCCACTATTGCGCAACCAAAGCCGCCGTGATCAGCTACACGCAATCAGCCGCACTTGGGCTCGCCAAGCATGGCATCAACGTGAACAGCATCGCACCAGGCGTGGTTGATACCCCGATGTGGGAGACGGTCGACGCGCTCTTCGCGAAGTATGAAAACCGCCCGCTCGGCGAGAAGAAACGCCTGGTCGGCGAGGCCGTGCCGCTGGGCCGCATGGGCCGGCCGTTTGACCTGACGGGCGCCGCGCTGTTCCTCGTATCGGCGGATTCGGACTACATCACAGCACAAACACTGAACGTGGACGGCGGCAACTGGATGAGCTGACGGCGCGCCTTGCATCCCAAGCCACCGCCAGCTGACGAAGCGAAGATCCGTAGTGAAAGTCATTAGCCAAGTTAATTAAAGCAACACCTGTATTACCCGAGTATCGACTGCTTCAAGCAACGCAACGCAAGACCAGCGCCCGTGCTAACGATAAAGGAGACGAAACAACATGAAACGCGCCAACTTCACCCTCAAGAACCTGCCGATGCGCTCGCTCGCATTCGCTGCATTCGCCGTTGCCGCGATTGCCCCAGTTGCCGCAAAAGCCACGACCGTGACTATCGCTACGCTCAACAACCCGGACATGATCGAGTTGAAGAAGCTGTCACCGGCATTCGAAAAAGCGAATCCGGACATTCAACTGAAGTGGGTCATTCTCGAAGAAAACGTGCTGCGCCAGCGTGCCACCACCGACATCACCACGAACAGCGGCCAGTTCGACGTGATGGCGATCGGCACGTATGAAGCGCCACAATGGGGCAAGCGCGGCTGGCTCGCGCCCATGACGAACCTGCCGGCCAGCTACGATCTCGACGACGTGGTGAAGACGGCTCGCGACGGCCTCTCGTACAACGGCCAGTTGTATGCGTTGCCGTTCTACGTCGAAAGCTCGATGACGTTTTACCGCAAGGACCTGTTCGACGCCGCCGGCCTGAAGATGCCCGACCAGCCGACCTACGACCAGATCAAGCAATTTGCCGACAAGCTCACCGACAAATCCAAGGAGCAGTACGGCATTTGCCTGCGCGGCAAAGCGGGCTGGGGCGAGAACATGGCGTTCTTCTCGACGGTGGTGAACACGTTCGGCGGCCGCTGGTTCGACGAGAAGTGGCAAGCCCAACTCGATACCCCGGAATGGCACAAGGCTCTTACGTTCTACTCGGACCTGCTGAAGAAAGACGGGCCGCCGGGAGCCAGCTCGAATGGCTTCAACGAGAACCTGACGCTGATGTCATCGGGCAAGTGCGCGATGTGGATCGACGCCACGGTCGCGGCCGGCATGTTGTACAACAAGGCTCAGTCGCAAGTGGCTGACAAGATTGGCTTCGCTGCAGCGCCGGTCGAGGTTACGCCGAAGGGCTCGCATTGGTTGTGGTCGTGGTCGCTCGCGATTCCGAAGACCTCGAAGTCGCAAGACGCCGCGAAGAAGTTCGCAACCTGGGCGACGTCGAAGGAGTACATCGAACTGGCGGCGAAGGACGAAGGCTGGGCCTCGGTTCCCCCGGGCACGCGCAAGTCGACCTACGCCAATCCGGAATACAAGAAAGCGGCGCCGTTCGGCGACTTCGTGCTGAGCGCAATCGAATCGGCTAACCCGAACGATGCAACGCTGAAAAAGGTGCCGTACACGGGTGTCCAGTTCGTCGGGATTCCTGAATTCCAGTCGTTCGGCACCGTGGTTGGCCAGTCGATCGCCGGTGTGGTTGCCGGACAGACAACTGTTGATGCCGCGCTGACGGCCGGCAATGCCGCAGCCAATCGTGCCGTGAAGCAGGCCGGGTACCAGAAGTAAGGGCCCGAAGCAGCAACTTGTTGCGCCCAACGTAGGACAGCAGGCCGCGCTGCTTCTGTGAAGAGGCCTGGCGCGCGGCCTGCGCATCATCGAGAGGTGACACGATCATGAGTCAACTTAATCCCCCCCTCACAGACGGTTACGCGGAATCCGCCGCAGCGCGCGACAAGAAACGCGCGAAGTCGGTCCGCTGGCTCATCATGCCGTCGACTGCCGTACTGTTCTTGTGGATGGCCATCCCGCTCGCGATGACCATCTGGTATTCGTTCTCTCGATACAACCTGCTCAACCCCGATGTCAAAGGGTTTGCCGGAATCGACAACTATGAATTCCTGGCTACCGATCCGGCCTTCCTGCCGTCGATTGTTCACACGCTGACGCTGATCGGATCGGTGTTGCTGATCACGGTGATCGGCGGCGTACTGCTTGCCGTGCTGTTCGACCGCAAGTTCTACGGTCAGGGCATTGCGCGGCTGCTGGTGATTGCGCCGTTCTTCGTCATGCCTACGGTCAGCGCGCTGATCTGGAAGAACATGATCCTGCATCCGGTGTATGGGCTGATTGCGCAGTTGATGCGAGCCTTGGGGCTCCAGCCGATAGACTGGTTTGGCAACTATCCGCTCTTCGCGGTGATCGTGATCGTTGCGTGGCAGTGGCTGCCGTTCGCGTTCCTGATTCTCTTCACGGCGATCCAGTCGCTGGATCAGGAGCAAAAGGAAGCGGCGCGCATTGACGGCGCCGGCGCGATCTCCATGTTCTTCTACATCACGCTGCCGCACCTGAAGCGCGCGATTGCCGTGGTGGTGATGATGGAAACCATTTTCCTGCTCTCCATCTTCGCTGAAATCTATACGACAACCGGCGGCGGCCCAGGCACGGCGACCACCATCCTGTCGTACTTGATCTACGCACTTGGCCTGCAGCAATTCGACGTCGGCCTGGCTTCCGCCGGTGGCATTCTGGCGGTCGTGCTGGCGAACGTCGTTGCGTTCTTCCTGGTGCGCATGCTCGCGAAGAACCTGAAAGGGGAGTACGAATCATGAGCCATCCCGTTACCGCAACAACGTCCGTGCCGATCCTCGACACGCTCAAGCGCGGCGTGCTGGGTGTGATCGCGTGGCTGTTCGCGCTGCTGCTGTTTTTCCCGATCTTCTGGATGACCATCACGGCATTCAAGACCGAGCAGCAGGCGTATTCGTCGTCGCTGATCTTCACGCCCACGCTCGACAGTTTCCGCGAGGTGTTCGCGCGCAGTAACTACTTTGCGTTTGCGTGGAACTCCATCCTGATCTCGGTTGGCGTCACGGTGATCTGTTTGCTGTTCGCCGTGCCGTGCGCTTACGCCATGGCGTTTTTTCCGACCAGGAAAACGCAGAAAGTGCTGCTGTGGATGCTCTCGACGAAGATGATGCCGTCGGTGGGCGTGCTCGTGCCGATCTACCTGCTGTGGAAAAACACCGGCATGCTCGACACGGTGTGGGGTTTGATCATTGTCTACACGCTGATCAACTTGCCGATTGCCGTCTGGATGTCCTACACGTACTTCAACGAAATCCCGCGCGACATCCTGGAAGCGGGGCGTATAGATGGCGCGGCAACGTGGCAGGAAATCGTTTATCTGCTGATGCCGATGTCGTTGCCCGGGCTTGCCTCCACCGCGTTGCTGCTGGTGATCCTGTCGTGGAACGAGGCGTTCTGGAGCATCAACTTGTCGAGTTCGAACGCGGCGCCGCTGACAGTGTTCATTGCGTCGTATTCGAGTCCGGAGGGCTTGTTCTGGGCGAAGCTTTCAGCGGCTTCACTGCTTGCCGTAGCGCCAATCCTGATTGTCGGCTGGTTATCGCAGAAGCAACTGGTGCGCGGCCTGACCTTCGGCGCGGTGAAATGAGGTGGAACCCCAGGTGGAACGCGAGGTTGATCCAGTGAACCTGAACTTGTCCCAAGCCGGCATACCAGGCGCGCTCGCTTCAGCAAATGCCCTCGACGGGCATCTGCTGATCTGCGACTGCGACGGCGTATTGATCGACAGCGAAGCGATTGCGGGACGCGTGCTCGTGCAGGAGATGGAGGCGCTGTGGCCCGGCGTGGATGCCGAGCCGATCGTCACGCCGCTGCTCGGGCTGCGGATAGAAACAGTGCTGCTGCGCACGGCTGAAACGCTAGGCCGGACGCTCGATTCAGCACAGATCGACGCAATCCGGGTGGTCGTGGAAGCCGCGGCCGTGGAAGGGCCGGCAGTCGACGGAATCGAGACCGCGCTGGCCGCGATTCCCTTGCGCAAGGCCTGCGCGAGCAACAGCTTTACGTCGTATGTGGAAGCCGTGCTGAACCGCACGGGTCTTGTGCGATTTTTCGGCGAACGTCTGTTTTGCGCCGACAAAGTGCCGAACCCGAAACCCGCGCCCGACGTGTATCTCGCGGCGGCGCGGACCCTGCGGGTCGCGCCCGAACGCTGCGTGGTGGTTGAAGACAGCGTGACTGGCGTCACTGCGGCGGCGGCGGCGGGCATGACCGTGCTCGGTTTCGTCGGTGCCGGTCATGCAACAGAAGGACAAATTGATGCGCTGAAACGTGCTGGCGCAAGTGTCGTGTTCGACGAGATGGGGCAACTCCCCGCGCTCGTCGGGCAGTGGCTGCAAAACGCAAGCTTCGAACTGCCGTGAGCCTCTTGCTCGCAGAAAACGAAGCCAAGTTAAAGACGGAGACTCCATCATGGCAAGCCTGAATCTGCGTAACATCAACAAGCGCTACGAAGAAACCGAAGTGATTCGTAGCGTGAACCTCGATATCGCGGACGGCGAATTCGTCGTGTTCGTGGGGCCAAGCGGTTGCGGCAAGTCCACGCTGATGCGAATGATCGCGGGTCTGGAAGATATCACCGGCGGCGACCTGACTATTGACGGCGTGCGCGTGAACGACGTGCAGCCGGCCAAGCGCGGGATTGCGATGGTGTTTCAGTCGTACGCGCTGTATCCGCATATGACGCTGTACGACAACATGGCGTTTGGCCTGAAGCTGGCCGGCACGAAGAAGCCGGAGATCGATGCAGCTGTCAAGCAGGCTGCAAAGATCCTGCACATCGATCATTTGCTCGATAGGAAGCCTAAGCAATTGTCGGGTGGGCAGCGTCAACGGGTGGCGATCGGCCGCGCGATCACGCGCAAGCCGAAGGTGTTCCTCTTCGATGAACCGCTGTCCAACCTCGACGCTGCGTTGCGCGTGAAGATGCGCCTGGAGTTTGCACGCCTGCACGACGAGCTCAAGACCACGATGATCTACGTGACGCACGATCAGGTGGAGGCCATGACGCTGGCTGACAAGATTGTGGTGTTGTCGGCGGGAAACGTGGAGCAGGTTGGAACGCCTAACCAGCTTTATCACGCGCCGCAGAACAAGTTCGTGGCGGGTTTTATCGGCTCGCCGAAGATGAACTTCTTTAACGCCGAAATCACGCAGGTGTTAAGCGATGGCGTGCTCGTGAAGTATGCGACGGGTGAGACCCAACTGACGGCGGTTGAGCCGGGTAATGCTAAGGTCGGCGAATCGGTGACGGTCGGGATTCGTCCGGAGCATCTGCATGCAGGGACGGCGGCGACGGTGGAGCACGGGGTATCGGCGAAGACGATGGCCGTCGAGTCGCTCGGCGATGCCGCTTATTTGTACGCGGAGTCGACGGTAGCGCCGGAGGGGATCATCGCCCGGATTCCGCCGCTCGAGCGGCATTCACGTGGCGAAGTGCTGAAGCTTGGCGCTTTGCCTGAGCATTGCCATCTGTTCAACGCTGATGGGATTGCTTATCAGCGGAAGATTGTCGAGGTGCTGTCGGCAGCTTGAGTTTGCGTTCTTACTCTTCGATGCAAAAGCGCCCGGGTCATCAACAGCCCGGGCGCTTTTTTATGCGGTGACCAAAACGCAAAACGACGCGAACCGCTTTCAAGCGTCCAGCGCTGCCTGCGCGCACAACTCATCTGTCACCAACCCGGAAAGCCATTTCCCCTGCAACGCTGCGATCACCGCCTCACGTTTCCTCAAGCCGCCCGCGAAGCCAATGGTAGGACGCTTCGGCGGCGCGTCCAGCCGCAAACTGGTCACACGCTCGCCGGTCGTCGATTGCACCCTCACGCCTTGCGCGTCGATCGGCAGCCCGAGCAGTTCAGCCACCGCGCCGGCCTGCATCATCTCTTCCACTTCGGCGGTCGTGATAAACCCGTCCTCATGCAGCGGGCAATTGATCCCGATATTGCCGATCCCGATAAACGCGACATCGGCGTTCCCGGACAGCGCATCGACAATCCGATACAGCCGGTGGTTGCACCATTGCTCACGCTCGGCCCGGCTGTCGGCCATCAACGGCGCGGGCAACATGAAATGCTTGCCGCCGGTCTTCTCGGAGAGGTGCTGCGCGACGTCGTAGCGGTTCGAGGAGCCGTCCTGGGCGATTGCTCCCACCATCGACACCAAGCGGTGCTGCGGTCGCTCCAGTTGCCCGATTTGCGCGACTACGGCCTTCAGCGTCCGGCCGGTGCTGATCGAGATCACCAGCGGTTTTTCATCGGTGAGATAACGCTCCATCACCTGCGCGCCCGCGACCGCCAGTTTGCGATCCACTTGCTCGGGCGTATCGCCGTCAATGGGCACGACTTCGCACATTGACAAGCCGTATCGCTTCGATAACTTCGCGGCCAGCGCGAGGCAGTCGGCAATCCGGTGGTCCACACGCACGCGGATCAGGTTCTTTTCCACCGCGAACGCGACCAGCCGCTGGGCGACGGGCCGCGAGATCTGCAGCTTCTCCGCAATTTCATTCTGCGTATTGCCCGCGACGTAATACAGCCACGCGGCGCGGGTGGCGAGATCGAGTTTTTCGTTGGACTTGGGCACGGTGGCTCGATATCTGGTCGTTCGTGTCGAATACAAAGAGAATCGCGCGCCATAAAGGCACGCGAAAGATCGACATTGTGCACGCTCGGCGTCAGAGCGCAAAAACGCTCCGGGCGCAGCTTAATTCATCATGCAAACCATCACGCGAGCCGCGGACGCGCCGGATCGAACAACGGACGCACGTGCTGATACAGCTCGCGGAATCCCTTCAGCCGTTGCCGCAGAATCGCATGGCGTTCCGCATTCGGGATGAACTCGTCCTTCACGGGTGGTTTGGCCAGCACCACGGCCGGATCGCCGCCCGCCGCCAGCCAGCCGAGCCGTGCCGCGCCGAGCGCCGCGCCGGTCTCGCCGCCGCCGTGCGTGCGCGTGCGGGTGTTGAGGGCGTCCGCTAATAACTGGCCCCAGTATTTGCTGCGCGCACCGCCGCCCAAGAGCGACAGCGCGTGCACTTCGGTGCCGGCGGCTTGCAACGCGTCGAGGCCGTCGGTCAGCGCGAGCGTCACGCCTTCGAGCACCGCATAACCGAGCAATGCGCGGTCGGTTGCGTGGGTCATACCGAAGAACACACCTTGCGCGTACGGGTCGTTATGGGGTGTACGTTCGCCACTGAGATACGGCAGGAACAGCGGCGCGATCTCGAGCGAGGCCGGATCGAGCGCGGCGATTTCAGCAAGCAGTGTGGGTTCATCGGTGGACGTGAGTTTGCAGACCCAGCGCAGGCAACTCGCGGCCGACAACACCACGCTCATCTGATGCCAGCGATCGGGAATGGCGTGACAGAACGCATGCACCGCCGACGATGGATTCGGCCGGAAGCGGTCGCCGACCACGCACAGCACGCCCGAAGTCCCGAGCGAGAGGAAGCCGTCACCGGGTTCCGTCGCGCCGATACCCACTGCGCTTGCAGCGTTATCACCGCCACCGGCCGCGACGACAACGCCATCGCGTAATCCGAGTTCGCGGGCGAGCGCGGGCAGCAACGTGCCCGACGGTTCGCTGCCTTCGGCCAGCGACGGCATCTGGGCGCGCGTCATGTTGCACGCGGCGAGCAGTTCATCGGACCAGTCGCGGCGGGCCACGTCGAGCCACAAGGTGCCGGCGGCATCGGACGGATCGGATACTTTCGTACCGGTCAGATGCAAGCGCAAATAATCTTTCGGCAACAACACACACGCTGTCCGATTGAAAATATCCGGCTCGTTGTGCTGCACCCATAGCAACTTCGGCGCAGTGAAACCGGGCATCGCGAGATTGCCGGCAATTCGATGCAACTCCGACGCGCGCTCGGTCAACTCGTCGCATTCCTTGTCGCTGCGCATGTCGTTCCATAAGATCGCCGGCCGCAGCACGCGATCCTCGGAATCGAGCAGCACCGCGCCGTGCATCTGTCCCGACAAACCAATGCCGCGAACCTGCGCGAACTCTTGCGGGAATTTATCGCGTAAAGCGAACAGCGCGGCACGCGTGCCGTTCCACCAGTCGAGCGGATTCTGCTCGGACCAGCGGGGTTTCGGACGCGAAACGGTGAAGGGTGTGCCCGCCGTGCCGACAACACTGCCGTCGCTCGCGAGCAAGAGAACTTTTACTTCGGAGGTGCCGAGATCGATGCCTAAATACATGGACGAACCCTTGATGAAGGCGTAAAGCCGCGGGAAACCGGAGGCGCTAATGTAGCGCCGCTGCCGGTGTTACGCCATTGGCAATAACACCGGACGGGTATGAAGGAGGGTGATTGAGCAGCTCAGGCCCGCTTGGCGAGCCATGCATCGACACGGCCAAGCGCCGCGCGCAGCACGCGTTCAAGATCGGCGCTTTGCGCGAGGCTGCCCCAGAGCAGTTTATCGGCGACGAAAGCTTTCACGGGATCGTCTGCCTCGAAGAAAGCGTGCGCGGTGGCGGGGTCCATCACGCCATCCTGGTACGCGTATGGCAACTTGCCTTCATGCCAGCGTTCGAGGAAGCGGAAGAACAGCGCGGGCAACATGGCGGTCGCATTCGGATCGACGTGGCGCGCAAAACACTCGCGCAAAGTCGGCGCGATAAAACCGGGGATCTTGGAGAAACCATCGGCGGCCACGCGTTGATTCGTGTCCTGGATATACGGATTGACGAAGCGGTCGATCACCACATCGCGGTATTTGGCCAGATCGATAGGACTCGGCGACAGGCACGGAATCACGTCTTCGGTGACGTAGGTTTCGGCGAGCGCGCGGATATCGGCGTCCTGCGTGCCTTCGTGAATGTATTGATGCCCAACGAGCGTTCCCGCCCAAGCGATACAGCTATGCGTTGCGTTGAGAATGCGGATCTTCGCTTCCTCATAGGGCAGGACCGAGTGCACCATTTCCGCACCGACGTTCTCCCATGCCGGCCGGCCCGCAATGAATTCGTCTTCGATCACCCACTGGATAAACGCTTCGCCCATGACGGGGGCTTTATCGTCGAAACCGGTGGCGGCCAGCACGCGCTCGCGGACATCAGGCGTGGGGCGTGGCGTGATGCGATCGACCATTGCGTTCGGGCATGACGTATTCGCGATCATCCATTCGCGCAAAGCGGTTTCGCCGCGCAGTTGCAGGAATTCGAGCATACCGGCTTTAAAACGATCGCCGTTGCTGCGCAGGTTGTCGCAGTTCTGCAGCGTCACCTTGCCCGCGTTCTGCTTCATGCGAGCATCGAGAATAGCGGCGAGCGCGCCGTAAATCGTCGTGCGCGCGCCTTTCAGGTCGGCGGCCAGATCGGGATTTGCCGTGTCCAGTTTATGGTGTTCATCGAGGTAATAACCGCCTTCGGTCACCGTGAACGATACGATCTTGCATTCGGGCGCCGACCCCGCCGCCACAAGCGCGTTCAGGTCCGCGGCCCACGGCACGACCTTCGTGATCGAGCGGATGGTTTCATACGCGCGCTCGCCCTGCGGCGTGACGGTTTCCAGCGTGTAGGTGCCGTTCTGTGCGGCCAGCGCTTCGAGCACCGCATTCATGTCGCCGCGAATATTGCCGACCGTCAGCGACCAGCGGGTATCGCCGGATTCAATCAGCTTGTGCAGATACCACGCCTGATGCGCACGATGAAAAGAACCCGCGCCGATGTGCAGGATCACGTCGGCGGCTGCGTGGCTTTCGGTAGTCATGTCGTCTTCCTCTGATCTGGATGCGCCTCATGCGGTGCCGGGCGCTGTGCTGTGTCTCGTTGTCGTCGAACGCGGGGCGCTTAAGCCAAATTCGCGTCGCGTCGATCATTTGCTCGTTCTGTGAGCGAATGATCGTATTCGATTCGATGAAAGTCAAGGCACTGCGCAGCATTTCCGTTTGTGTTTTTGCGTAGATTTTTGGGGCTGTGGCGTGGGGGTATCGTCGCGGCTGAAGACTGTTGCGCTGCACAATGCTCTTTGAGCCGCTGGTTTGACGATGAAGGAATCGCTCAGCTGAAGAAGCCGAGGAAACTCGCGATGATAGATCTGCCGGAAGAGCGGTTTGCGCTGGCGTGTGAATGGGTTGCGGACATCACAACGAGCCGTACGGGATTCACGTGAACAGCATCAATCCGATAGTCACACTTGCGCCGATGGCGATCACGGCATGGAGCGAACTTGCTAAACGCGATCCTGCGTTGAAGGGCATCGCGCTGAGGTGATTCGCTGAACCGGACGAAGTGGCAGCGCCCATTTTTGTTTTGGGGAGTGATGCTGCCGCGATGATCTCAGGCATCGCCATGCCTATTGATGGCGGGTTCACCGCGAGGGGAATTTTCGTTCGTACCGGTGGACGGTTTTGGAGGGCGCGGGGTCAGGAAGTGCAAACGCCCCTACCGTCCGCCCGGCACAATCGCATGCGCTTCAAACGCGGGCCCTTGCACGAAACTCACATCGAATTGCTGAAGCGCTTCGAACTGCGCTTCGTCGCCGACGTGATCAAAAATGAGCGGGATTTTCAGCCGGTGCGCATACCCCACCAACGGCTTCACCACAGAATCCCTTAGCGCCAAACCCGCATCCATCTTGATGAAATCCAGCCGAGCCATATCCGACACGGACATGATCTGCCCTGCATTGGGCAAATTCCCCGCGACCTTGAACCCGTACTTCTGATAGCTCTTCACGAGATACCCAAGGAAAGTCCGATGCGCGACAGCCGCCGGCGGCAACTCAATAACGATCCGCGCCGGGTTCAAACCAAACTCGATCAGCACGGAAGAAAAGTGCTTGCCGTGATCGTATTTCACGCTCTTCAACAGACGTTCGTGGACACGCAGGAACAGCAAACCCGGCCGCTGCGCGCCAAAAAAATTGAACGCGTGCAATGCCCGTGAGAGCCGGTCGAGTTCGACCAGCTTCGGGTCGTCGTCGAGTTGGGCGAACGGATCGAACGAAGCGCCATCGCCGGTGAGCGTCAACGCCTGAAACCCGAGTTCATCGCCGAACCGCTCGGCACTTTCCACCGATGCCGTCAGCGATTGCGGCAAGCCTCGCGTAGTGACATCGAAGATGGGTTCATACGCGCTCGCCAGACAAAACCCTTCGTAAAACGCGATAGCCGTGCCCGCGCTCGTCCCTTCGCCCATAACAATACGCGCGCCGGGAAACGGGTAGTCCGAGGCGCGGGAAACAAGTTGCTGGACGGTTGGGGCAATCATGAACGGAATGTGTGAGAGGTGTAGCGTCGATGGTAGCAGTGCCACGCGTGATGCCTTGCACAAAATCCACATATTGATATGCGCCGACGCTAACTCGCCGCCTATGACTAGGGTTAACAATAATTTCACCTATCGTAATTCGTTTTACTATGCGTAATTGAAAGAACAAACTATTCAGGAGACTCTCATGGCGAGTGAGAAGAAATTTGCGTCGCAAGCGGACTTGGCGGAAAAGAAGGTGACATTCGAACGCCTGTCCGAGCACGCCTATGCGTATACGGCAGAGGGCGATCCGAATACGGGCATTGTGATTGGCGACGACGCGGTGCTCGTGGCCGACACCCAAGCCACGCCGGTCATGGCGCAAGACGTGATTCGCCGGATCCGCGAAGTCACCGACAAACCCATCAAATACATCCTGCTCACGCACTACCACGCGGTTCGGGTGCTCGGTGCGTCGGCGTATGGCGCGCAGCAGATCATCGCGAGCCAGGACACGTACGACCTGATCGTCGAACGCGGCGAGCAGGACATGAAGAGCGAGATCGAGCGTTTTCCGCGCCTGTTCAATGCGGTGGAATCGGTGCCGGGACTGACGTGGCCAACGCTCACTTTCAAGGGTGAGATGACGCTGTGGCTAGGCAAGCTCGAAGTGAAGATCATGCAACTCGGCCGGGGCCACACCAAAGGCGATACGGTGCTGTGGCTGCCGCAGGACAAGGTCATGTTGTCGGGTGACCTCGTCGAATACGGCGCGACGCCTTATTGCGGCGATGCCTATTACCAGGACTGGCCGGCAACGCTCGACGCGCTAGCGGCCTTCAATCCAGAGAAGCTCGTACCGGGTCGCGGTGCGGCGCTGAAGACGCCGCAACAAGTGGCGGACGGTATCGCGGGAACGCGGGCTTTCGTGAGCGAACTGTTCAATCAGGTGAAGCTGGGTGCCGCAGCGGGCAAGGACCTGAACGAAATCTACAAGCTCACGTATGCCGCGCTCAAGCCGAAGTTCGGCGATTGGGTCATCTTCGATCACTGCATGCCGTTCGACGTCACGCGCGCCTTCGACGAAGCCACGCAATATCGCGATCCGCGCATCTGGACAGCGCAGCGCGACAAGGAAATGTGGGAAACGCTCGAAAGCTGATTGGCGACGATCATGGCTATCGACTTTCAGACGCTGACGTTCGAGTATCGCCGCTCATCGGATCAAGACGGCGCCGCGCCGCTGCATCCGGTCGTCGTGATCGGAGCGGGGCCGGTGGGTCTCGCGACTGCGATCGACCTCGCGCAGCAAGGCACCCCGGTCGTGCTGCTCGACGATGACCACACGTTGTCGTCGGGATCGCGCGCGATTTGCTTTGCGAAACGTACGCTTGAGATATTCGATCGGCTCGGCTGCGGAGAGCCGATGGTCGCGAAGGGCGTGAGCTGGAACGTGGGCAAGGTGTTTCTGCAAAACGAGTTGCTCTACGCGTTCGATTTGTTGCCCGAAGCGGATCATGCGCGGCCTGCCTTTATTAATCTGCAGCAGTATTACGTCGAAGGGTATCTGGCTGAGCGGGCGCGCGAGTTGCCCTTGCTCGATGCCCGCTGGCACAACAAGGTGACGGGCATCACGCAGTCGGATGAATGCGTTTCGCTGCAGATCGACACGCCTGACGGTCCATACACCCTGCGCGCCAGTTACGTAGTCGCCGCCGACGGCGCGCGTAGCCCCGTGCGTGCGCTCATGCATCTCGATACCCACGGCCGCACGTTCAAGGATCGCTTCCTGATCGCCGATGTGCGGATGAAAGCCGACTTCCCGACCGAACGCTGGTTCTGGTTCGATCCGCCGTTTCATCCGAATCAATCGGTGTTGCTGCATCGGCAGCCGGACAACGTGTGGCGTATCGATTTCCAGTTGGGATGGGACGCCGACCCCGTCGCGGAGAAAGCGCCGGAGCGTGTGATTCCGCGCGTGCGCGCATTGCTCGGACCCGACGTTGAATTTAAACTGGAATGGGTGAGCGTCTATACGTTCCGATGCCAGCGCATGGACAAGTTTCGTCACGGCCGCGTGCTGTTCGCGGGTGATTCGGCGCATGGCGTATCGCCGTTCGGCGCGCGCGGCGCGAACAGCGGCGTGCAGGACGCGGACAATCTTGGCTGGAAATTGAAGCTGGTGATTGACGGCGATGCACCTGATGCGCTGCTCGATACTTACGCCAGCGAGCGCGAAGCCGCCGCCGATGAAAACATCCTTCACTCAACGCGCTCAACCGATTTCATCACGCCGAAGAGCGATGTATCGCGTGTATTCCGCGACGCCGCTTTGCGGCTCGCGAAAGATTGCGCGTTTGCGCGACGGATAGTGAATAGCGGGCGGTTATCGACGGCTTCGGTGCTGCATGGCTCACCGTTAACCACGCCCGATCGCGATGCGTTCCATTGCGCACTGGTGCCGGGTGCGGTGGCGGTTGATGCGCCTATATTTTTTGCCGGTCGCGATGGATGGTTCTTGCAGCGAATCGGGTCGTCGTTTGCGAGTGTACTGTTTGGTGAATCCCCGGATGCACTGACCGCGTTGAAAGATTTGCGCCCGCAAATGAAGCTTGTTTTGATCGTGCCGTCGGGCTCCGACGTTAAATCGTGCGATGGCATTGAGGTATTGGAAGACGTGAAAGGTCTCCTGGCCCAACGTTTCGATGCACATCCCGGCACGTTCTACCTTCTGCGTCCGGATCAGCACATTGCTATGCGGGCCCGTTCGTTAGAAGCCCAGACCGTTCGCGAAGCACTCGCCCGCGCGACTTGCACGCTGAACGAAACCCAGCCTGCATGATGAGGTCCGCCATGCTCGACACCACCTTGCACCTCGCTGATCCAGACGCCTTCTATGAAGCGCTGATCGATATGCATCGCGACCTTAGCAACGACGAAAGCCAGCTAGTGAACGCCAAACTGATCCTGCTGCTGTCGAACCAGATCGGCGATATGGATGTGCTGCGCGAAGCGATGTCGATGGCGCGCGGCGGCGTTGCGGCCTCCGTTGTGACCTCAACCGCCAGCGTATGAAATTGTAGAAAAGGACAAGCCCATGAAACCAGAATCGCCTGGCGCATTCACGAGTCACACTGAAACCAGCCGCCACTATCAATCGGGCTTTGCCGCCGACTTCGCCACCGAGGCGTTGCCCGGCGCGCTGCCGCTCGGCCGCAATTCACCGCAACGTGTGAACTATGGTCTCTATGCCGAGCAGCTTTCGGGCACTGCGTTCACCGCGCCGCGCGGGCACAACCGGCGCTCGTGGTTGTATCGGATACGGCCGGCGGCGGTGCATCAACCGTTCACGCAGATTGAAGGCAATGACCTGCGCGCGAAGCTCGTTGCGAACTTCGCCGAGGTGCCGCCCACGCCGCCGAATCAACTGCGCTGGGACCCGTTGCCGATGCCCGATGCGCCCACGGATTTCATCGATGGCTGGGTGACGATGGCCGGCAACGGCGCCGCCGAATCCATGCAAGGCTGCGCAATCCATCTGTACGCGGCGAACCGTTCAATGCAGGACCGTTTCTTCTACAGCGCCGATGGCGAATTGCTGATCGTGCCGCAGGAAGGACGGTTATCGATTGCGACTGAACTCGGGCGGCTCGATATAGAACCGTTCGAAATTGCGGTCATTCCACGCGGTGTGCGCTTTTCCGTCACGCTGCCGGACAGCACCGCACGCGGCTATATTTGCGAGAACTTCGGCGCTTTGTTGAGACTGCCGGACCTTGGGCCTATCGGTTCAAACGGTCTTGCGAATCCGCGCGACTTCCTCACGCCGCACGCGGCTTATGAAGACCGCGAGGGCGCGTTCGAACTCGTCGCGAAGATGAACGGCGTGTTGTGGCGCGCGGATATCGGCCATTCGCCGCTCGACGTGGTCGCGTGGCACGGCAACTATGCGCCATACAAATACGACTTGCGCCTGTTCAACACTATTGGTTCGATCAGCTTCGATCACCCCGATCCGTCGATCTTCCTCGTGCTGCAATCGCAGACTGATTCACCGGGTGTGGATGCCATCGACTTCGTGATTTTCCCGCCGCGCTGGCTCGCAAACGAAGATACGTTCCGGCCGCCCTGGTTTCATCGGAACGTCGCGAGTGAATTCATGGGCCTCGTGCATGGCGTCTATGACGCTAAATCCGAAGGCTTCATGCCCGGAGGGTCGAGCTTGCATAACTGCATGTCGGGACACGGGCCGGACGCGGCGACCTTCGAGAAGGCATCGAACGCGGATACATCGGCACCCGTGAAAGTCGGCGACACGATGGCGTTCATGTTCGAAACGCGCACCCTGATCAAGCCAACCCGCTTCGCTCTGGAAACCGCGCAATTGCAGGCGCATTACTACGAGTGCTGGCAGGGATTGACCAAACATTTTAATCCGGAGCAACGATGAGTTTTTCAGGCGGCCCGACTCATGAAGCGCTTGAAGCGACGCGCGATCCAGCGCTTAAAAGCTGGATCGATTCCGCGAACGATCGCTTAAGCGACTTCCCGATCCAGAACCTGCCGTTCGGCATTTTCACCGATGAAGTCAATCCGTTGCCGCGTGCGGGCGTGGCGATCGGCGACTGGATTCTCGACCTCGCCGTCGTGCATCGAGTGGGGTTGATCGAATGCGAACCGGTGTTCGCGCAGCCCACGCTGAATGGGTTTATCGCGTTGGGACGTGACGCGTGGCGACACGTTCGTGTCCAGGTGAGCGCACTGCTCGCAGCCCACTGCGACACGCTGAAAAAGAACACGGCGCTGCGTCCGCGCGCGCTCATACCCCGGGCGAGTGCGACGCTGCATCTGCCTGTCGATATCCCCGGCTACACGGATTTTTATTCATCGAAGGAGCACGCGACCAATGTGGGGTCCATGTTCCGCGATCCGAAGAACGCGCTGTTGCCCAACTGGTCGGAGATGCCGATTGGGTACAACGGACGCGCTTCATCGGTGATCGTGAGCGGTACGCCAGTGCGCCGGCCGAGCGGCCAGATCAAGCTGCCCGATGCCGAGCGGCCGGTGTTCAGCGCATGCCGGAAGCTGGATATAGAACTGGAGACGGGGTTTATCGTCGGCGCGGGAAATGCGCTGGGCGAACCTGTTGACTGTGAAGATGCCGAGTCGCATATCTTTGGCATGGTGTTGCTCAACGACTGGAGCGCCCGCGATATCCAGCAATGGGAATACGTGCCGCTCGGGCCGTTCAACGCGAAGGGTTTTTCGACCACCATCTCGCCGTGGATCGTCACGCTCGATGCGCTCGAACCGTTCCGTACCGCAACGCCGAAACAGGAGCCTGAACCGCTTCCGTATTTGCGCCACACGGGCGATCACGCATTCGATATCGAACTTGAGGTGCATCTGCGGCCCGCGCTCGCTGAGACGGCGACGAAGCTCACGCGGACCAATTTCAAGCTGATGTATTGGTCGATGGCGCAGCAACTCGCGCATCACACGGTGGCGGGATGCAACACGCGCGTGGGCGATCTGATGGGTTCCGGCACGATCAGCGGTGCAACGCCTGATTCATGCGGCAGCTTGCTTGAGATGACGTGGAACGGACTGCGTCCGATCACGTTGAAAGAGGGCGGCGAGCGCAGGTTTATTGAAGACGGCGATGAATTGACGCTCACCGGATGGTGTCAGGGCGAGGGGTATCGTGTGGGGTTCGGCGAATGCAAGGGCGTGATTTTGCCTGCGCGTGGGGTGGCGGGGTGAAGGTGTAGAGCGCAGCGCCTCGGGCCTGGCGGCGCGGGCATCGCATAAGCCGAAGCCTAAACCTAAACCTACTAAACCTAAACCGCCTGCCCGATACTCGCGCGCCGCGCCCTGCGATCCATCGACGCCGACAGCAACGTCAAACCAAACGCGCCGCAAGCCATCAACACGCCCACCCACGGCAGCGCACTGAGCGCCGCGCCCGCGCCAATCGCCATGCCGCCAAGCCACGCGCCTATGGCGTTGCCGAGATTGAACGCACCTTGATTCAACGTCGATGCAAGATTCGGCGCATCGCTTGCGCGGTTCACGATCAACATCTGCAAGGGGGGAACGATCGCGAAAGCGAGCACGCCCCACACGAAGATGGTGATCATCGCGGGAATGGCGGCATGCATCGTGGCCGCGAAAATGGCCTGGACCACGATGATTGATACCAGAAACGTCAGCAGCGAACGCAATAGCTTCCAGTCAGCGAGCTTGCCGCCGAGCGTGCTTCCCACTGTCAGCCCAAGCCCGAACAACAGCAGCACCAACGTGACCGCATGCGGCGAAAAGCCGGTCACATCTTCGAGGATCGGCGTGATGTAGGTGAACACGGAAAAGAGACTCGCCGATGCCAGCACGCTGATGCCCAGCACCATCAGCACTTGCGGATTCTTGAGCACGTTGAATTCGCGCAGGATGCTCGATTCCCTCATCTCGATGTGCTTCGGCAAGCACACGGCCAGCGCCCCCGCCGCGCCCAGCCCGATCAGCGTCACCACCCAGAATGTCGCGCGCCAGCCGGCCGCCTGACCGAGCGCGGTGCCAAGCGGCACGCCGAGCACGTTCGCTAGCGTAAGACCGGTGAACATGAGCGCAATGGCTTGCGCGCGGCGGTTGGGCGCAACCAGGTCCGCGGCAACCACCGAGCCAATGCCAAAGAACGCGCCATGACAGAACGCGGTCAGAATGCGCGCGGCCATTAGCATCCAGTAACCCGGCGCGATGGCGCACAGCAGATTGCCGACTATGAATACGCCCATCAGGCTCATCAGCGCTTTCTTGCGCGGCATTTCCGCCGTGACGATAGCGAGAATGGGCGCGCCGATGGTCACGCCCAGCGCATAACCCGAGACGAGCATGCCGGCTGCGGGGATGGAGACCCCGAGATCCCGCGCGACGTTGGGCAACAAGCCCATGATGACGAATTCGGTCGTGCCGATACCGAACGCGGCAATGGCGAGGGCGAGAAGGGGCAGAGGCATGGGGTACGCGGTGACTGAGTGCTGGCCGGTCGCGCGTTATCGGGGTGAAGAACGCAGGCTCGGGCGAGCTGAAGGGATCAAATTGTACCGAACGTTGCTGGGTTTGCTTGGTGAAAACCCTGAGATTTGTGCAGTTGATTCAAGCAGTTGGACTTTCGGTCTTTCACGAGGCGATCTGTGTTGCTTTTTGCCATCGTGGGGAATAGGTTGCGGGTTCGTGCTTAACAACGCTTAATGACCAAGGACCTTTATGATCGCGCTCCGGCATTTTTTTCCGGTGATTGTTGCCGCGCTGATGGCATTCACGGTCGTGCCGAGGGCGGTTGCTCAGGAAGCAGACGCGAGCGCCGGGCCGATCCGAACGACTGGCGGCAGCGTGATGTTCGTTCAGCAAGGAACCACCTTCGAAGCCCAAATCGATGGCAAGCCGTTCGATCAGCTGAACGCCCGCAGCATCGCGCATTTCGAGGAGCCGTCGGGGGCGCGGATGATTGTCGAGGCATTCGATAACGGCGCCTCCGAACTCGTTCTCTACGATTTCACCCGGCGCCCGCCCACGGTCGAGCGCATGACAAAGCGCATGAAACTGACCGGCGTGTTCTGGCAGCGCGATGAAGTGGTGATGAGAAGCGCCGATGGCTGGTACAGGTTCCAGCGCGGGACGCTGACGAAACTGACGTCATTGAAGATGATTTATCACTGAGTCCGCACCGCCATCACCCGCTCGCCAGCCACTACGAAAATCCGCTCGCCGCGCGCGCTTTCGTTCACCTCGAAGCCACCGGTAAACGCGCCGAACGCAGGCAGCACGCCCGCCTCCGCGCCGAAACGAAAACACGGCAATCTCGCGCTATCGAGTCGAGTTGCGATGCGGTACACCGGATGTTCATGCCCAGCCAGCGCATACGCGCCCGCCACTCGCTGCGGGTAATGACACAGCGCCCAAGGCCCGAGCCTGTACGGCTCGTCAACGACCTCGAGCGCGAGCGCCTCGGGCGGTCCGCCAGCATGGCGATCATGATTGCCTTCCACGAGGATCAGCCGCAAGCCGGCGTGCCGTTCACGCCACTCGGCCAGCGCGCCGAGCGTGGTCAACGCATGTGACTCGCGTGCATGCAGCAGATCGCCGAGAAACACAATCGTCGCCGGCCGATGCATCAGGATCAGCGCGTCCAGGCGCGCAAGCGTTTCCCCCGTCGAGCCTTCCGGCACCGGAATGCCCCGAGCGCGAAACACAGCGTCCTTGCCAATATGTGCATCGGCGATGAACAAGGTTTGCCGCACCGGGTCGAACGCAGCCCGCGCCGCCGACAACACCAGCGCATGGCCGCCAATATCCACTGTCAACGCCTCGAGCATCATGCGCGCGCCGCCTTTTCCAGATCGGCGAGCATACGCGCGACACGATCGGATAATTTCTCTGTGCTCACCTTCTCTCGCAACCGCGCGATGATCAGCGGAAACGCAAACGGCGTCGGTTTCTTCGGGCGCGTCAGCGCTAGCCGACTTGCGCTCATGCTCTTGAGCGCGGCTCGTATCCTGTCTAGTTCGAGTTCCTGCAACATGACCTCTTCCTCGGCCTGCGCAAGCAGCAGATTATTGCTGTCATGCTGGCGAAAAACTTCATAGAAAAGTCCGCTCGATGCCTGCAGTTGACGCGCGCTTTTCTGTTGTCCGGGATGCCCCTGGAAGATCAATCCGGACACCCGCGCGATCTCGCGAAAACGCCGCGCTGCAAGCTCCGACGAATTGAGGCTCGCGAGAATGTCATGCTCGAGATTATCGGGCGAAAAAAGTCCGTCCTGTATGAGCGTCTCCCAGTCGAAAGGCTGCGCGGACAACAACTCAAAGCCGTAATCGTTCATCGATATCGAGAACGTACTCGGTTGATCGCGCGCCACGCGCCAGCCGATCAGCGACCCAAGCCCGACGTGCGCCATTCGTCCCGCAAACGGATAACAGAACAAGTGATGTCCCTCGCGCGAACGAATCAGTTCGACCAGCAACACGCCCGGCTCGGGCAGCGCGGACCATTTCGCCTGCAATTCGAGTAGCGGCCGCACGGCCTGCATCTCGGGTTCGTCGTAGACGCCGTTCACGGCGCGCGCCAACATCATCAGCGTGGCATCGGCGAGTTCGGACGACAGCGGCATCTTGCTGCCCGCCCATTGAGGCATCGCGCCACGCGAGGACGTCGCGCGTTTCACGTACGCAGTCATCTCGCGCACGCGCACGAGTTCGAGCGCGCGGCCGCCGAATGTGAATACGTCGCCGGGCTTCAGACGCGAGATGAATGATTCTTCCATCGACCCAATCCGGCCACCCGTCATGTAAGCAACGTTGATGGTCGCGTTCGCGACAATCGTGCCGACGTTGTTGCGGTGGCGCCGGACCAGATCCTCACGCGGCACGCGATACACGCCGTCAGCATCGAGCGTCACGCGATGGTAGTCAGGGTACGCCGCGAGCGAAGTGCCGCCGCGTTCGACAAACGCCAGCGCCCAGTCGAACTCCTGCTGCGTCAGGTCGCGATACGCATACGTCGTGCGCACCTCGTCGAAGAGATCGCGCGCCCTGAAGCCACCGCCAATTGCAATGGTCACAAGATGTTGGACGAGCACATCGAGCGGCTTGTTGGGCATCTCGCGGCCTTCTATGCGCCGTTCCTCAACGGCCCAGCGCGCGGCCGCGGCTTCCACGAGTTCGAGCGCGTGTGTCGGCACGATCGTCACCCGCGATGCCCGTCCCGGCGCATGGCCCGAGCGCCCGGCGCGCTGCATCAACCGCGCGACGCCTTTGGGCGAGCCAATCTGGAACACGCGATCGACCGGCAGGAAGTCGACGCCCAGATCAAGGCTTGACGTGCAGACCACCGCTTTCAACTGGCCGTTTTTAAGGCCGAGTTCGACCCACGCGCGGACTTCCTGATCCAGCGATCCGTGATGCAACGCGATCAAACCTGCCCAATCGGGACGCGATTCAAGCAACGCCTGATACCAGACTTCGGCCTGCGAGCGCGTGTTGGTAAAGACGAGTGAACTGCGCGCGTGTTCGATCTCGGCGGCGACCGGTTCAACCTGCCGCGTGCCGAGATGGCCACCCCATGGAAAACGTTCGATGGTGCTGGGGATCAGCGTATCGACGATCAGCGTTTTCGGCTGCGCGCCCCGCACCACGACGCGTGGCGTTTTCACCGTCGCGAGCAACGCGTCGCCGGCGAGATCGAGATTGCCGAGCGTCGCCGATAACCCCCACACCTGCAAACCAGGCCGCCAGTGCGCAAGACGAGCAAGGGCGAGCTGCGTTTGCGTGCCGCGTTTATTCCCAAGCAGCTCATGCCATTCATCGACAACGACCAGCCGCACATGTTTCATCTCGTCTTCGGCATTCGCGCGCGTGAGCATCAGCGTGAGACTTTCAGGCGTGGTGACCAGCGCGCTCGGCATGCGCTTGTTTTGCCGCGCGCGTTCGGCGGAAGGGGTATCGCCGGTGCGCAAACCGATGCTCCACGGCACTGCGAGTTCCGTCACCGCGGTTTGTAACGCGCGGGCGGTATCGGCGGCAAGGGCACGCATAGGGGTGATCCACAGTACGGTAAGCGGGGCCGGTAGTGCGCTTCCCGGGTGCTCGGGCGTGTATGCCGCCAGCGCGCCTAGCCACACTGCCCATGTCTTGCCGGCGCCGGTGGTCGCGTGAAGCAGGCCGCTCGCTCCGACCAAAATCTCCGTCCAGACTTCGCGTTGAAACGGAAACGGTTGCCAGCCGTGCCGTTCGAACCATGCAGTGAGACGTGCTTCAAACGGCGTGTTAGCAACGTCCCGATCGATGACTATCGGTACCGGCCGAAACAGTTCAGCAACGGCATCGGCTTTCGCCTGCGCCGCGCGTGTTCTCGGTACCCGACGCGCATGCGGGGCACGGCGTTTCGTATCTGAGGTTGGTTTGGTATCCTGATCGTCTATATCGCCTTCATCCGGAGACGTGCTCATGGCGCCGCTCCCTCGAGGAAACCCTTGAGCATGCCGAGCGTGTCGGCGTCGTCAATGTGCTTGTCCGTACGCCATCTCAGCATGCGTGGAAACCGCACGGCAATGCCTGACTTGTGGCGCGGGCTCGCCTGGATACCTTCGAAACCGATCTCGAACACAAGCGTCGGCGTGACGCTGCGCACCGGCCCGAATTTTTCGATGGTCGTCTTGCGCACGACCGCATCGACCTTGCGCATCTCTTCGTCCGTCAAGCCGGAATACGCTTTCGCGAAGGGCACAAGGGTGCGCACGCCATCGGCTTCGTCCCACACAGCGAAGGTGAAATCGGTGTACAAACTTGCGCGCCGGCCGTGGCCGCGTTGCGCGTAAAGCAAGACGGCATCTATGGCGTATGGATCGATTTTCCATTTCCACCACGTCCCGGAAGCCTTCGTGCGCCCGACGCCATAAAGCGATTCACGTCCCTTCAGCATCAAGCCTTCAACACCCCGGCCGCGGCTTTCGTCGCGCAGCGCGGCGAGGGCCACCCAATCGGGCGCTTCAACCATCGGTGAGACACGCAGCAAGTCGACCGCCAATGTTTCGCCTAACGCGGTGGCCAATGCATCGAGTTGCGCGCGGCGTTCGATCAGCGGCGTGACGCGCAGATCGCGGCCATTGGCTTCCAGCAGGTCGTAAGCGAGAAACGTAGCGGGTGAATCGGCAAGCACTTTCTTCGACAAGCTTTTGCGCGTGATTCGCGGTTGCAGTCGCGCGAACGGCAATGGCGCGTCGCCACCGGGTTCCCACGCGAGAATTTCGCCGTCTATAACAGTGCCGTCCGCCAGCGCGGCGCCGAGCGAGGCGAGTTCGGGAAAGCGGTCGGTGATCAGATCTTCACCGCGCGACCACAGCCACACCCTGCCGCCGCGCTTGACAAGCTGTGCGCGAATCCCGTCCCACTTCCATTCGATCACCCAATCCGACGGCGCGCCAAGCGTCGCCGGATCGGCTTGCAAGGGATGGGCAAGGAAAAATGGGTATGGCAATCCGAGATCGCTCTCATGCGGCGTGGCGGCGTTTTCATCGTCCGAGCTTTCCGGTGCAATCAGCCGCAGATAGCGCGCCGCGCCCGGCGCTTGCTGCGAATCGGTCCAGCCGACCATACGCTGGGCAATGCGTTTGTGATCCACACCCGCGACTTCCGCGAGCGCGCGCACGACGAGTTGGCGTGCGACCCCAACCCGAAAACCGCCGCCTATGAGCTTGGTCAACAAGAAACGTTCGCTCCAGGCGAGTTCGTCCCAGTAGCCGAGCAAACGGGTTCGAAGCTCGGCCGGGTCCAGGCCGCGCAAGGTCAGCACGCGTTCCTCGATCCATTGCGCGAGGCCGAGTTCTGACGTGCGCTGTGCGGGCGGCAGGATATGCGCGATGGTTTCGGCCAGATCGCCGACCGCCTGATATGACTCGTCGAAGAGCCATGCCGGCAAGCCGGCGCGCTCGCGGGCGAACTCGGTGAGAAGACGGGTGGGCACCGATTGGCGTGGTTTGCCGCCGCTCAGAAAGTACGACGCCCAAGCGGCGTCCTCAGGTTCGGCCGCCGAGAAATACGCGATCAGCGCCTCGAGTTTTTCTTTCGTCGACGTGGTGCCGTCCAGAGCGGTGTAAAGCGCGGCGAAGCGTTTCATTGCGAGTCGGCCTCGGGCGGGGGAGGGGCTTCGACGGTTTGCTGCGTGGACGGGCTCGCGTGGCCGCTTTCCGCCGCGTCGGCTTCTATTGCGTCATCGCCGTATTCGGTCGTGAACGCGCCCGCTTCCAGACCCTGTTCGCGCAGCCAGCGGACCATCGGCTCGATTTGTCCGTGCGTGACGATCACGCGTTGCGCGCCGGTTGCGCCAATCGCTGTCTGCAAACCCGGCCAGTCGGCGTGATCGGAGAGCACGAAGCCGCGATCCAGACCGCGCCGCCGCCGCGTGCCGCGAAGGCGCATCCAGCCCGACGCGAACGCGTCGCTATAGTCGCCGAAGCGGCGCATCCACGTGCTGCCTTGCGCGGACGGCGGGGCGATGATCAACGCGCCCTTGAACGCGGCCTTGTCTTTCGCGGGAATGTCGCTGACGAGGCGCGTCAGTGGCAAATGCACGCCCGCTTGCGCGTAAGCCCGATTCAGCGGTTCCACGGCGCCATGGCAAAAGATCGGTCCTATTGCCGGATCGACTCCGCCAAGAATCCGCTGCGCCTTGCCGAACGAATAGCAGAACAGCACGGAAGCCCGGCCTTCGGCCGCGTTATGCCGCCACCACGAATTGATGCCGTCGAAGATCACGCGCGACGGTTCCCATCGATAAATCGGCAGGCCGAACGTGGATTCCGTAATGAACGTGTCGCAGCGAACCGGTTCGAACGGCGCGCAAGTGGGATCGGGCTCGACCTTATAGTCGCCCGAGGCGACCCAGACCCGGCCCGCATGTTCCACGCGCACTTGCGCTGAGCCGAGCACGTGGCCGGCCGGATGCAGCGAGATCGAGACACCGTTGATGACCAGGCGCTCGCCATAGGGAACGCCTTGCAAGGAGATGCCCGGTAACCGCGACAGCAACACACCGACACTCGCCTCAGCCGCGAGATAACTGGCATGCCCGAAGCGGGCGTGATCGGCATGGGCGTGAGTGATGATTGCCCGATCAACCGGGCGCCACGGGTCGATATAGAAATCGCCCGGCGGGCAATAAAGGCCTTCCGGCCTCGCGACAATCAAGTCCTGAGATGCGTCCAACCCGCCCCCGCTCGTGGAAAAGGATAAACGACAGGGTAAATACAGCACCAAAACGGCGGGCGGAATTAGCCGCCGCTGTCAAAGTGGCATTGGATCACAGCAAATGACATGCCGTAGAGAGGTAATAGAACTGAGATATTTTTGCAAGTCCATTTGTATGAAGAATAAATTAAGCGCGCGAATTATGACAAGGTCCCTTCGATAAACTCCTGGATTTTGAATTGCGTAATTCGATTGTTCAGGGAAATACCTGATGCCGCGGAGAGCCGTCAAACCAGGCCTTTACATTGCCGAGTGTGGTATTGGCGATCTCGCTAAGGGCTTCGCGCGTGAAGAAAGCCTGATGGGAGGTAACGATAACATTTGGAAACGACAATAGCCGCGCAAGCACATCGTCCTGCAGCATGTGATTCGAATGGTCTTCGAAAAAGAGTCCGCCCTCTTCTTCGTAGACGTCGAGTCCGAGATGGCCTAGTTGTCCGCTTTTCAATGCGCCAATGAGTGCCTGACTGTCGATCAAACCGCCGCGGCCCGTATTAATCAGCATGGCGCCGTGTTTCATGCGGGCGAGTGCGGCGGTATCGATGAGGTGATAGGTGGAGGGTAAAAGCGGGCAATGCAGGCTGACAATGTCCGATTCCGCTAACAGAGTATCGAGCGGAACATAACGCGTTCCGGCTTGCAGAAGATCGGCTGCTGGCGCTCCAGGATCAAACGCCAGCAGCGTCATGCCGAAACCCGCCATGATGCGACCAAATACCCGCCCGATTACGCCTGTGCCAATAATCCCAAGCGTCTTGCCGTGCAGGTCGAAACCTAGAAGGCCGTTAAGCGAAAAATCGCCGTCGCGAGTGCGGGCATAAGCACGATGCAACTTGCGATTCAGCGTCAGGATCAGCCCGGCGGCGTGCTCCGCCACCGCATGCGGAGAATAAGCCGGTACACGCACCACGCCAATTCCGAGCCGGACTGCCGCTGCCAGATCGACGTGATTAAAACCTGCTGAGCGTAGCGCCACGAGTTGTGTACCGCCCTCGTGAAGTGTTTCCAGGACGGCTTCGTCAAGGATGTCATTCACGAACGGGCATACCACCGCGCACCCGTGGGCAAGAATAGCCGTTTGCGCGTCAAGCTGTGATTCCTGGAACTGCAGAGAGTAACCAAACGCCGCGTTTGCCTCAGTGAAGACGTCGCGATCATATTGCCGGCTGCTGAAGACGATCATGTGAATCGGCATCGAATTGTCTCCCTGCCAGCCAGGTAATTGAATCAGTTAGCGATCGCGCTCGCCGGAGGCACCATGGAAAGTCGCGAGAGGATGGTTTCTGGCTGCGGCAATCCGACTTCTCCGCCCGGGCCCATATGTTCGAGCGTGTAGTCAATGAAGGCGCGCGTCTTGGCCGGCAGATACTGTCGCCCCGGATACACGATTGACACCTTCACGTCCGGGTCATCAATAGCGTAATCACCCAGTACCCGTACCAGTGAGCCGTTCTCCAGATCCGCAGCGACAATGCCTTCCGGAATGATCGAAATGCCCATGTGCGCCAGCGTTCCCAGCCGCACCATCAATGCACTGTTGACAGTATATACAGGTGCGAGCGTGACCTGGTCGGCGCTGCCGTTGTTGCGATGCCGGAAGTGCCAGGTGGCGCTGCGCATTTCGCTTGGCAGCGCCACGAACGAGTGGTGCAGCAAGTCGGCCGGCGTGCTGGGCGAACCATGCTCTTCCAGATAAGCAGGCGTGGCGACGGGAATCAGCGTGTTGGTGGCGACCGGGCGTTCTACCAATGCCGTGCTCGTCACCATGAATGCCGTGACAATACCGACATCAAATCCGTCTTCCACCAGATCCACATGACGCTCGGATAAGGTCAGCCGTACGTTCACCTTTGGATACACCTGCCGGAAGCCGTCGATCAGCGGCGTCAGCGCCATGAGCGAAAGCGATCCGGATGCCACCACGCGCAATGTACCGCTGGGGTCGCCTTCGGTATGCGCCACCATTGACTCGAGATGATCAAGTTCTTCGAGCAATGCGCGGCAACCTTCGAGATAACGCGTGCCGGCTTCTGTAAGTGAGAGGTTACGAGTAGTGCGATTGATTAACCGGGTACGCAAATGCGCTTCCAGCATTGCAATTGCGCGAGTAACAAGCGCGTTTGATACATCCAGTTGTTGTGCGGCGCGCCGAAAACTCTCGGTTTCCGACACCCGCACGAACACACGCATGGCATGAATTTGATTCATCGTCTCTTACCTCTCAGTATCCAAAACAGCGTGGGACCGTATTACGCAGGATCGCGCATACGGCATTTTTTGATCGGCGTCAAAAAGCGTATTGACACCCATGCGGAATTGCAATAACTCCTTCATTTCTTGTTTGCATTCCGCATTAACCGCAAGACTTTCACATTTGGATATTCATTGCAACGAAAAATTACATTTCTCTGGATTTTGGAATGGATCGTCTGATTTATGCAGATTTTGGTTTCAAGAGTTGTGTTACATGATTCGATTTTTGATGCTGTCGATAACCGCTTGTCTTATTGCATGCAAAGTGGCGGTCTGGCTTCCAGAACCGAGATAAGCTCTGCCGGACATCGCCAATACGGGTGTTTTATTGACTGAAATGGACGCCAGACACGCGAAAAAATGAAGATGGGCGTTAAATTCATACCGTCCCGAGTTCATGGCTGGCAAACTGACATCCTAAGAGGTGCATTGGTAACCCATTCCAGAATCACGATCACAATTAATCGAACCCTTAATTCGGTCATTCCAAGTCGCTTGATAGTTGCATTTTAATAATCAATAGAGGCGATAATTTCATGATCTGGAACTTGCTGGCGAGTCAACCGGAAATTGCATTGTTTGCGAGTCTGGCACTCGGATTTTTCATTGGCTCTTTCAAGTTCGGACCCATACAGCTCGGTGGGGTATGCGGCACCTTGCTTGTGGCGCTCGTTCTCGGACAAAGCGGTGCGCGCCTTTCACCGGATCTAAAGAATATTGCATTTGCGCTGTTTATCTTCGCGCTGGGTTTCACCGGCGGCCCGCAGTTTTTCGCGAATATCGGGCGTGGCTGGCGATATGGGCTCCTTTCGGTCGTCGAACTGGTGGTGGTACTTGGGCTGGTGCTCGGGGCCGTTGCGCTCTTCAAGCTGGATCGCGGCACCGCGGCTGGCTTACTCGCCGGGGCCGCGACGGAGTCAGCCGTGGTCGGCACAGCGTCCGAGGCAATTGGCAGGCTTGCACTGCCGGCTGCGGAGATTGCCCGGCTGCAGGCCAATATAGTCACCGCCTACAGCGTGAGTTACCTGTTCGGGCTCGTCACCATCGTGTTGTTCACCAGCCAGATCGCACCGCTCATGCTGCGCGTGAATTTGCGCGATGAAGCCGAGCGCCTGTGGCGCGCGCTCGGGGGCGACAGCGCGTTGGCCGACGGGCAGCGACTGGCAGCGCCGTCTCTTGTAGCGCGCGAAGTTTGCGTCACGAGCGCCGCAGGTCTGAGCATCAATACCCTCGAAAAACGCTATGGCAACGAGCTCACCGTGGCGCGTGTGGTGCGCGGCCGCTCGATCGTGAAAGCGCAACCGAATCTCGTGTTGAAGAAGGGCGACCGGATTGTGATCGGCGGGCGTCGCGCGGCGCTCGTAGCGGCGCTGCCTGGTATTGGGGAGGAAGTCTCCGGCAGCGACGTTGCCGACGTCTACGCCGACACCCTGGACGTCATGCTCACGCGGCGCGAAGTGCATGGGCTGACGGTGGCACAGGTGCGAGCCCGCGCGACGCCCGCCGATAGCCACGGCGTCTATATCTCGGCCGTCACACGGCTGGACAGCACGATTCCCGCGCTGCCGGGGACGGAGCTGCATCGCGGCGACGTACTGACCTTGATCGGCGCAGCCGATGACGTGCGGCGCGGCGCGGCGAAGCTCGGCTACGTGGTACGCGCGACGCTGAAAACCGACTTTGTGTTTCTCGGCATCGGGGTGATTGCGGGGATTGTCGTGGGGCACTTGAGCGCGCGCGTCGGCGGCGTGCAGATCGCCCTGGGTACCGGTGGCGGCTGTTTATTGTCCGGGCTGCTGTTCGGCTGGATTCGTTCGCGCTATCCCGTGATCGGCTCGCTACCTTCCGCCGCGGCGCAAGTGCTCAAGGATTTCGGACTGTGCACGTTTATCGCCGCGGTCGGGCTGGGGGCCGGCGCTGATGCGATCCGCCTGATCCGCGAGTACGGCGTTGCGTTGCCGCTGGCGGGCGTGGTCATCACGCTCGGGCCGGCGCTGGTATCGCTCGCGGTCGGACGCTGGCTGTTGAAACTCGAAGTACCATGCTGCTCGGCGCGATCGCCGGCCAGCAATGCAGCACGCCCGCGATCAGCGCGCTGGTCGGCGTGACGGGCAATGCAACGCCGGTGATCGGCTACACGATCACGTACGCGTTGTCGAACGTCCTCCTGCCGCTAATGGGGCCGGTGATCGTCGGGCTCGCGGGCAAGGTCGGATGAACAGGCGAGGGGGATGAACAGGTTGTAGAAAACCGGAATAGGCGCGTGGTGGGCAGCGCGAGTATCAGTATCAATTCAGCAGGTTTCAATTCAGCAGGTCGGGCAGCGCATACGAAACTAGCGAGGGCACTATGGAATGGATACATCAGGTTTTTACGAAGTCACCGGAGATTGCGCTATTCCTGTCTCTGGCGGTGGGGTACTTCATCGGCCAGATCAACTTCGGCAAGTTTCAGCTTGGCGGTGTGGGCGGGTCGTTGCTGGCGGCCGTCGTTATCAGTCAGTTCGGTGTGCAGATCGATAACGGCGTCAAGTCCGTCATGTTCGCGATCTTCATCTATGCCGTCGGTTACGACTCGGGGCCGCAGTTTTTCAACTCGCTGTCGCGCAAGACTTTGCGTGAGATCGCGATGGCGGTGTTCCTCGCGGTGTCGGCGCTCGTGACAGTGCTCGTGTGCGCGAAGCTGTTCGGCTTGAACAAGGGGATTGCGGCAGGACTGGCCGGCGGGGCGTTGACGCAGTCGGCGATCATCGGCACGGCCGGCGACGCAATTGCCCGGCTCGGGCTGCCGGTTGCCGAAACCAAAGCGCTCCAGGGCGACGTGGCGGTCGCTTATGCCGTGACGTACGTGTTCGGATCACTGGGCGCGATCATCGTGTGCGTGAATATCTTGCCGAAGTTCATGGGGCAGGGTTTGAAGGAAGCCGCAGCGGAGGCGGAGAAAAGTTTGCTCGGCGGCGCGGTCGCGCATGGAGCAGGACAGACGGCGGCGTTGCCGGAACTGGTCGGGCGGGCTTATCGCGTAACTGGCGGCAGTGGTGCGGCGGCGCGCACAGGTGGCGCCGATGCCGGGGGACTGGCGATCAAGGTCGCTTCAGGCGTGACGGACGTGACGGGTGCGGCGGGTGCGGCGGGCCGGACAGTCGCCGAGATCGAGATGGCCGAGTCCGACATGATCACGATCGAGCGAATCCGCCGGGCTGGCAAAGCGGTGGAGCCGCGGCCGGACGTGATGCTGCAAGTCGACGATATCGTGCTGGTCGTCGGCCGGCGTGAGGTGATGGTGACGGCGGCGTCGAACATTGGTGAAGAGGTCGCGGACACTGACGGCATCAGCGTCGTGATGCAGAACCGGCAGGGCGTGTTCACGCGTAAAGGCATGAATCACATGACGATTGCCGCGGTGCGCACGACTGTGGATCGCGACTTGCGGCATGGCGTATTCGTACAGGAAATTCGCCGGGCGGACCAGCCGTTGCCGATCCTTCCCGAGACCAAGCTTGAACATGGCGATGTCATTACGTTCTACGGTTCGCCGCAGGATACCAAGCGCGCCGTGGATGCAGCGGGTTATGAATTGCCGGTGACCAACAAGACCGATTTCATCTACATGGGCGTGGGGATTGTGCTCGGTTTGTTGATCGGGTTGATCGTGGTGAATGTGGGCGGCGTGCCGTTGACCTTGGGCTCTGGCGGGGGCTGTTTGCTGGCTGGGCTGGTCTTCGGCTGGATGCGGGGCAAGCATCCCATGTATGGCGTGATGCCATCGGCGGCATCGCAACTGATGAAGGATTTCGGACTCGCGGCGTTCGTGGCGGCTGTCGGTCTGAACTCCGGGTTGGCGGCCGTGGTGACGGTGAAGAACAGCGGCCTGACGATCTTTTTGCTGGGTGCGATCGTGACTATCGTGCCGCTCGTGCTCACCATGCTTTTCGGCCGATACGTGTTGCGATACACAAACGCAGCGCTTCTGGCGGGTGCGCTGACCGGATCGCGCAGTGCCAATCCAGCGTTCGGCGGCGTGCTTGACAAGGCCGAGAGCGCGGTGCCGACGGTTCCGTTTGCTATTACCTATGCGTTGGCGAATGTATTGCTGACATTGCTGGGACCGCTGGTGGTGGGATTGGTCTGATGAAGGGTTGAGTGCGCGCGGTAACGTGCACTCAAGTGCACTCAACCGTGCGCTCAAAAAATTTGAACTGAGGCCGAGGGCTTGAGCCCAACGACATTCAGCACGAAAAGGAGACCGTCCATGGCGTCGCAGCAAAAAACCGTTCATCTTCCGGCAGCAACCCTGCATGGGACCGGAGAGCAGATCCCGGCTTTGGGCCAAGGCACTTGGGAAATGGGCGACAGCGCCAGAATCCGCAACGCGGAAATCGCCGCGCTTAAGACCGGCGTGGATCTTGGCATGACCGTGATCGATACCGCGGAAATGTACGGCGACGGCGAGAGTGAAAAGCTGATCGCCGAAGCATTGAAAGACCGGCGTGACGAGCTTTTTATCGTCAGCAAGGTTTATCCGCATAACGGCAGCGAATCCGGCGTGAAGGCCGCGTGCGAACGAAGCCTCAAGCGGCTACAGACTGACCGCATCGATTTATATCTCCTGCATTGGCGCGGCGGTGAAGACCTGGAAGGGGTGATCGGTGGTTTTGAAACCTTGAAAGCGCAGGGCAAGATCCGCCATTGGGGCGTGAGCAATTTCGACACCGAGGACATGGTCGAACTCTTTGCGCTGGAAAATGGTAACCGATGTGCGACCAATCAGATTCTGTATAACGTCGCGCGGCGCGGTCCCGAATTCGAACTCCTGCCGTGGCTGCGCGAACGCAATATGCCGGCGATGGCATACAGCCCCATCGATCACGCGCGTTTGCCAAAACACAGCGTACTCAACGACATCGCGAAGGCGCGCGGTCTGTCTGCGATGCAAGTCGCGCTCGCATGGGTCTTGCAACAACCGCAGGTCATCGCGATCCCGAAAGCGGGGACCGTCGCTCATGCGATTGAGAACGCGGCAGCGCGAGAGGTGAATCTGTCGACGGAAGAACTGAGTCTTATCGATACCCAGTTCAAACCGCCGAAAGCAAAACGCCCGCTGGAAATGCTTTAAACCCTCAACCGCTCTACCTGCAGGCGTGATATTCACTCAGGCTTTTGCAAGCGCTTCAGTTCGGCCACGGGAATGTGGCATCGAATCCTGTGGCCATCGGCGGCGTGCGCGTAGGGCGGCTCCTTTTGCTCGCAGATTGCTCCAATCTTGCGCGGACAGCGCGTATGAAACACGCAACCCGACGGCGGATTCGCGGCGCTCGGCAATTCGCCTGAAAGGCGGATGCGCTCGTGCGCTTGGCGGTCATCGCCAATTGCCGGAATCGATGACAACAACGCCTCGGTATAAGGATGATGCGGCCCGTCGAACACGTCGTTCGCCCGGCCAATCTCCATCAGCCGGCCGAGATACAGCACCGCAATGCGATCGGACAAGTAACGCACCACGTGCAGATCGTGCGAGATAAACACGTAACTCACGCCGCGTTCGCGCTGCAGGTCGGCAAGCAGATTCAGGATGGCGGCTTGCACGGAGACGTCGAGAGCGGACGTGGGCTCGTCGCAGACCACTACGCGCGGATCGCCAGCGAACGCACGCGCAATGGCCACGCGCTGCTTCAACCCGCCTGACAATTGCCGCGTGCGCGAGCTCAGGTAACGTTCGGGCAAACGCACGGCGGCGGTCAACGATTGCAACCGCGCTTCCTTCGCCGCTCCACGCAAAGCGCCGAGTTTCGACAACGACCGCGCGATCAACCGACGCACCGAATGCGCCCGGTTCAACGCCGAATCCGGATTCTGGAACACGATCTGGAGCGACTTGACCTGCTCGTCGTTACGGTGCGTCACGCGCGCGGGCAGAGCGGCGCCGTCCAGTTCTATGGTGCCGCCCGCATCTGGAGAGAGCAAGCCCAGCAACAGCTTCGCGAGCGTCGTCTTGCCGCTGCCGGACTCGCCGACCAGCCCGAGCGTTTCGCCCAGCGCCAGTTCCAGCGATACATCGTGCACCGCCCGCAGTGACTCCCCGCCGACATGAAACGTCTTCGATAAATTCTCCGCGCGCAACGCGACCGGCGCATCTGTCCGCTCGACAGCCGCGCTCAAGACCTCCGGCGTTGCACGCGGCAAGTCGATTGCACGTTCGTGATAGTGGCAGCGCGCCATTTGATCGCCATGCATGGCCGACACCCGATACGGCGGCGGCGCGTCACGATGACAACGGTCATCGGCGAGCTTGCAGCGCTGCGCATAGATACACCCCTGCGTCACCGATCCCGGCAGCGGCAGCGAACCCGGGATGGTGTCGAGCCGGCCCGTGTCCTTGCTGCGTCCCGTGGTCGGCAGGCAGCGCAGCAAACCCACCGTGTACGGATGCCGCGGCCGCGCGAATACATCGCGTGTCGTGCCTTCCTCGACCAGTTTTCCCGCATACAACACGCCGACGCGATCACACATCCGTCCGATCACCGCCAGGTTGTGGCTGATGAAAAGCACCGCTGTGCCAAGCTCAACGCGCAGTTGCGCGATCAGGTCGAGCACCTCCGCTTCCACCGTCGCGTCGAGTCCGGTAGTGGGTTCGTCGAGGATCAGCAACTCCGGGTTGCACGCGAGCGCCATCGCTATGACCACGCGTTGCTGCATGCCGCCCGACAATTGATGTGGATAACTATCCATCACGCGCTCGGGCGATGAGATCCGCACGCGCCGCAAGATGTCGATGGTGTGTTCCAGCGCTTCATTCACCGAAGCGCCCGCGAGCTCAAACGCCTCGGACACCTGCCGCGCGATGGTCAGCGACGGATTCAACGCGCGGCCCGGGTCCTGATAAACCATCGATACCGCGTTCGCGCGCATGTGCCGCAACGCGTCGGCGTTCATCGAAGCGATGTCTTGGCCGGCGATTGAAATCTTCCCCGACTTCACGCGGCCGTTGCGCGGCAGATAACGCAATATGGCGAGTGCAGCGGTGGACTTTCCGCAGCCCGATTCGCCAACCAGCCCGTACGCCTCGCCGCGTTTTACCCGCAGCGAGATGTCCTGCAGCACTTCGCGGTCTCGCCCGCGTGAACGGTATGCGACTGTCAGGCCGACAAGGGTCAGCGCGTCGGCTTCGGCGCGCTTCGATCCATCGAAGACGGGGAAGGCCGATGGCGGCGGTCCGTTCATCGTTCGAGCACTCCCTGGATACCATCGGCGACGAGGTTCACGCCCACTACCAGCGAGGCAATGGCGGCGGCGTCGAACACGACGGTCCACCATGCGCCGCCCGCCATCAGCGTGTAGCACTCGGAGAGGGCGAGGCCCCAGTCAGCCGACGGCGGCTGAATGCCGAAGCCGAGGAACGACAGCGTGGCGACCGCGAAAATGGCGTAACCGAGCCGCACGGTAGCTTCCACAATGATCGGCTGCAGCACGTTCGGCAGGATCTCCGCGAACATGATGTAGAACGCATTTTCACCGCGCAATTGCGCAGCCAGCACGTAGTCGAGATTGCGTTCGGTCAACACGGCCGCGCGAACGGTGCGCGCGGTGATCGGCGTGAACGTGATGCCAATCACGAGGATTACGGTGAGGTTGCTGGCTCCGACCGCGGCGAGCGCGAGCAGCGCAACAATCACGAGCGGCAACGCGAGCACTGCATCGATCAGCCGGCCGATCACGTTGTCCACCCATCCATCGAAATAACCAACGATCAAGCCAACCGCCGTTCCCGCCACCGTGCCGAGCAACGTTGCCAATGGCGCGATGGTGAGAATGTCGCGAGCGCCAACGATCACGCGCGCGAACACATCGCGGCCGAGTTGATCGGTGCCGAACCAGTGCGTGGCGTCGGGAGGGGTGAGAGAGTTCAACGGATCGGACGCGTAAGGGTCCTGCGGCACGACCCAATGTCCGACCAACGCGCACGCGATCCAGAACAACAGGATCAGCACACCGACCACGAACGTAGGTGAACGCAACAAGGCCTTGCTCCGTTCGAAGCGCGGCGCCTTGTGCGGGACAGGAGCGACGGTTGCCGTGCTCATTGCGCGTTCCTCACCCGCAAGCGCGGATTCAACACGACATACAGCGCATCTGCAATGAGGTTCGCCGCCGTATAAATCACGCCAATGGTCAGCACACCGGCTTCGAGCATGGGGAAGTCCTTGCCTTTGGCGGCGTTATAAATGAGCGAGCCAATGCCCTGATAGTGGAACAGCGTCTCCACGACCACCAGGCCGCCGATCATATAACCGAGCTGCGTCGCGGCAACGGTGACGGTCGGCAGCAGCGCATTGCGCAGCACGTGGCGCATGATCACCACGCGGCGCGGCAGGCCCTTGAGGATCGCGGTGCGCGTGTAGTCGGCGTCGAGCGCTTCGACGGTGCCGGCGCGCGCCATTCGTGCGATGTAACCGAAGAACACCAGCACCAGCGGCAACACGGGCAGGATCAGATGCTGCAACTGAACGAATACGTTCGACCCAGGCGGAAACGTTGCTTCAATCGGCAGCCATTGCAGCCAGATACCGAACACGAGAATCAGCACGATGGAGGAGACGAACTCCGGCACGACCGTTGCCGATAACCCCGCAATGCTGATAGTCCGGTCGATCCACCGCCCCTCGTGCAGCGCGGCGTAGACACCGCCGGCAATGCCGAGCGGCACGACGACGATAAACGCCAGCGCGCCAAGCTTCGCCGAATTCAACAACGCGTCGCCTATGAAGGGTGCCACCGGCGCGCGGTACGCATACGACTGGCCCATGTCGCCACGCAGAAAGTGGGCGATCCAGCCGGCATATTGCGTGAACAAAGGCCGGTCGACACCCAGTTGGTGATTGAGCGCGGCGACCGCGCGGGCGTCGGCGAGAGGACCGAGGATTGCGCGGCCGACATCGCCGGGAAGCAACTGGCCGCCCGCGAACACGATCACCGATAACAGCCACAACGTGATGATCGCGAGCAACAGCCGCACGCCGACAAACCGCGCAATGCGCGCGGCGCTTCCGGCGTTGTTGCGTGAGCTTACTTTCGGCGCGCCCGGCGCGGCGGGAGGAGAGACCGTGTTCATGATCGAGACATCCTCGGGTCAGGCTTCAATGCGCGAGACTCAAAAAGAACCGGCTACGCGCCGATAGTCGCACGTTGGAAATACAACTGCGAAATGGCATTGAAGCGCACGCCTTTCACGTTCGCCCGCGTGACGATCAGCTGATCGTAGAAATAGGGAATCGCAACCGGGGTTTCATCCAGCAACAAAGTCTGGATTTGCCCCGATAGTTTTTTCTGCGATGCCACGTCGAGCGCCGCCACGAAATCAGCTACCAGCTTGTCGTATTGCGGATTCTTGAAATGCGCCGCGTTCCACGTGCCTTCGCTTGTGAGCGGCGCATTGAGGAACACATTCGGCACGCCGCGATGCCCATAGTCCGTGATGCCGAGCGGTGAATCGAGCCAGTCCGATTTGCCGTACGTGCCCGCGCCGTAATACAGCTCCTGGCTTTCCACCTTCAGCGTGATGCGGATGCCGACCGCCTTCGCTGCGTTCTGGATCACGACCGCGAGATCGGGAATCTCCATGTACTTCTCGGTCGTGAGCGTGACGTCGAAACCGTTCGGCACGCCTGCTGCCGCGAGCAATTGTTTTGCCTTCGCGACATCGATCTTGCGCTGCGGCACCGCCAGATCGCTGGACGGAAATACCGGCGAGAACGGGCTGTCATTGCCCAGCGTCGCGCGGCCCTTGAACAGCCCCTTCACCATGACCTCGCGATTCAACGCCAGCGCCAGCGCTTGGCGCACGCGCTTGTCCTTGAACGGACCGGTGTCAGTGCGCATATGCATTTGCCGATGCGCGCTCGACTTCACACCCAGCACCTTGAACTCGGGGTTCGTCATCATGCTGACGCCGCCCTGCACGGTGAAGTCGCTCATCACGTCGGCTTGCCGGCCTTGCAGCGCGAGCAGTTGCGACTGCTGGTCGGCGTAGAACGCGAACGTCACACGCTCGGGCAGCGCTTTTTCACCCCAGTAGTCGGGATTGCGCACGAACGCCGCGCCCACCTTCGGCGTGTACGACTCGAACTTGAACGGTCCCGTGCCCGGGAACGCCTTCTCATACGTGCCGCTGACATTCGCCGGCAGGATTACGGCGTTGTACGTATCCGACGACACGTAATACGGGAAATTGCCATTCGGTGCATCGAGATGAAACTCGACCGTCATGTCGTCAACGACCTTCACCGAACCCTTCGATAACACTCCCTTCAGCACCGAGAGCGCGGCCGAGCCGCTAGCCGGGTCCGCGAGCCGGTTGAACGTGGCGGCGACGTCCTTGGCGGTCATCGACTGGCCGTCGTGGAATTTGACGTTCGGGCGCAGCTTGAATGTCCAGACATCGCCCTTTTCGTTCGGCTTCCATGAAAGCGCGAGGGAAGGGCGTAGCTGAAGCGCCTGACCGTCATCGTCGATAAGAAATTCGCCCGTCTGATTGATCAGCGCCAGACCGGCGGCGTCCGTGACGGTGAGTGGATCGACCGCGCCCGCCGGCGTCAGATGCGCCACGCGGATCGTGCCGCCAGGCTTCCCGCCAGGCGTTTGCGCGCGCGCATGCGGCATGCCGATCAGGCCGCCGGCGGCTAGCGACAAACCCAGCAAGCTCGCGTGCCGCAGCAATTCGCGCCGCGAAAGGCGACCGGCCTTGAATTCGTCGATGGCATGGTTGCCGAGTTCTCCCGCCGATCCCCTCGACTGTTCCAGCGCTGCATTGAAGGGAAAAAGCGAGGCCAGATCGGTTGCGGTCTTTTTCATCGGGCTGTCCGGTTCAGGGTTCGGTTGTTGTTTTGACTCGACGATACCGCGCCTAACGACAAGGGGCGGTGGCAGCGACGGAATCGGATGCGCTTTCAGTTTAGCGGAGCAAATAGAGTTCCGATTCCTGACGCGCGTTTCACGTGCCAATTAATTGCGCGTGCTGTGGGACAGCCGCGACGTTGCGGCAAAGCTTGCTGAAAGCTTGCGGGCCAGGCATCAGCAGGGCGGTAGAAAATTCCGCGCCCCCGTGTGGTCAACTATGGTCAACCCATCGCGTTCAATGCTGATGCGGATGTTTATGAATCGGATCGACCCAGAACACTTCCTCGGGCTCCTCCACCGCATCGATATTCAGATTCACCACCACCGCCTCGTTGTCGCTGCGCACGAGTACGCATTCCAGCGGTTCGTCGGTGAGCGCATTGATCTCCTGATGCGGCACGTACGGCGGCACGAAGATGAAATCGCCCGGTCCGGCTTCAGCGGTAAATTCCAGATGATTGCCCCACTTCATGCGAGCCTGTCCGCGCACGACGTAGATCACGCTTTCAAGCGCGCCGTGATGATGCGCGCCGGTTTTCGCGTTCGGATGAATCGTGACTGTGCCGGCCCAGATTTTCTGCGCACCTACGCGTGCCGCGTTGATCGCCGCTGCGCGATTCATGCCGGGCGTCTGCGCGGTGTTGGTATCGAGTTGATCGCCCTTGATTACCTTGACGCCGTGCTCGCGCCAGTCGGTGTGCTCGTGGTCAGGGTCGTGCTGATGTTCGTCGCTCATGCTCTTTGTCTCCTCCTATCCGTGGAAAAGCCGCCGTCGATCTACGCTACCTTCAATCCGGCTCAAAGCCAAAATAAGCCCAAAAAAAGTCCGTTGCCGCCGGGAGGCAACAACGGACTTGGTTCAATCGCTAAACTCGATCTTTGAGCCCGGCAATGTCTATCTGACCTTCGAACTCACGATGGCTTCCGCGACGTTGTTCGGCGTCTCGGCGTAGTGCTTGAACTCCATCGTGTACGTGGCGCGGCCCTGAGTGAGCGAGCGTAGCGTGGTCGAGTAGCCGAACATTTCAGCCAGCGGCACCTCGGCGCGCACAATCTTGCCGCCACCGCCCGCGATGTCCTCCATACCTTGCACGAACCCGCGACGTGACGACAAATCGCCCATCACGTTGCCCATGAAATCCTCGGGCGTTTCCACTTCCACGGCCATCATCGGCTCGAGCAGCACCGGCTTGGCTTTCCTCATGCCGTCCTTGAACGCCATCGATCCAGCCATGCGGAACGCGTTCTCGTTCGAGTCCACGTCGTGGTACGAACCGAAGGTCAGCGTCACCTTCACGTCCACCACCGGATACCCCGCCAGCACGCCGGCTTTCAGCGTTTCCTGAATACCTTTGTCGACCGCCGGAATGTATTCGCGCGGCACGACGCCGCCCTTGATGGCATCGACGAATTCGTAACCCGTGCCCGGCTTTTGTGGTTCCAGCTTCAGCACCACGTGACCGTATTGGCCGCGTCCGCCCGACTGCTTGACGAACTTGCCTTCAATATCCTCGACCGGAATGCGGATCGTCTCGCGATACGCAACCTGCGGCTTACCGACCGTCGCTTCAACGCCGAACTCGCGCCGCATCCGGTCCACCAGAATTTCCAGGTGCAGCTCGCCCATGCCCGAAATGATCGTCTGGCCGGATTCCTCGTCGGTCTGCACGCGGAACGATGGATCTTCCTGCGCCAGCCGGTTCAAGGCGATACCCATCTTTTCCTGGTCGGGTTTCGTCTTCGGCTCGACGGCCTGGGAGATCACCGGTTCCGGGAAGATCATGCGTTCGAGGATGATCGGATGAGCCGGATCGCACAGCGTGTCGCCGGTCGTGGCTTCCTTCAAACCTACGGCCGCGGCAATATCGCCCGCGCGCACTTCCTTGATTTCCTGACGCTCGTTCGCGTGCATCTGGAGAATCCGGCCAAGCCGCTCCTTCTTCTCCTTGATCGCGTTGTAGACCGTATCGCCGGAATTCACCACGCCCGAATACACCCGGAAGAAGATCAACTGGCCGACAAACGGGTCCGTCATGATCTTGAAGGCAAGCGCGGAGAACGGATCTTCATCGGTCGGATGACGTTCCGCGTGTTTGTCGTACTCGTCCACGCCCATGATGGCGGGCACGTCCGCTGGCGACGGCAGATAGTCGATCACCGCATCCAGCATGGCCTGCACACCCTTGTTCTTGAATGCGCTGCCGCAGAACATGGGGACGATCTCGCTCCTGAGCGTGCGCGCGCGGATTGCTGCCTTGATCTCGTCTTCGCTGATTTCTTCGCCGCCAATGTATTTGTCCATCAGCGCTTCATTCGCGTCAGCCGCAGCTTCGATCATCTTCTCGCGCCATTCCTCGGCGGTTGCGAGCAGGTTCGCGGGGATTTCCTGGTACTCGAATAGCACGCCCTGGCTGGCTTCGTCCCAGATGATTGCTTTCATCTTGACCAGGTCGATCACGCCCTGGAAATGATCTTCCGCGCCCACGGGAATCTGCATGGGCACGGCTACGCCTTTCAGGCGTTCGCCAATCTGCCGTTGCACGCGGAAAAAGTCGGCGCCCACGCGGTCCATCTTGTTGACGAACGCAATGCGCGGCACTTTGTATTTGTTGGCCTGGCGCCAGACCGTTTCGGATTGCGGCTGAACGCCGCCAACCGAGTCATACACCATGCAGGCGCCGTCGAGCACGCGCATGGAGCGTTCCACTTCAATAGTGAAGTCGACGTGGCCCGGCGTATCGATGATGTTGATCCGGTGTTCCGGATAATTCCCCGCCATGCCTTTCCAGAAGGCCGTGGTGGCGGCGGAGGTGATCGTGATGCCGCGCTCCTGTTCCTGCTCCATCCAGTCCATCGTAGCCGCGCCGTTGTGAACCTCACCAATTTTGTGATTCACACCGGTATAGAAAAGAATGCGTTCGGTGGTGGTGGTCTTGCCGGCATCGATATGAGCGCTGATACCAATATTCCGATAGCGGTCGATGGGAGTCTTGCGGGGCACTTGAACCTCCTGTTGATTGGTTGGAGCCTTGTAGCCCGAACCGGGCGCGATAACCCGGCCGGCGGCTCCGGAGCAAAGCGTTGTCGTGCTTGGTCAGCGCTTCGCTGGTTTATTAGGATAGCGCGTCGACAGGGTCTTTGCAGGATTCTTGCCAGCTCGCCACAAAAGATGAATCTTTGATGACGCGCTGCGGAGTACCGGGCGCCCTGTTGCGTTGCGTTCTGCTCAGCGCATAAGCAAAAAGCCGGCGCGCGCAAAAAAGCGGGCGGCCGGCTTCGGGCACGAATGGCAGGACTGGCGCGGGAGAGTGGCGGCGATGAGACTAACCATCCCCGCTCGAGGCACACGTTATTGCGGTGCAGGCAACCCCTTGATCTGCATGCCAGGCTGAAGCCCCTTCGATGCAAACCAGCCTTTGCTCATTTCCAGTGCGTACACGCCGTTATTGCGCGGGCAGTGGTTGTTTTCGGTCTCGGCCTGCATTTCGTCGATATCAGTGATCGTTCCGTCCGCGCGCATGAACGCGATCGACAGCGGGATCAAGGTGTTTTTCATCCAGAAACAATGCACGGCTGTTTCATTGAAGACGAACAACATGCCTTCGTTGGGCGCGAGTTTCGTGCGATACATCAGCCCTTGTTCGCGATCGGTATCGTTCGCGGCAACGGCTGCGTCGATCACATACATGCCCGCGGTGAGTTTCGTGTGGGGGAAATCGGCGGGCTTTTTCGCACCCGGCGGCATTTGTCCGGCTTCTGCGGCCAGCGGTTGAGCGTGTGCTGCCAGCGGCGCGACTGCAATCAACGAAACGAGTGGAACGGAGAACGCAACAAGCGCGCGGCGCACTAGACGCCCAAGATCAAACGATGAAACCAAACGGGGCGAGAGCCATGAAAGACGCACGGCGAAACTCCTGGTGAGATGTGAAGCCGGTTAGCTGAGGAATCAGTGAAGACTGGCGCATGTTACTTGAGCGCGCGTGCGCCGACAAAAAGTGCGTGCGGATACAGTGCGGATACAACCCGCGCATCTTCCAAAGACCCAAAGAAAAAGGCAGAAACCTTTGCGGGTGTCTGCCTTTCAATGCCGCTTTCGCGGCGGCACTACTTGGTCTAGCGTCGCGTTACCGCGATCTATTACCAACTTACTCCGACGCGGCCGAAGCAGCTGCAGCCGGAGCTGCCTTCTTGTGCGTAGCCTTCTTGTGGGTCGACTTCTTGTGCGTTGCCTTGTGAGCGGTCGAAGCAGCTGCAGGAGCCGATGCTTCCGGGGCCGAAGCTTGTGCGAATGCAGCCGTTGCGAACAGGCCAGCGACGAGAGCAGCGATCAGTTTGTTCATGTTGTGAATCCTCAGCTTTAGTTTGATTTAACCTTGTGACCCGGTCGATGGAGTCATGTCGGTAAACGAGCCATCCACCTTTTGGTTGACAGGGGATTCGAACAAAACTTCGATCCCGCTGCCAGCGCTTGAAACTTACACAAAGCCTTCAATGTTGGCTGTGTGTTGAGGTTCTTCGCTAATGCCGGATGGCGGTTTTAAGGCATCTGCAGCGAATAACGCCGCATGCGGGAAGTCCGTTGACGTGTTTTTTTCGGAATCGTGCAGCGAGGATTGTTTGGAGGGCGAAATGAATTTGTAATATATTGATTTCAGTGAAACGTGACGCTTAAACGACGCCATCCCATGGTGCGCGCGGCGGCAATTCGATCGATGCGCCTGGCACCAGTCCGAGATTGAATATATCCAGCGCGCCAATACCCACGCGCACCAGCCGCAGTGTTGGATATCCGACAGCAGCGGTCATTCGACGCACCTGTCGATTACGTCCCTCGCTGATCGACAGTTCGATCCAGGTAGTCGGAATGGCGGCGCGGTATCGGATAGGCGGGTTACGTGGCCAAAGTTGGTCCACGCACTCCACGGGTTCAACCCGCTTCACACCGCACGGCCGCGTCACGAAATCCCCCAGGTTCACACCCGCGGCCAGACGCTTGAGCGCGTTTGCGTCGGGTGCACCGTCCACCTGTGCCCAATACCGTTTGACCAGCTTGTGACGGGGCTCGGCAATACGCGCCTGAAGCGCGCCGTCGTCGGTGAGCAGCAGCAGGCCTTCGCTGTCGGTATCGAGGCGACCGGCCGGATAAACGCCCGGTGTGTTCACCCACACGCCTAACGAAGGGTGCTTCTCGTGCGGCGAAAATTGACAGATCGTGCCGAAGGGTTTGTTAAGAGCAAGCAGCGGCATGGCAGGGGAATCGATGAGGAGAGGCAATAAAGAAACGAGCCGGCGCTCAAGCGCAGCGCGGGAGCCCGGCTATGGCGGATGGCGCGATATTAATGCATAATCCGAAACACTCAGTCCCAAGTCTTATATAAGACATAAGACATGAATCGAGCAACAATCAATCGCAGCCATTAACGCGAGAATCGCCATGACAGCATCAACGGATGGTCTACGGACCGCGCTTGCATGCACCGTTTTGTTGCAATGCGGCGAAAGGGGTGCCGGGCGAGCCCTCTGCACGGTGGGCTAGAATAGGCTCTGATTGCCTCGGGCGCCGCGCCGGCATTGGCGCTGGTCGTTCGGCCACCGTTCGCTCATCCGTTTTTTCGCTGAATTTCCGAACGCATTCTGCGCATTTCTGTAGTTAGCTAGCCAGCCATCTTTGGAGTCGACCATGCCGTATCAGCACATCAAGGTTCCGACGGGCGGTGACAAGATCACCGTTAATGCGGATTACTCGCTCAACGTTTCCGACCAGCCGATCATCCCTTTTATTGAAGGTGATGGTACGGGTGTGGACATCACGCCGGTGATGATCAAGGTCGTGGACGCAGCGGTGGAAAAAGCCTACGCAGGTAAGAAGAAAATCCACTGGATGGAAATCTTCGCGGGCGAGAAGGCCACCAAGGTCTACGGTCCGGACGTGTGGCTGCCGGATGAAACGCTGGACGTGCTGAAGGAATATGTCGTCTCTATCAAAGGGCCGCTTACCACGCCAGTCGGCGGCGGCATCCGTTCGCTGAACGTCGCGCTGCGCCAGCAACTCGACCTGTACGTCTGCCTGCGCCCGGTGCAGTATTTCAAGGGCGTGCCGTCTCCTGTGCGCGAGCCGGAAAAGGTCAACATGGTCATCTTCCGTGAGAACTCGGAAGACATCTACGCCGGCATTGAATGGGCGGCCGAGTCGGAAGAGGCGAAGAAGGTCATCAAGTTCCTGCGCGAAGAAATGGGCGTGACGAAGATTCGCTTCCCGGACACGTCGGGTATTGGTGTCAAGCCGGTGTCGCGTGAAGGCACGGAGCGCCTGGTTCGCAAGGCGATCCAGTACGCAATTGACCACAATCGCAACACCGTTACGCTCGTGCACAAGGGCAACATCATGAAATACACGGAAGGCGCGTTCCGTGATTTCGGCTATGCGCTGGCGCAGAAGGAGTTCGGTGCGGAACTCATCGACGGCGGCCCGTGGATGAAGATCAAGAGCCCGAAGGGCGGCGACATTGTGCTAAAGGACGTTATCGCAGACGCGTTCCTCCAGCAGATCCTGCTGCGCCCGGCTGAGTACGACGTGATCGCCACGCTGAACCTGAACGGCGATTATGTGTCGGACGCGCTGGCGGCTCAGGTTGGCGGTATTGGCATTGCTCCGGGCGCGAACATGTCGGATTCCGTGGCCATGTTCGAAGCCACGCACGGCACTGCGCCGAAATACGCGGGCAAGGACTACGTGAATCCGGGTTCGGAAATCCTGTCGGCGGAAATGATGCTGCGCCACCTCGGCTGGACCGAAGCGGCTGATGTCATCATCAAGGCGATGGAAGCGTCGATTCTGAAAAAGCGTGTGACGTATGACTTCGCGCGTTTGATGGAAGGCGCGACGCAGGTTTCATGCTCGGGGTTTGGGCAGGTGCTGATCGAAAACATGTAAGTTCGCCAAGTTTCAACGAAAGCCCCGGTGCGAGTGATCTCGGCCGGGGCTTTTTTCATGGGCAGTGCGAACGTGATCGGGCCACTCCGCACAGCTCTGTCAAAACTTGTCGCGAGCGACCGTTTCAGTGCAGCGGAGTGATACTCTCGATTCGCTAGACAACATATGTGTTTTTATACAGTTCATCTCGTTGGACACGCTTATGCCCCACCAAAATTCGCGACCGAATGCGCTGTTCGCCCGCTGGCTCGGGAAAGAAACGCGCGGTTTGCTTGGCGGCCTCGCTGGCGGTGTGATTGGGGGCGTAGTGGCATTCACATTGATCAACCGCTTTAGTTCAACAAGCCTGGTGAGCGGCGTCGACGCAATTTCAATTGCGAACACATACATCGTCTATTCCACACTCATGATCGCGGCGGTTGCCGTTTTCCTTACCATGGCGGGTTTGATTTTCACGCAGCACTTCGCCATGGAGAAAGAGCGCCACGTCGCGGATGCCTTTGCGGCGTTGGTGGGCGAAATGGCTCGTACTAACGGGTGCGCTGTCGAGGTCGTGAAAGAAGTTATGAAGAACGCCGAGGTGATCCAGCATTTCGACGATCAGGTAAGGGAGAAGCTTAGAGAAGTCATGCGCGAACAACTGGACAACGCAACCCAGCGTAAGGCGCGGGCACGCAGCGAGCATGATGCACTGTCCCGTATTGCCAGTGATTTGGAAAGTGCCTAGACCGTTCAGGAGGGAGAATATGGCAACCGTTTCCGCAGTACCAGTCTTGCGGACCACTGCAGCGTTGGCGGAATTCTTATTGGCCGAGCGTCATTACGACTTGGTTGAGTTCGCTCCACCCATCGACGTTGACGAAATCGCGAGGCTGCTCCAGATCGAGGTGACCGAGCATGCGGATCCAGGCGCTGCCAATACGATCGGCAAGATAACGCTGAGTCAAGAAGGGCCGGCAAGGATCTGGATCAATCCGGCGGAAAATGCCTATGGTCCGAGGCGTCGCTTCACCCTGGCTCATGAAATAGCGCACTTTTGCATGCACCGATCCACTGATCGCCACGAATTTATCGACGACAAAAGCACTATGAATCGCAGCGAATCCTATTGGAACAGTTACGAATCCGAGGCAAACCGGTTCGCTGCCGAACTGTTGATGCCGCAACAGCTGATTGAATCGCTGGGACGGCGAGTAATCGATGCATACAAGGCGGAGAACAACACCGAAAAAATGCCGCTGACGCGTTTTATCGATGTGATGGCGGCCAAATTTCGGGTTTCCCATCCAGCCATGGAGTTCCGATTGAGGAATGTCGGAATCGGCAAACACAAATAGGTTAGGTAGCGAGCCGGGGCGCGTCCCGGCTTTTCGTTCAGAATGCAAAAATAAAAAAACCCGGCGCAATGCCGGGTTTCGAGGACAGCGCGCTATCGAACGGTCAGGCGGCAGATTCCTGGATGTTCGATGCCTGTTTGCCCTTAGGTCCCTGGACGATCTCAAAGCTGACCTTCTGGCCTTCCTTAAGTGTCTTGAAACCGTTCATCTGTATCGCCGAGAAATGAGCAAACAGATCCTCGCCGCCTTCATCGGGCGTGATGAATCCGTAGCCTTTCGCGTCGTTGAACCATTTGACCGTACCAGTTGACATCACTTCCCCTCACTCTCGTCGCTACCACGAGCACGCTCGAAAAGCTTGGCAACCCACAACGTGGACCGCCCCCTCCTCACAAGCTCACCGCGGCCTTTCTTCACCTGAAACGTTTCGGAAAAAAGTGCCAATTTGATTGTTTAATCTCTTAAATGAAGTGTCAAGAAAATTTTGAGATGGTCGTAAAGACGTTGTAAAGACCTCATTTCAAGGGTTTTTCCCGCTTTGCGCGTATCCCGCCGCACAAGCACGCCATCTTGAAAAGTCGCATAATCGACGCACATGAGCAGTACAGGCAGCAGGCGGCTATTACCAGCAGCCGCGGCGGGTTGCAGGAGCGGGTTTGGAGGAGCATTTAGCACGAGCGATTCGAACAACTGGTTCGCTCAGTCAGTCGCAGCGGGGAATGTTGCCAATGCGGTGCCCAAGACAGGTCGCGCCCGAGTGGACAATTCGTTTTTTTGAGAGCTGTGCGATACTGGATTCAACGATGTTTCAAGAGGGCTGGCCTGTGTTACGAAGGCTGGCGGAATTCAGCAAAGCGACAGGTTGCGCGAAGTGTGCGGCGACACCGTTCGGTTCTCACGGCGAACGGAGTTTTGGCGAGTGGCGAGCCTGTCCGAGTTGTTTAGAATGGGTGTATGGCGATCAATCCCAACAAGCAGGATGGCACCGTACTGGAGCGGCAGGAACAAAAGCTGAAACAGCCGTCCATGTACAAGGTGGTGCTGCTGAATGACGACTTCACGCCGATGGAATTCGTCGTGTTCGTCGTGCAGGAACATTTCAATAAAGATCGTGAGACTGCGACGCAAATCATGCTGAAGGTTCATCGCGAAGGCAGGGGAGTTTGTGGGGTCTATACGCGGGACATCGCGTCGACCAAAGTTGAGCAAGTCGTTAGCCACGCGAGGCAAGCGGGTCATCCGCTGCAGTGTGTGATGGAGGAAGCATGATTGCCCAGGAACTGGAAGTCAGTCTGCACATGGCGTTTATGGAAGCACGTCAGGCGCGGCACGAGTTCATTACGGTCGAGCATCTTTTACTGGCCTTGTTGGACAACCCGACCGCGGCTGAAGTGTTGCGCGCATGCGCAGCAAATATTGAAGATTTGCGTCAAAACCTGCGCAATTTCATTCACGACAACACCCCGACCGTGCCCGGTACGGACGATGTCGATACCCAGCCGACGCTTGGTTTTCAGCGCGTGATTCAGCGCGCGATCATGCATGTGCAATCAACATCGAACGGGAAAAAGGAAGTGACCGGCGCGAACGTGCTTGTCGCTATCTTCGGTGAAAAGGATTCACATGCCGTCTACTACCTGCAACAGCAGGGAGTGACGCGCCTCGACGTCGTCAATTTCATCTCGCATGGCATTGCGAAGACGAATACGGGCGATGCCGCGAAGGCCAGCAGCGACGCGAATCCCGAAGCGGAAGACGCGGCTGCGCAAAAGGAAACGCCGCTTGCACAGTTCACGCAGAACCTGAACCAGCTCGCGAAAGACGGCAAGATCGATCCGCTGATTGGCCGTGAACTGGAAGTCGAGCGTGTGGTGCAGGTGCTGTGCCGTCGCAGAAAGAACAATCCGCTGCTGGTTGGTGAGGCTGGCGTGGGCAAGACTGCCATCGCTGAAGGGCTCGCCTGGCGCATCACGCGCGGCGAAGTGCCAGACATTCTTGCGGACGCCCAGGTGTATTCGCTCGATATGGGCGCATTGCTGGCCGGTACTAAATACCGTGGCGATTTCGAGCAACGTCTCAAGACGGTGCTGAAAGAGTTGAAGGAACGCCCGCATGCGGTGCTGTTCATCGACGAGATTCACACGCTGATTGGTGCGGGCGCGGCTTCGGGCGGTACGCTGGATGCATCGAATCTGCTGAAGCCGGCTTTGTCGTCGGGTCAGTTGAAGTGTATCGGCGCGACCACGTTCACCGAATATCGCGGGATCTTCGAAAAAGACGCTGCGTTGTCGCGTCGTTTCCAGAAGGTCGACGTTGCCGAGCCAACCGTCGAGCAGACCATCGCCATCCTGCGCGGTCTCAAGTCGCGTTTCGAAGAACATCACGGCGTGAAATATTCGTCGGGTGCGCTGTCCGCGGCGGCTGAATTGTCGGCACGCTTTATCACGGACCGTCATCTGCCGGACAAGGCTATTGATGTGATCGACGAAGCGGGCGCTGCACAACGCATCCTGCCGAAGTCGAAGCAGAAGAAGACTATCGGCAAGAACGAGATTGAAGAGATCATCTCGAAGATTGCGCGTGTCCCGCCGCAAAGCGTGTCGCAGGACGATCGCAGCAAGTTGCAGACGCTGGATCGCGACTTGAAGAGCGTGGTGTTCGGCCAGGATCAGGCAATCGATGCGCTTGCTGCCTCCATCAAGATGGCGCGGGCGGGTCTCGGCAAGCTGGACAAGCCGATCGGCGCGTTCCTCTTTTCGGGCCCGACTGGCGTGGGCAAGACGGAAGTGGCGAAGCAACTGGCGTTCACGCTGGGTATTGAATTGCTGCGCTTCGACATGTCCGAGTACATGGAGCGTCATGCGGTCAGCCGGCTGATTGGCGCGCCGCCGGGTTATGTCGGTTTCGATCAAGGCGGTTTGCTGACCGAAGCCGTCACGAAGAAGCCGCATTGCGTGCTGTTGCTCGATGAAATCGAAAAGGCGCATCCGGACATCTACAACGTGCTGCTGCAGGTCATGGACCACGGCACGCTGACCGACAACAATGGTCGCAAGGCGGATTTCCGCAACGTCATCATCATCATGACGACGAACGCGGGTGCCGAAGCGATGCAGAAGTCGGTGATCGGATTCACGAATCGTCGGGAAACCGGCGACGAAATGGCCGATATCAAGCGGATGTTCACGCCTGAGTTCCGCAATCGTCTGGACCAGATCATCAGCTTCCGCTCGCTGGATGAAGAAATCATCATGCGTGTGGTCGACAAGTTCCTCATGCAACTGGAAGATCAGTTGCATGAGAAGAAGGTCGACGCGGTATTTACCGACGGCTTGCGCGCGCATCTGGCGAAGCACGGTTTTGACCCGCTGATGGGCGCACGTCCTATGCAGCGCTTGATTCAGGACACGATTCGTCGTGCGCTGGCGGACGAGCTGCTGTTCGGCAAGCTGATGTCGGGTGGGCGTGTCACGGTGGACGTGGACGAGAACGACAAGGTCGCGCTCACGTTCGACGAAAGCCCGGTGCCACGCAATCCGAATCCGGAAGCGGTCGAGGTTGAATGAGTGATTAGCAGGCGATGACTGAAGTCAGGTGACACGTGCGTGAGGTGTGTCATCATCGGCGAGGCGGCGCGGGGAAGTTTCCCGCGCCGCCTCGCTTTTTTGCGTCCGCGTTCGTTGCGGATATTGACTTCAAGAGGTTGATTTGAGCTTTAAACGGGGATCGTTCGAGACCATCGTCGAACGGGAGAAGGGGCTGCACCGGAGTTTGACTGCCGGACAGATGTCGATGATCGCTATCGGCGGGGCGATTGGAACGGGACTTTTTTTAGGCAGTGGCTTCGCGATCAGCTTTGCCGGGCCGAGCGTGCTGGTGAGCTACGCGATCGGCGCCCTGGTTGCGTTGTTGCTCATGGGCGCGCTGGCCGAGATGACCGTTGCACATCCCACCTCCGGATCGTTTGGCGCGTACGCTGAGTTCTATATCGGACCGCTCGCGGGATATCTCGTCCGCTACGCGTACTGGTCAGCCGTCGTATTTGCGGTCGGCACAGAGGTCAGTGCGGTCGCCGTTTTCATGAAGTACTGGTTCGCGAACGTGCCGGGCTGGTATTGGATCGTTGGTTTTTCCGCCGCGCTGATTGGCGTGAACGCCGCGAGCGTCAAGGTGTACGGCGTGATCGAATACGCGTTTTCGATGCTGAAAATCGTGGCGATCGTCGCGTTTATCTTGCTCGGAGCGGTTTTCGTGTACGGCGCGCCCGCGTCGTCCGGCGTCGGGCTGAATAACTTCACGGCGCACGGCGGGTTCTTTCCGCACGGCGTGAAGGGCATGTGGTTCGCGGTCATCGTTTCCATTTTCAGCTATCTGAACATTGAGACGATTGCGGTCGCGGCCGGCGAGGCGCGCGATCCGCAACGCGCTGTGGCCCGGGCTTTCCGCTCGACGGTGTTCCGGCTGGTGCTCTTCTATCTACTGACGTTGGCGCTGATGCTCGCAATCGTCCCGTGGACGCAGGCCAGCACCGACGAGAGTCCGTTCGTCAAAGTGATGGCCGCGACGCACGTGCCGTTCGCAGCTGGCGTGATCAACTTCGTGGTGCTCGTTGCGGCGCTTTCCGCGATGAACAGCCAGCTCTACATCACCACGCGCATGATGTTCAGCCTGTCGCGGGCCGGTTACGCGCCGGCGCGCTTCGGGCGGTTGAGCGCGAACGGCGTGCCCACCGCCGCGCTGTCTTTATCGACGAGCGGCATTGCACTGGCCACCATCCTCACCGCGTTCTGGCCGGCGATGGCGTTCGGCTTGATGATGTCGCTGGCAATCTTCGGCGCGATGTTCGCGTGGCTGATGATCTTCGTGACGCACCTCTTTTTCCGCGCCCGGTACGACGGGCCGACACCGTCTTTCCGGATGGTGCTGCACCCGTTCGGCAGTTTGTTGGGCGCCGGTTTGATGGCGGCGATCATGATCACGACCGCCTTTACGAACGAATTCCGCATGACGCTCGTCTACGGCCTCGCATTCATGGTCGTTCTCGTCGCCTCCTACCTGCTCTGGTACAGGAAGCGGTAGAAGGAGCGGGTAAACACTGACTAGAAACTCCTTTGCGTGTCTTTCGTTTCGAAACTAGAATCTTTCGAAACGAAAGTGCAAAGGTGGTGCAGCCTGTGTTGGCCAACAAGAATTCGCTTCATCGGCGTCTGCGTATCGTCGAACTTGTCCGCAAGCGCGGGGAAGTATCGGTGGACGAACTTGCTACGGCGTTCGACGTCTCCAGCGTCACGATTCGTTCGGACCTGAATTATCTGGAGCAGCAGCGGTACCTGATCCGGGCGTTTGGCAAGGCACGCTACGTTGCGCAACGGCCCGGCGAGAATTTGCTGGCGGCGGTGCCTCCCAGCGCGACGCGCCAGGCTGCGGATATGGCGATTGCGCGAATGGCCGCGGATTTCATCGATGACCATGCGTCGGCATTTATTGGTGCAGGGCTGATCACGCATAAGTTGCTGCCGCTGCTCGCCGATCGCGCCAATCTGGCGCTGACGCTCAACGACATCGCCATGGTGCCGACCGTTCAGCGTTTCATGCGCTGCGAGTTGCGTCTCACGGGCGGTTCGCTGGACGACGATTCCACCGTGCTGCTCGGGCCGGACGCAGAGCGCTCGCTGTTTGCGCTGTCGCTGGATCTGGCGGTGCTGGAGGCGAGCGGTATTGATCGCGAGGGCAATTTGCTGTGCGCCGATCCGCGGTTGGCAGGTGTGTACAAAGCCGCTTTGAAGAACGCGAAGCGCTGCGTAGTGGTGGCTTACCAACCCGCGCTGCAAGGTGAGGGCGAGCCCTTCTGCCACTTGAGTCGCCTGGGTGGACTCGTGCTCGATGACGCCATCGACCCGCCAACACTCGACCTGATTCTCAAAGCCGGACTGGATGTGCATCGGCGGGAAGAAGGAATTCTTGAATTTCATAGTCAGTAACCCTAAACAATAACTGGAGACAATCGCATGTTTCGTCGTCGTTCACTTTTTGCTGTTCTCGTCGGCGCGTTCGCCGCAACCGCAACCGCCGCTCACGCGGCCGAAGTAAAGATTGGTGCGTCGCTGCTCACGCAACAACATCCGTTCTACGTCGAACTCGCCAACGCAATGAAAGCGGAAGCCGCGAAGGATCACGCGCAGATCGATATCGCGATTGCGAATCAGGACTTGAGCAAGCAGATTGCCGATGTCCAGGATTTCGTGACAAAGAAAGTCGATGTAATCGTGATTTCGCCGGTGGATTCAAAAGGCGTGAAAGCGGCCGTGCTGACGGCGCAGCGCGCGGGGATTCCGGTGATTACCGTCGATATCAGCGCGCAAGGCGTGGAAGTCGCGTCGCACATTGCCACCGATAACTACGCGGGCGGCTTGCAAGCCGGCACGTTGATGTGCAAGGTGCTGGGCGGCAAGGGCAAGGTCGGTGTGATCGACTATCCGACGATTCAATCGGTGATCGACCGCGTGACGGGTTTCAAGAAGGCACTGGAAGCATGTCCCGATGTGAAGATCGTCGCGGTGCAGCCGGGTATCACGCGAGCCGACGCGTTGAGCGCCGCGCAAAACATGCTGCAGGCGAATCCTGATCTCGCGGGCATCTTCGGCTTCGGCGACGACGCCGCAATGGCCGCGGCGGTGGCAGGCAAGTCGGCGGGGAATCACGTGAAGGTGATCGGCTTCGACGGCATGCCGGAAGCGCGCGCAGCGGTGGACAAGAACCCGAACTTCGTCGGCGTGATCCGCCAGTACCCGGACAAGATGGGCGCGCTCGCCGTGGACACCGCGGTCAAGGTCGCAGACAAGCAGGCCGTGCCGAAGCTGCAACCGGTGACGCCGGGCCAGTATCTGAATGCGTCGGTGAAATGAATACGGTTTTAAAACCTCGCCCGACCGTACCGTTGCTCGAGTTGCGCGGTATCGCGAAATCGTTCGGTCCGGTCGAGGCGATTAAAGACGTATCCCTCTCGATCCTGCCGGGCCGCGTGCATACGCTGCTCGGCGAGAACGGTGCGGGCAAGTCCACGCTGATGAAGATTCTCGCAGGCGTTCATACGCCCACGCGCGGTGAGATTTTCCTCAACGGATCGTTGGCCACATTCGCCAATCCCGACGAGTCGCAGAAGGCGGGCATCGCGATCATTTATCAGGAACTCAGCCTCGCGAAGAACCTGAGCGTGGCCGAGAATATGTTCGCGGGCCACGAGCCGCGGCGTTTTGGTGTCGTCGATTTCAAACGCTTGTATGCGCAAGCCCAGGCGCTGCTGGATGACCTGCGTATCGATATTGACGCTACCACGGCCGTCTCCCGACTCTCCATGGCGCAGCGTCAGCTCGTGGAAATTGCCAAGGCGCTGAGCCGCGACGCATCGCTCGTGATCATGGACGAACCCACGTCCTCGTTGAGCGATCGCGAAGCCGAGATTCTTTTTCATATCGTCACGAAGCTGACGGCGAAGGGCGCGGCGGTCGTGTATATCTCGCATCGGATGGACGAGATCATGCGCATCTCCGACGACATTTCGGTCATGCGCGACGGCCGTTACATCGCGACATTGCAGAAGAACCAGACGACCATTGGCGCGTTGATCGCGATGATGGTCGGTCGTGAAATGAGCGATGTGTATCCGCGCCGGGAGACGCCGTACATTCGTCCGCCGCAGCCGCTGCTGAAGGTCAGCAACCTCACGCTGCCCGGTCAATTCGAAGACATCGGTTTCCAGATTCACGCCGGCGAGATTCTCGGTTTCTTCGGCTTGATCGGCGCGGGACGTTCAGACGTGATGAAGGCGTTGTTCGGCATCGGCCGGCCAAGCGGCGAGATCACGATGAGCGGCAAGCGCCTGAAGTTGCGCAATCCCGCCCATGCCATCCGGGAGGGCATCGCGTTCGTCACGGAAGACCGCAAGCACGAAGGTCTCGTGCTGATGCATTCGATCGCCAACAACGTGACGATGGCGAGTTTCGAAGAACACGGCTCGCGCTTCGGCATTTTGAATCGCCGCTTCGAACGCGATGAAACCGCGAATGCAATCGCGCGCATGAACATCCGCGCGTCGGGGCCGTTTCAGGCGGTTGGAAACCTGAGCGGCGGCAATCAGCAGAAAGTCGTGTTCTCGAAATGGCTCGCGTTGAAACCCAAAGTGCTGATCCTCGATGAGCCCACACGCGGCGTCGACGTTGGCGCGAAGTTCGAGATTTATCGGGTGATCCGCGAGTTGGCTTCGACCGGGACCGCGATCATTCTCGTTTCGTCCGAACTACCCGAAGCACTCGCCATGAGCGATCGGCTTGTCGTGATGCGCGAGAAGCGCGTTGTCCATGAATTTGACGCGATCGGTCCTACGCAGGAAGAAGTGATGTCGTACGCAACAGGAGCCAAAACAGCATGAACCCGACTCAACTCAGCGGGGCCGCATCCACGCGCCGCTCGCACGCAAGCGGCGCGCTACAACGCGCGGTCAGGCACTACGGCGGGATTGTCGTGGGGCTGATTGTCCTGTGCGGATTTTTCTGGGCGCTGTCACCCAACTTCATGTCGGTGAATAACCTCGTGAACGTGGTGATGCAGGTTTCGATCATCGCGATACTCGGTTTTGGCATGACGTACGTGCTCTTGCTCGGCGATATTGACCTGTCGGTCGGTGCGACCATGGCGCTGGTCGGCACCGTCTGCGCGTTTGCACTGGAGCATGGCGCATCGCCGCTCGTGGCCGTGCTCGCCGCCATGGCCACAGGGCTCGTTTTAGGGGCTGTGAACGGCTCGCTGTCCGCGTTGCTCACAATCCCGTCGTTTATTGTCACGGTCGCCACCATGGGCGTTTTCCGGGGTCTGGCCTACCTGACGTCGAATGGCGTGCCCATTTCCATCGACGACGACCGCTTCGCTTTCCTCGGCAACGGCCTCGTGCTCGGCATTCCGCTGCCGATCTGGATTCTTGCCGTTTTGCTGCTGTTGAATCACTTTGTGCTCTCGCGTACCGTATTCGGACGCAAGGCGTATCTCACGGGTGGAAATCGTGAGGCGGCGCTGTATTCGGGTATCGATGTAAACAAGCTGCGAATCATGATTTTCATGATCTCGGGCTTGCTCGCGAGCATTGGCGGCGTGCTGATGACCTCGCGGCTTTATTCCGCGCAGCCGAATGCCGGAATTGGCTACGAACTCGATGCCATTGCCGCCGCCGTGCTCGGCGGAACGAGTCTCTCGGGTGGTTACGGAACGATCACCGGGACGCTGATCGGCGCGCTGATTATTGGCGTCATCAACAACGGGATGAACCTGCTCAGCGTTCCGTATTTCTATCAACTCATCGTGAAAGGCATCGTGATCCTGGTCGCGGTGTGTATCGATGTTCAAACGAAGAAACGTCATGCCTAACTCAAACGGTGTTCCCTCCAAGAAGTCCGGCACCATTGTCGCGATGGGCGAGATCCTGGTCGAAATCATGGCCACGCGCGTGGGTCAAAGCTTTCGTGAACCGGGCACGCTCATTGGCCCGTTCGCGAGCGGCGCACCAGCCATTTTCATCGATCAGGTCGCGAAGCTTGGCAGCCCGTGCGCGATGATCGGCTGCGTGGGTGATGACGACTTCGGCGTGTTGAACGTCGAGCGCTTGCGCGGTGATGGCGTGGATGTTTCCGGTATCGCGGTGCTGAAAGACGCGACCACGGGCAGCGCGTTCGTCACGTATCGCGAGGACGGTGATCGCGATTTCATCTACAACATTACGAACAGCGCGTCGGCGCAGTTGTCGGTGGCGAATCTGCGTGACGACCTGCTCGCGAAGTGCGGCAATTTCCATGTGATGGGGTCGTCGCTATTCTCGTTCAGGATCATCGAGGCGATGAAGCAGGCTATCGAAACGGTGAAGACGAACGGCGGCACGGTGAGTTTCGATCCGAATATCCGCAAGGAAATGCTGCGGATTCCGGAGATGCGCGACGCACTCGATTTCATCCTCGACTACACCGATGTCTTCCTGCCGAGCGGTCACGAAGTGACTCTGCTCGCCAGTGCGACGTCGGAGCGCGGCGCGATCGATGAACTTCTGAAGCGCGGCGTGAAGGAGGTGATCGTGAAGCGCGGTGCTGAGGGTTGCAGTTACTTCGATGCCAACGGCGAGACGCATCGGCCCGCTTTCAAGGTGCAGGAACTCGATCCCACCGGCGCGGGCGATTGCTTCGGCGCGACGTACATCAGTTGCCGCGCACAAGACATGGACGTGGACGTCGCGTTGAAATACGCGTGCGCAAGCGGCGCGCGCGCGGTCGGCGTGAAGGGCCCGATGGAAGGCACGGCAACGTTCGCCGAACTCGATGCGTTCCTGCAATCAGCCACGGAGTAAAGCCATGAATTCAATCGTCTCGCGTTTGAGCAATGCACATCCGGCGTCGGCGTGGCTTGCCGGTATCTATTCGATCTGCTCGGCGCATCCGTGGGTGCTGGAAGCGGCCATGCGGCAGGCGCTGGAAGATGAGACGCCGTTGCTGATCGAATCGACGTCGAATCAGGTCGATCAGTACGGCGGTTATACGGGCATGAAGCCGGCGGATTTTGTGGACTTCGTTCGTTCGATTGCCGAGCGCGTGGGTTTCCCGCATGAGCACCTGATTCTTGGTGGCGATCATCTTGGGCCAAACGCGTGGCGACATCTTCCCGCTGAAGAAGCGATGCAACGCGCCGATGCATTGATCGACGCGTATGCATCGGCAGGCTTCACGAAGATTCACCTCGATACCAGCATGTCGTGCGCTGATGATCCTGGGCGGTTATCGGATGCGGTGGTTGCTGCAAGGGCTGCGCGTTTGTGTGCGGTAGCCGAGGCAGCGGTGAAGCGCGCTGGTTTAAGCGTGAGCCCGGTCTATGTGATTGGCACTGAAGTACCCGTGCCGGGCGGCGCGGCGGAAGAGCTGGATATCGTTGAGCCGACCTCGCGTGAAGCGGCCATCGAAACGGCTTTGGTCCACAAAAAAGCGTGGCAGGAACACGGCGTGCAGGATACATGGCTGCGTGTGATTGCGTTGGTGGTGCAGCCGGGCGTGGAGTTTGATCATACGAAGGTGATTGACTACGTGCCGTCGCGCGCCGAGTCGTTGAAGAGCGCATTGGATGATCTGCACGGCATGGTCTTCGAAGCACATTCCACCGATTACCAAACGCCCGAAGCGCTAAGCGCTTTAGTCCGCGATGGCTTTCGCATTCTCAAGGTCGGTCCGGGCGTGACGTTCGCATTGCGCGAGGCGTTGTACGCGTTGGCGGATATCGAAACGCAATTGGTCGATGCGCATAAACGATCGAACCTACGCGATGTAGTCGAACGCGTGATGCTTAGCAAACCCGGCTACTGGGAAAAGTATTATCACGGCGATGCAGAGCAGCAACGCGTGTTACGCACCTACAGTTATAGCGACCGCGTGCGTTATTACTGGGCCGATGCGGAGATTGGCGCAGCGGCGCAAACGCTGCTCGATAACCTGAGCGCTCTGACGATTCCGGAGAATTTGCTCAGCCAGTTCTTGCCCGAGCAGTATTGGGCGGTGCGGCGCGGACAGCTGAAAAACGAGCCGCTCGCGCTAGTGCAGGATCGCGTGCGGCAGGTTATTCGAACGTACGCGGCGGCTTGTCGCGCATGACTTGCAGGGCAAGCCTGAAGCTCAGTGCTTGCCCGTGCTGCCGAAACCACCGGCGCCGCGCTCGCTCTGGGCGAAGTCATCGACAATATTGAACGTTGCCTGAACCACCGGCACGATCACCAGTTGCGCGAGGCGTTCAAACGGATTCAGCGTGAACGCCGTCGCGCCGCGATTCCACGTCGAAATCATCAACTGGCCTTGATAATCCGAGTCGATCAACCCGACCAGATTTCCCAACACCACGCCATGCTTATGCCCCAGTCCTGAACGCGGAAGGATCACCGCTGCATAACCCGGATCTTCGATATGAATCGCCAGGCCCGTGGGCACCAGCACTGTCTGGCCGGGTTCGAGCGTAATGGCTTCGTCCAGGCACGCACGCAGGTCGAGTCCGGCGCTGCCCGGCGTGGCGTAGGCGGGCAGATAGTCGCGCATGCGCGCATCGAGAATCTTGATATCGAGTTTCATGGGGTCTGTTTGTTGAGTTCGAATGCTTCAGCCAGCAGTTCATACGAGCGCATGCGCGCCGGGTAACTTCCTGCAACGGTCAACACGATCAGTTCGTCGGCGTCGAAGCGCTGTTGGAGTTCATGCAATTGTTCGGTCACGCGTTCCGGCGTGCCAATAATGCTGCGGCTTTTTTCCCGCTCGATCACGCTCAGTTCGCGTTCGCCGAATGCTTGCCCAGCTCCTTGCGCAATCGATGGAATCGGCATGTTCAGCCCGTATGCCATTTGCACGCGACGCAAATCGACCGCGCGTTCCAGTGCGGCGGCTTCCGCCTCGGTATCGGCGCAAATAACAAATACGGCCGCGGCGAGATACGGCGTCGAGCCACCACGCGATACAAAGCGCTCGCGATACGCCTCCGCCACCCGATGCCCATACTGCGCGTTAATAAAATGCGCGAACGCGAAACGAATGCCGAGTTGCGCGGCGAGCAGGCCGCCGAAGTCGCTGGAACCGAGCATCCATAACTCGGGGCGCGTTGCAATTTCAGGTTGTAACAACACGCCATGCGCGAGGTGATCTTCGGGCAGCGTGCCGTCAAACAGTCCAACGAGTTCGCCTACTTGTTGCGGGAAAATATCGCCGCGATTGTAGTCGCCGGCCGCCACCGCTTGCGCGGTGCGCATGTCGCCGCCGGGTGCACGTCCAACGCCCAGGTCCACGCGATTCGGGAACAGCGCTTCGAGCATCAGGAACTGTTCGGCGACCTTGAATGAGCTGTAGTAGGGCAGCATGACGCCGCCCGAGCCGATCCGGATCCGCTCGGTAATGCTGCCAATTCGCGCGAGCAAAACCTCAGGGCATGGATTCGATACCCCGCGCAAACCGTGATGCTCTGCGCACCAGTAACGCGTGTAGCCGAGGTCGTCGGCCAGGCGCGCGAGATCCAGCGTGGCTGCGATTGCGTCGGCGGTGCTATGGCCGTGAATGACGGGCGTTTGATCGAGTACAGAGAGTTTTGTCGTCATGGTTCTGGCAATAAGCCCCAGCCAGCAGGCTAGGACAGCAGCGAACCGCCGCGCGGCGCCCGCTTTGCAATCTCGGTAATCAGCAAGCGTGCGAGCAGCTTTTTATCGGCACGTGGCAGGCGCGTGATGCCCGATGCTTCGAAGAGCACGACTTCGTTGTCGTCGAGGCCGAAGGTCAGCGGCCCGAGATTGCCGATCAGCAGCGGCACGTTCTTGCGTGCACGTTTCTCCTCGCCATGCACTTCGAGATCGCCGCTCTCCGCCGCGAAACCAACGCAATATGGCGGATTCGGCAAACGCGCGACAGTCGCGAGGATGTCCGGGTTTTCGACGAACGTGAAGGTGGGCATCGGCTGATTGGCGGTCTTCTTGATCTTGTGCTCGCTGAGGTGATCAACGCGCCAATCCGCGACCGCCGCTACGGCAATAAAGATGTCCGCGTCGGGCGTAGCCTGCATCACCGCGTCGTGCATTTGTTGCGCGGTCTGCACGTCCTCGCGAACCACACCCCAAGGCGTTTCGAGCGCGACCGGGCCGGCCACTAGATGCACGTCGGCGCCGGCCTGGGCCGCCGCGCGCGCGAGCGCGAAGCCCATCTTGCCGGACGAGCGGTTGGTGATGCCGCGAACGGGATCGAGCGGCTCGAAGGTCGGACCGGCCGTAATCAACACGCGATGCCCCTGCAGGATCTTCGGCTGGAAGAACGCGCAGATGGCTTCAAACGTTGCCGATGGTTCCAGCATCCGGCCATCGCCCACTTCGCCGCACGCTTGCGCGCCGGAATCGGGGCCGAGCACTTGCACGCCATCGGCACGCAGTTGCGCGACGTTGCGTTGCGTCGCCGGGTTCTGCCACATCTGGCGGTTCATCGCGGGCACGACGAGCAGCGGGCAATCGCGTGCGACGCAAAGCGTGGACAGCAGGTCGTCGCAATTGCCATGCGCGAGCTTGGCGATGAAGTCGGTGGAGGCGGGCGCGATCACGATTGCATCGGCTTCACGCGATAAATCGATATGCGCCATGTTGTTCGCAATCCTCGCGTCCCATTGCGACGTGTACACGGGACGGCCGGACAGCGCCTGCATGGTGACGGGCGTGATGAATTGTGTGGCGGCGTCGGTCATCACGATCTGCACGGTCGCGCCGGCTTTCACCAGCAGACGCGTGAGTTCGGCGATCTTGTAGCACGCGATACCGCCTGACAGCCCAAGTACGAGATGCTTCCCTGCGAGTTCTGCGTTGTCCAAACCTGCCTCCGTACTCATTACTCCCTACCCGTCACGGCTCAGCCGCACAACGACTACTTTGCGCCGCGCACGCGCCGCAGCTCGTCGAAAACGAGTAGCACGGCGCCAATGGTGATCGCGCTGTCGGCGAGGTTAAACGCCGGCCAGTGCCACGTATTGACGTGGAAATCCAAAAAATCGATCACGTGGCCATACGCAATCCGGTCGATCACATTGCCGATCGCGCCGCCCATGATCAGCGCCAGCGCCGTGCAGAACAGCCGCTGCGTGCCGTGACGTTTCAGCAAGTAGCAGATCACGATAGCCGCGACCACGCCGAGCGCCGTGAAACCCCAGCGTTGCCAGCCGCCGGCAGTGGCGAGAAAGCTGAACGCCGCGCCGCGGTTGTAGATCAGGAACAGGTTGAAGAATGGCGTGAGCGCGTGCGGTTCGCCGTAGGTGAACACGCGGGCGACAGCGATCTTCGACAACTGGTCGAAGAGAATCACGATCAACGCCACGCCCAGCCACGGCGCGAGTGAACCGCTGCTTTGACTTTGTTTCGACATCGTTCTTGCCATTATGCTGCGCTCCGCGTTTCGCCGTTGCCGAAGAGATTGGTGATGCATCGGCCGCACAATCCAGGATGTTCCGCCGATGCTCCCACGTCTGCACAATAGTGCCAGCAGCGTTCGCATTTCAGATACGTCGATGCAATCACGTCGACGCCTTCTTCCGCTTCGCTCGCTACCTTCACCACCCGCGCCGCCGATGTGATCAGCACGAAGCTGAGGTCATCGCCGAGACTGGTCAACGCGTTATATCGCGCGCCGCTCGCCCGTACATCCACTTCAGCTTGCAGCGACGAACCGATCAAATTGGCCGTGCGCGCTTCTTCCAGCGCCTTCGTGACGTCACTGCGCGCCGAGCGGATCAGGGTCCACTTGTCGAGCAGTTCACCGGCCTCGGGCACTTGCGGATAGGTGTGATACACCTCGGTGAAAATGGTATCGCGGCCAGGTTGCAGCACCTTGTAAGCCTCTTCCGCCGTGAACGACAGATACGGCGCGACCAGCCGCAGCAAACCATGCGCGATGTGATACAGCACCGTCTGCGCCGCGCGGCGTTCGCGCGAATCGGGCTTCATGGTGTAGAGCCGATCCTTCAGCACGTCCAGATAGAAACCGCCGAGGTCTTCTGAGCAGAACGTCGCAAGCTTCGATACAACCGGATGGAACTCGAATTTCTCGTAATGCGCGAGGACATCGTCTTGCAGGTTTTGCGCAAGGGCGACGGCGTATTTATCCATTTCGAGCCAGTCTTCCACCGGACGCGCGTGCTTCTCGAAGTCGAAATCGGAGAGATTGGAAAGCAGGAAACGCAACGTATTGCGAATCCGCCTATACGTCTCCGTCACGCGCTTCAGGATCTCTTCCGAGATCGCGAGTTCGCCCGAATAATCCGTCGATGCAATCCACAGGCGGATGATTTCCGCGCCCAGCCGGTTCGACACTTCATGCGGATCGATGCCGTTGCCGAGCGACTTCGACATCTTGCGGCCTTCGCCATCAACCGTGAAGCCGTGCGTGAGCAGCGCGTTGTATGGCGGGCGGCCGTCGAGCATGGAGGCGGTGAGCAGCGACGAATGGAACCATCCGCGATGCTGGTCCGAGCCTTCCAGATATAGATCCGCCGGGAATTGCAGCGAATCGTTGTGCGAGCCGCGCAGCACGTGCCAGTGCGTCGTGCCTGAGTCGAACCACACGTCGAGCGTGTCGCGATTCTTCTCGTACATGTTGGCTTCGCTGCCGAGCAGTTCCGCCGGATCGAGCGTTTGCCACGCTTCAATGCCGCTCACTTCCACGCGCTTGGCCACTTCCTCAAGCAATTCCAGCGTACGCGGATGCAGCTCGCCGGTTTCCTTGTGGACGAAGAACGCCATTGGCACGCCCCATTGACGTTGCCGCGACAGCGTCCAGTCGGGCCGGTTCGCGATCATGCTATACAGACGCTGCTTGCCCCACGACGGGAAGAACGCGGTGTTCTCGATCCCTTCCAGCGCGGTTTCGCGCAGCGTGCGCGATGTATCGTTGGGCTTCACGTCCATGCCGGCGAACCACTGCGACGTTGCTCGATAGATGATCGGCGTCTTGTGGCGCCAGCAGTGCATGTAGCTGTGCTTGTAGTGCTCGGTTTTGAGCAGCGAATGTGCGCCGCGCAAGGCTTCCACGATCTGGTCGTTGGCTTCCCAGATCGACAGTCCGCCGAACAGCGGCAACGACTCGATATAACGCCCATCGCCCATGACCGGGTTGATGATGTCGGAGTCGGTCATGCCATGCGCCTTGCACGACACGAAGTCTTCCACGCCATACGCCGGCGATGAATGCACGATCCCCGTGCCGCTTTCGGTCGTCACATAGTCGCCGAGATACACGGGCGCCGTACGTTTATAGCCAGGGTGCGCCGCGCTCAGCGGATGATGAAAACGCAAGCCGCTCAACTTCTCGCCCGTCGTGGTCGCGATGGTCGAACCTGTGAGGTCGTACTGCTTCAGGCATTCTTCCACGCGATCTTCCGCGAGGATCAGCAGGCCCTTCTCCGTATTGACGAGGCTATACGTGATCTCCGGATGCACATTGAGCGCCTGGTTCGCGGGGATGGTCCATGGGGTCGTCGTCCAGATCACGATGCCGCCTTCCTGCTTCGGCAGCGTGTTCAGGCCGAACGCCTGCGCGGTCTTTTCCGGCTCGGCGAAAGTGAACAACACGTCGATAGTCGGATCAACCTTGTCCTGATACTCGACCTCAGCTTCAGCCAACGCCGATCCGCAGTCGAAACACCAGTTCACAGGCTTCAGCCCGCGATACACATAACCCTTCTCGAGAATCTTCCCCAGCGCGCGGATTTCGCCTGCTTCGTTGGTGAAATTCATCGTCTTGTACGGGTTGTCCCAGTCGCCGAGCACACCGAGCCGACGAAAGCCGAGCTTCTGTTTTTCGATCTGCGCGCTCGCGTAGGTGCGTGCTTTTTCCATCACTTCGCGCGCCGGCAGCGACTTGCCGAACTGCTTCTCGATCTGGATTTCGATCGGCATGCCATGGCAATCCCAGCCGGGGACATAGACCGCGTCGAAGCCCGCCAGATTGCGTGCTTTCACGATCATGTCTTTCAGGATCTTGTTCACCGCGTGGCCAAGATGGATGTCGCCGTTCGCATACGGCGGGCCGTCATGCAGGATGAACTTCTTGCGGCCCTTGCTGGCGGCGCGGATTTTTTCGTAGATCTTGTTGTCCTGCCATTCCTTCACCCATTGCGGCTCGCGCTTGGGCAAGTCACCCCGCATGGGGAACGGCGTATCCAGCAGATTGACTGGATATTTCGACTGGGGCTTGGCTTCTTTCTTGTTGCTCATGGATAACTCGATATCTGTTCGGTGAAGCGGCGGTGAGGCGGCGGTTCCAAGCGGGCAAGCTCGGGAACGGGCTCGAAGGTGCGTGTCTAGCGAGGCAGCGGGCAGCGCGTCGGGGGCTTTTATCGGAAATCTAAGCACCCGGCGCCACGCGCTCACCTAATTCGGTCGGTGGCCGAGGTGGCGAAACCGCTGTCGCGGCCACTGGAGTTCACGTCTGCAGCGAAATAGGCGCGCGCATTGGTCACGTCGCGCGCGATGGCTGCCGTCAGGGTTTCGAGGTCCACGTATTTTTCCTCGTCGCGCAGCTTTTTCAGGAATTCAATACGCACCAGCTTGCCGTACGCGTCGCCATGCCAGTCGAGCACGAAGGTTTCGAGCAGCACGCGGCCGGAATCGTCTACGGTCGGGCGCAGTCCGAGACTCGCCACACCCGGCAGCGGCTCGGGTCCGAGTCCATGCACGCGCACGACGAAGATTCCTGCGAGCGCCGGCCGCTTGTGGGCGATCGGCATGTTGAGCGTGGGAAAGCCGAGATCGCGGCCGAGTTTTTGCCCGTGGACCACGTGGCCGCTGATCACATAGGGGCGGCCGAGTGCGAGGCGGGCGGCATCGAGATCACCGGCTACCAGCGACGCCCGCACACCCGAACTCGAAATGCGCGCGCCGTTCAAGTCCGCGACCGTTGCCATTTGTTCCACTTCGAAGCCGTGTCTGCCTCCGGCTTCCTGTAGCGATTCGAAATCGCCGGCGCGTTTTGTGCCATAGCGGAAGTCGTCGCCAATCATCACCCAGCGCGCGTGCAGGCCGTTCACGATCACGTTTTCGACGAACGTATCCGGCGGCTGACTGGCAAAGGTGTGATTGAAATGTTCCACCACGACGCGATCCACGCCGTTTGTGCGCAGCGCTTCCAGCTTGTCGCGCAGCATGGCGATGCGGGGCGGCGCGCCAGCGGGATTGAAGAATTCGCGGGGATGCGGCTCGAAGGTCATCACGCAGACCGGCAGGCCGCGGGCGTCCGCGGCGGCGCGCACGTGGGCGAGCAGCGCCTGATGGCCACGGTGGACACCGTCGAAATTGCCGATGGTCAGCGCACAGGGCGCGCGGCTTTCGGCATTGGGTAGGCCGCGAAAGACTCTCACGATATCGGTTGGGTCGGCGGTTGGCGGTTAAATGGGCTAATGCACGGGCTTATACAGTCATGCAGGGCTGATGCAGCGCGAGGCTGGCAAAGCCGCAAAGCGTTCGATTATAAACGCTCACAGCACAGGACGGAGGCCGGGCCCACTGCGGGCCGGGCGGATTCGCCGGGTTTTGACGGCGTCGAATGATAAAATCCGCGGATGAAAAAAATCGTCATCCTGATTTCCGGGCGGGGAACCAATATGGAAACCGTCGTGCGGGCTTGCGCGCGCGAAGGCTGGCCGGCGCTGGTGGCCGCCGTCATATCGAATCGTCCAGACGCCGCCGGGCTTGCGTTCGCGGCGGCAAATGGCATTTCGGCAACTGTTGTAGATCACCGTGATTTCACCACGCGTGACGCCTTCGATCAGGCGCTTGCACGCGTAATCGACGGCTTCGAGCCGGATCTCGTCGTGCTCGCAGGCTTCATGCGCGTACTGACCGACGCTTTCGTCGAGCACTATGCGGGCCGCATGCTCAATATTCACCCGTCGCTGCTGCCGTGCTTTCCGGGCCTCAAAACCCACCAGCAAGCGCTCGATGCCGGCGTGCGAGTGCACGGCGCAAGCGTCCATTTTGTCACGCCGACGCTGGATCATGGTCCTATCGTCGCGCAGGCGGCGGTGCCGGTCATGGCCGGCGACGACGCCGCCGCGCTCGCTTCGCGGGTGCTGGCAGTCGAACACATTATTTACCCACGCGCGGTGCGCTGGTTCGTCGAAGGGCGTCTTGCCATCGACGGCGAGCGTGTCGTGCTCACGCCACCAGAGCCGCAATGGCTCTTTGCCGACATTGCCGGGGAGGGCGTATGAGGCTTCATGGATTTTTGATAGGACAAACAGAGACGTTGCTGGCGGACGTTTTACGCTTCAGCGGCCCAGCCGACGCGGCCACCAGCCGCTTTTTCCGAGCGCATCCGAAGCTCGGCCACAACGAGCGCGGTGTTATCGCCGAAGCGGTGTTCGCCGTCCTGCGCCGCAAGATGGAGTTTTCGCATCTTGCCGAAAGCGGCAGCGGCAACCTCGCGCGGCGTCTCGCCTTGCTGGGCCTGATGCAGACGGCGGGGCTATCGGCGGTGAAGCCCTTCATTTCCGCCGATGAATACCAGTGGCTCAACCAGGTGTCAAAGATCGATCCGGCCAGCTTGCCGGTGCGCGTGCGGACCAATTTGCCGCAGTGGATCTACGACGCCATGACGAAGCGTTTCGATACCGACGAGCTGGCCCTGCTCGCCGCGGCGCTGAATTACCCGGCGCCGCTAGATCTGCGTGCGAACCCGATCAAGGCCACGCGCGAACTGGTCATCAAGACGCTGACCGAAGCGGGTATTGATGCAGGCGAAATGCCGTTTGCACCGTTTGGCGTGCGCGTGGACGGCAAGCCGGCATTGACGCGCCTGCAACCGTTCCAGGACGGCTGGATCGAGGTGCAGGACGAAGGCAGCCAGCTTTTGTGCTCGCTGGTCGCGCCCCGGCGCGGCGAGATGATCGTCGATTTTTGCGCAGGCGCAGGCGGCAAGACGCTGGCGCTCGGCGCAATGATGCGCTCCACAGGCCGTTTGTACGCCTTCGACGTATCCGACCGCCGGCTCGCCAAACTTAAGCCACGCCTTGCTCGCAGCGGTTTGTCGAATGTTAATCCGGTGCTGATCGACAGCGAACACGACGCCAAGATCAAGCGCCTCGCGGGTAAGATCGACCGCGTTCTCGTTGACGCTCCGTGTTCCGGCCTCGGGACGTTGCGCCGTAATCCGGACCTGAAATGGCGCCAGTCGCCGGAATCGGTATCGGAATTGACGCCGAAGCAGTTGTCCATCCTGACCAGCGCAGCGCGGCTGGTGAAAGTGGGCGGCCGTCTCGTCTACGCAACATGCAGCATGCTGGAAGCGGAAAACGAGGGCGTGGTCAACCAGTTCCTCGCCACGCATCCGGGGTTCAAGCTGGTTCCGGCGCGCGAGGTGCTGGCTGAACAACGCATTGACCTCGACACGGGCGACTACCTGCAACTTTGGCCGCACAAGCATGGCACGGACGGTTTCTTCGCCGCCGTACTCGAACGGTTGCCCGTCGCTGCAAAAGAAGCCGTAGCTGAGGAAGCCGCTGAGGAAGCGCCAGAGGAATAAGCAAGATTTGCTCGCTTTGGCCGGTGGAATCGGGAAGCGATCCCCGGCCAAAGCTTTCAAAAGCGGGAAATTCGTGTTTACCGCACTAAACAGCAACGCGATTTGGCGGTTAAATTTCTGGTTGACCCCGCGCGAAATCAAAATTTTCCCTAATCGACACAAAGACTTGGAACGCATGACGTAAAATGCCGTCGAACCACGTGCATATTCCTTTCATGCACCCAACAGCCGTCGATCCTGTTTTCGTTCGGCTAATTTTTTCCGCCTTTCAGGTAAATTGCCTTGCTGAATTCATCGCTTGAATTTCTCGCCAACGGATTGCTCAACCTTTCGTGGTGGCAGATCTTGGTGTTCACTCTCGTGATGACGCACATCACGATCATCGGCGTGACCGTCTATTTGCATCGCTGCCAGGCGCACCGTGCGCTGGAGCTGCATCCGGTTGTCAGCCACTTTTTCCGCTTCTGGCTCTGGGCCACGACCGGCATGCTGACCGGCCAATGGGCCGCGATTCACCGCAAGCACCACGCTAAATGCGAGACCGAAGAAGATCCGCATAGCCCGCAAACGCGCGGCATCTGGAAAGTCTTGCTCGAAGGCGCTGAACTTTATCGTTCGGAAGCCAAGAATGAAGAAACCATGCGCAAGTTCGGTCACGGCACGCCGAATGACTGGATGGAACGCAACGTCTACACGCGCTACCCCATTCTCGGCATCAGCATCATGATGGTCATCGACGTTGCGCTGTTCGGCCTGCTCGGGCTGACGGTCTGGGCCGTGCAAATGATCTGGATTCCGTTCTGGGCAGCCGGCGTGGTCAACGGACTCGCGCACTGGTGGGGTTACCGGAACTTCAATTCCGCTGACGCCAGCACGAACATTTTCCCGCTCGGCATCCTGATCGGCGGCGAAGAACTGCATAACAATCATCACACGTATGCCACGTCGGCGAAGCTGTCCAACAAGTGGTATGAATTCGATATCGGCTGGATGTACATCCGCATCATGTCGGCGTTCAAGCTGGCCAAGGTCAAGAAGATCGCGCCCACGCCGCGTCTGTCGGCGTCCAAGCCGGTGCTCGATCACGACACGTTGCAAGCCGTGCTGTCGAACCGCTATGAAGTGATGGCGCGTTACGGCAAGGCGCTCAAGCGCGCTTACCGGCAGGAATTGTCGAAGCTCAAGGAAGGCGGGTCCGCGGACAAGTACCAACTGATGCGCGGCGCCCGTAAATGGGCGCACAAGGAAGAGGCGGGTCTGGATGAGCCGCAACGCCAGCAACTCCCGGCGCTTTTCTCCGACAACCACAAGCTGCGCACGTATATTGAATTGCGTCAGGATTTGTCGGCCATGTGGGACCGTTCCAATGCGTCGCGTGAGCAACTGCTCGCGCAACTGCAGGACTGGTGTCATCGGGCAGAACAAAGCGGAATCAAGGCGCTGCAGGACTTTGCGTCACGCCTGCGACGCTACGCCTGACGGCAGCCACCCCGCCGACCTTCGTCATCAATATCCGTTAAAATTTGATGACGTCACAAGACCCCGCTTTGGCGGGGTTTTTTCGTTTTGGGACGTAGCATGCGCAACGTATGCACGACGTATTCATGAGACACGGAGACGAGGAAGCGATGGAGCAGGCGATTAAAAGCGTCGAGTATGACCGGCCGCAGGGACTGACGTGCGGCATCGGCCAGGCGTGGGCGAAAGTGCCGGACGCCCCGTCACGCGAGGAAAAGCGCGAGTTGAAGGAGCGCATTCGGGCGTTGCTCGTACGCGAGAAAGCGGTGTTGGTCGCGCATTATTATGTTGATGCCGAGTTGCAGGAACTCGCCGATGAAACCGGTGGTTGCGTGGCGGATTCGCTGGAAATGGCGCGTTTCGGGCGCGATCACGCGGCCCAGACGCTGATCGTGGCGGGCGTTCGTTTTATGGGCGAGACGGCGAAAATCCTCAGCCCCGAAAAGCGCGTGCTGATGCCTGATCTCGATGCGACCTGTTCCCTCGATCTCGGTTGCCCCGCCGACGAGTTTTCCGCTTTCTGCGATGCGCATCCCGACCGCACGGTCGTGGTGTACGCGAACACCAGCGCTGCCGTGAAGGCGCGGGCGGACTGGATGGTGACATCGTCGATCGGGCTGGAGATTGTTGCGGATCTGCACGCGCGTGGTGAAAAGATCCTTTGGGCGCCCGACCGGCATCTGGGCGGTTATATCCAGAAGAAAACCGGTGCCGACATGCTGTCGTGGCAGGGTTCGTGTCTTGTCCACGATGAGTTCAAGGGCATCGAACTCGATCTGCTGCGCGCCGAGTATCCCGACGCAAAAATCCTCGTTCATCCGGAATCGCCGGAAGCGGTGGTCGCGTTGGCTGACGTCGTGGGTTCCACCACGCAGTTGATCGACGCGGCGGTGAGGCTTGATGCGAAGCGGTTTATCGTCGCGACCGATCTCGGGATTCTGCACAAGATGCGGCTCGCGGCGCCGGACAAGGAGTTTATCGAAGCGCCGACGGCCGGGAACAGCGCAACCTGCAAGAGTTGCGCACATTGCCCGTGGATGGCGATGAACGGTCTGGCGAACCTGGCGGCCGTGCTGGAGCGCGGCCACAACGAAATTTTCGTCGATCCGCAGATCGCAGCGCGTGCACGGCTGCCGATCGACCGCATGCTCGATTTCGCCGCTCGTCACAAGAAGCGCGTGCAGGCGAGCGGTGATTTGGCGAAGGATGTTTCGTTGTTTTCAAACGTAGGAGCGGCGTAATGGTGGCGAAGGCGGCGACGGTGGCGAGTCAGTTGGTTTCTCCCTTGCTTGAAGAAATCCGGGCGTTGTACGGCGACGCGTTCGATCAGGCCCTTCAGCGCAATGTTACCGATGCGCTGGCGGAAGACATCGGCGATGGCGACCGGACCGGGCTTCTCGTGCCCGCCGGCGTGCGGCGTACCGCGCGCATTACGGTTCGGGAAGAGGCGGTGTTGTGCGGTGTTCCATGGTTCGAGGCGGTGATGCGCCAAGTGGATGAATCGATTCGCGTGGAGTGGCTGTATCGCGAAGGGGCGCGGATGATCGCGAATACGCCCGTGGTTATCCTGCATGGGCCGGCGCGCGCGCTGTTGACCGCGGAGCGCAACGGACTGAATTTTCTGCAGATGTTGTCGGGAGTGGCGACCGCGACGCGCCGTTTTGTGGATGCGATTGAAGGGACGCGGGCACGGATTCTCGACACGCGCAAGACCTTGCCCGGTTTGCGCCTGGCGCAGAAGTACGCGGTGCGGGTGGGCGGCGGCGCGAATCAGCGGCTGGCGCTTTACGACGGCATTTTGATCAAGGAAAACCACATTGCCGCCGCGGGCGGCGTGGGTGCGGCCATGGATGCGGCGCTCGCGCTGAATGTCGGGGTGCCGATCCAGATTGAAGTGGAGACGCTCGAACAGCTTGAAACGGCGCTGGCGCATCGGGCAGAGTCGATCCTGCTCGATAATTTCACCTTCGATGCCATGCGCGATGCCGTGCGGCTGACTGGCGGTCGAGCAGGGCTCGAAGTGTCAGGCGGCGTGAACTTCGACACCGTGAGGACGATTGCCGAGACAGGCGTGGACCGGATTTCCATCGGCGCACTGACGAAAGATGTACGAGCCACAGATTATTCGATGCGGCTTGAATAAAAGAGGACCGCGAGGGCAGCGGCGGCGGGTTTCGGGCGTGACGCCCGGTTGCTGATTTCAGGCTTGGTGGTCTGCCTGAAAACAGCAACCCCGCACCGACCCTGACCATCAAGCCCCGAACCACCCGCGACCTGGCAGTGCCCCGAGCCGCCGCCATCCGAGCAGCAGCCATTCGGCATCCTGTCCCCTCATCGTGTCTAGACAACTTTGCTGGACTTTATAAAAAATAGAACGATCGCTCGTCAAACTCCCCGCATCCACCGTAGTAAAGCCCTCGTAAGCCTTACCCACCAAGCCAGTCAGTATTTTCCCTAACTTCCCCTGCTTGGGCGAAAAAAACGTTGCCAGTCCTTTTTGTTCACTCCATGCTTGTATATACAAGTTGGCGTTCGCCACTTGGTCCAACAACCTTCGTGGAAGAGTGGCTCAACAATGACAGGCAAAACGAAATTGCTCGCCCGGCTGGCTGCATCGGTGGCCGTTGGTGTAATCGCTCTCGGCGCTGCCAGCGCCCAGGCAAAAGACTGGAAATCCGTCACGATCGCCACTGAGGGCGCGTACGAACCGTGGAACCTGACGCTTCCCGGCGGCAAGCTCGGCGGCTTCGAGCCGGAGCTGATCGAGAACGTCTGCGCCCGCATCAAGATCCAGTGCAACCTGGTCACGCAAGACTGGGACGGCATGATCGCCGGCCTGCAAGCGGGCAAGTTCGACGTGCTCATGGACGCCATCTCGGTCACGCCGGAACGCGAAAAAATCATCGCTTTCTCGACGCCGTACGCATCGACGCCCGCCGCTTTCGTGTCCGCCGATCAAAGCCCGTCCGCGCTCGCGAAGCAGCCCGGCGCAGGCCAGACCGTCAAGTTGACCGGTGACCCCGCCCACGACAAAGCCACCGTCGATGCACTGCGCGTCGCGCTGAAGGGCAAGACCATCGGCATTCAGTCGGGCACGGTCTACACCAAGTTCATCGATACGAACTTCAAGGACGTCGCGACCATTCGCGAATACAAGACCGCGCCGGAGCATGACCTCGATCTGGTCGCAGGCCGCATTGACGTCGCTTTCGACGACAGCACCTACTGGGCTTCCGCCTTTACCAAGCCGGAAAACAAGGGTCTCGCGTTCACCGGCCCGAAGATCGCCGGAACGGTCTGGGGTCCGGGCGAAGCGCTGGCATTCCGTCAGTCCGACAAGGACCTGAAGGCGAAATTCGACCAGGGCATCCAGGCGGCACTCGCCGACGGCACGGTCAAGCGCCTTTCACTGAAGTGGCTGAAGGTCGACGCAACGCCTTGAGGCGTAGCTGATTCAAGAAGCGCTGGCGAGCGCACTCCTGTAAGCGGGTGCGCTCGACGATGTGTCACCGTTGGAGATAAAAGATGAGTCTGATTCAACTACTCGGCTTCGGCGAGCAAGGGTGGGGCAGAACCTTGCTGCTCGCGCTGCTCATGACCGTGGTGCTGACGATCGCCGCGCTCGCCGTAGGCGCAGTTTTCGGTGCAATGGTTGCGGCCGCGAAACTGTCGCGCAGCCGCACGCTAAGAATTCTCGGCGATGCCTACACCACGCTCTTTCGCGGCATCCCCGAGCTGCTGATCATCTATCTCTTCTACTTCGGCGGCTCCTCGGTGATGACCGCTGTTGGCCACTTTTTTGGTGCCGATGGCTTCATCGGCGTACCGCCTTTTATGGTTGGCGCACTCGCCATCGGCCTGATTTCCGGATCGTATCAAGCTGAGGTGTATCGCTCGGCCGTGCTGGCGGTGTCGCGTGGCGAGATCGAGGCGGCGCGGGCCATCGGCATGTCGACGGCAACGTTATGGCGGCGCGTGCTGATTCCGCAAGTCATACGTTTTGCGTTGCCGGGCATCGGCAACGTCTGGCAATTGAGCCTCAAGGACTCAGCGTTGATCGCAGTGACGGGACTCGCCGAACTGATGCGTACGAGCCAGATCGCAGCCGGATCGACTCATCAATACTTCACGTTTTATATGGTTGGCGGGGCACTGTACCTGGTCCTGACGAGCCTGTCGAACCGCGTCTTCGACCGCGCCGAAGCGCGTATCGGCCGATCATTTCGCGGCACGCTCGCGCGCCACTGAGCCACTGAGCCACTAGTACGTTCCCATAGCGATTCCGACCATGAACATCGATTTCGAATTTCTCGGCGATACGTTGTCGAAACTGTTAGCCGCTGTCCCCACCACGCTCGGATTGTTCTTCGCCTCGCTGATCGTGGGCGGGATGCTTTCTCTTGTGATTGTCGCGATGCGGGTGAGCCCGAACTGGGCGCTCAACCGTTTTGCACGTGGATACATTCTGGTGTTCCGCGGCTCGCCGCTGCTGATCCAGATGTTCCTTGTCTATTACGGCCTCGGTCAGTTCCCGGCTGTGCGCGAGAGCTTCCTCTGGCCGCTGCTGCGCGTGCCGTATGTGTGCGCGATCGTCTCGCTCGCGTTGTGCACGGCCGGATATACCGCCGAGATCATTCGCGGCGGTCTGCAGTCGGTGCCGCACGGGCAGATTGAAGCGGCGCTCGCGGTTGGCATGTCGCGCTGGACCGTGTTGCGCCGGATCATTGCGCCGATCACGCTGCGTTACGCGTTGCCGGCGTACTCGACCGAAGCCGTGCTGCTCGTCAAGTCGACGGCGCTGGCCAGTCTTGTCACGGTATGGGATGTGACTGGTGTCGCGCAGCAGATCATTCAGCGGACCTACCGGACGATGGAAGTTTTCATCTGCGCGGCTGCTATCTACCTCGTGCTGAATTTCATCATCGTGCGCGCGCTGGGCATGCTCGAAAAGAAGCTCTCGCCGCACCTGCGCGATCGCAACGCTACCGCGCCGAAGAAGCGTTCGCAGCCCACGCTCAAAGTGGCGACCGTCCCCGACGGCCAGCACATCGATTCCTGAATCCAAGGGAGAAAACCTCATGAACGTAAGCAACTCCATTGCGTTGTCCGCGACCAACATCCATAAGTCTTTCGGCGACGCGCACGTGCTCAAGGGCATTTCCCTCGACGCGCACGAAGGCGATGTGATCTCGATCCTCGGCGCCAGCGGTTCCGGCAAAAGCACCTTCCTGCGCTGTATCAACATGCTGGAAACGCCCGACGACGGCGAAGTGAAACTGGCGGGCGAAGCGATCGAAATGAAGCGTGGCCGCGATGGCCGCCTGCAGCCAGGCAACCGCAAACAGGTGGACCGGATTCGTTCGCAGCTCGGCATGGTGTTCCAGAGTTTCAACCTCTGGTCGCACATGACGGTGATGCAGAACGTGATCGAGGGACCGTTGCGCGTGCAAAAGCGCACGCGTGCGGAGTGCGTCGAAGAAGCGGAGCAGTTGCTGACGAAGGTTGGTCTTTACGAAAAGCGCGATGCGTATCCCGCGCATTTGTCGGGCGGGCAGCAACAGCGTGTAGCCATTGCGCGCGCGTTGGCGATGCACCCCAAGGTCATGCTCTTCGATGAACCCACGTCCGCGCTCGATCCGGAACTGGTCGGTGAAGTATTGCGCGTGATGCGCGCGCTCGCCGAGGAAGGCCGGACCATGCTGGTCGTCACGCATGAGATGGGGTTCGCGCGGCGCGTATCGAATCGCGTGATGTTCCTGCATCAGGGACAAGTCGACGCCGAAGGAGCGCCCGACGACCTGTTCAACGGCCGCTGCTCGGAACGATTCCAGCAGTTCGTATCGAGTCATCATTCCCGTACTGCTAACTAAATGAAGCGAGGTTGACGTGCTTGCCAGTTCCGTTTTACCGACGCCATCGATTGATCCTATTGTCATTGGCGCGGACTTGAGTGACGGCCGTGCCGAGGAGCGCTCGCCGTCTGCAGTGTGTATCGACAAGCCGCTTGACTGGCGTGGCATCGCGCAGATCGCGAATGGGGCGAAGCTGGTTTTATCGCCGGGAGTGCGCTCGCGGATCGACCATGCGCGGGCGCTGGTCGAGCAGATCGTGGAGCGCCGGATTCGCGCGTATGGCGTGAACACCGGCGTAGGCGCGCTGTGCGACGTGGTCGTTTCGCCGTCGGAACAGCGCGCGTTGTCGCGCAATATCCTGATGAGTCACGCAGTCGGCGTGGGCGAGCCGCTGCGGCGTGAGGAGACGCGCGCGATTATCGCGGCTGCCGTGAACAATTTCGCGCACGGGCATTCCGGCGTGCGCCTTGAACTCGTGGAGCTGCTCGTCACGTTGCTCGACAGCGGCGCCATACCCGAAGTGCCTGCGTTCGGCTCGGTTGGTTACCTGAGCCATATGGCGCATATCGCGCTGGTGTTGATTGGCGAGGGGTTTGTCCGCGACGACACGGGCCGTATCAGCGCCGCCGGCGCACTGCAGCGCCTCGCGCGCGAACCGCTCGTGCTCGAGGCGAAAGAGGGCTTGAGCGTGGTCAACGGCACGCCTTGTGTGACTGGGCTTGCCTCGTTGGCGCTGGCCCGCACCGAGCGGCTGCTGGAATGGGCCGACACCATTTCGGCGATGTCTTTCGAGAACCTGCGCGGTCAGGCGGCGGCCTTCGATGCCGACTCGCTCGCGCTGCGCATATCGCCGGGATTGTCGTTGGTGGGCGCGCATCTGCGGGCGCTTCTTGCTGACAGCGGCATCATCGCGGCGTCGTTCGGACGCAAGACGCAGGACCCCTTGAGCTTGCGGACCATTCCCCACGTGCACGGCGCGGCGCGCGATGTGTTCGCGACGACGGCGGAAGTGGTCAATCGCGAGCTGGCTTCGGTCACCGATAACCCCGTCGTCTCGGGCACGCTCGCCTCGCCGCGGGTGTTTTCGCAGGCGCATGCGGTGGGCGCGTCTATCGGCCTGGCGATGGATAGCCTGAGTACCGCGGTGGCTGAGGTCGCCGCGATGGCCGAGCGGCGTATCGACCGGCTGGTGAACCCGCTGGTGAGCGGTTTGCCCGCTTTTCTCGCCGATAGCGGCGGCACGTGTTCCGGCTTCATGATCGCGCAATACACGGCGGCTTCGCTGGTCGCTCACAACCGCCGCCTTGCGATGCCCGCGAGCCTGGATGGGGGGATTACCTCCGGCTTGCAGGAGGATCACCTGTGCCACGCTACGCCGGCTGCTTTGAAAGCGCTGGAAATTATCGCCAATGCCGAGCGCATATTTGCGATCGAGTTGCTGGCGGCGACTCAGGCGTATGACTTGCAACCGGCCGACGTGTCGCGAGCGCCTAAAACCGACGCAATTTATCGAAGCGTCCGTGCCGTTATCTCGCGATACCGGGACGACCGGCCATTGGCAGGCGATATTGCCGCAGCCAGTGCGTTCGTCCACGAGGCAAACCCCGAGTTTTAACTGCGTCGGTCTTGTATAGACAGATTGCGCGCGGTCCATTGCCACCGATTCCGCCGTTTTTATGCGGAATCGACGCCGCCGCCCGGTTTATACCGGGCCTCCCAACCCGTCCAAGTAAACCCCTACCTGAATCGTCCGCACACCGCTTGCGCTTCGATTTATTTTGATTCAGACTTGTATATACAACTCGCCGACCAAGCTCCATCGCTGCGTGAAACGCCCCGAGGAATTGGCTGCAAGATACCGAATGTTCACCATCCCCGTCCGAGGAGTGCTTTGATGAAAAACCACAACCCGCGTCCCCTGCGCGCACCGCGCGGCACCGAGCTTACGTGCAAGAGCTGGCTCACCGAAGCACCTTATCGGATGCTGCTGAACAACCTCGATCCGGAGGTTGCAGAGAACCCCGACAAGCTGGTGGTCTATGGCGGTATAGGCCGCGCTGCCCGCAACTGGGAATGCCTCGATAAAATCCTCGAAACGCTGCAGCGCCTGGAAAGCGACGAATCGCTGCTGGTTCAGTCCGGCAAGCCGGTCGGCGTGTTCAAGACGCACGCGGACGCGCCGCGCGTGTTGATCGCGAACTCCAACCTCGTGCCGAAATGGGCGACGTGGGAACACTTCAACGAACTCGACCGCAAGGGCCTGTTCATGTACGGCCAGATGACGGCCGGAAGCTGGATCTACATCGGCAGCCAGGGAATCGTGCAGGGTACGTACGAAACCTTCGTCGAAGCCGCGCGGCAGCACTTTAACGGCGACTGGAAGGGCCGCTGGATCCTGACCGCGGGCTTGGGCGGCATGGGCGGTGCGCAGCCTCTGGCAGCGACGCTGGCGGGAGCGGTATCGCTGAATATCGAATGCGATCAGACGCGTATTGATTTCCGTCTGCGCACGCGTTACGTCGATAAACAAGCGAAGGACATCGATCACGCGCTTGAACTCGTCAAGCAGCACACCGCCGCCGGCGATGCTGTGTCGATCGCGTTGCTGGGCAACGCCGCCGAAGTGCTGCCGGAACTCGTGCGCCGCGCCAAGGCGGGCGGGATCAAGCCGGATCTGGTCACCGATCAAACCTCGTCGCACGACCTGATCAATGGTTATCTGCCGGCTGGCTGGAGCCTCGAAAAGTGGCGCGCGGCATCGCAGGATGAATCCCAGCACGCTGAACTGAAGGCCGCAGCGCAACGCTCGTGCGCCCAACACGTCCAGGCGATGCTCGATTTCCACGCAATGGGCATTCACGCCGTCGATTACGGCAACAACTTGCGTCAAGTCGCTTTCGACGACGGCGTCAAGAACGCGTTCGATTTTCCCGGCTTCGTTCCAGCGTATATCCGTCCGTTGTTTTGCGAAGGCAAGGGTCCGTTCCGCTGGGTCGCGTTGTCAGGCGATCCGGAAGATATCTACAAGACCGACGCCAAGCTGAAAGAGCTGTTCCCGCACAACGCAGGCATGAACCGCTGGCTCGACATGGCGCGCGATCGCATCGCGTTCCAGGGTTTGCCGGCGCGGATTTGCTGGCTGGGCTTAGGCGAGCGTCACGTCGCCGGTCTCGCGTTCAATGAAATGGTCAAGAGCGGTGAGCTGAAAGCGCCGATCGTGATCGGCCGCGATCACCTGGATACGGGTTCGGTTGCCAGCCCGAATCGCGAAACGGAAAGCATGAAGGACGGTACGGATGCAGTCTCCGACTGGCCGTTGCTCAACGCGTTGTTGAACACCGCCGGCGGCGCGACGTGGGTCAGCCTGCATCATGGCGGCGGCGTTGGCATGGGCTACTCGCAACACGCAGGCATGGTGATCGTTGCAGACGGCACCGATGCAGCCCAGAAGCGTCTTGCGCGCGTGCTGGTGAACGACTGCGCGTCGGGCGTGATGCGTCATGGCGATGCCGGTTATGAGCAAGCCATTGAATGCGCGAAGAACTTCGGCCTCGATCTGCCGTTCATCACGACCTGATATGTCGTCCGCCTTTAACGTCATTCGTGCGGCCGATTTGAAGGCCGTGCCGTGGAAGAACGGCGGCGGCGCGACGCGCGAGATTGCCGCGTCGCCGCCGGGCGCCGCCTTCGATGCCTTCGACTGGCGCGTGAGCGTCGCGGATGTATCGGAGGCGGGGGCGTTTTCGGTGTTCGAGGGCATTGACCGCGTGCTGACGTTGATCGAGGGCGCAGAGATGGTGCTCACCGATGCAGACGGTCCGCGGCATGTGCTCGCGCGCTGGGATTCGCTCGCGTTCGCGGGTGAATCGAGGATCACGGCAGAATTGCCGCACGGTCCGACACGCGATTTCAACCTGATGTTGAGGCGGGATCGTGTATCGGGAAGTGCGGCGGTGCGGCGTGACGCTGCAGCGTTGAGCGTAGAGCAGGGCAGCGTTGTGCTGGTCTGCGCGCTCGGTGAGTTTGCAGTTGATGGCGAGCATTTGTCTCAAGGCGATGCGCTTGTTTTCGAGGCCCACGAACATGCTTTGTTGAACGTCGAACCGCGCTCGGAAGGCGCGGTTCTCATCGACGCCCGTATTGTTTCAAAGGATCGCCGACATGACTGATAACAGCGTGCAAGTCTGGCGCAATGCACGTCTTGCTGCGCGTGCTGATCCGGCAGATGTGCTTGAAAATGCGGCGATTGTCGTGCGCAACGAGCGCATTGAATGGTTCGGCGCTGAGGCTGAAATACCGTCCGCATTTGCCAACGCCGCAAGTCACGATCTGGAAGGGCGTCTTGTGACGCCGGGTCTTGTCGATTGCCACACGCATCTCGTCTACGCCGGAAACCGTGCCGAAGAATTCGCGATGCGGCTTGAGGGGGCGAGTTACGAAGACATCGCGAAACGCGGCGGCGGCATTGTCTCGACGGTGCGTAACACGCGTGCCGCGAGCGAGGACGAATTGTTCACGCAGTCGCTGCGTCGGCTCGACGCGTTACTCGCCGAAGGCGTCACCGCGCTGGAAATCAAATCAGGTTACGGGCTGGACCTTCCGACCGAACGCAAGATGCTGCGCGTCGCGCGGCGGCTCGCGGCGGCGCGACCGGTGACCATCTCCACGACGTTCCTCGGCGCGCATGCGTTGCCGCCGGAATACGCAGGCCGTGCCGATGACTACATCGCCCATGTCTGCGACGAGATGTTGCCGACGCTCGCGGCAGAAGGTCTTGTCGATGCCGTCGATGTGTTCTGCGAGCGTATTGCGTTCACGCTTGAACAAGCGGAGCGCGTGTTCAACGCGGCATCGAAATTGAATCTGCCCGTGAAAATGCACGCCGAGCAGTTGTCGCTGATGGGCGGCGCGGCGCTGGCGGCGAAGCATCATGCGCTATCCGCCGATCACCTCGAATTCCTCGACGAAGCCGGCGCAATCGCGATGCGCGAAGCCGGCACGGTTGCCGTGCTGTTGCCCGGCGCGTTTTATTTCATCCGCGAAAAACAGTTGCCGCCGATCGACTTGCTGCGTCGCCATGGCGTGCCCATAGCGCTGGCCACCGATAGCAATCCTGGGACATCGCCGAGTACGTCGCTGCTGCTGATGCTTAACATGGGTTGCACGCTGTTCCGTTTGTCGGTGGCGGAAGTGCTCGCGGGCGTGACGCGTCACGGCGCGAAAGCGCTCGGTCACGCCGAGGTGAACGGCGAGATCAGCGTTGGCGCGAAGGCGGATTTTGTTGCGTGGGATATCGACTCGCTGGCCGAGTTGGCGTATTGGACCGGTCTCGATCGATGCGCGCTGGTCATACGCCACGGCGCCGTGACCGTGGATAAACGGAAGAAGCAGAACTAAGCGGATCATTCCATGACTCGAAATAGCTTGTTTGCCGAGCACGCGCGTTTGCAAGATGGCTGGCGTCGCGACGTGCTGCTGGAATGGGACGATCACGGTACCTTGATCGCCGTCACGCCGGACAGCACGCAGCCGGCGAGCGTGAATAAAGCCCGAGGCCCGATGCTCGCCGGCATGCCGAATCTTCACTCGCATGCGTTCCAGCGCGCGATGGCGGGGCTCACCGAATATCGCGCGAATCCTACCGACAGCTTCTGGAGCTGGCGCGACCTGATGTACCGGTTTGCCGCACGCATTTCCCCGGACAGCATTGGCGATATCGCGCGCTGGCTTTATATCGAAATGTTGAAGGCGGGCTACACGTCGGTCTGCGAGTTCCACTACGTGCATCACGCGCCGGACGGTGAGCCCTACGCGAATCCCGCTGAAATGGCCGCTCGCGTGGTTGATGCCGCAGCGCAAACCGGCATCGGCATGACAATGTTGCCCGTGCTTTATCAATATGGCGGCTTCGGCGAGCGTGAGCCAACGGCCGGCCAGGCGCGGTTTGTCCACACGCCGGAAAGCTTACTCGATGCCCTCATTTCATTGCGTTCGGCGCAGCCCGAAAACGGCAACCTGCGATACGGCGTGGCGCCGCATTCGCTGCGTGCTGTATCGAAGGAATCGCTGGGCCGTTTGCTCAGCGGACTCGACAGCGCTTTTCCAGGTGCGCCGGTGCATATCCACATAGCCGAGCAGACGGCTGAAGTCGATGCGTGTCTCGAGACGCTGAACGCGCGGCCCGTGCGCTGGCTGCTCGACAACTTCGACGTGACCGAACGCTGGTGCCTCGTGCACGCCACGCACGTCGACGAAGACGAAGTCCGCGAAATGGCCGCAAGTGGCGCCATTGCGGGTCTTTGCCTGACAACCGAAGCTAATCTCGGCGATGGCATTTTCCCCGCGCATGCGTATCTGAATGACGGGGGACGCTTCGGGCTTGGCTCGGACAGCCATATCGCCGTCGACTGGCGCTCGGAACTGCGCTTGCTCGAATACGGGCAACGGCTGACGCGACGCGAGCGCAACGTGCTGGCATCGAACGAACAGGCGCACGTCGCCGACCGTCTCTTCGATGCCGCCGTACAAGGCGGCGCCTGCGCTACCGGTCGCGCGGTCGGCGCGCTCGAAGTGGGGCGCCGGGCGGATTTCATCGTGCTCGATCCCGATCATCCAGCCATTGCCGGACATGCGCCCGACGCGTGGTTATCGGGCGTGGTGTTTTGCGAACACGGTGAGACGCCAGTGCTGGATGTAAGCGTTGGCGGGCACGTTGTGGTCGAGTCGCGCCGGCATCGCGATGAAGGAGCGTCATTCGGGAAGTATCGAAACACGCTGGCCGGATTGCTTAAATAAAGGACGTAGCCTGTGACCGATCAAGTTTTTACCTTGAAGCGTGGCACTGCGCCGCTGCTGATTTCGATTCCCCATGCCGGCACGCAGATTCCCGCCGACATAGCCGCCTCCATGACGCCGATCGCCCGTGAAGTCGACGACACTGACTGGCATCTGGAGCGTCTCTACGCGTTCGCGGAGGAGATGGGCGCGTCGATCCTCGTGCCCGCGAATTCGCGTTACGTGATCGACTTGAACCGTCCGCCCGATGGCGCGAATCTCTATCCGGGACGCGATACAACAGGCCTGTGTCCCGTCGATACTTTCAACAGCGAACCGTTGTATCCCGCAGGCGGTGCGCCTTCGGATATGCAGATTGCCGATCGTCGCGAGAAGTATTGGCAGCCGTACCACGATGCATTGGCCGAAGAACTGGCGCGTTTGAAAGCCACGCATGGCAAAGCGCTGCTGTGGGAAGCGCATTCCATTCGTTCGCACGTCCCGCGTTTCTTCGATGGCAAGCTTACCGACTTCAACTTCGGCACGGCGGGTGGGGAAAGCGCGGCCGCGGGTCTTGCGGAAAAGCTCGAGGCGATAGTGGTCGGGCAGGGCGCATACACGGCTGTGGCTAACGGGCGCTTCAAGGGCGGCTACATCACCCGACACTACGGCGCGCCGCAGGACGGCATTCACGCGGTGCAGCTGGAGTTGTCGCAGGTGACTTATATGGAAGAGACGCGGCCGTACGCATACGACGAAGCCCGTGCCGCAAGGGTCGCGCCGTTGATGCGGAATCTGGTTCAGTGCGCGCTGGATGCGGTCCGTTTAGCGTGACCGGGTGTTGCCGGAAAGTTGGGACAATATAACTCCGCTTTCCGACGGTTCTTCAATGCCGATTTCGAGCCGTCCATTGCTCCAGGGCAGAAACGAAAAAGCCATTCCAGCTCGTGCTGGAATGGCTTTTTCGCTTTCTACCGCAACGTATTCCGCGATTTTTCCCGTTCAAATCTCCCGACGCCTCACTGCCGGCGGTGTCAATACAGTCGGCAGCGCTTTTGACAACGTCTCCGGCCAGTCACGGCTGAAGTGCAAGCCGCGGCTCTCGCGCCGTGAGCACGCGCTTTCCACAATCAGCGAAGCGACATCAACAAGGTTACGCAATTCGAGCAGGTCGCGGCTCACCTTGAAGTTCGCGTAGTACTCGTGGATCTCGTCACGAAGCAGCGTCAGCCTATGCTGGGCGCGCGCAAGCCGTTTATCGGTACGCACAATGCCTACGTAATTCCACATCAGCCGCCGCAACTCGTCCCAGTTGTGCGCGACCACGACTTCCTCGTCCGGATCGGAGACGCGGCTTTCATCCCAGGCGGGCAACGGTGCATGGCCGCTCGCCGCGAAGCCGTCCTTTTCCATGGCTTGCGCCGCTGCACGCCCGACCACCAGGCATTCGAGCAGAGAGTTGCTTGCCAGCCGGTTCGCCCCGTGCAGCCCTGTGCACGAGGTTTCACCCACGGCATAAAGGCCCACGCGATCCGTGCGGCCGGCCAGGTCGGTGACCACGCCTCCGCACGTGTAATGCGCGGCCGGCACCACGGGAATAGGCTGTTTCGTGATATCGATACCGAACTCGCGGCAGCGTGCAAGAATGGTGGGGAAGTGCTCTTGAAGGAACGCTTCCGGCTGATGGCTGATGTCGAGATACACGCAGTCAATACCGCGCTTCTTGATTTCGAAGTCGATCGCCCGGGCGACTATATCGCGGGGGGCGAGTTCAGCGCGTTCGTCGTGAGCGGGCATGAACCGCGTGCCGTCGGGCAGGCGCAGGATGCCGCCTTCGCCACGTACTGCTTCTGAAATCAGGAAGGACTTCGCGTACGGATGGAACAGGCAAGTCGGATGGAACTGGATGAACTCCATGTTCGATACCCGGCAGCCGGCGCGCCACGCCATTGCAATACCATCGCCGGTCGCCGTATCCGGATTGGTGGTGTACAGATACACCTTGCCGGCGCCCCCGGTCGCGAGCACGGTATGCGGCGCCTCGATGGTGACCGTACGTCCGCTGGCAAGATCGAGGGCATAAAGCCCATGACAGCGATGCCCGGGCAACCCGAGTCGCTCAGATGTGATCAGGTCGATGGCGTAGTGATCTTCGAGGACCGTGATATTCGGATGATTGCGCACGCGCTCGTTGAGCGTGGTGACTACGGCGTGACCGGTTGCATCGGCGGCATGAATGATTCGTCGATGGCTGTGTCCGCCTTCACGCGTCAGATGAAAGCCGAGCTCGGCGGACAGATCCTTCGTGAACGGCACACCTTCGTTGATCAGCCATTCGATGGCCGCACGCCCGTTTTCCACGATGAACCGCGTAGCGGCCTCATCGCACAAGCCGCCGCCTGCGATCAACGTGTCGCGAACGTGGTTGTCGATACAGTCGGCCGAGTCGAGCACGGCCGCAATGCCACCCTGGGCCCAGTCGCTGGCGCCTTCGCTTACGCTGCGTTTGGCGAGGATGGCAACGCGCCGCGTGTCCGCCAGATTCAGCGCCACGCTCAAGCCTGCCAGCCCGCTGCCGATGATTGCCACGTCGAAATTCATCCCGCCACGTCTCCGTCAATTTTGTTCGCTGTGACTTTCGGGACTCACGCCGGTGGCATGGGAGAAAGCCTGGTCGGTAAGGATAACGCGTCGCACGCTACGCGACTACTTGGCCGTTCGGTCAGTAGGGCGAACAGAGTGCGCGCAAGCTCGTGCGGATGGACTGCCAAAGGAGTGTGAAGGGGACTAAAGCCGGGGGCTAAAGCGGGGCGCCAAAGCAAAAAGCCTCGCGTGAGCGAGGCTTTTCGTGATGCTGGAGCGAAAGAGACCGGATCTTATTTGATCTTGGTTTCTTTGTATTCAACGTGCTTGCGGACAACGGGATCAAACTTCTTGATCGCCATCTTTTCCGGCATGTTGCGCTTGTTCTTCGTGGTCGTGTAGAAGTGACCCGTTCCTGCGGTCGATTCCAACTTGATCTTGTCGCGTGCGCCCTTGGCCATGTTCGTGCTCCTTAGACTTCGCCACGTGCGCGCAAATCTGCGAGCACGGAGTCAATGCCGTTTTTATCGATCAGGCGAAGGCCGGCGTTCGTGAGACGCAGACGAACCCAGCGGTTTTCGCTTTCAACGAAGAAGCGGCGATTTTGCAGATTGGGCAGGAAACGACGCTTGGTGCGGTTGTTCGCATGGGAAACGTTGTTGCCGCTCATCGGCCCCTTCCCGGTTACTTGGCATACACGTGCCATGAGAGCACTCCTAATACGCTTTAATTCTGAGTTCGAACGCCAAGTACACTTTGGACCGCTACGGGCTACCGGAGAGGCTTGCCCGAAATGACTGCGTACGCTCGGAACAGGTTGGTTGAAAGAAGCAAACCGAGATTCTAACCGCAAAAAACCAGCAAAATCAACTCTTTTTGGTGCCGGACGAGGTATCCGGCTATCCGGTCCGACGCAGGTTTCATGCGTTTTTCTGCTCACGAAGCCTGATCAGGCGTGGTTTTGCCATCTTTTGCGGCCGGCTGGCTATTAAATTAGTGAAATCAGCGTTGGGCTGTCACTTCGGCCGCGCGGGGAATCACCGCTGCGATTCACGTCAAGCCGGAATCCATCCCTGTCGCGAAAAAGAGAAAACCTCGTTCGAGGTCACCACCAGATGATCCAGCAGGCGGACGTCGATCAGGGCGAGCGAGTCTTGCAGCACGCGCGTCAGCCTGCGGTCGTTTGCACTCGGCTCAACGCCGCCGGAGGGGTGATTATGCGCGACGATCAGGCTGGCCGCATTTAATGTGAGCGCCCGCCGCACGATTTCCCGGGGATAGACGGCAACACGCGAGATTGACCCCTTCGCCGATTCGTCCACGGTGATCAGGCAATGTTTGATATCGAGAAACAGGGTGACGAACACTTCGTTGGGTCGCGTGCCGATCAGCCATTTCAAATAGTCTTCCACTGCCTGCGGGGCGTCCAGCAAGGGCCGGTCGCGGGTTTTCTCCGCGAGCGAGCGCTGGCACAGCTCCGAGACAGCAAGCAGCAGCGCCGCTTTGGCCGGGCCGATACCTCCGAACCTGCGCAATTCCGTCGCAGTCGCGCTCAGCACGCCCCTGATCGATTCGAACCGGATCAGGAGGTCGCGCGCCACGTCGACGGAGGTCATGCCCGGGCGGCCCGTATTCAGGAACAACGCCAGCAACTCGGCATCCGATAACGTCTGAGCGCCCAGCTTCAACAGGCGTTCGCGAGGACGATCGCGCGCAGGCCAGTCGAGCATGCGCATGACGGCAGGCGCGATCCGTGCGGGAGGTTCCGCGGCGAGCTGGGCGCCCGCAGAATGCGGCACGTTGTTTTGCACCAGCTCAAGCCGGGCGTTCATGCCAAGCTCCCGCCCGCATGCAACGGCGGGAAGAACGTTGAAAGTAGCGTTGGAAGCAACGTTAAAAATAGTGTCGGAAGCGGCGACTGACGGGCCCGCTCGCTATCACTCGGGGGCATTGCCCGGACGGAGGCGGGGTGGTCGCACTGTGGCTTACAATGCAGGTTTGGCGCCTCGCGGAGCACCCGCCTGGCGGTCTGCACCACGAGGCCGATGGTCCCGGCAGTGCGGTGCCCGGGGGCGGTCCAAGCTTTCGCCATGACTGCGTCCTGTTTGGACGCCCGGCCTTTTATCGGACGGCGGGACCGACTGAGAAGGTAATTACGGCTTTTACGGCTAGAACGATCAAACATGAGCATCATTGATATTTCCGAGGTGAAACCCGGTTCGCATGTCACGCTTCATTACCGGCTTGCGCTTGAGGATGGAGCGGACATTGTCAGCACGTTCGCCGACAAGCCCGCCACGCTGTTACTAGGCGCCGGTCATCTTGCGCCGCCGCTAGAAGACATTCTGCTGGGTCTGAAGGTGGGCCACCACTCGACCTTTCGGCTGATGCCTGGCCAGGCGTTCGGTCCGCGCAATCCGGAAATGCTGCAATGGGTGTCGCTTGCCACGTTGCGCGAGAACGCGATGATCGGAGAGGATTTTTCTCCCGGCGACCTCGTCGAATTCAACGCGCCGGGCGGCGGCCGTTATGCGGGCGTGCTCAAGGAGGTCGGCGAGACCTCCGCGCTGTTCGATTTCAACCATCCGCTTGCCGGCCAGGCGCTGGCGTTCGAAGTGAAAATCATCGGAATTCTGTAGCCATGAGCTCCACTGACACCCTTCTCGATGTCGAAATTCTTCTCGCCCAGCCGCGCGGCTTTTGTGCCGGCGTCGATCGTGCAATCGAAATCGTGGAGCGAGCCATCACGCTGTTCGGCGCGCCTATCTACGTGCGCCACGAGATCGTGCACAACGCCTACGTGGTCGAGGATTTGCGCAAGAAAGGCGCGGTGTTCATCGAAGACCTGGCGGATGCGCCCGAAGGCAGCACGCTGATTTTCAGCGCGCACGGCGTGTCGAAGGCAGTGCGCTCGGAAGCGGAAACCCGCGGCTTGCGCGTGTTCGACGCTACCTGCCCGCTCGTGACCAAGGTGCATATGGAAGTCGCGAAGATGCGCCAGGAAGGCTTCGATATCGTGATGATCGGCCACAAGGGCCATCCCGAAGTGGAAGGCACGATGGGGCAGAGCGGTGAAGGTATGCACCTGGTGGAGGATATCCAGGACGTGGAAGCACTCGCGCTCTCCGATCCCGACCGGATTGCCTACGTGACGCAAACCACGCTGTCAGTCGACGACGCCTCCGCGATCATCAACGCATTGAAGTCGAAATATCCGTCGGTGAAAGAGCCGAAGAAGCAGGATATTTGCTACGCCACGCAGAATCGTCAGGACGCGGTGAAGTTTCTCGCGCCTCAATGCGATGTGGTGATCGTGGTGGGCAGTCCGAACAGCTCGAATTCGAGCCGGCTGCGTGAAGTGGCTGAAAAGCGCGGCATCCCTGCCTATATGGTGGATTCGCCCACGCAAATAGATCCAAAATGGGTGGAAGGGAAAAAGCGCATCGGTGTGACGGCGGGTGCGTCGGCGCCAGAAGTGCTGGCGCAGGCCGTGATCGCGCGGTTGCGGGAACTGGGGGTGCGAAACGTGCGCCCGCTGGAAGGGATCGAGGAGACGGTTTCGTTTCCGCTGCCACGTGGGCTGACGCTGCCGGGCTGATGTACCGCCCCGCACCGTCCGCGAAGCGTTGTCCTTGGTTCCTGAATTAGAGGCGATAGTCAAAAAGTGTAGTGAGAGGCCGCTCCAACTTGTGTTGGTGTGGCCTTTTTATTTGCCCGCTGCGAAGAAAACACTACGCCCAAACATCGCGCCTGCAAGCACACCGCCGGGACCGCTACGAGAACGCCCGGATTGACCTGCTGATTTTGCGCTCGCACCATGAAAGTGCATTTTTGCGAATCTGCGGCGTCACTAAAGCAATGCAGCTCATCGGTGTTTACCCACGATGCCAGCCGATGGTGCAACTTGCGCACCGGAGTGAGGCGCAACCGGGTTGCTCCAAGACCTCCGCCAGAGGCCAGAGAGAGGGTTGCAATGGAGGAAAACCCCTGTCGCTGAACAATATTGCACGTCTCAAAAACCGAGTTACAATGCGCGCGTTCCAAGCCGGATGGGCTGGAAACATCAGCTTTTCAAGGCGCCGGAGACCTACTGAATGCGAATGAAGTTTGGCTTTGCCCTGACCATCGCGGCTGCGGTTGCGATGACTACGGCGTGCAGCAAAAAGAGTGATAACGAGCCGGCCGCTGGGGCATCGGCGGTGCCGGAAGCGTCGGCGAGTGTGGGAGCGAGCGTAGGAGGCGGTGCGCCGGCCGTGCCGGCATCGGCGGCATCAGTGGCTGCGGCTTCCGCGCCTGCACCGGCCAGCAACGCGACGGTGGTCAAGATCGGCCACGTCGCGCCGCTTAGCGGACCGCTGGCGCCTCTCGGGCAGGACAATGAAAACGGTGCGCGACTGGCCATCGAGGAAATCAGCGCGCAGGGACTGACCATCGACGGTCACGCGATTCATCTCGAACTGGACACGCAGGACGATGCAGCCGATCCCAAGAAGGGGTTGGCAGCGGCGCAGCAACTGGTAGCCGATCACGTGGTGGCGGTCGTCGGACATTTGAATTCGGGCGTGTCGATTCCGGCATCGAAGATCTATAGCGACGCGAACGTGGCGCAGATCTCGGGTGCGACGACCAACCCCACGTTCACGCAGCAAGGGTACAAAACGACGTTCCGTGTGGTGCCGACGGACGCGCGCCAGGGGCCGGTGCTTGCGACCTACGCGCTCAAGACGCTGCACGCGCGGAAAGTCGTGGTTGTAGATGACGCCACGCTCTACGGCCGGGGTCTTGCGAATGAGTTTGCCAAGGCCGTGGTCGCAGGCGGTGGCCGCATCGTGGGGCACGAAGTGACGAGCGAAAAGGCGCGCGATTTCAAGGCAATACTGAACAAGATCAAGCGCGTCCAGCCTGACGCGGTGATGTTCGGGGGCATGGACGTGACCGGCGGACCGTTTGCGAAGCAGGCAACGGCAATGGGCATCAAGGCAAAGATTCTTGGCGGTGACGGCATGTGTTCCGCCGACATGCCCACGCTCGCGGGCAACGCAGCGCCGAACGTGGTGTGCTCGGAACTCGGTGTGGATGTGTCGAAACTGGACAAGGGCGGGGATTTCACGCAGCACTACGACACCCGTTTTCATCTGCCGGTCCAGGGCTACGCGCCGTTCACCTATGACGCCGTGTATGTGATTGTCGACGCCATGAAGCGGGCTAATTCGATTGAAGCGCCAAAGGTGCTTGCCGCGATTGCATCGACGGATTTCAATGGCCTGACAGGGCACATTGCATTCGATGACAAAGGCGATTTGAAAGGCGGCGGTGCAATCACGCTAATCGATTTCAAGGATAACAAGAAGAACGTCATTGACGTCATTACACCGTAATCCTGTGTTGCGGCGCCGCGCGGCGAATGCACATCAGGTTGAGCAATCCCTCGATACGTAGTCACTTTCGGACGTGTTAGAGTTTTTTTTCAAGTACGCGCGGTGCGGGTGCGTTTTTTACTTCCCTTCGGTTTATCGGCCAGCGATAAAGCGTAAATCTAGTCGCACGGGCTAAGGAGCCTTCAATGGATATCTTCATCCAGCAGATTATCAACGGGCTGGTGCTTGGCAGCGTGTATGCCATCATCGCGTTGGGTTACACGATGGTGTACGGGATTCTCGGCATCATCAACTTCGCTCACGGGGACGTGCTGATGGTCGGCGCCATGGTCGCGCTGTCCGCCATCGGCGTTTTGCAGAACCACTTCCCGGGCATGCCGTTAGCGTTGGTGCTGGTCATCGCGCTGCTGGTCGCCGCAGTCGTCTGCGCGCTGGTCGGCTACACGATCGAGCGCGTGGCTTATCGGCCTTTGCGTAGAGCGCCGCGTCTGGCGCCGTTGATTACGGCTATCGGCGTGTCGATTCTTCTGCAGACCATCGCCATGATGATCTGGGGCCGCAATCCGCTGGCCTTCCCGCAACTGCTGCCAACCGATCCGATCAACGTGATTACGGCCACCGCCGATCGTCCGGGCGCCGTGATCTCGATGACGGAAATCGTGATTATCGTGGTGGCGTTCCTCGTGATGGGCGGCTTGCTGCTGCTTGTGCACAAGACGAAACTCGGCCGCGCCATGCGCGCCATTGCCGAGAATCCGGGCGTCGCGAGCCTGATGGGGGTCAACCCTAACTTCGTGATCTCCGCGACCTTCATGATCGGCTCTGCGCTTGCGGCTCTCGCCGGCGTGATGATCGCCTCCGAATATGGCAACGCGCACTTCTACATGGGCTTCATCCCCGGGTTGAAGGCGTTCACGGCCGCGGTGCTGGGGGGGATCGGCAACCTGGGCGGCGCCATGGTGGGCGGCGTGCTGCTTGGCCTGATCGAACAGCTCGGTGCGGGGTATATCGGCAATTTGACTGGCGGTGTGTTCGGCAGTAACTACCAGGACGTGTTCGCGTTCATCGTGCTGATCATCGTGCTGGTGTTCCGTCCGTCCGGCCTGCTCGGCGAACGTGTCGCAGATCGCGCTTAAACAGGGGAGAGACAAGCATGACTTCAATTCAACCGATCGAGCCGTCGACGACGCTCATCCCTGAAAGAAAAACGGCGAAGAATTACGCCGTCACCGTGCTGGTTACCGCATTGGTGATCCTCGCGCCGATGTTGATTGGCGCCGCCGGCGGCAACTACTGGGTCCGCGTGCTCGACTTCGCGATGCTGTACGTGATGCTGGCACTCGGCCTGAACGTGGTGGTGGGTTTTGCCGGCCTGCTGGACTTGGGCTACATCGCGTTTTATGCGGTGGGCGCTTACGTGGCTGCGTTGCTGTCCTCGCCGCAACTGACCACGCAGTTCGAGTGGATCGCGCATCTGTTCCCCGGCGGCCTGCATGCGCCGATCTGGGTGATCGTGCCGTGCGCGATGGGGCTGGCTGCCACTTTCGGTGTGCTGCTCGGAGCACCAACATTGCGTCTGCGCGGCGACTACCTCGCTATCGTGACCTTGGGCTTCGGGGAAATCGTCCGGATCTTCATGAACAACCTGGATCGTCCGGTCAACATCACGAACGGGCCGAAGGGGATTACCGGCATTGACCCGGTGTCGTTCTTCGGATTCGATTTATCGAAGACGCACTCGTTGTTCGGGTTCACCTTCCCCTCGGTCTACAACTATTACTACCTGTTCGTGCTGTGTTCGCTGTTCGTGATCTTCGTGTGCGTACGCTTGCAGCATTCGCGTATTGGCCGCGCGTGGGCCGCGATCCGCGAAGACGAAATCGCCGCCAAGGCGATGGGCATCAACACCCGTAACGTAAAGCTGCTGGCCTTCGCGATGGGCGCGTCGTTCGGCGGTTTGTCGGGCGCGATGTTCGGTACGTTCCAGGGATTCGTTTCGCCGGAATCGTTCACGTTCTGGGAATCCATCGTCGTGCTCGCCTGCGTGGTGCTCGGCGGCATGGGCCACATTCCAGGCGTGATCCTGGGCGCGGTGCTGCTGGCCGTGTTCCCTGAATTCCTGCGCTCGACCATGGGTCCGCTGCAGAACTTCATCTTCGGTCACCAGATCGTGGATACCGAAGTCATCCGCCAGTTGCTCTACGGTCTCGCGATGGTGCTGATCATGCTGTATCGCTCGGAAGGCCTGTGGCCGTCTCCGAAACACGAAGACAAGATCGCGAAAATTGCGAAGCGCGCTGGCAAGAAGCCGGTACGCGCCTGAGCCCCGAGAGAGCGGAGAAAACACAATGAGCGATAAACCCATTCGACTGTCCGTGAAGGGCGTGAACAAGCGCTTCGGCGGCTTGCAGGCGTTGGCCGAAGTTGGCCTGGAAATCAGGGAAGGCGAAATCTATGGCCTGATCGGCCCGAACGGCGCAGGCAAGACCACGTTCTTCAACGTGATCACGGGCCTGTACACGCCGGACTCGGGCTCGTTCGTGCTCGACGGTACGCCGTACACGCCGACCGCCGTGCATCAGGTGGCGAAGGCGGGCATTGCGCGTACCTTCCAGAACATTCGTCTGTTCGGCGGCATGACGGCGCTCGAGAACGTGATGGTCGGACGCCACGTGCGTACGAAGCACGGCCTGATCGGCGCGGTGCTGCAGACGCCGTCGGAGCGTCGTGAAGAGAAGGAAATCAAAGAGCGCGCGCTGGAGTTGCTGGAGTACGTGGGCGTGCTGCAATACGCGGACTACACGTCGCGCAACCTCTCGTACGGGCACCAGCGCCGCCTGGAAATTGCGCGTGCGCTGGCCACTGATCCGAAGCTGCTCGCACTCGATGAACCCGCCGCCGGCATGAACGCGACGGAGAAGGTCGAACTCACGCGCCTGCTCGACAAGATTCGCAGCGACGGCCGCACGATTCTCTTGATCGAACACGATGTGAAACTGGTGATGGGATTGTGCAACCGGATGACGGTGCTTGATTACGGCAAGGTGATCGCCGAGGGTCTGCCGCAGGACGTGCAGAAGAATCCGAAGGTGATCGAGGCTTATCTCGGGGCAGGGGTTCACTGATGGCTACGATGAATGGCGCGAATGGCGCAAACGGCGCAATGTTGAAGATCAAGGGCCTGCAGGTCAGCTATGGCGGCATTCATGCCGTCAAGGGCGTGGACCTGGAAGTGGGCAAGGGCGAACTCGTGACGCTGATCGGCGCGAACGGCGCGGGCAAGACGACCACGATGAAAGCGATCACGGGCCTGAAGGCGTATTCGGCTGGCGATATCGAATACATGGGGCAGTCGATCAAGGGCGTGCCGTCGCATGAGTTGCTCAAGCGCGGCCTCGCGATGGTGCCAGAAGGGCGGGGCATTTTCGCGCGCATGTCGATTCTTGAAAACATGCAGATGGGCGCGTACTTGCGTAACGACAAGGACGAAATCGACAAGGACACCGACCGCATGTTCGGCTTCTTTCCACGGCTGAAAGAGCGGGCGTCGCAGTATGCGGGCACGTTGTCGGGCGGCGAACAGCAGATGCTGGCCATGGCGCGTGCGCTGTTGTCGCGGCCGAAGTTGTTGTTGCTCGACGAACCGTCGATGGGTCTCTCGCCGATCATGGTCGAGAAGATCTTCGAAGTGGTGCGCGAGATTTCGGGCGAAGGGCTGACGGTGCTGCTGGTTGAGCAGAACGCGCGGTTGGCGTTGCAGGCGGCGAATCGCGGCTACGTGATGGATTCGGGCCTGGTCACCATGTCGGGTGACGCAAAGACCATGCTGGATGATCCGAAGGTCCGGGCTGCTTACTTGGGCGAATGAGTGGGCGAGTAATCGGCGTTGATGAATGAAGAAGCCGCATGCCTTTGAGGGGCATGCGGCTTTTTTAACGCGCGGTCAAAGCCGCTTGCCGAAGCTGACCACTTCATCCATTTGATAACCGAGCTTCGCGTAAAACGCCTGCGTCTCAGGCTTGTTCGCCATGATCTGCAGATTCAGCTTCGGACATCCGATGGACGCGAGTGCGCGCTCTGCATGTTCAACCAGCGCGCGGCCATAACCGTTGCCGCGTTGATCTGTTGCGACCGCAAGCGAATACAGCCATCCGCGATGCCCGTCGTAACCCGTCATCACCGTGCCGATCAGACGCTCTTCCAGCAAGCCGACGAAGAAAAACTCCGGCTGCATGGCGAGCTTGTTTCGAATCGATAAACGCGGATCGCGCTGTGGCTTGCCAGGCGTGGCGTATTCCGGAAACGCTTGTGCCCAGAGCGCGAGCACGTCCTGCGTGTCGCGCTCATCGAAGACACGGATAATCACAGCGCGTCCAGCACGGACCGCAGCATCGACATCATCTGGTCGATCTCGTCCTTCGTCACATTCAGCGCTGGCATGAAGCGCAGCAGGTTCGGCCGCGCTGCGTTCAGAAGCAAACCATCTGGTCCCATGTCGCGGGCCATTTCGACAATCTTCGGACCGTTGTCGTTATTGAGCAGCAATGCGCGCAGCAAACCCTCGCCACGTTCGCCGTTAAAACCGCGCTCTTCCGAAAGCTGCAACAACTGCGCCTTCAGATACTCGCCACGCTCGCGCACGCCTTCGAGAAAGCCCGGCGCCGTCAGTTGCGAAATCACCGAAAAACCCGCCGCCGTCATCAGCGGATTGCCGTTGTACGTGCCGCCCTGGTCGCCGGGTTCGAAGCACGCCACTTCCTTGGTTGAGAGCAAGGCGGCCAGTGGCACGCCACCGCCAATGCCCTTACCCAGGGTCATGATGTCCGGCTCCACGCCCGACAATTCATACGCGAACAAGGTGCCGGCACGGCCGCAACCGCTTTGCACTTCATCGACGATCATCAGCAGGTTGTGCTTCTTCGTCAGCGCGCGCAAAGCCTGCATGAACTCGCGCGTGGCCGGGATCACGCCACCTTCGCCTTGAATTGGCTCGAGCATCACGCCGACGGTTTTATCGGTGATGAGTTTTTCCACCGATGCGATGTCATTAAGGTCAGCCTTCGGAAAGCCCGGCACTTGCGGTGCATAGATGGTGTCCCAGCCCGGCTTGCCGCTCGCCGACATGGTCGCCAAGGTCCGGCCGTGGAAGCTGTGATCGAACGTGATGATCTCGTACGCGCCGCCCTTGAACTTCTTGCCCCACTTGCGCGCGAGCTTGATCGCGCCTTCGTTGGCTTCGGCGCCGCTGTTGGCGAAGAACACTTTGTCGAAGCAGCTATTCGCGGTCAGGAGGCCGGCGAGCTGGGCCATCGGCGCATTGTAGAAAGCCGGCGACGGGTTGATCAGCGTGCGAGCCTGTTTGTTCATGGCTTCGATCATGCCGTCGTTGCAATGACCCAGACTATTCACCGCCCAGCCCTGGATGAAGTCGAGGTATCGCTTCTCGTTGTTGTCGTAGAGCCATGAACCCTTGCCGTGCGTGAACACGATCTCAGGACGGTTCGTGATGAACATCAGGGATTCGACGGGGTACTCTTGGAAATTCATGACGGCGGGCTCCACGAAAACAGCAAGTAAAAAAAGTGGCGAGAAAAAAACCGGATCAACAATGCAAAAAGCCACGGAATTCCGTGGCTTCATAGTGGCGAAGTGTGCGCTGGTTCGAAAACTCAAGCGCCAATCCGTGACGAGCCAGCGGCATCCCTAGGGGAGCAGCGAGCGGCGACGTCGAAGAGTGGCGTAAATTTTGAGCATTCGCGAAGAATACGATATGAAGTTCCTGCGTGTAAACCATGGCGGCCCGATTTTTGTCGAGCCGCCACACTCGCCGGCTTTCTTGCGGCTACCGTGCGCTCACACCGGATTGGCGAGATCGGCCGCGCTGGTGAATGAATCGGCGTAGAACTCGTCCTCCGGCAAGCGGTGATGACTTGTGAAATCACGTTGCGCGGATTCCACCATCACCGGCGCGCCACAGGCGTACACCTGATATGCGCTCAAGTCTGGCAGATCTTCGATGACAGCACGATGAACAAAGCCCGTACGGCCTGTCCAGGCGTCACTTGCATCGGGTTCGGACAGTACCGGCACGAACGAGAAGTTCGGCACGTCCTTCGCCCATTGTTCGGCCATGTCCATCATGTACAGGTCTTGCTTGCGGCGGCCGCCCCAATAGAGCGTCATGGGCCGGTTCAGGTTCTTGAACACAGCATGTTCAATAATTGCCTTGATTGGTGCGAAGCCCGTGCCGGAAGCGAGCAGCACAATGGGCTTCTCTGAATCTTCACGCAGGAAGAACGTGCCGAGCGGGCCTTCGAAGCGCAAGATGTCGCGCTCTTTCATGGGGCCGAACACGTGGTCCGTGAAGGTGCCACCGGGCATGTGGCGAACGTGCAGTTCGATCGGGCCTTCGTGGTGCGGCGGGCTCGCCATGGAATAGCTGCGGCGCTTGCCGTCTTTCAGAATGAATTCGATGTACTGGCCGGCCAGGTATTGCAGCCGTTCGTTGGCCGGCAATTGCAGCTTCAGTTCAATGACGTCGGTCGCCTTGCGTTCCAGCGCGTTCACGCGGCAAGGCAGCTTCTTGACCTGGATGTCGCCTACACCTGCAACTTCGCGTACGTCGATGGTCAGGTCCCCCTTCGCCGTCGCGCAACAAAGCAGGGCCATGCCACGGGTTTTTTCGTCGTTGGATAACGCCGACGACGAATGCGGCGCCTGCTCGACTTCGCCGGAGACGACCGTGCCCTTGCATGAACCACAGGCTCCGTTCTTGCAGCCGTAGGGAAGTCCGATGCCCTGACGCAGGGCGGCAAGCAGCACCGCTTCGTCGGGTTCTACCTGAAACTGCCGGCCGCTTTGCCGGAGCGTTACGTTGAAAGCCATAGATCCTGGATGAGTTGGATGAAACAAATGCAAAAGCTGTCGCGGCTACAATTGACAGCATGATCGCCACTCGAAAACTACGCCGCGCGCGCGTGCTGATTGCCGGTTGCGGCGATGTCGGCCTGCGTTGCGTGCCGCTTCTCGCACGCCGTGCCGCCGCGCCCCGCGTGATCGCACTCTCAAGTCAACCCGCGCGCATAGCCGAACTGCGCGCAGCCGGTACTACACCGTTGATCGGCAACCTGGACGAGCGCCGCACTCTGCGACGGCTGGCCGGTCTTGCACCCACGGTGCTGCATCTCGCGCCGCCCCAGAAAACCCGCGACGACGACATCAGGACCCGCGCACTGATTGCAGCGTTAAGCGCGCCGCGACGGTCTGTTGCGCGCGTGGCAACGAGCGCTGTCGCCCGTCAGCGGGCGTGGCGCGGATGGTTTCGCGCGACCTTCAAAAGCAGCATGCAAGCGGCCGTCAGAATGGGCGTCGGGATCAGCGCCAGCAAGCACGCCAAAGCCACAAAAAGAGCGTGTATTGTACCCGACCGGGTTTCGAGCACCGCTGCGTGCCGGGCGCAGATCCGACTGGTTTATGCGAGCACGTCTGGGGTTTACGGCGATTGCGGCGGGGCGTGGATCGATGAAACGCGGCCGGTCAGGCCGGACAACGCGCGCGCGAAGCGACGCGTATCGGCGGAAACGCAATTGCGGCGCGCCACGCGGCGCGGTGTGCTGAGTGCATCGATTGTGCGAATTCCCGGGATCTACGCCGGCAACCGCCTGCCACTGACACGGCTGCACAAGGGAACGCCGGCGCTGGCGCCGGCCGATGATGTTTATACAAACCATATCCACGCAGACGACCTCGCCGCCATTCTCGTGCTCGCGATCCGGCGGGTGCGGCCGCAACGCGTGGTGCATGCGTCGGATGACAGCGACTTGCGCATGGGGGATTATTTCGACCTGGTTGCCGATGCATTCGGCTTGCCGCGCGCTCCCCGTGTTTCTCGCGAGCAGGCCGAGGCGCAACTCGAGCCGATGATGCTCTCGTTCATGCGCGAATCGCGACGTCTGCAGAACACCCGGCTGCGAGACGAAATGCGTTACGCGCTGCGTTATCCGAGCATCGACGACTTTCTGCGCGACTTGCCGAGCAAGTCGGACGTTCATCCGGCCGTCACATCAGTACCGGTAGCGTCTCCAGCAGAATGAAGCACAGAAGAGCCCCGATCAGCGCACCGATCAGGTTGGGTTGATAGCGATGGCGCAGATGCATTGTCACCAGCAATCCGACAATAAACAACACGCTGATCGCCACGAACGCAATCATTGCAATGGTCATGTGAGCGGCCATGATGGCCCTCCTGCTTCTTTTAATAGTCGTGTAAGGAGTATAGATTTCCGTCGTAAGAAAGGCATGCTGCAGTGCGGTGCCAGTGTGTTGTGTTAACACCTATTGAACAGGCCACAGGTCGTTTATTGCGAGTCAATGAACGCCGATACATCCGCGAGCACTGTGGAACGTCCCCGCAAGGGCAACGCCAGCGCCGAAACAATGCGGATATGGCCGAAGCCGTCGTAATGCTTTACCTCTACCGAGTCGCCATGTTTGCGCAGCATGGCCGCCAGACGGTCGGTGTTGCCGGGATCGACAACAGTGTCGTCCGTGCCGGCCGCAAGGAACATGGGCGGCTCGTGGCCGGTGACGAAATTGATCGGCTGGCTCTCGGCGCGCGTGCCTGCCGGAAAGACGTCGAGTAGGGTGCGATCCTTGATGGGCAGGAAATCGTAAGGTCCAGCCAGGCCGATCACCCCGCGCAAGTCGGCTTTCGACATTGATTGCGAAGCGAGATAACGCGGATCGGTCGCGATCAGCGCGGCAAGATGAGCGCCTGCTGAATGGCCCATTACAAAAAGCCGCGACGGATCGCCGCCGAATTCATGCGCGTGATCGCGGGTCCAGCGAGTTGCGGCAGCCGCATCATTGACAAAACCAGGAAACGCCGTTTCCGGATACGTGCGGTAGTCCGGCAGCACGGCCACGTAGCCGCGCGACGTCAACGCCTGTGCGACGAACAGATAATTGCCGCGATCGCCGTTCTGCCAGCTTCCGCCGTAGAAAAACACAACAACCGGGCGCGGCTCAACACTCGCTGCGGCGGTGGGCACGTAGACATCGAGTACCTGGCGCGGATCGTTTCCGTACGCGATATCTGACGTTTTCCTGTAACCACTCGATGGAATGGCGGCGTTCAGAAGTTTGACGGGACTACAGGCGGCGAGCGCAGCAGCGCCGAGACTGGCAAGACCGAATGTCACGATGCGGCGTTTTTGTTGTGTGGGCATAAATATCGAAAAGCAGGGGATGCCACCTTCTACGCTCGAAGCACCCGGATGGATGCAGCGCGCCGGGTTGACCTGATGAAGACGTTAAACCTTGGGAGGGTGTAACTCAGCGCGCTGTCGCACGCATACGGCACGCGTCAGGCGCATCAGGTTTGCCTGAGCATGACGAGGTCTGCATCGTCCAGCCAACGCCATTGGCCTTCGGCGAGATCATCGGGCAGGGCAAACCCGCCAATACGCTCCCGATGCAATTTCTCCACGCGGTTCCCCGCCGCTGCGACCATCCGCTTCACCTGGTGATACTTGCCTTCAAGCACCGAAAGCTCGAGCTGCCGCTCGTCGCGCTGTTCAGCGCTGACAGCGGCAACAGGCTGCGATTCGCCATGCAGCAAGACGCCGTTGCGCAGTGCCGAGAGTTGAGCATCGTCCAGCGGATGGCGGGTGGCCGCGAGATACGCCTTTGGCACCTTTCGTTTCGGCGATGTGAACGCATGCACGAACGCGCCGTCATCGGAGAGGAGAAGAAGGCCGGTCGTGTCCTGATCCAGACGTCCCACGCATTGCACGCCGCGCTCCGTCAACTGCGGTGGCAGCAGGCGGAAAACGCTCAGGTGGTGTTGCGGATCACGTGAGCACTCGTAGCCCGGTGGCTTGTTCAACGCCAGATACGCTTTCTCCCGATACCGCCATGTGGTGCCATCGACTTGAAACTCGAACGAAGCGAGCGTGTCGGACGCGATGTCGATTGCGGCATCGGCGGCATTAGCGCATGGCGCGCCCGCGACGGATACACGGCCATCGGCTATCAGCGCGCGGCATTGCCGGCGCGAGCCGAAACCCTGCGTGAAGAGAATGCGTTCGAGATCCATCGGGGCGGTGATTGGCTCAGGCAGAAAGGAGGGACGGACATTCTAGCAACCGGCGTGCTTCTATCCTTTACGACGGCTGCCTGAACTACGGTGCGATTCACGTTGATCATGTGGTGCACGAGGGGCGTATGAACACGTTGCAGACCGACGTATCGGCCCTTAGCCTCGGTCGTTGGCCATTCGTAAAGCGGGCAGATTAAGGTCTTTTCATACTTGATCCCCCGCATGACGTTTATGCTTTTCGCTTTGAGCCGTTTTGACCTGTCTCACGCGTATGACGAAAGGAAGCTGACAACGCGGCATCCAATCGACCACTCCGATTCCTCTTTTCACCCAAGGAGCAGGACATGGCAAGAAACACGGTTGCGGAATTTTTGGCCAGGACGCTGGCGGCGGCGGGCGTCGAACGTATCTGGGGCGTTACTGGCGACAGCTTGAACGGGCTCGCCTACAGCCTCGATCAGGTCGGGTCCATCCGCTGGATGCATACACGCCACGAGGAGGTGGCCGCGTTCGCGGCAGGCGCCGACGCAGCGTCAACCGGCAAGCTTGCCGTGTGCGCCGGTAGTTGCGGCCCGGGCAACCTGCACTTGATCAATGGCTTGTATGACTGCCACCGTAACCAGCAGCCGGTGCTGGCCATTGCCGCGCATATTCCATCGACGGAAATCGGGCTGGGCTATTTCCAGGAAACTCATCCGACCGCGCTGTTCAAGGAGTGCAGCCATTACGTTGAACTTGTGTCGAGCGCCGCCCAATTTCCCCGTGTGCTCGCCCGCGCGATGCGCACGGCGATTGAAGAGCGCGGCGTTGCGGTGATCGTGCTGCCCGGCGATGTCGCGTTGAGCGACGCACCCGCGGAGAAACCCAGCTGGTCGGCCACGGGGCCGTCGACCATCCTGCCATCGGACATCGATATCGACCGGCTCGCGGCCATGCTGAACGAGTCGGACGCGGTGACGCTGATGTGCGGCAGCGGCACCGCGGGCGCGCACGATGAAGTGGTTGCGCTCGCCGACATGCTCGGCGCGCCGGTCGTTCACGCGATGCGCGGCAAGCAGTTCATTGAATGGGACAACCCGTATGACGTCGGCATGACCGGTCTGATCGGTTTCAGCTCCGGCTATCACGCGATGATGTCGTGCGACACGCTGCTCCTGCTCGGCTGCGATTTCCCCTACCGGCCGTTCTATCCCACGGACGCCAAGATCATCCAGGTGGACTGGCGCGGCTCCAAGCTCGGCTCGCGCGCGCCGCTCGCACTCGGGCTGGTCGGCACGGTCAAGGAGACGATAGCGGCGGTCCTGCCGAAGCTCACGAGGAAGCCTGACCGCAAGTTCATCGATACCGCGCGCAAGCACTATGCAGCGGCGAGAAAGGGACTTGATGAACTCGCCACGCCGTCGGGTCCCGGCAACGCGATCCACCCGCAATATCTGACGAAACTCATCGACGAAGCGGCCGAGGAAGACGCCATTTTTACCGCCGATGTCGGCACGCCAACCGTCTGGGCCGCGCGTTACCTGACGATGAACGGCAAACGCCAGCTTCACGGCTCGTTCAATCACGGCTCCATGGCGAACGCGATGCCGCAGGCGCTCGGCGCCCAAGGCGCAAATCCGGGGCGTCAGGTGATCTCGCTCTCGGGCGATGGCGGTTTGTCGATGTTGCTTGGCGACTTGCTGAGTGCTCGTCAACTGGATCTGCCCATCAAAGTGGTGGTTTATAACAACAGTCTGCTCGGCTTCGTTTCAATGGAGCTCAAGGCCGCCGGGTACCTGGATACCAACGTCGATCTGGCCAAAACGGACTTCGCGGCCATCGCCCAGGGTGCGGGCATTTTCAGCATCCGGGTGGAAGAGTCTGAAGATATTGCAGAGGCGCTGCAGAAGGCTTTCGCTTATCCCGGGCCGGCGCTCGTGGACGTGGTGACATCGAAACACGAGCTGGCGATGCCGCCAAAAGTGGAATTGGCGCAGGCGAAAGGCTTCAGCCTCTACATGTTGCGGGCAATCCTGAACGGTCGCGGCGACGAGATCGTGGAACTCGCCAAGACCAATTTTCGATAGGAATATTCTGAATTCGTTGAAATTCCATGCATTTCGAACAACAATGCGATGCTGCAATCGATTTACAACTCCAGGGAGATTTAGCAATGAAGAAGTTCTCGCAAATTGCAATGGTTGGTGCGCTCGCATTCGCGTTCGCAGGCACGGCAATGGCACAAGGTGCTGGTGGTGGTTCGAAGACGGACGAAAGCAAGCCGGCCGTCAGCCCCAAGGAACCGAAACCGCACCTGCCGCACTTCAAGCATAAGAAAGCAGCATCGGGCGTGCACGGTACGACGTTGCATCAAGAAGACAAGGCATCACACCTGAAGGGCGCATCGGCTGCTGCAGCTGCTTCGGCCATGGGTACCAACGACAAGGGCCAACCGCAGTAAGCGGCAAGGTCTGGGGTCCGGTGCTCGGGACGGTATGTCTCAGGCGCTACATACGGCGGCACGCGTGAGCGTGCCGCCGTATTGTATTTTTAGCGCCGCAAAAAATCCCGATAACTCATACCATTGCGCCGCGCACGCATTGCAGCGCGCAGTCCACCAGGCCGCGAATCAGCCGGTCACGCACCGAAGCGCGTTTCCAGAGCACACCAAAACGGCGCGGCTCCGACTCCATCGGCAGGCTGATCCGCGCGATGCGCAGGGCGCTGGTCATTGGCGAGGCAACATCGGGTGCGAGCGATACCCCGAGTCCGCGATCCACCATCATCGCGATGGCCGCGAGCGAGCTGAGTTCGAAGCGCTCGTTCGGCACAATGCCCACCCGCCTCAGATAACGCTCCGCCTCTTTACCGCCCGCTAGCGACCGGTCGTAGCGGATCAGCGGCTCGTGTGCGAGCAGGTCATGCGCATCGCGTTTCGCCAGGTTCCGCGGCGCGATTACCACGAGCGGTTCCTCACGCAGCAGTTCCCACACGAAGGTTTTCGGCATGGCGAACGCGGGATGCGTGCACACGGCTGCATCGACGTCGCCTTCCCGCAACGCTTCATACAATTCGTTCGACGTCCCCGACTGGATGAACACTTTCACATGCGGATGAGCGCTGACAAATCGCGCGAGGATATCCGGCAGCAGGCTGTGCAGCGCCGTATTGATCGTGCCGAGCCTGAGCTCACCGGTCGCATATTCGTCGTTGGCGAGAATTTTCAGGTCGGCGAGTTCCCGCAGCAAACCCCGCGACTGCGCGACTATCCGGCTGCCTGCCGGTGTGACCGACACCGTCCGGCCAGCGCGTGCGAGCAGCGGCGCGCCGAATTCGCGCTCTAGCGTGCGGATTTGCTGCGCCACCGCGGCAGGCGTCAAGTCGAGGCGGCGCGCGGCTTCCGCCATTGAACCGGTATCGACGACCAGCAGGAAACTGGTCAGGAACGAGGTCTCCATAAAGATACTTTTAGTTGATTTTGAAGGCACATTCTATCGCTTTATCTTCATTGTGCCGATGTCTAGACTGGCGGCATGAAAAGCAAATTATTTGTTCCGGGCTCACGGCCCGAACTGTTCGCCAAAGCGCTGGCGAGCCAGGCAGACGCCCTTTCTTTCGATCTCGAAGACTCAGTGTCGGAGGCGCGCAAGCCCGAAGCCCGGGCGCATTTGCGCGACTTTCTGCAGGGTTTTTCTCAAGGTTCGAACGCTGCTTCTCCTCCTGCGGACCGGTTCGGCGGCAAGACGCTGATCGTGCGGGTGAACGCCATCGACTCGCCTCATTTCGAAGCCGATCTCGCCGCCGTCGTGCAGGCGGGCGTCAATCTGATCAACCTGCCGAAACCGCGCCATGCCGACGACGTACGGGCAGCCGCGAACGCGCTCGATGCCGCCGAACGCGCCAACGGCGTGACGGAGCCGATCGGCTTGCTGCTGAATATCGAATCGCCGGGTGCGTTGCGGCGTGCGTTCGAACTGGCCAGCGCGCATCCTCGCGTGAAAGGCTTGCAGCTTGGGCTAGGCGACTTGTTCGAGCCGCTGGGCATTGCGCGGCGGGAGACCGCGGCGATCCAGCAGGCCATGTTTGCGTTGAGCATGGCGGCGGGCGAGGCGGGCGTGTTCGCCTACGACTCGGCGTTCGCCGATATCCGCGATCAGGCCGGTTTCCAGGCCGAAGCGCGGCTTGCGCGCAATCTTGGTTTTATCGGCAAGAGCTGCATTCATCCGAGCCAGGTTGCGCTCGCCAATGAAGTATTCCAGCCGACGCCCGATGAACTCGCCCACGCGCAACGGGTGGTCGAAGCGGCGGCAGAAGCCGATGCAGCGGGCCGGGGCGCGTATGTGGTCGACGGCAAGATGATCGACGGCCCATTCGTCGCGCGGGCGCGAGCGATCGTGGCTCAGGCGGCCTTGAATACAGCTTCAAAGCAAGACCGGGAGCCCCAGTCATGAGCACGTCATCCCGCAGAACCGATGGCGCACGCGGACCGCTGAGCGGCATCCGCGTGCTCGACTTGAGCGCGTATATTGCCGGGCCGTATGGGTGCAGCCTGCTCGCCGACCAAGGCGCTGAAGTCATCAAGATCGAGCCGCCCGCGGGCGACAACCTGCGCAAATATCCCTCGACGCTCGAGAGCGAAAGCCGCGCGTTTCTCGGCGTAAACCGCAGCAAGCTCGGTCTCGCGCTCGACCTGAAACAACCTGAAGGGCTGGCCGCGCTGAAGGCGCTGGTGACAAACGCCGATGTCCTCGTGCACAACTTCCGGCCGAGCGTGCCGGCGCGACTGGGTATCGGCTACGAGCAGTTGAAAGCGCTCAATCCACGGCTCATTTACTGCGCCGTGACGGGCTATGGCGAAACCGGGCCGCTCAAGGACAAGGCCGGTTACGACCAGGTGCTGCAGACCATGACCGGCATGTGCTCGATGCAAGGCAAGAGCGGCGGGCCGCCCGAGGTGCTGTACGGATCCGTGGTGGATTACTACGCGGCGGCGCTGGTGGCCGGTGGCGTGGCGTCGGCGCTGTTCGAGCGCGAGCGCAGCGGGGAGGGGCAATACGTAGGCGTCTCGCTGTTGCGCAGCGCGCTTGCCATGCAGTCGGCGCGTCTGGTCTGGGCCGATAGTGAGCCCCGCGAAGTCGGCCGGGACATGCGTTCAGGCGGCATCACGGGGATTCATCCAACGCGCGAAGGGTACCTGTACATCTCCGCCAACACGCCGCATTTCTGGCAGGCGCTGTGCCGCAAGACGGGCCTCGATGCACTCGCCGCCGATCCGCGTTTCGATACCGTCAGGAAGCGTGCGCTTCACGTGGATGAAATCGTGCCGCAACTTCACGCCGCCTTGGCAGCCAGGAGCGCGCTGGAATGGGAAGCGCTGTTCGGCGAAGACGTGCCCTGCGCGGCGGCACGGACAGTGGAAGACATGTTCGACGATCCGCAGGTGCTGGCCGAAGACATGATCGCGACCTATGAGCATCCGGTGGTGGGGCGATATCGCGGGCTCAAGCGCTCGATCCGGTTCGGCCGGACTCCCGGTCCCGAACCGTTTGCCGCGCCCGCGTTCGGACAGGATTCAGAACAGGTGCTGAGCGAGCAAGGCATGTCGCGCGATGACATTGATGCGCTCCGGGCGAAGCGCGTGATTGAATAAACGCGAATAAAACCGCATAAAACGAGCACAAGAAGGAGACACGTCATGCCCGCAATCACCCCGGCGCCACCGCTTGCCTGCGATGCGCACATGCATGTCTACGACGCCCGCTTTCCACACAACGGCACGATGGTGAACGACGCCACCGCCGATGACTATCGCCGAGAGTTTCAGGCGCGAATTGGCACTACACGCACGGTGGTCGTGACGCCGCGCATTTATGGCGTCGACAACCGCGTGACACTCGACGCGATCCGGCAACTGGGCGCCGACCGTACGCGCGGCGTGGCGGTGCTGCGCCCCGACGTCACCGATGCGGAGCTTGTAACGCTGCATTCGGGCGGTATCCGTGGGATTCGCTTCACGCTGTACACGCCGGTGCAGGCGGTGGTCGGCTTCGAGATGGTGGAGTCGCTGTCGCAGCGAGTGCATGAACTTGGCTGGCATGTCCAGTTGCATTGGACGGCGGCGCAGATCGTTGAACATGAGGCTTTGCTGAGACGCCTGCCGTCGAAGATCGTCTTCGATCACCTCGCGCGTTTGTCTTTGCCCGAGGGGATTGATCATCCCGCGTTTGGCATTGTGCGCTCGCTGCTGGACGGAGGCCGTGCGTGGCTGAAGTTGTCGGGTCCGTATCTGGATTCGCGCGTGGGCGAAGCGCAACGCTACAGCGATATGGATCGCGCGGCGCATGCATGGGTCAGTGCGGCGCCTGAGCGGCTGGTGTGGGGCAGCGACTGGCCGCATACCACGGAGACGGAGGCAAGCAAGCCCGACGATACCGCGCTGTTCAAGCTGCTTTCGCACTGGGTTCAAGACCCTGTACAACACCGCGCGATTCTCGTCGATAACCCCGCGAGGTTATATGACTTCTGAAGCGACTTCTGACACCGCCCGACGCTAAAACATCCAACAACAATCACAAGGAGACTGACATGAAACCGGCGAGCGCTTCACCTTCGGGCGGCAGCGGTAAAACGGGCTTTACCCACGCGACCATCGACCTCTTCGAGCGCGTCATTCCTGACCCGTTCGTTCTCGCCATCCTGATCACCGCGTTCGTCGCGGTGGTGTCGGCGTTATTCGCGCCGCATCCGTCGTTCATGGGGATTGTCGGCGGTTGGTACAAGGGTTTCTTCGATATCCTGACGTTCGCATTCCAGATCACGCTAATCCTCGTCACAGGCCATGCGTTCGCGCACGCGCCCCCTGTACAGCGGCTTTTTCGCGCGGTCGTTTCTCTCGCGCGTACGCCGGTTCAGGCAGCCACGCTCACGTTCGTGTCGGTAGCAGTGGCCTCGTTTTTCAACTGGGGTTTCGGGCTCGTGGTCGCGGCGCTGCTCGCGCGTGAAGTCGCGAAGCGCATGCGCGTGGATTTTGCGTGGATTGTCGCGGCCGGCTTCTCCGGCTGGGTCGTGTGGGCGAGCGGCATCTCGAGTTCAATCGCACTCGCGCAGGCAACGCATGGCAGCGCAATGAACGTCGTCGAAAAACTGACGGGGCAAGTGCTGCCGTTCAGCAGCACCGTGTTCACCGCGTTCAACCTGGTGCCGACGATCGTGATGCTGATCGCCACGCCGATCGTGCTGGCTTTGCTCAAGCCCGCCGACGAAGACATCGTCGTACTCGACCTCGACAAGAATCCCGACCCGCCCGTGAAGACGCGTCCCGCAGGCAAGCTCACGCCGGCGAAGTGGCTCGAATATTCGTGGGTGGGCAGCGCGTTTATCGGCGCGGCGGGGGTGTCGTTCCTGGCCATTGCGTGGACGCACAAGACCGGCTTCAGCGGCGTGAACGCGGTGATCTTCGTGATGTTCATCGCGGGCGTGGTGCTGCACGGCTACCCGCTCGCTTACGCCGATGCCATCAAGAATGCCGCGCGCCAGACCGGGTCGATGATGCTGCAATACCCGCTCTACGGCGGCATCATGGGGATCATGGATGCGACCGGTTTGCCTGACGTACTGTCGCACTTTTTCATCGCTATTTCGAATGCGCACACGCTGCCTTTCTGGAGTTACGTGTGTTCGCTGATCGTGACCTTCCTCGTGCCGTCCGGCGGCGGCCACTGGGCGGTGCAGGGCCCGTTCGTGGTGCCGGCGGCGGTGGCGCTCCATGCATCCGTGCCCGGCACCACGATGGCGGTCGCCATGGGCGAGCAGGTGTCCAACATGCTGCAACCGTTCTGGGCCGCGCCGGTGGTCGCCATGGCGGGCGTTGGCGTGCAGCGCGTGCTCGGCTTCACTGTCATGACTTTCTTGCTCGGCGCCGTGGTGTATGGCGCGGCGTTGTTGTTGCTGATCTAAGCGTTCGCGCCGTCCGCGTGGCATCAAAACGAAAAAACGAAGTCATGGAGACTTGAATGGAGACGTCTGAAACACACAATCCCCACGTCGCTGCGCCCTCAGGCGCGACGGTATGGAGAGATCGCTGGTGGGTGATATTCGATGTCCGTATCGGCGTGTTGCCGCTGCCGGTGTACATCGTGCTGCTGCTGGTGCTCGCCGCCATGGCAGCAAGCGGCAAACTCGCGGCCGACTTGCCCACAGGCATCGCGCTGGTCGCTGTCGGCGGTTTTACCTGCGCCGAACTCGCGCGGCGTATTCCGTGGATCCGCCACATTGGTGCGACCTCAATCTTCGCGGCCTTCCTGCCATCGGCGCTGATCTATTACCACCTGATGCCGGCAAGCGTTGTGAAGTCGGTGACATCGTTCACGAAGAGCACCAATTTTCTTTATCTGTTCATAGCGGCGATCATTGTGGGCAGCGTGCTCAGCATGGACCGGCAGACGCTGATCAAAGGCTTCATCAAGATCTTCGTGCCGGTGTGCGCGGGTTCGCTGGCAGCGGCGCTGGTTGGCACCGGCGTGGGCGCAATGCTTGGGCTCGGCGCGAAACACACACTGTTTTTCGTGGTCGCGCCAATCATGGCGGGAGGCGTGGGAGAGGGCGCATTGCCGCTGTCGATGGGGTACGCGCAGACGCTCGGTGTCGATCAAGGGCCGCTGTTCGCGCAGGTGTTGTCGGCGGTCATGCTCGGCAACATTGCAGCAATTTGCTGCGCGGGTTTTCTGAACTACCTTGGCACGAAGAAGCCGGCGTGGACCGGCAACGGTCAACTGACGCGCAACGACGATCGCTCGCAAACGGACACATCGTTGGCAGCGCCTGTCGCGTTTGAATTCGATGTCAGCTCCGTCGCCGCGGCGGGCGGCACAGCCATCGCGCTGTATCTGGTCGGGCAGTTGAGCCATCAATGGTTCGGCTGGCCCGCGCCCGTGGTGATGTTGTTGCTGGTGGTCGCGGCGCAATTGCTGCAAGCGGTTTCTCCTCGCGTGCGTGGCGGTGCCCGTTTCATGTATTCGTTCTTCTCCACCGCCGTCACGTATCCACTGATGTTCGCCATCAGCGTCGCCATGACACCGTGGGGGGAGATCGTCACGGCATTTCATTGGGCGAATATCGTGACGGCAGCAGTGACGGTCCTGACGCTGGTGGTGACGGGCTTCGCGGTGGGCCGGATGGTCGGCATGCATCCGGTGGAAGCAGCCATGGTCAATGCAACGCACAGCGGTCTGGGCGGCACCGGCGACGTCGCTATCCTGACAGCGGGTAATCGCATGGAGCTGATGCCGTTCGCGCAGATCGCGACGCGTATTGGCGGCGCGATTACGGTGATGGCCGCGCTGGCGGTGTTCGCTTACATGCATTGAATCGCGTTGATTCGATAACGGCGCCCTCTTTACTCTTACTCTCCGCGCTGCCCGAACCCCCTGACGATCACGCCGACAAACGCCTCCGTCACGGGCGGTAGCGTACGTCCGCGCTTCTTCACGAGCGCGATGGGGCGCACGAAACCCGGTTCATCGATAACCCGCGTCACTAGTGCCGGTTCCGCGCGCACCTCGCGCGCCGAGAGGGGCAGGATGGTCACGCCAAGCCCTGCCCGAACCATGGCCACCGCCGTCATCATGTAGGTCGGCTCGCAGGTGGGTACGGGTGCGCAGCCGGCGCGCTCGAACGCGGCATCCACCACTGCCCGTACGCTTGTTCCCGCAGCCGTCAATACCAACGGATAGCGGACGATTTCCTCCATGCCGATTCGCTTGCCTGCCGTCAACGGATGCCCGTCCGGGCACACAACACACAGCCGGTCCTCACCCGCGTGCAGCACTTCTAGCGAGGAATCGGTGACGTCGCCGCCGGTCAGTCCCACGTCCACATCCTCATTACGTACGAGCGTATTGACGACGCTCGCCACCACATCGCGGATTTGAAACGACACGTGCGGCAACTCGCGTCTGAAATCCTGGATCAAGTCGGGCAGCAAACTCGCGGCGAATGACGGCAGGCACGCGAGCCGCACCGTGCCAGTGGAACCGTCGCTGAGCGCGCGGGCATCGTGGAGAACCTGCTCCATGTCGCCGAGCGACTTTTGCAGGACCGGCAGCAGATCACGTCCGACCGGCGTCAATGCAACGCTGCGGCTATTGCGGTCGAACAGCCGCGCGCCGATCGTTTCTTCGAGACGGCGGATCTGCACGGTCAACGCGGGCTGCGACAGATGCAGCCGCACGGCGGCGCGCGTGAAACTGCCCGCCTGCGCCACGGCGATGAACGCGCGGATATCGCGGAGATTCAGGTCCATGTTTTCCGACTATTACAAAACGTGATTGCTGCCATCAAATCATTTCAATTGTTTTATCGACTTTCCGAAACTACGCTTGGTTGACAGATAAAACAATCGATTAAAAAGATCGGAGACAAACCTTGCTGCCCTTACTTGGCCTGGCCACTATCGTCGTCCTGCTCGCGGCGATTCTTTCAAAACGGATGTCGCCGCTCGTGGCGCTGATCATTGTGCCGATAGCGGCTTCCCTGATCGGCGGCTTCGGCTTGCAGACCAGCAAGTTTGTCATCGAGGGGCTGAAGAGCCTTGCGCCTGTTGTCGGCATGTTCGTCTTCGCGATCCTGTACTTCGGCACGATTACCGATGCAGGCACGCTCGATCCGATCATCGACCGCATCTTGCGCACCGTCGGCACGCGGCCGACGCGCATTGTGATGGGCACGACGCTGCTCGCGCTGCTGATCCACCTCGATGGCTCGGGCGCCGTTTGCTTTCTCGTGACCATCCCGGCAATGCTGCCGCTCTACGACCGTCTCAAGATGGATCGGCGCGTGCTGGCAGCGGCGGCGTCGATGGCAGCGGGGATCAATTTCCTGCCTTGGACCGGGCCGATGATCCGCGCGTCGGCGTCGCTGCATCTGCCTATATCGGCGTTATTCAATCCGTTGATTCCGGTGCAGATCGTGGGCCTCGTGTTCGTGTTTGGCATGGCTTGGTGGCTCGGCCGGCGCGAGGAGAAACGGTTGGGATACACGGGCGCTGATGGCGCCATCCCGATGCCGCAGCGCGAGCTCACCGATGAACAGAAAGCGCTGCGTCGACCGAAGAATTTCTGGTTCAACATCGTGCTGACGCTGGTGGTGCTCGGCACGATGGTGGTGATGGGCGAGAAGATTCCACCAGCCATCATGTTCATGGTCGGGCTGTGCGTCGCGTTGCTCGTCAACTATCCGAACGTGGATATGCAGCGCCAGCGCATTGATGCCCACGCACGCGCCGCGCTGATGATGGCCGGCATCCTGCTCGCAGCGGGTGTGTTCACAGGCGTGATGCAGGGCAGCGGCATGCTCAAGGCGATGGCGCAGGCCGCGGTTGGTTTCGTGCCGCCGTCGATGGCAACGCACATCCCCGTCGCGCTTGGTTTCTTATCGATGCCGCTTAGCATGCTCTTCGATCCCGACTCGTTTTACTTCGGCGTGTTGCCCGTGATCGCGGAAGTGGCCGGGCAGCTTGGCGTGCCTGCCGTGCATGTTGGCCAGGCGGCGTTGCTTGGGCAGATGACGACGGGGTTCCCGGTCAGCCCGCTCACGCCCGCGACGTTCCTGGTCGTCGGGCTGACCGGCATCGATCTCGCCGATCATCAGAAATTCACGTTTCCGCTGTTGTTCGGCGCATCGATCGTGATGACGATCGCGTGTGTCGTGCTGGGCATCTTTCCTCTTTGAGCGCGTTTTTTAACGCAAGGAATGGGTATGACTGCTGCACTCAACACTCTGACCCAAGCCGCTCGCGTGCGGATCGGCGCGGGCGCGGGTTACTCTGGCGACCGCATCGAGCCCGCGGTCGAACTGGCCGAATACGGAGCGCTCGATTATCTTGTTTTCGAGTGCTTGGCAGAACGAACGATTGCACTTGCGCAACAAGCACGGCGAGGGAATCCGGAGCTGGGTTACGACCCGTTGCTCGAAGCCCGGATGCGCGCAGTGTTGCCGGCCGCCGTGCGCAACGGTGTGAGGATTATCTCGAACATGGGCGCGGCGAACCCGCTGGCGGCGGCGCGCAAGACCGCATCGATCGCGCATGAGCTGGGCTTGAGCGGTTTGAAAATCGCGGCGGTCAGCGGTGACGACGTACTCGATGTCGTGAGGCAAGGAACGTATGTGTTCGAGGAATCGGGCGATAGCGTTGCGGACTACGACAGCAGGCTCGTTTCGGCGAATGCGTATCTGGGCGCGGGACCGATTGTCGATGCGTTGCAGGCTGGCGCCGACATCGTGCTCACCGGCCGCGCGGCCGATCCGTCGTTGTTCACGGCACCGCTGATCCACTCATTCGGCTGGGCGATGGACGATTGGAACAGGCTGGGTCAGGCGACGGTGGTGGGGCATTTGCTCGAATGCGCGGGGCAGATCACGGGCGGTTATTTCGCCGACCCCGGTTTCAAGGACGTACCAATGCTCGCGCGCCTCGGCTTCCCGATAGGCGAGGTTGACGCTGACGGCTCCGTCACGATTACCAAGGTCGCGCATGCCGGCGGCCGTGTGACGGAGGCCACGTGCAAGGAGCAATTGCTGTACGAGATCCACGATCCCCGCCGATATCTGCAACCCGACGTAGTCGCGGACTTCACGGAGGTCCGCGTGGTGGAAGAAGCGCAGGATCGTGTGCGCGTGAGCGGCGGGTGCGGGACATCGCGTACGGGGACGTTGAAGGTGACAGTGGCTTACGTGGATGGGTTTATCGGCGAAGGGCAGATTTCGTATGGCGGTCCAGGCGCGGTGGCGCGCGCGAAACTGGCGCTTGAGATTGTGCGTGAACGGTTGGAGATAACCGGCGTCGCGACGAGTGAACTGCGCTTCGATTTGATCGGTGTTGACTCGTTGCATGGCGCGACGCTGGGTGAGCGTAATGCGGAGCCGTATGAAGTCCGCGTGCGCGTAGCCGGTCGCACGGATTCGATGGAGCAGGCGGTTCGTATCGGCAACGAAGTCGAGACGCTTTATACCAATGGTCCGGCGGGCGGCGGCGGGGTGACGAAGACTGCGCGCGAAGTGATCGCGGTGCAGTCGGTCCTGTTGCCTCGGGAACTTGTACAGCCATCGTTCGAGATGGTGGAGGCCTGAGATGAAACTACGCCAAATTGCGCATTCCCGAACCGGCGATAAGGGCAATACGCTGAATGTATCGGTGATCTGTTACGACGCGCGGCACTACGATCATCTGCTCGCACATGTCACTCCGGAGCGCGTGAAAGCGCATCTGAGCGATGTGGTGAAGGGCGATGTGACGCGCTTCGAATTACCGGGAATAGCGGCGATGAATTTTGTGCTCGGGCGCGCGCTGGGGGGCGGCGTGACGCGATCACTCGCGCTCGATGCGCATGGCAAATCGCTGAGTTCGGCGTTGATGGATCTGGAGGTTCCAGAGCCTTGAGTTTTTGCGTTGTTGAGTGGAGCGCGGAGGCAAATGAAGCCGGCCGCTGCGAGGGAAACGACGATCCGGCTTCCTCAACCCGCCGTCTCGACCGCGCTGGGCGGTCCATATCGACGTTTAACGCCCTGGTGATCCCCCAGGCGTGTTAGTCCTTTTAACCGCAAGCGATTTTCCATGAAATGTCATCACCACGACAACCAAGTCACGGCGATGACGCGTCTTCAAACGTTCACTCTTCGCTCGTTGCGGCCGCTGTCTTTCGCGGACGCCGGCTAGCGGGCGCCGTTTTGCGTGGCGTCCTTTTTGCGGCTGTTTTCTTTGCAGCCGTTTTCTTTGCACCAGGCTCGTCCGTGCTGTCGACAGTGTCGGCCGCAGAGGCAGTCTCAACCGGCGCTTCCGGCTGTGTCTTTGCCACGACTTTTTTCGCGGCAGCCTGACGTCCACGCCGCGCTACGCCGCGTTTGGGCGACGGCGTTTCACTTACTTCGCTCGAACTTGTTTCGCTCGATTGCGCAGGCGTTTCTTCCGTGCGTTCCAAGAACACGAATTCTTCCTTAGCCTTCGGCGGTAGCGTGAAGAACGGTCGCTCGTCGGCGGCCTCTGCGTAAGTTTCCACATGAGCTTCCGCGTGAGTTTCGGACGGCAACTCCTGTGCTACATCGAACAGCGGTTCGTGAACCTGCGGCCTTGGGTTCCGGTTGTTTCGGCGATTGCGGTCGCGGCCCTGCCTGGGTCGCGCTTCCAGTTGCGCCTCGGGTTGCTGCGCGGGTTGCGGTTCGTCGAAAAGAGGTTCCGCGACCTGCGATCGCGAGTGCGGTCCATCCCTGCGATCACGCTCGCCAACCGATTCGGAGTGCGCTTCCGGAGGCGTTGCGGATTGGGCATCGCGCGGTTCATCGAAGAGCGGTTCGGAAACTTGCTGACGCGGGTTGCGGCCTTTCCTCCGATTTCGGTCGTTACCTGAGTTACCCGCATTCCCCGTCTGCCGATTTTCCTTCGGCGCGACGGGCGCCTCGACGTCCCTTACTGATTCAGTGACGGCCACTGATTGCGTGCGAAACACAAACGAACCCGATTTCTCGTCCCGTCCCACTTCGAGCAGACCACGCACCTGCGCTTCTTCCAGCAGATTGCCGAACGCGCGAAAGCCGTAGTACGACTCGTTGAAATCGGGCTTGCGTCGCTTGATCGCGCTCTTGAGCACCGAGGCCCAGATCTTCCCGCTTTCGCCGCGCTCGGAGGCAAGGTCATCGAACGTTTCCACCGCAATTGCAATGGCCTTGGCCTTTCGTGCTTCGAGTTCCTGTTTGGGCTGGCCGTCTTCGGGTGAACGCTTCGCCGACGATGCCGTCGCGTTCGCCTCGCGAGCGTCGCGTGCTTCACGGGCCTCGCGCGCTTCCCGCTTGGCGATCGAGCGTTGCTGCTCGCGCACGAGGTCATCGTAGAAAATGAATTCATCGCAGTTCGCGACGAGCAGATCGGACGTGGAGTTCTTCACGCCGACACCGATCACCTTTTTCGCGTTCTCACGCAGCTTCGAGACGAGCGGCGAGAAGTCCGAATCGCCGCTGATGATGACGAACGTATCCACGTGTGATTTCGTGTAGCAGAGGTCGAGCGCGTCGACGACGAGCCGGATATCCGCTGAATTCTTGCCCGACTGACGCACGTGCGGAATTTCGATCAGCTCGAAACTCGCTTCGTGCATCGCGGCTTTGAAACCTTTGTAGCGATCCCAGTCGCAGTAAGCCTTTTTTACCACGATGCTGCCTTTGAGCAGCAGCCGTTCGAGCACCGGCATGATGTCGAACTTGTCGTACTTTGCGTCGCGCACGCCGAGGGCGACGTTTTCGAAGTCGCAAAACAACGCCATGCTGACGCTATCAGGGGATGAGGCCATAGAAACTCCAGCAGGAATGCCGGGTAAGCACGGCAGTATTAACGAGCGCACATGATATCTGTTTGTGAGCCGGGGTTTTGCGGGAGAGAAACAATCGTGGCGGGGGAGGAGCCTCGCGGTCGCGAGTCGCGCCACTGGCGTATCGAGGAATAGGCGTCTTCTGATCGTCGGGATGTTCGGATTGGCGATGCCTGATTTCCCGCGACGAACAGCTCTAAGTGGATGCTGATGCGCGGCCCTGGCGAACTCTCGCCAGAAGAACCTGTGTTCGGTTCGGGTTCCCCGGGCTAGCCGTGACCTTTCCTGTTCATTGATCTAACCGAGGCCCAAATGCGAAAAAGCCGTCTCTGCACACGCAGAAACGGCTTTTCGGAAATGGTGCCCGGGGCCGGAATCGAACCGGCACGCCTTGCGGCGGGGGATTTTGAGTCCCCTGCGTCTACCAATTTCACCACCCGGGCAAACAGCATTTGAACCAGCCGACTGAGACGAAAAAAATCCGACGCCAACCGGCAAGTCAGCGATTATGCCGAAAATCGTTTCCGGCGGCAAGTCCTTGAGCACGTACGGCAGACTACCGCGCTCATCGGCTCAGTTATCGGCTCATTCATCGGCTCATTCATCGGCTCACGCGGCCGCTCGCTCACTGGCTCAAATACGTGAACTGGCCGTTCTTGATGATGCCCATCACGCTGGCCCGTTGATCCAACCCGACGTGATCGGTCGCGCTGGTGTTGACCACACCATTGGGCACAACGAGTTCATGCGCGTGCTCCAGCTCCGAGCGCAACGCCACTCGAAACGCCACCGTCCCAGGCTGCCCGGCCTTCAGCGCGCGTCCGACCGCATCCTGCAGCCGCGGATAGACCCCGGCAGCATCGCCGGCAAACTGCGTGACCGTGCCTTTGCCGTACTTCGCCTCGTAAGCGTCAACAAAAGCCAGCGCCGCTTTCTTCGATGGATGATCCGCAGGCAATGTCCGGGCGACCACGACCGGTTGCGTCGGGAACAGTGTGCCTTCAACATCCTTGCCGCCGAGCTTGATGAACTCCGGCGTGGCAATGCCATGCGTCTGATAAATCGCGCCTTTATAACCGCGCTCGATCAGCGTGCGTTCCGGTAACACCGTCGGCGTGCCCGCGCCCGCAATCAGCACCGCATCGGGTTTCGCGGCCATCAGCTTGAGAATCTGCCCGGTCACGCTCGCGTCGGTACGATTAAAACGCTCACTCGCGACCACCTTGATATGGCGCAACTCGGCGAACTTCGAGAATTCGTTGAACCAGCTATCGCCGTAACTATCGGCGAAACCGATGAAACCGACCGTCTTCACGTTCCGGCTGACCATCGTGCGGGTCATGACGTCGGCCATCGCGCGGTCCGTCTGGGCCATCTTGAACGCCCACACCTTCTTGCCTTCCTGCGGCTCCACAACTGATGCCGAGCCGATCAGCGTGATCATCGGCGTCTGGTATTCGGCCACCGGATCAAGCGCCGCTAGTGCAGCCGGCGTGATGTTCGGCCCGACGATCACATCGACCTTGTCTTCTGTAATCAGCTTGCGGATATTGCGCACGGCCGCGCCCGGATCGGAGCCATCGTCGAGAATGATGTATTCCGCCTGTTGACCCGCAATCGTCTTCGGCCACATCAGCATGGCGTTCTTGCTCGTGATGCCGATGGCGGCCGCCGGACCCGTGCTCGACAAATCGATACCGACTTTCAGCTGCGCACTGGCCGCTGCACTGAAAAACGCGAGTGCGCTGAACATTAGCGCCGGGCGCATGAACTTCGACAACTTCATTGGATGCTCTCCGCGAAGAGGTGTGGTTTAAAAATGCTGAAGTGTGGGATGACAAAAATCGCGCGGCACGAGTTTCGACGCGGGTTTTGACTTGATCGTTGCCCGCGTCTTGCCGAAACCCGGTCGATCAAAGCTCGTAGCTTTCGTGTTCACCCGAGAGCGCCTGCTCGATCAGCTTGCGGTTCATGGAAGGCGAAAGCAGTTCGACCAGCGTGTACACATAACTGCGCAAATACGCGCCTTGTTTCAAGGCGAGCCGCGTGACGTTCGTGCCGAACAGATGGCCGACAGGCATCGCGCGAAGATGTTTATCGCGTTCGGGGTTAAACGCGATATCCGCGAGAATGCCCACTCCCAGGCCCAGCTCGACGTAGGTCTTGATCACGTCGGCATCAATCGCTTCCAGCACGATATCGGGCGTCAGGTTGCGCAGCGCGAACGCCTGGTTGATCTTCGAGCGGCCGGCGAACGCGTTGTCGTAGGTAATGATCGGGAATTGCGCGAGGTCGTCGAGCGTCAGCAGCTTGCGCTCGAGCAGCGGATGATCCGGCTGCATCACGGCCACGTGATGCCACTGGAAACAAGGCAACGACACCAGTTCTTTATAGTTAGCGATCGCTTCCGTGGCGATGGCGATATCCGCCTGATCGTGGATGACCATCTCGGCCACCTGCGTCGGACTACCTTGCAGAATTGAAAGGTGTACCTTTGGAAAGCGCTTCTTGAACTCCGCGATGGCGTTCGGCAACGAATACCGCGCCTGCGTGTGCGTGGCCGCAATGACAAGATTGCCCTGATCCTGCGCCGCGTAATCCTTACCGACACGCTTCAGGCTTTCCACTTCCTGCAAGATTTTTTCCACCGATGCCAGGATAATTCGCCCCGGCTCCGTCAGCGAACGAACCCGTTTGCCATGACGCGTGAAGATCTCGACCCCGAGTTCATCCTCCAGCTCGATGATCGCCTTCGATACCCCCGGCTGCGACGTGAACAGCGCTTTAGCGGCTTCGGTGAGGTTGTAATTCTGCCGGACGGCTTCGCGCACGAAGCGGAACTGGTGCAGATTCATATATAACCCATCCGCATATCAAAGTAATTTATCAGTCGTTTGCAATATATAGGAAGTTTATTACCATCGAGCCAATTTTTCCAATATCGATATCTGTATTTGTCATAAGCAAATGAACGCACTGTCCGAACGGCGTGCCAGGCAATGACTCTACTGATGACGATGTGCGGCGTGGCTAGGACGCCGGACTGACGGAACTACTAAAACTGGGGCCCCCGAATGTATCAATACGATCAGATCGACCAGCAAATCGTCGACGAACGCGTCGCTCAATACAGCGACCAAGTGCGCCGGCGTTTGTCGGGCGAGTTGAGCGAAGAAGAATTCCGGCCGCTGCGCCTGCAGAACGGGCTCTATTTGCAGCGCCACGCGTACATGCACCGCATCGCGATTCCGTACGGCAACCTGCGCAGCGACCAGATGCGCATGCTCGGCACGATCGCGCGTGAGCACGACCGCGGCTACGGCCACTTTTCGACGCGTACCAATATCCAGTTCAACTGGATCCAGCTCGAAGAGACGCCGGAAATTCTGCGCAAACTGGCATCGGTGCAAATGCATGGCATTCAAACGTCAGGCAATTGCATCCGCAATATCACGGCCGATCAATTTGCCGGCGTGGCGCCCGATGAAATCGTCGATCCGCGTCCGTGGGCCGAAATTTTGCGTCAGTGGTCCACCTTTCACCCCGAGTTCGCGTGGCTTCCGCGCAAGTTCAAGATCGCGGTCAACGGCTCGGTGGAAGATCGCGCAGCCGTGCAAGTGCACGACCTGGGCGTGTACCTGAAGAAGAACGCAGCCGGCGAAGTGGTCGCGAGCATTCTTGCGGGCGGTGGCTTGGGTCGTACGCCTATCGTTGGCGCGATCATCAAGGAAGATCTGCCCTGGCAGCATCTGCTGACATATTGCGAAGCCGTGTTGCGTGTGTATAACCGCTACGGCCGTCGCGACAATATGTATAAGGCGCGTATCAAGATTCTCGTGAAGGCGCTGAGCCCCGCCAAGTTCGCGCAGCAAGTGGAAGAGGAATGGGCGCATTTGAAGGATGGTCCTTCCACGCTCACGCAAGAAGAACTGACACGCGTGTCGCAGTTCTTTGCACCGCCCGCGTATGAAAAGCTGCCGGATACGGATACATCGTATGAAAAGCATCTCATCGAGAGCAAGCCGTTCGCGCGGTGGATTGAGCGCAACGTGCGGCCGCACAAGGTGCCGGGTTATGCATCGGTGACGTTGTCGCTGAAGCCGACAGGCATTGCGCCGGGCGACGCAACGGACAAGCAGATGGAAGCGGTCGCCGATCTCGCCGACGAATTCTCGTTCGGTGAAATCCGCGTCTCGCACGAGCAGAACCTGATCTTGGCGAACGTGAAGAAGCGCGACCTGTACACGGTGTGGGAACGCGCGAAGGCGCTGGGTTTCGCGACATCGAATATTGGTTTGCTCACCGACATCATTGCGTGCCCGGGCGGCGATTTTTGCTCGCTAGCAAACGCGAAGTCGATCCCGATTGCGCAAGCTATTCAAGAGCGTTTCAGCGATCTCGACTACGTGTACGACCTCGGCGACCTGACGCTGAACATCTCGGGTTGTATCAATGCGTGCGGCCATCATCACATTGGCAACATTGGTGTGCTGGGTGTCGATAAAGATGGCTCAGAGTGGTATCAGGTCACGCTCGGCGGCGAGCAAAGCTCGGGCGTAACGGGCGCGCATCTTGGCCGCGTGATCGGCCCGTCGTTCTCGGCGGAAGAGATGCCCGACGTGGTGTCGCAAGTGATCGATACGTTCGTTGAGAACCGTATTGAAGGCGAGCGGTTCATCGAGACGTATGGCCGTATCGGCATCGCACCGTTCAAGGAACGTGTGTACGCGTCGCGCCAGCCGGCACATGCCTGATTCGCTACATTGAGTCGCTAAGGAATAAGCACATGGCTTTGATAATCAAGAATCGCGAAGTGGTTGAAGACGACTGGACCGTGGTGCGTGCCGCTGAAGATGGCACGCTGCCCGCAGTCGATGCATTGTTGCCGGGCAAGGTGATTGTGCCGTTCACGTGGTGGAAAGAGCACAAGAACGCGCTGACCGCGGCGCACAAGAAAGAACCGATCGGCGTATGGCTCGCCCCCGACGATGAACCCGCGGAACTGGTCGAAGACTTTGACAATATCGCGTTGATCGCCGTCGATTTCCCGAAGTTCAGCGATGGCCGTGGTTTCAGCATCGGCCGTTTGCTGCGCGAGCGTTATCAGTGGAAGGGCGAGTTGCGGGCTATCGGCGACGTGCTGCGCGACCAGTTGCGCTTTCACGCACGTTGCGGCTTCGATGCGTTCGCCGTTCGCGCCGATAAAGACATTCACGACGCGCTGAACGCGTTCGCTGAACTGAGCATCCCGTATCAAGGCGCGGTGGACAATCCGGAACCGCTGTTTCGCCGTCGTGGCGCAGCCCTCTCCGGAGCGTCTGCATGAATGCCGAACTGCAAGCCAAAGTCGAACGCCTTGATGCGTTGCTCGATTCCATCGCGCAACGTCATGCGAACGTCAAGCTAGCCAGCAGTCTCGCCGCCGAAGACATGTTGCTTACGCACGCCATTCTTTCGCGCAGCGTAAAGATCGGCATCTTCTCGCTGAACACGGGTCGTCTGCATGCTGAAACGCTAGGCATGATTGATCGCGTGAAAGAGCGTTATGGCCATGACATCGAACAGTTTCATCCGCAGCCGCAAGCGGTTGAGGAGTACGTTCGTGATCACGGTCTGAACGCGTTCTACGAGAGCGTCGATCTGCGTAAAAGCTGTTGCGGCATTCGTAAGGTGGAACCGCTGAATCGCGCGCTGAAGGACGTGAGCGCATGGGTCACGGGACAGCGACGCGAGCAATCCGTAACGCGCGTAGAGTTGCATGAAGAAGAGCACGACGCGCCGCGTGGTATCGCGAAGTTCAATCCGCTGGCGGACTGGACTGAAGCCGATGTCTGGGCTTATTTGAAGGCCTTCGATGTCCCCGTCAACCCGCTGCACGCGCGCGGTTATCCAAGCATTGGCTGTGAGCCGTGCACGCGCGCCATCCGTCCGGGCGAAGACAGCCGAGCAGGACGCTGGTGGTGGGAATCGCGGGATACGAAGGAATGCGGATTGCACGTGACGAATATAAAGATCGTGGAAGACCGCAGCGCAGCGCCAAGTTCGGCGCTCTGAACGCATTGATATTGACGCATGACGCCGCAACGTGGGTGTCATGCAAAGCAACCAAGGAACGACGCATATGAGCAGCACGCTCGATTCAACAGTCAACGCCCCGATCGAGAATCGCGGCAACCGGATGGACCACCTCGACTGGCTCGAAGCCGAGTCCATTCACATCCTGCGCGAACTCGTGGCCGAGTGCAGCAAGCCGGCGTTGCTGTTCTCCGGCGGCAAGGATTCGGTCGTCGTGCTGCATCTTGCATTGAAGGCATTTGGCCTGGGCTCGGGCCGCAAGACCGTGTTGCCGTTCCCGCTGGTTCATATCGATACCGGTCATAACTTTAGCGAAGTGATCGACTTCCGCGATCGTCGCGCTGCTGAAATTGGCGCGGAACTCGTGGTCGGTCATGTCGAGGATTCAATCAAGAAAGGCACTGTGCGTCTGCGTCGCGAAACGGATTCGCGTAACGCTGCACAAGCGGTGACGTTGCTTGAAACCATCGAAGAGTACGGTTATACGGCGTTGATCGGCGGCGCGCGTCGCGACGAAGAAAAGGCCCGCGCTAAAGAGCGCATCTTCTCTTTCCGCGATGAATTCGGCCAGTGGGATCCGAAAGCGCAACGCCCGGAATTGTGGAGCATCTACAACGCGCGCCTGCATAACGGCGAGCACTTGCGCGTGTTCCCCATTTCGAACTGGACCGAACTGGATATCTGGCAATACATCGGGCGCGAGAATCTTGAACTGCCGTCTATCTATTACGCGCACGATCGCGAGATCATCCGCCGCAATGGTTTGCTCGTACCGCTGACGCCGCTTACGCCGTTGCAGGAAGGCGAAGTATCGGAAGTCACGCAAGTGCGTTTCCGGACCGTCGGTGACATCAGCTGCACGTGCCCTGTTGCCAGCGATGCCGACGACGTCGAGAAGATCATCGCTGAGACGGCCGTGACGGAAATCACGGAACGCGGCGCCACGCGCATGGACGATCAAGCGTCCGAAGCCGCGATGGAAACCCGCAAGAAACAAGGCTATTTCTAAGCATCACGCCGCAAACAAGGAACAGGGAAACATCATGAGCATTCATCAACCCGAAGACCTCGGCGTGTTGCGTTTTATTACGGCGGGTAGCGTTGACGACGGCAAGAGCACGTTGATCGGCCGGCTGTTGTTCGATAGCAAGGCGGTGTTGTCGGATCAACTGTCGGCGTTGTCGCGCGCGAAGAATAAGCGCACCGTTGGCGATGAAATCGATCTGTCGCTGCTGACCGATGGTCTTGAAGCCGAGCGTGAGCAGGGCATCACGATCGACGTGGCGTACCGCTATTTTGCGACCGCGAAGCGCAAGTTCATCATCGCCGATACCCCCGGCCACGAGCAGTACACGCGCAATATGGTGACGGGCGCATCCACGGCGCATGCGGCGATTATTCTTGTGGATGCCACGCGCGTGACGTTGCAGGACGGCGTGGCGCAATTGTTGCCGCAGACCGTTCGCCATAGCGCGATCGTGAAGCTGCTTGGGCTGCAGCATGTGATCGTCGCGATCAACAAAATGGACCTGATCGACTTCAGCGAATCGCGCTTCAACGAGATCCGCGACGCGTACGTTGAACTCGCGCGCCGGCTTGGCATTGCCGATGTGCGCTTTGTGCCGGTGTCGGCGCTCAAGGGTGACAACATCGTGACCGCCAGCGAGCGCATGCCGTGGTACGCGGGCGAGCCACTGCTCGATCTGCTCGAAGCGCTGCCGGTTGCGCAGCCCGTTTATCAGGCGCTGCGTTTCCCGGTGCAATGGGTCGCGCGCCAGGACGGCAGCCAGGCCGACGACTTCCGCGGCTACATGGGCCGGGTGGAATCGGGAGAAGTGAAGCTGGGTGACACGATCACCGTGCTGCCGGCCAATCGCGAGGCCACCGTTACCGAGATCATCGCGCCGGTTCCGGGCGGCGTGGCGCAAGTGGATCGTGCGTTCGCGGGGCAGACGGTGACCATTCGCCTGGCGGAAGATGTCGATGTGTCGCGTGGCGATACGTTCGTGCCGCATAACACGAACGCCGCGACGAGTGGCGCGAAGATCGAGCCGGCGAAGAAGCTGGACGCGGATCTCTGCTGGTTCGATGAAGAGCCGCTCTCGCCGCAGCGCAAGTATTTGCTGAAGCAGACCACGAACACGGTGTTCGCGCGGATTGGCGCGATCAAGGAAGTGCTCGACGTGCATACGCTGCTGCATGCGGTGGACCGCCATAACCTGACGATGAACGACATCGGCCGCGTGGCGCTGACGCTGCAAAAGCCGATTGTCTGCGATGCCTACGACACGCATCAGGGTACGGGTGCGTTTGTTCTTATCGATGAAGCGACGCATCACACGGTTGCGGCCGGTATGATTCGCTCGTTCTCAGCCTGAGTATTGACTATGGGTAAGGTGTATTTGATCGGCGCGGGGCCCGGTGCTGCGGACCTGATTACGGTTCGCGGCGCGAAGCTGTTGAGCCAGGCGAACGTCGTTTTGCATGACGCGCTGATTGAGCCAGCCATGCTCGACTACGCGCCCGACGCGCGCAAGATCGCAGTGGGCAAGCGTTGCGGACAGCGATCGACCGCTCAGCACTTCATCAACAAGCAGATTGTCGATGCCGCTCGCGAACATGATGTCGTCGTGCGCCTGAAGGGCGGAGACCCCATGTTGTTCGGCCGCGCGGACGAAGAAATGCGCGCGCTCGAAGCGGCGGGGATTGAGTACGAAGTGGTGCCGGGGATCACGGCCGCGCTGGCGAGCGCCGCGACGTTGAAGCGCTCGCTGACCTTGCGCGGAGTATCGCGCAGTGTTGCTCTGGCGACTTACAGCCGTGCCCCTGACAGCGATGAAATCCGCGAGCAGGCAAGCGCGGATTCGCTCGTGTTCTACATGGGCCGCGACAGCGCGCCGGAGATTGCGCAGCAACTGATTGATGCAGGGCGGCCGGCGTCGACGCCGGTTGCTATCGTCGAGGCTTGCAGTACACCGCGCGAACGGTCGCTGACGCTGACGCTGGGCGAAATGGCGATTGGCGATGCGCAAGATTGGCTCGATGCATCGCAGCCGAGTTTGCTGATGATCGGTGAGGCATTTGCGGAGCGGTCGGTGCTGGTGCCGGTCGAAAGCGCGGAAGCGGCATTGCAAGTTGCAGCCTGATTTAAACCGAAGGTGACATGGAGAAAACGCGCCGCCGCGCGCGGGATCTTTGGTTAACGTAGCTTGCCGTTCGTCTCATTGAAAAGCCCTCGTTGGTCACTGACCCACGAGGGCTTTTTCACATTCATGCGGGGTGTTCTGATGCTTGCACCAATTGGTTTTTCAACCTCCGTTTCGAAGCCTTGAAGAACTATGCCTTCGCTACCGCTTTCTCCACTTCGCGCAGACCAATAGCGTGGGGCTTCCGAAACGCCGAGGCGATCTTGTCGCACTCTCCCTTGGAAACGCCGAAGTCCTCGAAGTAAATTCGCCACTCCCTCACGACAGCCGACAAACGCTGGATGATTTCAACGGCCGCGTGTTTGAGCAGGCCGAATCGGCCCGCGGCGGAGAGGGCATTGTCGAGCGTCGCCAGCCGGCCCATTGCCGGACCCACCCCCAGTACGAGAAAGCGGTCGGTGCCGACCTGCGGCTTCGGCACGACGTCGTAAAGGTCGCTCAGGCGCCAGCCCTTGTTTGCTCCATCCCACACGAACGCATGATTGCGAAGATGGTCATCGTCGTTCGTCACGAGGATGTTGAACACCATTCGCTTGAACAACTCGACCTTGTCAGCCGCCACGAAGCCCGTCGCGCCGCGTTCACCGATCAGGTCCGCCAGGTCCGCGTAATTGGCCGACGCGGTATCGCTCTCATGCATCTTGAGCATGGTCAGCGCGCTCACGACGTGGCGTTTGCCAAATGCGCCCCCGGGCAACGGCACGCGGTCAAATCGTTCGATCAGCATGACATCCCTCCCGTCGGCCAAGTGAATGGGCTTGGTTGCAGGAACGCGCATGCCGCACTCGCGGGCGAGTTCAAGCGTGGCGCGCTCCACGACAGGAATGTTGAAACCGTCCCGGGCGACGGGGAATTTGGCAACCCATTGCCGTCCATCGTCCAGCAGAACGGCCTTTGGCCGCGCACCGCCGAACGTTGCGCCCACGCTAAAGAGCAACTGCAGCTTTTTCGGTACCGGCTTGCCGTCCTGGATCATCGCTGCTGCGTCGAGCAGATAGGACAGCGCCTTTGCGTCCGGCAACTTGCCGGGTTCCGCAGGTGCGGAGGGGGAGTCCCTGAAATCCAGCGCGCCAGTCCGGTGCGGGCCGGCATGAGCCAGATATTCGGTTTCGGGCAGGCCGTCGGGCGCCGCCCTCAACATATTCTCGATCACGCGCCGTCCCCAGGAATCCGGGGCCGAATCACGAATTGCGCCAAACAGCGCCAATCCCGCAGGGGGCTGAAATACCGTTTCTTTAGACTTCTTCGCTTCGTCCAGAGGCATGCTGACCGGGTCCACAGCAGCGGCGTTTGCACGTTGCAGGTACTTGTTGCCGTAGACGAAGGTTGACCCGACGGGCTTGATACCTTCTTCGAGTAGTTCGAGCTTGCCGGCAGGAACCGCCTCGGCTGCGCCTTCGAGGGCGATGAAGACGTATTTGCTCCATGTCTTTGTATTAAAAATCATACTCACCCGTCTTCGAAGGCGTCTTGCGTGGCCGCACACGAGACTCAGTTTTGCGCCGCGCTTCGCCGACCACGTCGTTTTGCGGATTCGCGAGCGGCTGGAGCAATCCGAGGAGGCCGGCACGTTCGAACGCGTGCAGCCACGACGAAAAACTGACCGAAACGTCGCCGTTTTCTATACGTATCAGGGTGCTCTGGCTGATGTTGGCTCGTTCGGAAAAATCCTTCCGTGTCATGTTGCGTGCGATCCGGGCGGCGGCGACCGCGCGTCCCAGCCCCGCGGCCTGAAGCCCGAGTTCTGGCGACGAAAAATCCTTGTTGTTGCGCTTCATTTTGTCGTATCTGACATAAAAACCCACATAATTGGTCAGTATAGACAAAATCTCGAGATCATCAAATCTTCGAGATGGCAAAATTAGCCATATCTGAATAAATAAGTGACTTAATTGGTCAGATATGGCTATTTTGGACTGGTTGAAAGGCATGTGATTGATGGTCTGGTCCCACCGGGGGGGCGAAGCTCACCCCGGAGGCGGTCTTCGCGCGCAGCCCCAGTCGCCGTGGCATCGACCAAGAAAATCCTTCGGACAAGACAATGCCCCGGAAGTCCATGACTCGCGGGGCACTGTGGAATTCAATCGTGCTTGGCTAGCACGTTAGTGAGGCGCCAAATACCTACTCAATCTGCCGAACGCAATATTGCGCAACAGCATCCAGCACCGAGTCGTCTTCACCGACCGCCGTTGCGCATTGAATGGTCAGCGATGGAAACATCAAGCGGCATCGATCGAGCAACTCAGGCAGGTCACGACGTATATGGCCGCCCTGACCGAAGAACACGGGCACGACGGTGAGCGCATCACACCCGTCCGCCGCCAGGCGTTCGATAGCCGTGGGTAAATCGGGGGTCATCAGCTCAAGAAATGCCAGCGATACGGGCGCGCTGCGCATGGCGCGCAGCTTCGTGGCGAGCCGTTCGAAAGGCTCGGCCCAGCGTGGATCGCGGGCTCCGTGGCCGAACAAGATCATGCCATGCTTGCTCATCGCGTCCTCCGCTTCCTAAGGTACCTTCCTAAAGCCCTAATGCCGGTCCACCCACCGCAATCCGATCAATCCGACGATCAAATACGCCAGCGCCGGCGCTGCGGCCGTCAACGGCGCGGGCCAGGTGTTCAGCGTACCAATGTGCGAGAACAGCGTGTTGATCAGCTGGAAGCTCATGCCGATCATGATGCCGCCGAACACCTTTACACCGACCACGCCGGCGCGCGTATGCAGGTACGCGAACGGCAGCGACAGCACCAGCATCACGAGCACCGCGAGCGGATACAGGATCTTGCGCCAGAACGCGATCTGATAACGCTGCGTATCCTGATGATTTTCCGTCAAATGCTGGATGTAGTGGAACAGGCTGAACATCGACATCCGGTCCGGCGACACCAGCAACACCGACAAAATCTGCGGCGTGAGTTCAGAGCGCAGCGAATACTCAGGCAGAGTGATCTGTTTCGCGCGATACACCGGATTGAGCGCGTCACCGGGATTCACGGCTTGGGGCGGTGCGTCGATGAGTTCAGTGTCCGTTACGTCGGTGAGTTTCCAGTGACCCGGCGGCTGGAACACGCCGCTCTTCGCGATCCGCACGTTCGTCAGGCGGAACAGCGAATCGAATTCATAGATACGCACGTTCGCAATGGTCGTGTCCGGGTTCAGCGTGCCCACGTTCACAAATCGCGTGACCTGTTCGCCGTCCGCGCGCGCGGTCAGCGTGTCTTTCACCCAAACGCCTGATTCAAAGTTCATGGAAACCGACGACCCCAGCGCCTCGAGCCGTACTTTCTCGGAGAGCTGGTCGGAGTAGGGGCCAACCACTTCGCCGATCACATAGGTCAGCAGCACCATCGGTATGCCGATCTTGAGCAGCGAGCGCAGCGCCTTGCCGGTGGACAATCCGGACACGCGGAAAATGGTGAACTCGGACGCGGCGGCCATTTGCGCAAACACGTAGATGGCCGCGATCAGCGCGGCTACCGGGATGATTTCGTAGAAACGCGAGGGCGTCTGCAAGGCCACCCGAAGCACGGCGAGTCCGAACTTGTAGTTGCCATGGCCGACCGTGTTCAGCTCGTTGATCAGGTCAAAGAAGAAGAACAGGCCTGAGAACGCAAACAGGATGAAGATGAACGCGAGATAGATCTGACGCGCGAAATACCGTTCGTAAATGCGCATTGCGTCAGGCCCCTTTCGAGCGCATGAACGCCGACAGCTTGAAGAGCGGGCGATTGCGTATGCGCATCCAGAAGATGAACCCGACCATGACCGAGACGATTATGTGCAGCCCCACCAGCCCGACAACAAACGATACCCGGCCTTGCTCGATCCACGACTGCACCACGTTCAGCAGGTTGGAATACGTCAGATAGATCAGCACTGCCATCACGAGATTGATTGTGCGACTGCGTCGCGGGTTCTGGTAAGAGAGCGGAATGGCAAGCAGCATCAGGTTGATCGCGATCAGCGGCAGACCCGCGCGCCACGCAATTTCGGCAAGGTTCTCGCGGGTGGGATTGGCCAGCAATTCACCCGTATACATGCCGGTTGTGGTCGGCGTGTTCACAAATTGCTGGCTTTGAATTTTCACGCCGTAACGCTCGAATTCCATGATCCGAAAGTTCGGCTGGCCCGGAACGCCGTCATAGCGCCGGCCGTTTTCCAGCACCACGAAACGATCGCCGTTGGCGTGCGTTTCGGTATGGCCGTTCTTCGATACCACCACGTTGACCTTGCCGCCTTCCGTGCTTGTCACGAACACGTTCTGCACGTGCCCCTGATCCGGCGACATCTTTTCGATAAAAAACACGCGGTGGCTGGTTGGCGATTCGCGGAACTGGCCGGGTGCGAGCAGTGAGACTTCGTCGCGTTGCTGGAACCGTGCCTTGATCAGCTTGCTTTGCAAATTTGACCAGGGCCAGACGACGAATGCGAAAAATACAATGGCGATGATGATGGGCGTGGAGAAGATCGCGACCGGTTTGATCAGAGCCGTTTGACTGACGCCTGAGGCGAGCCACACGACCATCTCCGAGTCGCGATACCAGCGCGTCAGCACGAAGAGGATGGACACGAACAGGGTCACGATCATGATCACGGCGAGATAGCCGATGACGGTGAGGCCGATCAGCACGACGACGTCGCGCGGGTCGACTTGCCCCGATGCTGCAAAGCCGACGATGCGGATCATCATCGTGGTCAGCATGATCGTGAGCAGAACCATGAATACGGCGCCAGCCGTATACGCGAGTTCACGCTGAAGGGAGCGTTCGAAGATCATTGATTGTCAGGTGGAAACCGGCGGCGACGAGGCGGTTGGATTATGTGCGGTCCGCGTTTGGACCACACGCCATGACAAACGTGCCGATTGAACGAGTCACGAACGAGTCATGAGCGAGACATTCAATCCGGGTATCGCTGCCTGCGACCGTCTCGGAAAAAAATAGCGGATAATTGCGGCTTTTCATCCTTCAGCCCAGATTTTATCCGAGGATAAGCGCGATGGACTTTAGCATAAAAGCCTGTGATTGGAGCAAAGGCTCGGCAAATGGTTTCCTTAACGGGAAGGCCGATGTAGTGGTGCTCGGCGTGTTCGAAGCGCAGACGTTGACGGGCGCAGCCCGCGAGATGGATTTGGTGACCAAGGGGCTGCTTACGCGCACGGTGAAGGCCGGCGACATGAGCGGCAAGGCGGGTTCCACGCTGATGCTGACCGAAGTAACGGGGATTGGCGCGTCGCGAATTTTGCTGGTCGGGCTTGGCAAGCAAGACGCTTTCAATCAAAAAGCTTACGCGGAAGCCGCGCGCACCGCCTGGCGTGCGCTGCTTGCCACGAAGATCGCGAACGTGGCTTTCACGCTCGCCCAACTGCCGGTGCCCGAGCGCACCAGCGACTGGGGTGTGCGCTGCGCCATCCTCGCGCTGCGCGAGTTGACCTACAAGTTCACGCAGATGAAAAGCAAGCCGGAAAACGGTGATCGCGCGCTGAAGAAGGTGGTGTTCAGCATCGATGCCGCCGACGAAAAAGCGGCGAAGCTTGCGTTGAAACACGCCACGGCGCTCGCCAACGGCATGGATCTGACGCGTGATCTCGGCAACTTGCCGCCGAACGTCTGCACGCCCACGTATCTCGGCCATACCGCGAAAAAGCTGGGCAAGGAGTTCAAGCTGAAGGTGGAAGTGCTCGGCCAGAAACAGATCGAAGCGCTGGGCATGGGTTCGTTCCTGTCGATCGCGAAAGGCTCGGTCGAACCGCCTGCGTTTATCGTGATGCATCACCAGGGCGCGGGCGCGAAGGCAGCTCCCGTCGTGCTGGTTGGCAAGGGCATTACGTTCGACACCGGCGGCATTTCCATCAAGCCGGGCGAAGGCATGGACGAGATGAAGTACGACATGCTCGGCGCCGGTTCGGTGTTCGGCACCATGCGCGCCATCGCGGAAATGGGGCTGAAGCTCAACGTGATCGGCGTGGTTCCGGCGTGCGAGAACATGCCGGCTGGCAACGCGGTGAAGCCGGGTGACATTGTCACGTCCATGTCGGGCACGACTATCGAAGTGTTGAACACGGACGCGGAAGGTCGCCTGATTCTCTGCGACGCGCTGACCTACGTGGAACGCTTCAAGCCCGCGGCAGTGATCGATATCGCGACGCTCACGGGCGCATGCGTGGTCGCGCTTGGCCATCACAACACGGCTTTGTTCTCGAAGGACGACGCGTTGGCGGGCGAGTTGCTGGACGCATCGAAGGAAGCCATCGATCCGACCTGGCGCATGCCGCTCGACGACGAGTATCAGGACCTGCTGAAGTCAAATTTCGCCGATGTCGCGAACATTGGCGGACGGCCGGGCGGCGCGATTACCGCGGCGTGTTTCCTGTCGCGGTTCGCGCAGAACTATCCGTGGGCTCACCTCGATATCGCGGGGACGGCGTGGAAAAGCGGCGCGGCAAAGGGCGCAACCGGTCGTCCGGTGCCCTTGCTCACGCAATTCCTGGTCGATCGCGCGGGCCAATGAGCGTGATTGAAGCAAGCGTGAGCGGGGAGGCACAGGCATGACGCGTATCGATTTCCATTCGAATGTGGGGGATTCGATCGCGTACGCCTGCCGCCTTGTGCGCAAGGCTTACCTGAGCGGCCAGCCGTTGATCGTGCTGGCTGAACCCGAGCGGTTGAAGCAGTTCGACGAGCAATTGTGGACCTTCAAGCCGCTCGAGTTCGTGCCGCATTGCATGGCGGACAGCGCGCTGGCGGGGCAAACGCCGGTGTTGCTGACGGCGTCGCTGGAGTCGCTGGTGCAGGATCAGCGGCATCAGATCCTGCTGAATCTCGGCGCAACGGTGCCGCCGCAGTTCGCGCGGTTTGAACGCCTGCTGGAAGTGGTCGGCAACGAGGAGCACGAACTCGTGGCCGGGCGCGACCGGTATCGGTTCTATCGCGATCGGGGCTACGTGCTCAACAACTACAAGCAGGGCGGCTGAGCGCGCCGCTCAGCCGGAGCCTCACACGCTGCCTTAGTCGCTGCCTTAGTCGCAACCAGCAGCGGCCACGCGGTATGATCGCAAAAACGCGCGCCGTTAGCCCGCAGTCAGCCTGCTATCAGGTTGCCATTAGGTTGCCATCAGCCTGCCATCAAGAGACGGAGTCCACTCGTGCCCATCACCATCGCGCCCGATACGGCTGAAACACCCGAAAATTTCGATTCCTCCATTCCCGTCCTGACCGATGTGATCGTGCCGGGCCGCCCGGATCGCGCCCGTGTTGCACCGCGCGCGCCGGAGCCTGTGTTGTCGCCGGCGGCTGCGCCTTCGCGCGAGGAGCTTGCACACGGCGCGGATCGTGACGCCGATGTAATCGCAGACAGGCTGCGCGGACGCTTCACGCACTTTTTGACAGGCGATGGCCGTGCGTTGATCGAGGAACGTTGCAGAGAGTCGTTGCAGGAGCATTCCACCTGGCTGGTCAGCCAGATTACGCGGGAGGTTGCGTTGGCGCTGGAAACCGAGTTGACGCAATGGGTGCGCGAGGCGGTGGCGGACGAACTGGAACGGCGAGGGCGCCAGTAAGAAGAGGTTTTCGGCACGATTCCGGCCGCCGGCGCTGGGCCCGGCCCGGCGCAGCGGCAATCCAGCAATCGAGCATTAATCCGGCATTGCTTCTTGCCGGCGCCGGCGGAACCTGAAACGGTCTACCGGCGCCAAGCTAAAAACAACGCGCAATCAACCCGTTACCGCGCCCTTGTTCGCCGGCAACGCGAGCGCAGCATACTTGGCTAGCACGCCACGCGTATAACGTGGCGCAGGCTGTTTCCACTCCCCGCGGCGACGCTCGATCTCGGCATCATCCACGTTCAGTTGCAACAGCAGCTTGTGAGCGTCGATAGTGATCGAATCCCCTTCCTTGATGAACGCAATCGTGCCGCCCGCGTAGGCTTCCGGAGCAACGTGACCCACCACCATGCCCCACGTGCCGCCGGAGAAGCGTCCATCGGTAATCAGGCCCACCGATTCACCCAGCCCCTGGCCGATGATCGCTGAAGTCGGCGCCAGCATTTCCGGCATGCCCGGACCGCCCTTCGGGCCGAGATAACGCAACACGACAATGTCGCCCGCCTTGATCTGACCCGCGACAATCGCGGTCATCGCACTTTGCTCGTCCTCGAACACGCGCGCCGGGCCGGTGATGACCGGGTTCTTCAGGCCGGTGATCTTCGCCACGGCGCCGTCCGGTGCCAGGTTGCCCTTCAGAATTGCCAGATGGCCTTCGTCGTAGAGGGCCTTGTTGATCGGGAAAATCACGTCCTGGTCGGCACGCGGCGTCGACGGCACGTCCTTCAGTTCTTCCGCAATGGTCTTGCCCGTGATCGTGATGCAATCGCCGTGCAGCATGCCCGCGTCGAGCAAGATCTTCAGCACTTGCGGAATGCCGCCGGCCTTGTGCAGATCGGTCGCCACATACTGGCCCGACGGCTTCAGGTTACAGATCACCGGCACTTTCTTGCGCATGCGCTCGAAGTCGTCGATGCTCCATTCCACCTCGGCCGCATGGGCGATAGCCAGGTAGTGCAGCACGGCATTGGTCGAGCCGCCGGTTGCCATGATCAGCGCAACCGCGTTTTCAATCGATTTCTTCGTGATGATGTCGCGCGGCTTGAGATCAGCCTTGACCGCTTCGACCAGCACGCGCGCCGATTCCGCAGCCGACGTGACCTTTTCTTCGTCGGGGTTCGCCATGGTCGATGAATACATCAGCGACATGCCGAGCGCTTCGAACGACGAGCTCATGGTGTTGGCCGTGTACATGCCGCCGCACGAACCACTCGACGGGCACGCGTTTTTCTCGATGCCGTCAAAGTCTTCCTTCGACATCCGCCCAGCCGAGAATTCGCCCACGGCTTCAAACGACGACACGATGGTCAGATCCACGCCTTTCCAGTTGCCCGGGCGGATCGTGCCGCCGTACACGTAGATGCCGGGCACGTTCATGCGCGCGAGGCCGATCATGCCGCCCGGCATGTTCTTGTCGCAGCCGCCAATCACGACCACGCCGTCCATCCACTGGCCTTGCACGGCCGTTTCAATACAGTCGGCGATCACTTCGCGCGACACGAGCGAGTACTTCATGCCTTCGGTGCCCATCGACATGCCGTCCGAAATGGTCGGCGTGCCGAAGGTCTGTGGATTGGCGTCCGACTTGCGGATCGATTCGACGGCGGCATCGGCGAGCTTTTGCAGGCCCGAGTTGCACGGCGTGATGGTGGAATGACCGTTGGCGATGCCGATCATCGGCTTGTCGAAGTCTTCTTCCTTGTAGCCGAGGGCGTAATACATCGAGCGGTTGGGGGAACGCGCGATGCCTTGCGTGATGTTTTTCGAGCGGCGATTGAAGGCCATGTGGGGCTCCTTGAGGATTTTATTGTCTGGTCGCGAAAGAATGAAGCTTGTACGAACGCGTGTCCAATATATTATTCAGGGTCTATTAAGTCGCAGGGCATATCAGTGGAAGCGCGGAACATAGAACTTAGATTGTTGCGGTATTTTGTGACGGTTGCCGAGGAAATGCACTTCGGACGGGCTGCAGGGCGGCTTGCGATGACCCAGCCGCCGTTGTCGCAGGCCATCCGGGCGCTCGAAGACATGCTCGGCGTGGCGCTGTTCGTGCGGACGAAGCGTTCCGTCGAGCTGACGCCCGTGGGCAAGGATCTGCTGCCGGAAGTGCGACGGCTGCTCGCGGGTGCGGATGCGTTAAGACCGCTCGCCCAGTCGCTTGCGCGGGGCGAGGCGGGGGTTTTGTCGCTTGCGTTCGTTTCCACCGCCGATTACGGCCTCCTGCCGCTGCTGCTGCGCGATTTCGGCGCCCGTTATCCTGGCGTGCGCCTGCAACTTGTGGAAGCGACCAGCGACGTCCAGGTGGAGGAGCTGGTGGCGGGCCGCATAGATGCCGGGCTCGTGATTCCCCCGCTGCCGCCGCGCCACGCCGTCGCGCTGTCGTATTTACCGATCGCGCGCGAGCCGTTGGTCATCGCCATGTCGGGTGATGTCGCGGCGGAGCTCGGGCAGGGCGCCGAAGAGTGGTCGCAGACGCCTGTCAGCCTTCACCAACTCGCCGATGCCCCGCTCGTCGTCTTTCCACGGCGTCTCGCGCCCGGTTTCTATGACATGATTATGGGTTGCTACGGCGCGGCCGGCCTGATGCCGCGAGTCGGGCAGGAGGCTATTCAGATGCAGACCATTGTCAGTTTGGTATCGGCTGGCATGGGTGTCGCGCTCGTGCCGCAGTCACTGCGTCATCTGCGCAGGACCGGAGTGGTGTATCGTCCGTTGCTCGAATCGGGTCCAGTTGTGGAGACGGGACTCGTGTGGCGTGCAGCGGAGGTCAGCCCGGTGCTCGCCGGTTTTATCGATATAGTGCGCGCTCATGCGGCTACCGTGCCTGCGTTGCCGTGACCCCAACACGTAAATAGAAACATGCTCATTCACCCCAATTTCGATCCCATCGCGCTTCATCTCGGTCCGCTCGCTGTGCGCTGGTATGGCCTCATGTATTTGCTGGCGTTCATCCAATGCATTGTGATTGGACGGATCAGGCTGCGTTTGCCCTACGTCTCGGCGCAGGGATGGACGACGAAGGATATCGACGACATCCTGTTTTACGGCGTGCTCGGCACCATCCTGGGCGGCCGGCTTGGTTATGTGGTGTTCTACAAGTCGAGCTTCTACTTCGCGAATCCGCTCGATATCTTCAAGGTCTGGGAAGGCGGCATGTCCTTCCATGGCGGCATGATCGGCGTGACGCTCGCCATGGTCGTGTTCGCATGGCAAAGAAAGCGCACTTGGCTGCAGGTCACCGATTTCGTCGCGCCGCTGGTCCCGCTCGGGCTTGCGGCCGGGCGCTTCGGCAACTTCATCAACGGCGAGTTGTGGGGCCGCGTGACCAATCCGAACGCGCCGTGGGCCATGCTGTTCCAGAACGCATCCCCCGATGACGCCATCTGGCTGCGCACTCATCCCCAACAGGCCGCACAGTGGCATTTGAACGAGATCTTCGAGCGTTACCAGATGCTGCCGCGTCATCCGTCGCAGTTGTACGAAATCGCGCTGGAAGGGTTTGCGCTGTTTATCGTGATGTGGCTGATGTCTCGCAAGCAGCGGCCGGTCGGCGCGATTTCGGCGGTGTTTCTGATTGGTTATGGCCTCGCGCGCTTCACGGTTGAATTCGCGCGTGAACCAGATGACTATCTCGGTCTGTTGGCCATGAATCTGTCGATGGGCCAATGGCTTTCGCTGCCCATGATCATCGGCGGAATTGGCCTGCTCATCTGGTCGTATCGGCGAGGGCGGGCAGTGCCTTCAGAGTCCGCGAAGCTCTCCTGAACGAGAGATCAGGCTTTACAAATGCCATGAAAAAGCCTCGCACACAGCGAGGCTTTTTTTATATTGCGAGACTTGAACCGAGCGGCTTATCGGTTCATCTGCACCGAACCCGACACGTTCACGGTCACTGTCGAGGTGCCCCCTTCAAGCGCCATGGGTGCCGACATCTTTGCATCCGCGCCCATGTTGCGTGCTGCCATCATCATGACAGGACGCGGCGACGACCCGTTATGCCCGATGTTCACTTCACGGATCGCATAACCGCTATAGCCGAACGCCTGAGCCGAACTCTGTGCCTGCTGCTTGAACGAAGCAATAGCCTGCGTCGATAGTTTCTGCTCGGCGGCGCGTTGTGCTTCTGGCGAGAGCGAGAACGTCACGCTGCCTACTTGCATTGAATCGCTCATCTTGCCTGCCAGCTTGGACGCAGCGGCGAAGTCCTTCGACTCCAGCACGACTTCCGTGCGGCCGCGCCATGCGGAGATGCGGCCATCGCGATCCGTTGACGGGAAGACGGTGAACGAACCGCTGTGCGCAGTGACGTTATCGACACCCTTCGCTTGGCGCAGCGCGGCGTCCGCGCGTTGGTTGAGCACGGTCGTCAATGAGGCCGGGTCCTGCGCTTCCTGCTCATAGAACAGCGTGATGTCGACCACGTCCTGCGGCACGTCTGCGCTGGCCTGTGCCGACAGCGACAACACGCCCGACGGCTGCGCCTGAACGACGCTTTGCGCAAAGGCGCTTTGTGCCATGGCGGCGCCAGCAAGCAGCACAGCGGCTGCCAGTGTGGAAGTGGTGTTTTTCTTTGTCATCGTCTAACTCCGTAAGCATGAGTGCGCGTCATGTGACGCGAAGCTTAGGCGCCTCTCACACGTGCGAAGTTCCCTTCAACGAGGTTACGAGGGGCGTCACAAGAGACGTTCGTTGATAAAGCGCCACTGCGCTTCCGTTACCGGCGTGATTGAAAGGCGATTGCCTCGGGCGAGCACTTGCATGTCGGCAAGCTCCACGTGATCGCGTAGCACGGCGAGGGGAATGAGCGGTGTCTTCTTCACGAAGTGAACGTCGACGAGCAACCAGCGCGGTTTTTCCGGCGATGACTTGGGATCGTAGTAGTGGCTGGAGGAATCGAATTGAGTGGGATCGGGATAAGCAGCCGACGATACCTTCGCGATGCCTGCGATTCCCGGTTGCGGACAGCTCGAGTGATAGAACAGCACGCCGTCGCCAATCTGCATGCCGTCGCGCATGAAGTTGCGTGCCTGGTAATTACGCACGCCGGTCCACGGCAAGGTTTTTTTCGGCGCGTGAGCGAGATGGTCAATACTCGCTTCGTTCGGTTCCGACTTCATCAGCCAGTAGTGCATGAATGTTTTCCATGGAGAAAGGCGCCGAGCAAAGAAGCATGCACGATGCAGGATTCACGATGCAAAAGAAAACGGCGCCGGAGAAGCTCCAGCGCCGTTAGTCCATTCAGTCAACTCAACCGCTTGCCAGCATGCGCAACCCAAACGCAAAACACAAATACGCATGCTGTTTAAAAGGGTCCCCGCCCAAGCCGCTAGGCCGGCATCCTGAACCTGGGTTCAAGATTGGTCGCAGTAAGCAGCACCTTGGGCTCATCAGACAGAGTGACGCGCTCGCCAGTGCTACAAGATCCCGCAACCGTGCGCAATGGCATTGGTTCAAGGAATATATGACCTTGGCAAACCAGGCAGGGAGCAGTCACTTTACACCAATCGACGGCACGATGCAGCAATGATCCAGGAAAACTTGGTGGTGGCCGATGAATTTGTTAAATGCATCAAAACGCGGAATCGTGCCAGGACTCCGGCAACAAAATAACATCCGCACATTAGCTTGCGCGTCAAGCATTTAAAGCAAATTTCAGCCGCTACACGCTTACTATCAGAAGGTCATTGCCGCAACTAAGTTGGCAACTACAGTGCTTCGTATTGTGAAATCACAACGCCCAGTTGTTCATTCATTTGATGCATAGTGCGGCGAATTTCTTCGGCCGGGAATGCTTCGCCGTGACGCACGCTGTTTTGCAGTTTGAGCAATTCCGACGCCAGCGACAACGCCGCCATCACCGCGATCCGATCCGTGCCGCGCACGCTGCTTGCGTTTCGCACTTTCGACATTTCCGCATCTACGCGAGCCACCGCTTCGCGCAACGCGCCCTCGGTTTCCGGTGAACACGCGAGCCGGTACGGCGCGCCGAGAATGGATACCTCGATCTGTTTTGTCGTCATGCTTTTTCCCCGTGATGGTGTGATTCTTCATGCAACGCACCGTGCGCCGTGTCGGCGGTATCCGGTTCGATGCCGCCATCGGGAGGCAAAAGGGCAAGCTGGTTATCCGGCTCCGGTGCAGCCTTCGCACGCGGCAATTTTTCGAGAATCGCGTTGAGACGAATCTGAGCGTCGTCAATTTTGGCCGACAGCGAGTCGCGCTCCGCCACCAGTGCGTCGCGTTCTTCGCGCATGGCCGCAAGTTCGCCCTGCGTGTTGGCATAGTCGGCGCGCAACTGTTCAAGTTGCTGGGCCAACGCGTTGTGAGCTTGATGATGGCGTTCGCTGATCTTGATCAGCCGGCCGATATTCTGTGACAGTGATTCGAGTTCGTTGAGCATGTGCTGCGTCCTCTTAAGACCTCGCATTTTAGCGCGCTTCTCAGGCGCTTCAGAAATTTGGTTCGTTTCCAGACGTAACAGCAGTCGGTCTTCAAAGCATGGGCGCGGCCCTTTATTTGTAGGGGGAAACGTTTTATAGGGATTCATTTTCCCATTCATTCAGGCGTGCGAGCGTTCTTCGGAATATCGCGCGGGAGCCTTTAAAACAGGGGTAAATCGAATCATCGAACCACGGTACGAACGGTCTGTACGCCTGCATTGTCGCGCTTTCTTGACGGGCCATTGTGCCGCTCTTAAACTCCCGCCACCCAGGCGCTCGTGCGTGCCTGCCCGCAGCCAGTTGAGCGGAGGCAGGGAGCAAAGGCCATCCGGACGAGCCGACCTGCGCTGCCCCCGCAACGGTAAGCGACTCCAACGCAAGTTGCAAGCCGGTCCCGGCGCGGGCTGTACAACAGGTTTCACCACTCGAAATGGCGTCCGGCAGGACGTGGATTTGTCACTGCGCGTCCTCGCGCGGGAAGGCGGCCCGATGCATCGCCAGCCCGGATACCGGCTTTGAGAGGAACATGGGCCTCGCTGGCTGCGTTCGGGGGCATGGACTTGCGCGGCGCGTTGCTCATGCATCAACCGGACCTTCTCCCGTCATGGTTTCACCTACTGCTCGCGCCGTGATGCTGTCCGGCGGCGTGCCTGATACGCAGATTACGCGCCAGGGCTGCCCGGATGGATCGGCGAGATGGTTCTTGCGCGGCGCATCGTCAGCTCGGTCGTTTGTGCGGATCAATGGCGAGAGGAAGAAATCGGTGGGACGTGGTGCAACGCAACGCTCGCAACGGATGCCCGATGACGCAGAAGCGGTCAACGGCAGTGGGTCCGCCCTGTATGGAATGAATACCGGTGGCGGCGTGGTGCAGGTCTTCACCAGGAAACGTGGCGCTTATCTGCCGTGCTGCAACCTTCGACGATCTGTACTATCCGTTCAGCGGCAATCCGTTGGATCGTCCCAAGCGTCGCCATTCCGTGGGGCGGCGCGCTTATCAATAACCTCAGCAACCTCGTCAACAAGGACTATCAGCTTGCGCATCCGTACAACACGCCGCGTCGAGGTACCTCGATCATGCCCGGCTGACAGCCGCGGTGAACGTTAAACGCATGAACGCCCAGCGCGCCTTCATGGTCTGGACCGGGCTTGCTCTGGCGGCGCTCGCTGTGTTCGTGGCGTCGCTGGCGCTGGGGAGTATTGCCGTGTCGCCGCTGCGGGTGATGCAGGCGCTCGCGTCCCGGTCGACTGACGTGATCGATGAAATCGTGCTCAGCCTGCGCTTGCCGCGCGCACTCGGCGGTTTTGCGGCGGGTGCCTTGCTTGGCATGGCCGGCGCATTGCTGCAGGTCTTGCTGCGCAATCCGTTGGCGGAACCGTATGTGCTTGGCGTATCGGGTGGCGCGGCCGCGTTCGCACTCGCCGCGATGTTGTTCTCCTTGTCGTGGTGGAGCGTCGACGTTGCCGCTTTCGCGGGCGCGTTCTTGTCGATACTGCTGGTGCTCGGCCTCGCCCGGCGCGAGTTGTGGCGTGGGGAGCCGCAGGACACATCGCCGAGATTGCTGCTGACCGGCGCGGTGATCGCGGCGGGGTGGGGCGCGTTGATCACGCTCATGCTCGCTATCGCCCCGGAGAATCGTTTGCGTGGCATGGTGTTCTGGCTGACCGGCGACCTGAACGGCGTCGCAACGCCATGGACCGCTTTGATTGCGCTGGTGATCGCGTTGATCGCGATCGTGCCGGCCGCGCCTCAGCTCAACATTCTGCTGCGTGGCGACGTAGCGGCAGAGGCGCTCGGCGTGCGTGTCGTGCAGTTGAGAGTGCGTGTGTATCTCGTTGCGTCGCTGGCGGCGGCCGCTGCGGTGACGACGGCGGGGACCATTGGTTTTATCGGGCTCGTGGTGCCGCATGTGTTGCGGCTCGCGTTCGGCAACGATCAGCGCATGCTGCTGCCTGCATCGGCGCTTGCCGGTGGACTGGCTGTGATGGGAGCGGACCTGATCGCGCGCACGGTGATCGCGCCGGCGCAGTTGCCGGTGGGCGTCATTACCGCGCTGACCGGCGTGCCGGTGTTCTTGTGGATGCTCCTCAGGCGCGCGCCATGAACGGACTTCAGATCACCAATCTCACGTTGCACGCAGGGAGTCGCGTATTGATCGCGGAGCTCACGCAGACCTTCGCGCCGGGCGAAATATGGTGCGTCGCCGGTCCGAACGGTGCCGGCAAGACAACGCTGATTGCGGCGATGGCGGGAGTATCGAAGACGGCATCGAATGCGATTTCACTCGATGGAAAAGCGTTGAGCGCGTGGGGCGCGAGCGAACTCGCCCGCCGCCGCGCGTTGATGCCGCAAGCCACGCACGATGCGTTCAGCGCCAGCGTACTAGATACCGTCATGCTCAATCGCTTTCCTCATCTGACCGGCTGGGGTTGGGAAAGCGACGCCGACCGCGTGGCGGCGCACGCGGCGCTCGATATGCTCGGCCTCGCTGAGTTCGCTGCACGCGATGTCCTGTCGTTGTCAGGCGGCGAACGTCAGCGCGTGGCGCTGGCCGCGACCTTGTGCCAGGACGCTCCATTGTTGCTGCTCGATGAACCGCTGGCGCATCTCGACGTGCATCATCAGATCGATTGTCTCGAAGCGTTGAGCGGCTGGGTCAGGTCGAAACAACGCAGCGTGATTTTCTCGTGTCACGATCTGAACCTTGCCCGGCGTTTTGCCACGCATGCTTTGCTGCTCGATGGCGCCGGCCACACGCATGCCGGCCCTGTTCGCGATGTCCTCACGCCCGAGCGTGCCGGCGCCGCGTTCGGTTATCCGCTTACCCTGATCCAGCAGGACGGTCACGAAGCGCTCGTGCCCGTGATGCGTTCAACCTCTTCTTACACATCACTATGAACGACACACTTCCCCGTCCTGAACCGCTCGATCGATCGATGGCGGCCGAGCTGCAACATGTGATCGATACGAAGACAAAACCGCCCGGCAGTCTCGGCCGGCTCGAATCGCTCGGGCTTCAGATCGGGCTGATTCAACAGACGCTGCGGCCGCGTATCGAGCGTCCGGCGATCATTGTTTTTGCTGGCGATCATGGGATTGCAGCCGAGGGCGTGAGTCCGTTCCCGCAGGAAGTTACGGTACAGATGGTCGCGAATTTCATCGCGGGCGGGGCGGCGATCAATGCGTTGTCGAAGGCGTCGGGCATGACGCTTGAAGTGGTGGACGCAGGCGTGGCGAGTGCTTCGTCGGTAGCGCCGGCGGCAGGATTCGTCGATGCAGCGATCCGGCGCGGCGGTACGCGCAACTTCGCGCACGAACCGGCCATGACGCATGATGAAGCGTTGCAAGCCATTGAGCGAGGGGCTGCGCGCGTGCGTTTTCACGCGGCGCTCGGGACCAACGTGATTGGCTTCGGCGAAATGGGGATCGCGAATACATCGGCGGCGGCGTGTCTGATGAGCCGGATCTGCAACGTTGAAATTGAGGCGTGTGTGGGACGCGGCACGGGCCTCGATGACGCCGGCTTGAACCATAAGCGCGATGTGCTTGCTGCAGCTTTAAAAAAACACGCTGCATCCACCGATCCGCTCGAGACGCTGGCCACTTTCGGCGGCTTCGAAATCGCGATGATCGTAGGCGCTTTCCTCGCGGCGGCTGAAGCGCGCATGACGATTCTCGTCGATGGTTTTATCGTTACGTCGGCGTTGCTTGTGGCCCATGCGCTTAACCCGGCTGTGCTCGACTACTGCGTGTTTGCGCATGCATCGGATGAGACGGGGCATCGGCGGATGCTGGAGCATTTCAACGCCGCACCGTTGTTGCAACTTGGGTTGCGCTTGGGCGAAGGAACCGGCGCCGCGCTCGCGTTGCCATTGTTGCGCGCGGCGGTGGCGTTTATCAATGAAATGGCGAGCTTCGAATCCGCTGGTGTGTCCGACAAGGCAGTGTGATCCTGTCATGAACCGGCCATCGCAGGAACTGCGCTACTTCTTCACCGCGCTCGGGTATTTCACCCGCGTGCCGGTACCGCGTTGGGTCGGTTTCGAAGCGCATTATCTGAACGCGGCAGCGCGCTATTTTCCGTTGATCGGTGCAATGGTCGGCGGGCTTGGCGCGGTCGTTTATCTCGCCGCGCTGCAGGTGTTTCCGGCAGGCGTGGCGGTGTTGTTGTCGATGGCGGCAACGCTGCTTGTCACCGGTGCGTTCCACGAAGACGGCCTCGCCGATTGCGCCGATGCCTTCGGCGGCGCGACCACCCGCGAGGACGTCTTGCGCATCATGCACGACTCGCGGATTGGCGCTTTTGGTGCCATTGCGTTGATCGTCGTGCTTGCGCTGAAGTGGCAGACATTGGCTACGATGCTGCCGTTGCGTACCGCATGGATGATCGTCGCGGCGCATGCGGCAAGCCGCACGTTTGCCATCAGCTATCTCTGCACGCTCGACTATGTACGGGCCGAAGGCAAGGCGAAACCGGTCGCGCAGAAGATGAGTGCGGGCGCGTTTCTGTTAGCTGCCTTGTTCGGATTGCCCTGGCTTTTCTGGCCCGACTGGCGGCTTGGATGCGTGATGATCGTGGCGCTTGGTGTGTTGCGTTTTGCCATGGGGCGATATTTCGTCAAGCGTATCGGCGGTTATACCGGCGATTGCCTCGGCTTCGCGCAGCAAATTTTTGAACTCGCTATCTACCTGATTGGACTCGGATGGATCTCGTCCTGATTCGCCATCCGGCTGTTGGTATCGACACCGGGATTTGTTATGGCCGCACTGACGTCCCGCTTCTGGGCGATGCGACTGATGCAGCGCGTTTGTTGGAGGATCGTTTGCAGCTGCTGAAAGTGCCTGCGTTTGAAGGTGTCTGGCATACAAGTCCGTTAAGCCGATGCCGTTTGTTGGCCGAAGCATTAGGTCCTGTCCAAGCTGATGCGCGTTTGCAGGAACTCGATTTCGGCGCATGGGAAGGGCAGCGCTGGGATGGTCTTGATCGTGCAATGATCGATGGCTGGGCAGAGGATCTTGAACACGCACGCGAGCATGGCGGCGAGAGTGTCGCGCAGTTCGCCGAGCGCGTGGTGGGTTGGGCCGAATCCGTTTGTACCGCCAGTACCACTGGTCCTGTTCACGCGGTGACACATGCCGGCGTGATACGCGTACTGACTGCTCATCTACTCGGCGTCCCGCACGCGAACGCGATCCAATGGCCGCTGGATTTTGGCGCGATCGTCTGGTTGAAACGCGTGCGCAATGAGTGGCTGCTGGTGCGCTGGAACGCCTGATCTCTACTTCGGGCGCCGCGTTCTGGCTACTTCCAGGTCTTCACACAACGTGGCCGCTGCGAGCGCGAGACGCGGTGTCGGCCGGTTGATCAGATCACCGTCTATACCAAACAGATTGCCGCGCGCGACCGCCTTTAACGAAGGCCATTTGCGCCACGCATCCAGCGATGGCAACGCATGCTCTGAACTCGTCGCGCCGGGCGTGGCTGTCACGATTGCTTCGGGATCAGCTGCCAGCACGGCTTCGGTCGAGATGGTGGGCACCAACGGTTTCAGGTCGGTGAACACGTTGTGGCCGCCGCATAGATCGATCACTTCACTGATGATGTGCGTCCCGTTGAGCGTCATCAGCGGGTCGTCCCAGACCTGGTAAAACACGCTCACCGGCGGCCGGTTCGAATAACGCGCCCGCAAGCCGGCGATGTCGTGACGGAATGCATTCGACGCCTTGTTCGCCTGAGCCGATGTCCCGAGCAGCACGCCAAGTTTATCGATGGTGACGGGGATATCGTCCAGCCTGTGCGGCTCGCTGAAAAACATCGGCACATGCAGTTCGCGCAATCGGTCGATCTGCCGCATCGCATTGCCGTGACGCCAGACGACGATCAGGTCGGGTTTCATCGCGACGATGCGTTCGAGGTCGAGCGATTTGTTGTCGCCAACACGCGGGACGCTTTTGGCTTGCGGCGGGTAGTCGCTATAGCTGACCGCTCCTACCACGCGCGCACCGCCGCCCGCAGCAAACAGGAGTTCGGTGACGTGCGGCGCGAGGCTCACGATGCGCTGTGCCGGGGCGGCGAGGGTGACGGTGGCGCCAGTGTCGTCAGTGACGATGAGGGCTTCGGCGCGGGCTTGGGCCGATGCAAAAATCGCGGTGATAAAGGTCAGCGTGAGGAGGTGGCGCAAAGTCATGAGGTGTGTTGGTTCGGGTGCGTCATGCATGGCGAGCGCTGCATACGAAGCGGGTTTTGTGATCGATACATGAGTACGCGAGCTTTTGTTCGAGAACGCGGTGGGTGGACCGCTGGGCGTGAAGAGCTCGATCGTTCAGCGGATCGCGTTCACGGCGGCAATAAACGCTTCGTCAAACCGCGCCCATTCCTCTTCCGATCCCGTCAAACCAATCCGCAAACTCGGTAACGCGCCGTGCTCGAAGAGACGTGTCCAAATTCCGCGCGTAGCCAAAGCGTGCTGTAACGCCGCTGCTTTGCTGGTCTCGAACCATACAAAAAGCGGCGTTGCATGAGGATCGAAACCTTGACTGCGGATCAGCGCTGCCAGCCTTGTGCTATCCCGAGCCAGCGTGGCGCGAGTGTCGGCTTGCCATGAAAGATCATTGAACGCTGCCTGTACCGCGTGTCGTGCCGGACCGCTTACGGTCCACGCACCGAGTGCTTCAGAAAGCGCATCGCGTAAGGGTGCCGCCGCGAGCACAAACCCTGCGCGAATCCCGGCCAGCCCATAAAACTTGCCGACCGAGCGCAGCACGACCAACCCCTCCCGCCCGCTCTCCGATGCCAACGACATGGCCGGATCGCCGTAGGCATCGGCGAATGCTTCGTCAACGATCAACGTGCCACCGCGCGCTGCCAATTGCGCATGCCACCGCAGCAGCACACCACGCGTGATACGTTCGGTCGTCGGATTGTTAGGATTCGCAATGATCACATGATCGATGTCATCCTTCAATTCCGTTGATGCCACATCGAGGCCGACTACCCGATGCCCGGCGCCTTCGAACGCAGGCCCGTATTCGCCGTAGGTCAACGGCGCAACGGCCGCAACGCCGCGTTTCAACACGCCCGGCAGCGCACGAATCGCCGCCTGACTACCCGCGACGGGCAGCGCTCCTGGCGCTCCATAGTGACGCGCTGCAAGCTCGGCCAGACCGTCGGCGTCTTCGGGTAAGCGACGCCATGCATCCACGGGCACGGGCGGGACCGGATACGCCCGCGGATTGATCCCCGTCGATAAATCCAGCCAGTCGCCCAGCGCGATTCCGTATCGACGCGCGGCTTCCCGCAGATTCCCGCCATGCCGGATGGGATCAGCCATGAAACCCCACGCCCGTGAAAGCCAGCACCAGCAGCACGGCGAGCCAGAGCATCGTCGTGCGCTCAACCAGCCGCATTGCCGCCACCACGTGGCGCGGCGAGGCCGTCATTCCAAACCCGAGCACGGGCCGCGTTTCCAGCGTGCCGTGATAGATGGCGGGGCCGCCGAGCAACACGTTCAGGCTGCCAGCGCCTGCGGCCATCACCGGCCCCGCGTTCGGGCTGTCCCACAGCGGCGCCTGCGTGCGCCAGCAGCGCCACGCGGTACGTGTATCACCGAGGAGGGCGTAACTTGCCGCCGTGAGCCGCGCGGGCACGAAGTTCAGGACATCGTCGAAACGGGCGGCTGCCCAGCCGAATCGCAGATAACGCGGCGTCCGGTAACCCCACATTGCATCGAGGGTGTTGGCAAGGCGGAACATCAACGCGCCCGGGCCGCCCGCGATGACGAACCAGAACAGCGCACCGAAAATCGCGTCGTTGCCGTTTTCCAGCGCGGATTCCACGGCGGCACGGGACAGCGCGGCTTCATCGGCGTTTGTAGTGTCGCGTGAGACGATCCGCGCCGTCAGCTTTCGCGCCGCGGCCAGATCGCCGAGTCCGAGCGCGCGAGCGATGGGCACGATGTGGTCGCGCAGGCTTTTGGCGCCGAGCGAGAACCACAGCAACGCGACATGCACGGCACACGCAGCTGCAAACGGCAGCACGCTCACGAGAATCCAGCTCACCGCCACCGGCGGCACGACGGCCAGGAGCCACGCGAGAATACCGGCTGGGCGTGCCCGGAACCCTGTATTCAGCTTTGCTTCGATACGCGTGGCAAGCCGCCCGAACGCGACCAGCGGATGCCGTGTGGCTGGTTCGCCGAAGATCCGGTCGATCACAACGCCCGCAATGGCGAGCATCGCCGTGGCGTAGAAGGAGAGCAGCAGCATGTCAGCCTTTGAGCACGAGCGGCAGGCCGGCGACCATCATGGTCACATGCGTGCTCGCGGCGGCGACGCGCTGGTTGAGCCGGCCGAGTTCATCGACGTAAAGGCGTGTCACCGATCCCATTGGCACCACGCCCAGGCCGATCTCGTTGCTCACGATGATTACCTTGCCGCGCACGTTTGAAAGCGCGGCGTCGAAGTCGCCGAAGGCTTGCAGCGGCGGGCCGTCGGGTGTGCTGCCATCGGCGGGGAACAGCAGGTTGGCGAGCCATAGTGTCAGGCAGTCGATCAGCACCACATGCCCCTCGCGATCCAGTTCGCGAAGCACGCCGCCCAGATCGAGCGGCGCTTCGACCAGCGCCCAATGCGACGGCCGGCGTTCGCGATGCTGTTCCACGCGCACAGCGAATTCGGCATCGCCAATACGCGCCGTCGCCACGTAAGTAACGGGCAAGCCGCTGTCGGCGGCCAGCCGCTCGGCGTACGCGCTCTTGCCCGAGCGCGCGCCGCCGAGAATGAAGGTGAGGTCGGGTGGAGTCATCGCAATATTGTACCGGCGGGCGCTACCATAGCGGCTTCCCAGAGAACCGATGGCGACGGAAACCCTCATGCAATTTGCACCGCGCGGCACGCTGATGATCCAGGGCACGACCTCCGATGCCGGCAAGAGCACGCTGGTCGCAGGCTTGTGCCGGCTCGCGCGGCGCGGCGGCAGGAAAGTGGCGCCGTTCAAGCCGCAGAACATGGCGCTCAACAGCGCCGTGACGGTCGACGGCGGCGAGATCGGCCGCGCGCAGGCGCTGCAGGCAATGGCGGCGGGCGTGGACGCGGAAATCGACTTCAATCCCGTGCTGCTCAAACCCACCAGCGATCGTGGCGCGCAAGTGATCATCCACGGCCACGCGCATGCCAATCTCGACGCCCGTGCGTATCACGAGTACAAAACCGTCGCCTTCGAGGCCGTTCTCGCCTCGTACGCCCGGCTTCAGCAGCGTTTTGACGCGATTATCGTGGAAGGGGCGGGAAGCCCGGCCGAGGTGAACCTGCGGGATCGCGACATCGCCAACATGGGGTTTGCCGAGCGCGTGGATTGCCCGGTGGTGCTGGTGGCGGATATCGACCGCGGCGGCGTGTTCGCCCATTTGCTCGGGACGCTCGCGTGTTTATCGGAGACGGAAAGGGCGCGGATTCGCGGCTTCGTGATCAACCGTTTTCGTGGCGATATCAGCCTGTTGCAGCCCGGCCTCGATTGGCTCGAAGCGCAGACTGGCAAGCCGGTGCTTGGCGTGGTGCCCTATCTGCATGGCCTGACGCTTGATGCCGAGGACATGCTGCCGAGCCAGTTGCACACGCGTGGCGAAGCGGGCGGCGAGGTGCTGAAGGTGATCGTGCCGGCGTTGCCGCGTATCAGCAATCACACGGATTTCGATGCGTTGCGCGCCCACGCGCAGGTCGATTTTTCCTATGTACGTGCAGGGACGGCGCCGCCGCCGGCCGATCTGATCGTGCTGCCGGGGTCGAAAAGCGTGCAACGCGATCTGGCGTGGCTGCGCGAAAACGGCTGGGATCGCGCGATAGAGCGGCATCTCCGATACGGCGGCAAGGTGCTGGGCATTTGCGGCGGCATGCAGATGCTCGGCCGCACAGTGGATGACCCGCAGGGGTTCGAAGGGCCGGCTGGCTGCGTGAATGGCCTGGGCCTGCTGGATCTCGATACCACGCTGACGGCGGACAAGCTGCTCGACAACGTGACGGGCCGGTTGACATTAGGCGCAACGGGCATCGGCCCCGCGCCCGTGCGGGGCTACGAGATCCACATGGGCCGCACGACGGGCGCGGCGCTCGCCCGGCCGGCCGTGATGCTTGATGGCGAGCGTCCTGACGGCGCGATTTCCGCCGATAATCAGATCGCCGCGACCTATCTGCACGGCATCTTCGATACCCCGGAAGCCTGCGCGGCGCTGCTCGAATGGGCGGGTTTGCGCGAAGCCGCGGCGCTGGATTACCCGGCGCTGCGGGAGGCCTCCCTGGACCGTCTCGCCGATACGCTCGGGCAAGCGCTGGACCTGGACGCCCTCGGTTCGATGTTCGCCTGAAGGCGGCAGGGGCAGGGTGATATCAACAATCGGGTACACGGCACGTACCCGTAGAAGCGCCTGATACCGGACACGCCTTCAATACAAGATCATCTGAGTGCATCGAAACAAGGCGATGGTTTTACCCTCGCCATTCGCCACGATCGCGTCCCACACCTGCGTGGTGCGGCCGAGATGAACGGCTGTGGCCTTGGCCGTGATGACTCCCTCGCGTGCCGTGCCTACATGGTTGCTCTTCAGCTCGACGGTCGTAAAATTCTTCGCACCCTCAGGCAGATGGGCGATGCAGGCGTAGCCGCAACACGTGTCGGCGAGACCGATCACCGTTGCCGCATGCAGGAAGCCGTTCGGTGCGAGCACTTCGGGCCGCACGGTTAGTTTGCCTGTGAGCGTGCCGCTTTCCAGCGATACGACTTGCACGCCGAGCAGCTCCGGCAGGCAGCCGCGCTGGCGTTCCCGCAGGTAGTCGAGGGTGATTTCCGGGCGCAATGTGGCCATGTTGCGGAGTCCTTGAAGTTGAGCGACGTTGTTGACGCGCATGGATTGAAATAGGCAAATCCGATAGTATCAACGGCTCGAACTTTTCACTTAATGCAGCGCTTACAGCACGCCCGGGATGTCGGGCGTGAAGCGCGGCCGACAACGCGTGGATTGAACCTATGACGGTGATCGTGGTGGCGAATCCGAAGGGCGGCGTGGGCAAGAGCACGCTGTCTACGAATCTGGCTGGATATTTTGCGGCAAACGGCGAGTGGGTTGCGCTCGCGGACCTGGACAAGCAGCAGTCAGCACACGGCTGGCTGGGCTTGCGCCCGGATACGCTGCCGAAGATAGAAGAGTGGAAAACCGATGTCGATGCGCCGTCGAAGCCGCCGAAAGGTCTGGAGAAGGCGGTTGTCGACACGCCTGCCGGGATTCACGGCACTCGTCTCGCACTGGCGCTGGAGCTGGCGGACAAGGTGATCGTGCCGTTGCAGCCGTCCATGTTCGATATCCTCGCCACGCAGGATTTTCTCGTTCGGCTGCAGAAGGAAAAGGCAGTGCGCAAGGGGACAATCGAGGTTGGCGTGGTGGGTATGCGGGTAGATGCCCGGACGAAATCAGCGGATCAGTTGCATCGGTTCGTGGAAGGGCTTGATCTGCCGGTGCTGGGTTTTATCCGCGATACGCAGAACTACGTGCAGGTCGCGGCGCACGGGCTCACTATCTGGGACGTCGCTAAAAGCCGGGTGGAGAAGGATATCGAGCAGTGGCAGCCGATTATTGAATGGGTGTCGAAGAAGTAGACGTAGGCGTGCAGGCGACCTTTCGGCCATAAAAAACGCCGGTTGGCTTCAATTCCATGAAGACCAACCGGCGTTTTTGCGTTTTTGCACCAGACAGAACCAGATTCAGGTCCAGTTCTGCGTCGGCACGTGGTCGCGGTTTCCCTTGATACGGTTCTTTTCATCGACGAACACGAGATCGGGCTTCCAGCCCGCCTTCCGTTCCGCCTCGTCGACCAGCGCGAACGCCGCAATGATCACCAGGTCGCCCAGTTGCGCCCGGCGTGCCGCCGATCCATTCAGCGAAATCATGCCGCTGCCGCGCTCACCCTTGATGGCATAGGTGGTCAGGCGCTCGCCGTTGTTCACGTTCCAGATATCGATCTGCTCGTTTTCAACCAGATTTGCGGCTTCCAGCAGATCTTCGTCGATGGCGCACGAGCCTTCGTAATGCAATTCGCAATGCGTGACCGTGGCGCGGTGAATTTTCGATTTCAAAAGCGTTCGCTGCATGCGTATCTCACTCAATTTTTCGTTCAAATTTCCAGGTTATCGATCAAGCGGGTCGTGCCCAGCTTGGCGGCGGCCAGCACGACGAGCGGTGTCGCGGTATCGGCCGGGCCGGGTGGCAGCAGGTCCACGCGCTTTCTCACCGCGATGTAATCGGGCTGCCAGCCGCGCTGTGCAAGCGATTCCACGGCTTCTTTTTCTATCGATGCAAAGTCGCGATTACCCGCCAGCACCGCGTCGCGTACGCGATTCAGCGTTTTTGCAAGGATCGGCGCCTCGGCGCGCTCGGCCGCCTGCAGGAAGCGATTGCGCGAACTGAGCGCCAGGCCGTCGGCGTCGCGCACGGTTTCAGCAGCGATGATCTCGGTAGGCAGCGCAAACTGGTGGCACATCTGCCGCACGATCATCAGTTGCTGATAATCCTTTTTGCCGAAGACGGCCACGCGCGGCTGCACGCACGACATCAGCTTCATCACGACCGTACACACGCCCTGGAAGAAACCCGGCCGGAATTCGCCTTCCAGAATGTCGCCCAGATTAGTTGGCGGATGAACCCGGTACTGCTGCGGCTCCGGATAAAGATCGGCTTCGGTCGGCGCGAACAGCACGTACACGTTCTCGGCCTGCAATTTTTCGATATCGTCTTGCAGGGTGCGCGGGTATTTGTCGAAATCTTCGTTCGGTCCGAACTGCAACCGGTTCACGAAAATGCTGGCAACCACCGGGTCCCCGTGCTGGCGCGCCAGCCGCATGAGCGACAGGTGGCCTTCGTGCAGGTTGCCCATGGTAGGGACAAAGGCGGTTCGGTTTTGGCCGCGCAACTGGTCGCGCAGTTCATGGATCGAGCTGATGACTTTCATCTAGCAGGTGTCTCCTGGCGGGCAGCTTTGAAAACGCTGCTCCAAGGGGAAAGAAAGGGGAAGGGCGCCGCGCTGCTTATGCGCCATCTATGCACTACGGAAGGCTTAAGCCGGCGAATACGCGAGCCTCACGTAGATGGGTGCATACGGTTCGGCCTGGGTGATTTCAATCAGCGCTTCACGCGACAGTTCCAGCATCGCGATGAAATTCACGACCACGACAGGCACGCCGCGCGACGGGTCGAAGAGATCGCCGAATTCCATGAAGCGGTTGTTTTGCAGGCGCCGCAGGATCACGCTCATATGCTCCCGCACCGACAATTCCTCGCGCGAGATCTTGTGATGCTCGACCAGCCGGGCGCGCTTGATGACGTCGGCCCAGGCAGCGCGCAAATCGTTTGCATCGACGTCGGGGAAGCGTTGCGCCGAGCTCTGCTCGACGAACACGTCTGCCCGGAGGAAGTCGCGACCCAGTTGCGGCAGGTGGTCCAGGCGCTGCGCCGCGAGCTTCATCTGCTCGTATTCCAGCAGGCGCCGCACGAGTTCGGCACGCGGATCTTCCGCTTCCTCGCCGGTATCCGCCTTTTTCACCGGCAGCAGCATGCGCGACTTGATCTCGATCAGCATGGCCGCCATCAACAGATATTCCGCTGCGAGTTCCAGGTTGGATTCGCGAATCTGGTCGACGTAGCCCAAATACTGGCGAGTGACGTCGGCCATCGGGATGTCGAGGACGTTGAAATTCTGCTTGCGGATCAGGTACAGCAGCAAGTCGAGCGGACCTTCGAACGCTTCGAGGAAAATCTCGAGTGCGTCCGGCGGGATATACAGATCCGTGGGCAGCTTCCAGAGCGGTTCGCCGTACAGATGGGCAAACGCCACGCCGTCAATGGTATTCGGCGTGGAGTCGGTCGTGGGCGCGGCTAGCGCCGCGGCGCGATCTTCCTTGCCCGAGTGTCCTGGGCGTCCCGAACGCTCCGAAGCCGGCTGCGCCTCGCGGGCGGCACTCACGTTCAGAAGTTCTGGTAGTAGACGTAGGGCGTTTGTTCGACTCGCGATGTCTTGATTTCCGAGCGCTCGTCGAGGTCTATAGGCTGCTTATCCCACAACAGCGCACGGCCTTGACGCTGCTCTGCTTCGAGCGACGGTTTCTGCTCTTTCATCTGATTGATGAACTGGGTGATGTCCGACAGGTACATGATTCGACTTCCGTTGGCTCAGAGCGATTCGAAAACAGGCGCGGCGGAGACTCAAGCGAGACGCCGCCGTGATTCAGCGCAATTTTACCGCAAGCATCAGGCAGCGGAGCGGTTAACCCGCTGGAAGGTCGCCGGAAACCGGAGACATCGGTCGATCGGTCTACTGAAACGGCCCGGCAGACAACGGTAAAACCCTGTCAATTATTGAAACACCCAAGGAACAAGCACGGCGGAGAGCCGTCCAAGGCGCACCTCCCGCATTTTTAGGAGCGGTGAGGCTTAGCGGGCAACGGTCGGTCCGTGAGTTGTCCGATCGGCCAACCCAGCGGTTTTTGGGACAGACGGCCGCGCCAGTGTGGTGAAATAGCGCCTGCTGGACCGACGCTCGGCGTTTACCCCACAATGCGCCAGCATCGAGCCGGCACTGAGCGCTGGCCGTCCCGTATCACCCATGCAATCTCATTAATTCAACCCCGGAGGTCTCGTTTGGCGGGGCGCCTGTTTGATCCGCTGCGCTTCAAGCGCGGGCAAGCCGATGACCGGCGGCTGAAGCCGCCGGTCATCGCGTCGTCGAAGGCGCCTTCCCGTGCGTGGTGGTGGTCATCCGTGCGCCGTGTCGTCTGGTCGTTCCACGCGCTGGCGCTCTTTGCCGTGGCTCAACCGGCGCATGCCAAATACGACGTGGATATTGACGCACCGCGCAGTGTCCGGTCGCTGTTGAAAGACCATCTGGATTTATCGCGTTTCAAGAAGCGTGACGACATCAGCGACGAACAATTCGACTTCCTGGTCACGGCCACGCCGCAGGAGGTCCGCGATCTCGTTGCGACCGACGGTTATTTCACCCCCGTCGTGCGCACCGACGTGAAACATGACGGCGATAAAAAGTCCGTCACCATCAGCGTCGATCCCGGTCCGCAGACCAAGGTCGCGTCCGTTTCGCTGACGTTCAAGGGGGCGATCACGACCGAAGACCCCGCGCAGGAAAACACCGCGCGTCTTGCGTTTTCAGTCAAGGAAGGCGATCCGTTCTCACAAAGCGCGTGGGACGACGCGAAGAATGCCGCGCTCAAAGCGCTGCAGGCCCGCCGGTATCTTGGTGCGAAAATCTCGCAGTCGAAGGCGCGCGTGAATCCGCGCACGCATATAGCGGATTTGTCGGTGACATTCGACAGCGGCCCGACCTTCACCTTCGGCAAGCTCGACATCAGCGGCGTGCGGCGTTACCCGGAACAGATCATTCACAACGTGGACCGGATTCATCCAGGCGATACCTACGACGTCGCGCGCGTGAACGAGTTGCAGCGCCAGCTGCAGAACACGCCGTATTACGCGTCGGTCGCTATCGACGCGGACAACGACGTAACCAAGCCAAATGAAACGCCGATGCACCTGAAGGTCAGCGAGTATCCGTACAACAGCGTGCGTTACGGCGTGGGTTACGCGACAGATACCGGTCCGCACATCCAGGGCGCTTACAGTTACCTCGATACCTTCGGCAAGGCTTATCCGTTCACCATATCCGGGCGTCTGGACCAGACCCAGCAATACGGCCAGGTGCAGCTCGCCATGCCGCCGGACGGCCGCACCTGGGTGAACAGCGTGCTGGCTTCATACACGAACACGAACGTATCCGACACGCGCATCTACAGCGCTCGCGTGGGCGTGCAGCGCACGCGCTCGCTGCAGAACATAGACACCACGTATTCGCTGCTGTTCTATGACGACCGGCTGACGCAGAATGGCGCCCCACCCTCCACCAGCCGGGCGCTCGTGCCGTCGTGGCAATGGGTGCGCCGTAACGTGGACGATCCGCTGTTTCCGCGCTCGGGCAATCTGATCCGCGCGGAAGCGGACGTGGCGGTGAAGGGCATCCTCACCGATCAAACTTTTGGGCGCCTTTATACAAACCTGCTGCAATACGTGCCGCTGGGCAAGCGCGACCTGTTTGTGTTCCGCGCGGAGTTCGGCGGGGTGTTTACGGCGGGCAGTTCGAGCGGCATTCCCGCGTCGCTGCTGTTCCGCGCGGGCGGTGCGAATTCGGTGCGCGGTTATGGTTACCAGAGCATAGGTAACGAGGTCGATGGCTCAGTATTGCCGACCAAGTATCTGATGACCGGCAGCACGGAGTATCAGCACTGGTTTTCGCACGATTGGGGCGGCGCGGTGTTCTTCGATATAGGCACGGCCACCGACACCTGGAAAGAGCGCGTATTCGAGCCGGGCACGGGCGTGGGCGTGCGCTGGCGCAGCCCGGTCGGGCCGGTGAACGTGGATATTGCGTATGGCTTCAAGAACCGGGAAATACGCCCGTACCTGACGCTTGGGATCGCCTTTTGATGAATTTGCCTAGAGTATTTCTTCACTTGTTCCTGCACGCATGAGCGACCAGAACGGCCAATCTCCTGCAGGCCAACCGGACCCTTCCGAGGACCGGGGGAACGGCGCGTCTGAACACAGCACACCCGCGCCGAAGCCACGGCGCGGCGGCTGGCGGCGCCTGGCCAAATGGCTCGGCGGGTCTGTGCTGGTGCTTGTGCTGTGCTTCGTGCTCGGCGTTGCAATGATCCTGTACGCGCTCAACAGCGAGCGCGGGACGCGCTATGTATGGCAGGCGGCGACGTCGCTGCTCGGCGGCCGGCTGAGCGGCACGCTAGACGGCGGCGTGATTGCGACGGGCTTGCAGTTGCGCAACGTCCACTGGAAGAGTCTCGACGGCAAGGGAACAGATATTGCCGTGGACAGCGCTTCCGGCCGATGGGAACTGACGCGCGCGCCGTTACGTTTCACCATCGATTATTTGCACGTTGGTACGGTCGATGCGCGCATTGCGCCTTCGCCAAAAGACACGAGCAAGACCGAGTTGCCGCAGGATTTGCGCTTGCCGATCCAGCTTGCGGTGAGCGACGTCACGCTCAACAAGCTGCGCCTCCATGAAGGCGCGACGACCACCGAATTCTCGCGGCTCGCACTCGACGGACACAGCGATGGCCGTTATCACGAGGCCCGCATCCAGCGCCTCGATACGCCGTTCGGCGCCATCACCGCCGCCTTGAAACTCGATGGTGGCGCGCGCCCGTTTCCGCTGACCGGCGATGCCGGTTATTCGGGCGAGGTCAGCGGCGAGGCCGTGCAGGTGGCTGCGCATTTGACGGGGTCGCTGGAAAACCTGGCTGCCGATATCAACGCGAGCGGCCTGAAGCTCAAGGGGCAGGCGCACGTTGAGGCTGCGCCGTTCGGCGACGTGCCGCTCAAGCGCGCGCTGGTGACTATCGATCACGTCAATCCGCAGGCGTTCAGCCCGAGCGCGCCCTTCGCGGATCTCGCGTTGCGCGCCGAACTGAAGCCCGATCCGGCTACGCCGAACGCGCTGGTGGTAACCGGGCCGGTATCGATCGTGAATGCGAAGCCCGGCTCAGTCGACAAGCAACTGCTTCCGTTGATCGATGCCCGCGCGAACGTGAAGCTCGATGCATCGGCGCAAATCATCTCCGACCTGAACGTGCGGCTGCTGAAGGACGCCACCGTCACCGGCGGCGGAACGCTCAAGGGCGGGACAGGTCAGTTCGACCTGAGGGTCGCGAAGCTTGACCTGAACGCAATCGAATCGACCATTCGGCCCACGCAATTTGCCGGGCCGATCGGCATCCATCTCGCAGGTGATACACAAACCATCACGCTGGACCTCAACGACCCGAAAGCGGCGTTGCACGCGCAAGGCAAGGTCACGCTCGACGCCAGGCAAACCGCGTTCGATGGCGTGAAACTGAGCGTAGGGAAAGGCCGTATCGAGCTGAGCGGCGCGCTGCAAAAAGACACGCATTCGAGCTATGACCTGAAGGCTAAGCTCATCGATTTCAATCCGCTGCTACTGACCGACGAACTGGTCGCGAAGCCTCCGCCGAAGGGATCCAAAGCGAAGCCGGCGGCGAAGTCCCGGCCCATCGAAGCACGCGTGAACGGCACGCTGTCGGCAACGGGTGTGCTCGCGCCCACGCTTACCACCAAGGCCCAGTTCAAGCTCGGTGACAGCGTCTACGACAACCTCCCGCTCACCGGCGCGGGCACCATCCAGGTCGTGGGAACGCGCATCCTGCCGAGCACGGCAACGCTTTCCATAGCGGGTAACGACGTCGATCTCAACGGCAGTTTCGGCGCGCCGGGCGATCGCCTGCGTTTTCGTATCGATGCACCGCAGCTCGAGCGGCTGGGTTTCGGACTGGCAGGGCTCATCAAGGCCGACGGCGATGTCACCGGTTCGTTCGCGCATCCGAATCTGGCGGCTAACTATCAGGCCGACAGCGTGGTGTTCGGTGCGAACCGAGTTGGCCATGCAGAAGGCCGGGCGGAAGCCCGCGACGGTGCAAACGGCGCGCTGATATTCACGCTTCAGGCACGCGATGTCAGCACGGAGGGCGTCGATCTCGCGAGCCTCGACGCAAACCTGAACGGCACGCGCGCGAACCATACGCTCAACGCAACCGCGGTTGGCAAGGTGCGTGGTAACGCGGTCAACCTGACGCTGGCCGCGAGCGGCCGCCTGACCGATGCCCGCGACGGCGCGCATTGGGACGGCACGGTGACGCGCTTGTCGAACAAGGGCACGCCGAATGTGAATCTCGACGCGCCGGTAACCGTGAGCTACGCGCCAAACCACGTGGCGCTGGGCGCGACGCGCTTGTCGGCGGAAGGCGCCGTGCTTGACTTGAAATCGTTCGCGCTCGATGGCGGGCGCATCAGTTCGGCTGGCCAGTTGACGAACCTCTCGGTGGCGCGGTTGCTCGAAATCCGTCAGGAGCTGGAGGGCGGACCGCCACCGGCCAAGACCGATCTGGTTTTCGATGGTGACTGGAATTTTGCGCTCGGCGCCACCGCGACGGGCTACGTGCAACTGAAGCGGCGTTCGGGCGATGTCTCCATTGACGCCGCCCGCGGCGTCGCGGCGCTCGGCATCACGGACATAACCGCGCGCGCGGACTTCACCGGCGGCAATCGGCTCAACGCGACGGTGCACGCGCAGGCAACGCGGATCGGCGTGATTGATGCCAATGTCCACACGAACCTGGTGGCGCGCGACGGTGTGCTCACGGTTGCTGACGAAGCGCCGCTGAGCGGAGCGATTGACGCGAGCGTTCCAACGCTGCGCACGACCGGCGGGTTGTTCGGCCCGGCTTATTTGCTCGATGGTCGCCTTGCGCTGAAGCTGACCATCGCGGGGATCGTTGCAAAACCGACTTTGTCGGGCATGCTCACCGGCGACGCGTTGTCGGTCACGGTCATCGACCAGGGCGTGCAGTTGAAGGACGGCGTGATCCGGATTGCGTTGTCGGAGAATCTTGTCGATTTCCAGCAGGTCGAGTTTCACGGCGCGAGCGGCACGTTGCGCGCGACCGGGAAGGTGCGGCTGGATCAGCAGCAGCCGGACCTGACCGCCAGCATCATTGCTGACAAGCTTGAACTGTTTGCGTCGCCTGACCGGCAGTTGCAGTTGTCGGGGAGCGCGTCCGTGGCAAACGCAGGTTTGCAGGGCGGCATGGCGATTGACGGCAAGTTCACTGTTGATCACGCGCTCTTCGATTTGCCTGAGCAATCGGCGCCGTCGCTTGGCGACGACGTCGTGATCGTGCGGCCCGACGGTACCGTGAAGGGCGAGGATCAGCACGTTGTCGCGACCGGCGAGAAGCCCGTGGGTGCGTTCGCGCCGCGCGCGAATATTGATATCAATCTCGGCCAGAAATTTCGCTTCCGTGGTGCGGGCGCAGACCTTGGCCTGGCCGGCACCGTCACCGCGATGAGCGCGCCGAACATGCCGCTGCGGGCGGTGGGCAACGTGCGCGTGACGCCGGGTTCTACCTATACGGCGTTTGGGCGGAAGCTGGGTATCGAAAACGGCTTTTTCACGTTCAACGGACCGGTCGCGAATCCCGGCATCAATATCCTGGCGATGCGGCGCAATCAGGAAATCGAGGCCGGTGTGCAGGTGACGGGCACCGTGCAGTCGCCGGTTGCCAAGCTGATCTCAGAGCCGAACGTGCCGGATAACGAGAAGTTGTCGTGGTTGCTTTTCGGGCATGGCACGGATCAGGGCAACAACATTGGTCAGCAGAGCGCGATGACGAATGCGCTCGCATTGCTGGGAAGTTCGCAGGGCAAGCGGATTGCGCAGACGTTCGGGCTGGATGAGTTTTCGATTGGTACTAGTGAGGTTGGGCTGACCGATCCGCAAGTCGTGATGTTGTCGAAGGCGATCAATGAACGGCTCGTGCTTGGCTATGAGCAGGGTCTGCAGTCGGCGAGCAATGCGATCAAGGCGACGCTGAGCCTGTCGCGCTTTTGGTCGATATCGGCATACGGCGGCACGTTCCAGGGCATGGATCTGCTTTACACGCGGCGATTCGATTCGTGGTCGCGAAGGAATGGGCCGACAGAGGGGAAGTAGATTGCGGACCGCATGAAAGCTAAAAGGCCGTTTCTAACGTGAGTTGGAAACGGCCTTTTGCTCTTGCGTTCGCGCGCCTTGAAAAACCGCGCCAGCCGTACTTTTACTTCACGCGCATACCCGGCTTGGCGCCGCCGTGCGGTTCGAGGATGTACAAACCCGGTTCGGCCTTCTCGTCGTCGGCGGAAGCGGCCAGCACCATGCCTTCCGACAGCCCGAACTTCATCTTGCGCGGCGCCAGATTCGCGACCATTACCGTGAACTTTCCGATCAGGTCCTGTGGCTGATAGGCCGACTTGATCCCGGAGAACACGTTGCGGGTTTTTTCCTCGCCAACATCCAGTGTCAGTTGCAGCAGCTTGTCCGACCCTTCGACCGCTGTGCAATTCACGATCTTCGCGATTCGCAGATCGACCTTGGCGAAGTCATCGATGGAAATCACGCCTTCCGCTTCTGGCTCTTTCACCTTCGCCGCTTTCTTTGACGCAGAAGCAGAAGTAGCCGCGGGCGCGGCAGCAACGGCTTGCCCCGGCGCGACCGATTCCCGGTTGGCCGCGATCAGCGCTTCAATCTGCTTCGGATCGACGCGCGTCATCAAGTGCTTGTACGCGTTGATCGGCTGCGAAGAACTGAGCGGTGTGGAAACATCCGACCAGACCAGCGGCGCGATGCCGAGGAACCCTTCCACCGATTCCGCCAGCACCGGCAGCACCGGCTTCAACGCCAGCGACAGCAAACGGAATGCTTCCAGGCTCACGCTGCACGTTTCATGCAGCGCGGCGGCGTTGGCTTCGTCTTTCGCCTGATCCCAGGGCTTCGCGGTATCGACAAACGCGTTGACGGTATCGGCGAGATCCATGGTTGTGCGCAACGCCCGCCCGTACTCACGCGCCTCGTAGAGCGCCGAGATCTGCGGCACCGCTGCGCGCAATTGCAGCAGCAGCGGATGATTCATCGCGCCGTCCAGCACGCGGCCCTCGAAACGCTTGATCAGGAATCCCGCCGCCCGGCTCGCGATATTCACGTATTTGCCGACCAGATCGCTGTTCACGCGCGCCTGGAAGTCATCGAGGCTCAGGTCGATGTCTTCCATTGTGTGGTTCAGCTTCGCGGCGAAGTAGTAGCGCAGCCACTCGGGATTAATCCCGGTATCGATCACGCTTTTCGCCGTGATAAATGTGCCGCGCGACTTGGACATCTTCGCGCCGTCGACGGTGAGAAAGCCGTGAGCGAACACGTTTGTCGGCGTGCGATGACCGGAAAACTCCAGCATCGCGGGCCAGAATAGCGTGTGGAAATACAGGATGTCCTTGCCGATAAAGTGATACTGCTCCGTCTTCGATCCCGGCCGGATCCACTCCTCGAAATCGAGGCCGCGCGCATCCGCCAGATTCTTGAAGCTGGCGTAGTAACCCACGGGCGCGTCCACCCAGACGTAGAAATACTTGCCCGGCGCACCCGGGATTTCGAAGCCGAAATACGGCGAGTCGCGCGAAATATCCCAGTCGGCGAGTTTGGCCTCGCCCTTGTCACCGAGCCATTCGCGCATCTTGTTCGTGGCTTCCGGCTGGGCGAGCCCGCTGACCCAGCCGCGCAGGAAATCTTCGCAACGCGGGTCGGAGAGACGGAAGAAATAGTGCGTCGAGGTTTTGCGCACCGGCGTTGCGCCCGAAACCACCGAATACGGGTTGATCAGATCGAGCGGCTGGTAGGTGGACCCGCAGACTTCGCAGTTGTCGCCGTACTGGTCTTTCGCGCCGCACTTCGGGCATTCGCCCTTGATGAAGCGGTCGGGCAGGAACATTTCCTTGACCGGATCGTAGGCTTGTTCAATGTCGCGCGCTTCAATTAGTCCGGCCGCCTTCAGCGAACCGTAGATGGATTCGCACAGCACGCGGTTTTCTTCGGCGTCGGTGGAGTAGTAATTGTCGAACGAGATGCCGAAGCTGTCGAAATCGCGTTTGTGCTCTTTCCCCACGCGTTCGATCAACTGCTTCGGCGTGATGCCTTCCTGCTCGGCGCGCAGCATGATTGGCGTGCCGTGGGTATCGTCAGCGCCGACGTAGTAGACCTCGTGACCGTGCATTCGCAGCGAGCGCACCCAGATATCGGTCTGGATGTATTCGACCATATGGCCAATATGAATCTGACCGTTCGCGTACGGAAGCGCGGACGTGACGAGAATTCGGCGAAGGCCGGGCGTGGCGGGCGCCACTGCGGAAACGGATGTAGACGAGGTGGGTGCTGATGAGGGTGCTGACATAAGGCGCTGGCCTGCGGTTGAAGAATTCAGTGATTGCGTGAAAAAGCGAATCACGATTCTAACAGCCAAGGGTCTTTCGTTCGCACTCGGGCGGTAATGGAGCGCGGGGAGGGGCGGCCGGGGTTGGCCGGAGGACACCTCCCAAAATCCAGACGAAAAAAAACCGGGGCGATTAACGGATTAACGGCCCCGGAGCAACAACGACAAGAGGAGAATGGCACGTGGCGGCAAAGCCAGCCACCTACCGTTAATACAGACACGGACTGCCAAGGCAAAGTTTCAAATATTTTTCGTATCCGCTGTTCTTCTGCGAAACGAATCGAACCTCCGACCCTGCAACCGCATCAATCCCTCTTGTAAATCAACCGTCTTACTGAACCTGACCCGGCTGCGCGGTCGCGCGCAGGTAGATTTCCACGCGACGGTTCTGCGCACGGCCAGCTTCAGTGCTGTTGTCAGCAATAGGCTGGGTCTGGCCCATGCCCTGTGCCGACAGACGTTGACCTGCCACGCCGCGGCTTGCCAGATACGAAGCCACGCTTTGTGCACGATTCTGCGACAGCGTCTGGTTGTACGCCGGCTGGCCCGTGCTGTCCGTATGACCCACCACTTGCGCGATCAGCTCAGGATGCTGCGTGAGCGTTTGCGTGACCTGGTCGAGCACCGGTGCGAAACCGGGCTTGATCGCGTAGCTGTTGGTGTCGAACGAGATCGAGTTCGGAATGTTGACCTTCAGCGATCCGTCCGGCTGTTCCGTCACCTGCGTGCCCGTGCCCTTCGTTGCGCCCGTCAGCTTGCCCTTGATGGCTTGCCAGTTGTAGCCGGTAATGCCGCCGGCCGCTGCGCCGACGCCTGCGCCGATAGCCGCACCCTTACCGCCGCCGAAGATTGCGCCAAGCGCCGCGCCCGACGCCGCGCCAATGCCCGTGCCAACGGCGGCGTTATTGCCTTGCTGGGTTGCGCAGCCGGCGACAAGCGTGCCCGCTACAGCGATTACGCACAAGCGGGTCATCATTTTCGAGTTCATTGTTCATTCTCCAGGATACCAATTCAGACAAAGCCAGTACCGACGGTCCGAAAGGAGCCCAGTAGGGTCTTCCGGTGAGTCGTTGCGGCTGCCACTACAATACGGCCAAGGATTCAAGCGATTATAACGATGCGTCCCCGAATCATGGCAGCGTGGGATAGTGCATCGCACACTGCGGCGACGCAATGTCATGCAACAATTCCTTTCAATTTCATACTTTGCGTGCGGACCATTCGATCCGCAATCGCAAAAAGCGTTCCCCTGGAGTTTCGATGAGTCTTGATCGCGCCCAGATCGACACCGCGCTCAGCGGTTTGATCGATCCCAACACCAGCCGCACTTTCGCGGACACGAAAAGCATCCGTAGCGTGGCCGTGGACGGGGCAAACGTCAGCGTGAACATCGTGCTCGGTTATCCGGCGAAAAGCCAGTTCGACGCCATCCGCACGCTTGTGGCGAACGCCGTCGCTGGCGTGCCAGGCGTGGCTGGCGTACAGGTCACGGTGGCCTCGCAGGTGGTCGCGCACGCGGTCCAGCGCGGTGTAAAGCTGCTGCCGAACGTGAAGAACATCATTGCGGTCGCGTCGGGCAAGGGCGGGGTCGGCAAGAGCACGACCGCCGTGAACCTGGCGCTTGCGCTGGCGGCCGAAGGCGCGTCGGTCGGCATGCTGGACGCGGATATCTACGGGCCGTCGCTGCCCATGATGCTTGGCATTACCGGCCGGCCGGAATCGCCCGACAACACCTCGATGAACCCCATGGTGGGCCACGGTATCCAGGCCAACTCGATCGGTTTCCTGATCGAACAGGATAATCCCATGGTATGGCGTGGCCCGATGGTCACGTCCGCCCTCGAACAATTGCTGCGCCAGACCAATTGGAAGGACCTCGATTACCTGGTCGTCGACATGCCGCCCGGCACCGGCGACATCCAGCTCACGCTCTCGCAGAAAGTGCCCGTCACGGGCGCGGTGATCGTCACCACGCCGCAGGACATCGCGTTGCTGGACGCCAAGAAGGGTCTGAAGATGTTCGAGAAAGTGGGCATCCCGATCCTGGGCATCGTGGAGAACATGAGCACGCATATCTGCTCGAATTGCGGCCACGAAGAACATATTTTTGGCGCGGGCGGGGGCGAGCGGATGTCGAAGGAATATGGCGTGCCGGTGCTCGGCCACTTGCCGCTCGATATCGCGATCCGCGAGAAAACCGATGCGGGCCAGCCGACGGTGATCTCGGAACCGGACAGCAAGATTGCCGAGGCTTATCGGTCCATCGCGCGCAAGGTGGCTATTTCGATTGCCGAACGCCAGCGTGACATGACGTCGATGTTCCCCACCATCGTAGTGCAAAACACTTAGGCGGCACGAAGACGCGGGCGATTTTGGCGGCGCGTGTCGCGGTATCATGTCGCCTTGATTGGCGCGGCCAGGTGAACACACGGGGTGGTCGCGGGTCGCCATGAGGATCGCATGAAACAAAGATTCGACGGGCTTGAATCGCGCAGACTGCCTGCCGCGAGACACCCGGTCCCGAGCCTGATACTGAGTTTGAGCACGACTGTCAGCGTGTTGGCCAGTGTCATGCTGCTCGGCGGCTGCGGCCTCCTGTTCCAGAACCACGAAAAACGTGCCGACGCCACGTTGCAGCCTACCGGCGGCAATACGGTGACTGGCACGGTTACGTTCATCGAACGCGCAGACGGTGTCCAGGTGTCTTACAACCTGTCGGGAATGCCGCCCAATAGCGAGCACGCACTGCAGATTCACGAACGCGGCGATTGCATCATCGCAACCTCGTCCGACGGCGGCCCGGTTTTCGCGCCGGCGTCCGAGCGCAGCGACTCCGGCACCAAGGTTGAAGGCGACCTGGCCAGCATTCGCGCCGACGCGAACGGTACGGCGACGGGCTTCATTGTCGCGCCGGATGTGTCGCTTGACGGCGTGCGCTCGGTGTTGTCGCGCGCCATCGTGCTTCATCGCGACGCCGCCGACACCTACGCCATCGTGCCGCATGGCGCCGGTCCCGCTCTCGCGTGCGGTGTGATCCGGCAGTGATCCTTCATCTTTCAATGAAATCAGGCTGTTGGGACGCGTGACCCAGCCGCTTGGCATAGCCGCGTCGCGCAGCCGGCGCATCAAGTAAAATACGGGCTTCTCGTCTGGTCTGGCTGGCTTCGGCGTGCTTCTGCATTCATCCCGAGTCTCCGGCCACGCCCTGTTTCAAGCCCGGCGGCCCCTTTCAAGCCGCCTCTTTCGTTGGGTAGCGTTCCCTTATGAGCATCAAGTCCGACAAGTGGATCCGGCGCATGGCCGAAGAGCACAACATGATCGAGCCGTTCGTGCGCGATCAGGTGCGGGTGTCCGAAGACGGCCGCAAGATCGTGAGCTATGGCACATCCAGTTACGGTTATGACATTCGTGTGGCAGACGAATTCAAGATCTTCACGAACATCAATTCCACGATTGTCGACCCGAAGAATTTCGACGAAAAATCGTTCGTCGACTTCAAGGGCGACGTCTGCATCATCCCGCCGAACTCGTTCGCACTTGCGCGAACGGTCGAATATTTCCGGATTCCGCGCTCGTGCCTGACCGTTTGTCTCGGCAAATCCACGTACGCCCGCTGCGGGATCATTGTGAACGTGACGCCGTTCGAGCCGGAATGGGAAGGGTATGTGACGCTCGAATTCTCGAATACGACACCATTGCCTGCCAAAATCTACGCGAACGAAGGCGTGGCGCAGGTTCTCTTCTTTGAAAGCGATGAGATCTGCGAGACCTCATACGCCGATCGTGGGGGCAAGTATCAAGGGCAAATCGGCGTAACACTGCCGAAAACCTGACGTTTCTTGCTTGTTAGAAACGTCATTGCAACGCTTTTTGAAAGACCGCTGGACTCGAGCACGCACAACTCGGTCAGCGGTCGTTCCATTTGGAGATTCGCCGCATGAAGTTCCGTTTTCCCGTCGTCATCATCGACGAAGATTTTCGCTCCGAGAACATCTCGGGTTCCGGCATTCGCGCTCTTGCAGAAGCGATCGAGCGCGAAGGCGTCGAGGTGCTTGGGCTGACGAGTTACGGCGACCTGACGTCGTTTGCGCAGCAATCAAGCCGCGCATCGTGCTTCATCTTATCGATTGACGACGACGAATTGCTGCCGTACGCCGACAGCAACGTGGTCTTGGCGGAGGGCGATACGCCGGAGCTGGCGTCCGCGATTGTCGCGTTGCGCGCGTTCGTGCAGGCAGTTCGACGACGCAACGCAGATATCCCGATTTTCCTGTACGGCGAAACGCGCACGTCGCGGCACTTGCCCAACGACATCCTGCGCGAGCTGCACGGGTTCATTCACATGTTCGAGGACACGCCTGAGTTCGTCGCGCGCCACATCATTCGCGAGGCGAAGGTCTACCTCGACGCGCTGGCGCCGCCGTTCTTCAAGGAACTCGTGCAGTACGCGGAAGAGGGTTCGTACTCGTGGCATTGCCCGGGGCACTCAGGGGGCGTTGCATTCCTGAAAAATCCGCTCGGGCAGATGTTTCATCAGTTTTTCGGCGAGAACATGCTGCGGGCGGACGTCTGCAATGCCGTCGATGAACTCGGCCAGTTGCTCGACCACACCGGACCGATCGCGGCGTCCGAGCGCAATGCGGCGCGCATTTTCAGCGCGGACCATTTGTTCTTCGTGACCAACGGCACGTCGACGTCGAACAAGATTGTCTGGCACGCGACCGTTGCGCCTGGCGATATCGTCCTGGTCGACCGTAATTGCCACAAGTCGATCCTGCACGCCATCACCATGACCGGCGCGATTCCGGTGTTCCTGACGCCGACGCGCAATCACTTTGGCCTGATCGGACCGATTCCGCGCGACGAATTCAAGCCGGAAAACATCCGCAAGAAGATTGAAGCGAACCCGTTCGCGCGCGAGGCGCTGGCGAAGAATCCGAAGGTGAAGCCGCGTATTCTGACGATCACGCAAAGCACGTATGACGGGATCGTCTACAACGTCGAGATGATCAAGGATCTGCTCGGCGACATGCTCGACACGCTCCACTTCGACGAAGCCTGGTTGCCGCACGCCGAGTTCCACGACTTTTATCAGGACATGCACGCCATTGGCGCGGGCCGTCCGCGCACCGGCGCGCTGGTGTTCGCCACGCACTCCACGCACAAGCTGCTGGCCGGGATTTCGCAGGCGTCGCAGATCGTGGTTCAGGACTCCGAGAACAGCACGTTCGACAAGCATCGCTTCAACGAGGCGTATCTGATGCATACGTCGACCAGCCCGCAATACGCGATCATCGCGTCCTGCGACGTGGCTGCGGCCATGATGGAGCCGCCCGGCGGCACGGCGCTGGTGGAGGAGTCGATTGCGGAAGCGCTCGATTTCCGCCGCGCCATGCGCAAGGTCGACGACGAATACGGCGACGAATGGTTCTTCAAGGTGTGGGGACCGGAAGCGCTCGCCGAAGAGGGCATTGGCGATCGTGAGGAATGGGTGTTGAAGCCAAACGATCGCTGGCACGGTTTCGGGCCGCTTGCCGAAGGCTTCAACATGCTCGATCCGATCAAGGCGACCATCATCACGCCCGGACTCAACGTGGACGGTGAGTTTGGCGAGACCGGAATTCCGGCCGCGATCGTGACGAAATATCTGGCGGAGCACGGGATTATCGTGGAGAAGACCGGGCTGTATTCGTTCTTCATCATGTTCACGATCGGCATTACCAAAGGCCGCTGGAATTCGATGGTCACCGAGTTGCAGCAGTTCAAGGACGACTACGATAACAACCAGCCGTTGTGGCGTGTTTTGCCGGACTTTATTGCGCAGCATCCTTCGTATGAGCGCATGGGATTGCGGGATCTTTGCGCGCAGATTCACAGCGTTTATCGGGCCAACAATATCGCCCGGCTGACGACTGAGATGTACCTGTCCAGCATGGAACCGGCCATGAAGCCGTCCGAAGCCTATGCAAAGCTCGTGCATAGGGAGATCGATCGCGTGCCTATTGATGAACTCGAAGGGCGCGTGACCAGCATTCTGTTGACGCCGTATCCTCCGGGCATTCCGTTGCTGATTCCAGGCGAGCGCTTCAACAAGACGATCGTCGATTACTTGCGTTTTGCGCGTGAGTTCAACGAACGCTTCCCGGGCTTCCATACCGATATCCACGGGTTGGTCGGGGAGATGATCAACGGGCGTATTGAGTATTTCGTCGATTGCGTGGCGCTTGAGCGCTGATGACGGTGTGAGAACGTAGGAATGACAATGGCCCGCGAAATGCGGGCCTTTGTCATTCATTGATGCTCAGTTTGCTTTGGCTTCTTAAGTAACGATAAACCGGCGCTCTGTCACGTTCGGTTCCGGCAATGCCTTGGGTGGTCGTGTGAACGCCGGATCGGCGGCCATATCGTGGAGTGCGGTCTCCAGCGAGTCGCATAGTGCGGTCAACGCCAGGTCGTTTTCTTCCAGGCCGAACGGATCTTCGATCTGCGCCGCGATCGCCTCCAGCGACATGAACGAGTACGCCACCAGCAGCGCGAACAAGGGTGTCAGCAAGCCCGCGCCATCGACAAGCCCGAACGGCAGCATCACGCAGAACAGATACACGGTGCGATGGATCATCACCGAATACGAGAACGGCAGAGGCGTCGATGCCAGCCGTTCGCAGCCGCCAATCACCGCGGACAACTCATTCAGATTTTCCTCAAATGCGAGCACGCCGTAGCCGTCGAATGCGCCTTCGCGAGCGCGCGTGCTTACCCATTCGCCGAGCCATCGCATGATCACGGACGAGCGGTATTGCGCTTGAACGACGCGCTGATAAAGCGTGGACGGAAGGCGCGTGGCGAGATCGGGGAGGGGATCGGTGCGGCGCATTTCGTGGCGCAGCGCGTGACCGAGCGCGCCAATTCCCGCGATGAACTCGCGCGTATCTTCGATTTTCACGCCGCGCGGCAATGTCAGCGCCTGCCGCGCGATCGAGCGGCCGTGGATCAACAACGAGCCCCACAACTTGCGGCCTTCCCACCAGCGCTCGTAGCTTGCGCTATTGCGAAAGCCGAGAAACACGGCGAGCGCGATGCCGACGAGCGCGAACGGCGGCGTGCCGAGCCCGACCGGGTAATTCCGCACGTGGTCGTGCATCACGATCGCCGCGACCGACAACACGAAGATCAACGCGAGGCGCGGCAGCAGCTGCGGCAGTACGGACCCGCGCCAGACGAACAGCATGCGGAACCAGTTGAGTTTGGGACGGATGATCATGGGTGCGGATTTCGAATGGACACAGAATTATCCGGGAAATGCGTTGTTCGTCGTCGGAATGTATCGATCCGTCACATTGTCAACGGGTCAAGGTAACCCGGAAAAATGTCGACAAGAAAACCCGCTAGCGCCCAAGCGCCGTCCTGCCCGATCAACGTATTGGCTAGGTGAGCTCGGGCCGATTAACGGTCAACCACTTCTGGACATCATCAAGAAGCATTGTTGCGCTTGACATGCATTCACGAACGGCCGCGTCAGTGACGAGATCGCCCGAGTAATCGGAAAGATTGCGTTGTTTGCGCAGAGCGTCGAGCACGATCATCCGATCCGTCGACAAGCCGATGGTGAGCGTCAACGATTGAATGGCGGTCTGGTGATGTCCCGGCCGGCTGGTCAGGGTCCGGAAGCCGTTGGCGTTGAGCGCCAGCATGGCCAACTGCATGATGGCTTTATAGGCGGCGTCGAAGCGGTTTTCCTGACTCAGCGCGTTGAGCCGTGCGTCCAGCAAATTGCGCTGCGCGGCCGCGAGCAGGCGCGCGATGGTTTCGCGATTCGGTGCGATCGAATCAAGGCTGATTCCCAACAAGTTTTGCAAGGTCATGCTCGTTGCCCACCACGTAGATCTTCGGCTTGTCCATCAAATCCAGAGCGAACCCGTCCTTGCGTTCAAAACTGGCACGCCATTCGTTTGCCGACATCACTACGGGATTGATCTCGCGTCCCAAAGTGGTTTGCGCTGAATACAACTGCCTGACGACTTCAGCGAAACTTGCCTCGCCGATAATCATTACGTCGATATCGCTATGTGCCGTTTCCTGTGCACGTGCAACCGATCCAAACACGAACGCGACGTCGATTAATGAGGCGCAAGAGGCGAGCGCATTAGCGACAACGTCGGTCAATCCGGAGGTTTTCCGCATGATGCTGGCTAGCTCATCGTAGATCGGCGAGGCGCGATTAGCCATATAGACCAATTGGTTAGCGCGCCGCTCGGCGACGAGAATGCCGGCTGCGGCGAGCTTGCTCAGTTCTTTGTGAAGTGTGCCGGCGGCGGTGCCGGTCAGCCGGGCAATCTCGCGGACGTGGAAGGACTCGTCCGGCCGAAGCAGCAGGAGTCCAAGAACACGCCGGCGATAGCTGTTGAAGAGCGTTTCGGATGGAGAACGTAGCATGATTGGCTACGATCGTAGCCGAATCAGCTACGATATTCAAGCGATCGTGAGGGCGCCTTTCTTACCCCAACGCCGCCCGAGCCGCCTTCGCGGCCGCCCGAACTTGCTCCGGCGCCGTGCCACCAGCGTGATTCCGGCTGGCGACCGAGCCTTCCAAGGTGAGGTACTCGAACACATCGTCGCCAATCAAACGTGCCACGTTGGGCAATTCCGCGCGCATTTCGTCGAGCGTCAGATCGGCCAGATCGCAGCCGCGGTCCACACAGATCCGCACGGCCAGCGCCACCGCTTCGTGTGCGTCGCGGAACGGCAGGCCGCGCTTCACCAGGTAGTCGGCGAGATCGGTCGCGGTCGAAAAACCCTGCAATGCGGCTGCCCGCATTGCATCCGGCTTGACCGTGATGCCCGCTGCCATTTCGGCGAAGATACGCAGGGTATCGGAGACGGTATCGACGGTATCGAACAGCGGTTCCTTGTCTTCCTGATTGTCCTTGTTGTACGCGAGCGGCTGGCCCTTCATCAGCGTTAGCAAAGCCATCAGATGTCCGTTCACGCGTCCCGTCTTGCCACGCGCCAGTTCTGGCACGTCGGGGTTCTTCTTCTGCGGCATGATCGACGAGCCGGTGCAGAAACGGTCAGCCAGGTCGATAAACCCAACGCGCGGGCTCATCCACAGCACGAGTTCTTCGGAGAAGCGCGACACGTGCGTCATGATCAGCGCGGCGGCCGCGGTGAATTCAATGGCGAAGTCACGATCCGACACGGCGTCGAGCGAGTTCGCGCAGATGCCGTCGAAGCCGAGCGTCTTGGCTACAGCGTGACGATCAATCGGATAGCTCGTGCCGGCGAGCGCGGCAGCGCCAAGCGGCAGGCGGTTCACGCGCTTGCGGCAATCGAGCAGACGTTCGCTATCGCGGCTGAACATTTCGACGTAAGCAAGCAGGTGATGACCGAACGTCACGGGCTGCGCCACTTGCAGGTGGGTGAAGCCGGGCATGATGGTTTCGGCGTTTTGCTCGGCAATATCGATCAAGGCACGGCGCAATCCGATCAGCAATTCACCAATCAGGTCGATCTCGCCGCGCAGCCACAGGCGGATGTCGGTCGCGACCTGGTCGTTGCGCGAGCGGCCAGTGTGCAGGCGTTTGCCGGCATCGCCGATAAGCGCCGTCAACCGCGCTTCAATGTTCAGATGCACGTCTTCCAGATCGAGTTTCCACTCGAATTCACCACGTTCGATTTCACCGCGGATCTGCGTCATGCCTTGCTGGATGGCCTGGAAATCGGCATCGGCGATGATCTTTTGCGCCGCCAGCATGGCGGCATGCGCCAGCGATCCTTCGATATCCACAAGCGCGAGGCGCTTGTCAAAGAACACCGATGACGTATAGCGCTTGACCAGATCGGACATTGGTTCGTTGAAGCGAGCCGACCAGGCTTCGCCTTTTTTGTGCAGTTGGGACGTCATAGTGATGTTCGTAAGAGGACGGAAAGTCGATGGCAGGCGGCCGGGCGTAGCGCAATCCGGATAGAAACCCGCGGAACTGGCGATTTTACAGGCAATGAGAACGAGCAACCATCGAACGGAGGGAAGTGGGCGCGGTCGGCGCATTCCCGTCGATCCGAGCCACACGCCACGACAACGCATAAAGGAAAAGGGGCGTCTCGCGACGCCCCTTTCTAGCGGGACCAAACTGCAACCATCAAGCCGCTGGAATCACCTTACCCGTATAGACGACCGGCCCGGTCGGCCCATTCGGATTCGGCGACCCGCCGACCGGCTCCACGGACACGGCCAACATCGGATACACATTCACAGAAGCCGCCTTGAACCGCGCGGTTCCCCCAACTGGCAGCACGCCGAGCGAAACCGGGTGCCCTTGCTTGGGCAGGCCCCAGAGCTGCATGGACTTGTCGGAGGGATCCGATGAACCGCTCAAGCGGCGCACGGTAACTTCGGAAGTCCGGTCGTCCCACGTCACCAGCATTCTCGCGTTCGATTTGTCATCGGCAAGCGTAGCCACATAACCAATCCGTGGTTCCTGAGCGACCTGCGGCGCGGGCACGGGGGCAGGGACGGGCGCGACCGTAGACAGCTCGCGAATGGAAACAACCAGCGCGATAGCCGCAATGGCCGTGGCGGCGATCGACCAGCCGCGCCAGAACGAGAGATTCTCGAACCAGTTGGGCTTTGGCCGCCTGATAGCCGCAGCCGGCGCGGCAACTGGCGGGACCGGCCGGGCGGCGGCCGCATCGCGCCGGGCATTCACCAGGTTCAAGCGCCGCTCGATAGACGGCCAGATCTCCGGCGGCGGCGTGACCGCGGGCCCAAGCTCGGTCATTGCCGTCAACCGCAAACGCCAGGTTTCCACGGCCAGGCGAATCGCCGGATCGTGCTGGGAAATAGTTTCAAACCGTCTGCGTGAACCGCCGCGCAGTACACCGAGCGTGTACTCGGCAGCAAGCTGATCGACCAGGCCTGCGTATCGATGCAGATCCATCACAGACCTCCCAGGCACGTTTTAAGTTTTTCGAGGCCGCGCCGAATCCACGACTTCACTGTGCCAAGTGGTACTTTCAAGACTTCGGCCACTTCGCTGTGGCTCTGATCGCGCAGATAGGCCAGCGCCACGGCCTGTCGCTGATTGGCTTCGAGTCGCCCCATGCAGATGGCGAGTTGCCGTGCTTCCTGGCTCATCAACATCTGGTCGGAGGGATCTGCTTCATTTGCCGGCAAGGTATCGTCCAAGGCATCGCTCCATTCTGTTTCGGCGCTTGCCCCGTTGGCCTTTTGCCGCCGCAAATAATCGAGGGCCCGGTTGCGGACAATTGCCGCCATCCAGGTCATCGGCGCGGAGAGGCCGGCTTTGTAGTCGCCCGCATATCGCCAGATATTGACGAACGCGTCCTGCAAAACTTCTTCGGCCCACTCACGCTTCACCAATATACGAAGCGCGAGGCCAAACAGTTTCGAGGAAGTTAAATCGTAGAGCGCGCGCAACGCGGCGGCGTCTTCGGTCGCGACACGATCGAGCAATTGCACGAGGGTGTCGGGGGTCGGGTCGTGAGGGAGTGTTGTCGTCATGGGACCGGTCGGGTGGGCGGCGCGATTGATCTTACCGAAATAATTCTTTCGAACCGTGCAGGTTTTTTTGCATCCGGATGCATCCGTTTCGTTTTTGCCTGCGTACCAACGGATGCGAGCCTCGCTGCGCGCGAAACAACCAGCGCTGCACGCACAGCTCACCATGTGTCCCCGTTCTCCTCCGGCCCTGCCGGGGAGATGCGGCTTTGCCCGACCGCATAGGTCGGGCATTTTTTTGGGCTATCGGTTCAGATACGTGCCGACAGCTTGGATTCGTTTGCCTTACGCGCATTCGGTAGCACTCGGCGTGTTCATCGTTTTGAACGGCTTTTGGAGCGTGACTGGTGCCGCGGTCCTCAAGCAGAAGCGCGTTCGCGGGCTTCGCCCAGCTATTCTCGCGAGCGTTCTGGCACGTCGGCACCTACCAACATCACCAATTTCAAATCCTCCCGATGCGCCGGCTTGAACGTAATCTGGTCAAACACCAAGCGCCCGCGAGTCGGATGATTGAATTCTCGCGCACCGCCTTCCCGTTCACCGACGTCTTGCGATGCCCAGAAACGCGCGAACGCATCGCTGGCGGCACTGAGCGAATCGATCAGCGCTCGCGTGGGAGCGTCGTTCAGATGGCGGATTGAATCCGCCCGGAACTCCGCTACCAGCCTTCGCGCGCGCGTCTCCCAATCTACGATCAAGCTCTGCGCCCCCGGCGCGGTAAACGTGAAGCTAAGCAGATTGCGGTCCTGAACGCCGTCCAGCCAGCCGACGAACAATTCCGCCGCTCGCGCGTTCCAGCGCAACGCGTTCCACTGTCGGTCGAGGACGTACGCGGGCGCATCGATCAATTCCACCGATTTCAACAGCGCGGCCGGCGCGTCCTGCGCCGCAGGGTCGGGTTCGGCGGGATCGCGCTGGGCGGCTAGCTCAAACAGATAAGCTCGTTCGGCCCGTGATAACTGCAACGCCACGGCGATGCGCGCAAGCGCGTCGGCGGAGGCGGACACGGGGCGTCCTTGTTCGATCCACGTGTACCAGGTCGGACTGACACCGCACAACTGGGCGACTTCTTCTCGCCGCAACCCGGGCGTGCGGCGGCGCGGGCCGGGCGGCAGGCCCACGGCCATGGGCGACAAGCGCTCACGATGCGCACGGATGAAGTCGCCGAGGGCATGCGCCGGCGTGGCGTCCAGTGGGGGCGCGGGGTCGGTTTTGCTGGCGGCGGGGGCGGTGGGTGATAAGGGCATGAGCTCGATACGCGCTTCGAAAAGACCGGCCGCAACTCAGGTGGTGTAGATACCAGAATAACTGCGTCACCTGTACCGGTACAAGAAGGTGCCTATTGTAGCGTTGCCGGTGGTAGGAAAATACTGACGAAAACCTTGAGCGATGGCTGAGACGAGAGTGAGCCAGCTGCCGACAAGGCCGGTTCCTGCGCGGCGATGATTGCCGCTGTCGTTCGCGGACCTGTCCAAAACGACGCGACGGTCACTCGACGGGGCTCTTGCCGCAGAGGCGCACAGCACATCAAGTGCGCCAGGAACCAGATGATTGACCCTCGCAGCGAGTCAATAAGAAAGCCGGCCGTGAAGAACACGAAGCCGGCTTTTTCGATAAAGCGATTACGTTGCTACTGCTGCATCACCCCGTATTACGCAACCCCGCCGCAATCCCGTTGATCGTCAGGTGAATTCCACGTCCGAGCCTCACGTTGTCATCGCCCGCGCGGTGCCGTTTCAGCAACTCCACCTGCAAGTGATTCAGTGGATCGAGATACGGGAAGCGGTTTTTAATCGACCGGGCGAGCAGCGGATTATTCGCCAGCCGCTCGTTGTTCCCCGTGATCTCCGACAACACGCTCGACGTCCGCTCCCATTCCGCCACGATCCGGCCGAACACATGCTTGCGAAGTTTTTTATCGGTGACGAGCTGCGCGTAACGTGATGCCACCGCAATATCCGTCTTCGCCAGCACCATGTCCATGTTCGAGAGCAAATTCGCGAAGAACGGCCAGGTCTTATGCATCTTCTTAAGCGTGGCAAGGCGCCGGGTGCGTTCGGCGGCGTCGGGAGAGGCATCGAGGAAACTGGTCACCGCGCTGCCGAAGCCGTACCAGCCAGTCAGCAGCAGGCGGCATTGACCCCAAGAAAAGCCCCACGGAATCGCCCGCAGGTCTTCAATCTTGCGTTGCTTCGGATCCTGCAGTTTCCGCGATGCCGGCCGGCTGCCAATGTTCAATTCAGCAATCTCCGAGATCGGCGTCGATTCGAAGAAATACTCCTTGAAGCCGGGCGTCTCATAAACCAGCGCGCGATACGCGGCCATCGCCGAATCCGACAACGTCTGCATCGTGGCTTCGAACAGCGGCAATTGCGGCGGCGTGTTCTCGTGCGGCAAAAGCGATGCTTCGAGCGTAGCGGCCACCACGAGTTCGAGGTTGCGACGCCCGATCTCCGCATTGCCGAACTTGCTCGCGATCACTTCGCCCTGCTCGGTCGTGCGGATCTGGCCGTCGACGGTACCCGGCGGTTGCGACAAGATCGCCTGATAGGTAGGACCGCCTCCGCGACCGACCGTACCCCCACGGCCGTGGAAGAGCCGCAGCGTGGTCTTGTGCTGCTTGAACAAAGCCACCAGCGCCAGTTCCGCCCGGTACAGCTCCCAGTTCGACGTGAGAAAGCCGCCGTCCTTGTTGCTGTCGGAATAACCGAGCATCACTTCCTGCTCGCCACCTTGCAGTTCGACCAGCTTGTCCACGCCCGGCAGCGCAAAAAATTCGCCCATGATGAGCGATGCATTGCGCAAGTCGGCGATGGTTTCGAACAGTGGAATCACCATCAGGCCATCGTGAGCGGGGTCTTTGGCGTGTCCCAGACGCCCGTGCAGCAAGCCCGTTTCCTTTTGCAGCAACATCACTTCCAGCAAGTCGCTGACCGTTTCCGTGTGCGAAATGATGTAGTTGCGCACCGCGCGCGTACCAAATTTCTCACGCGTCACGCGCGCTGTTTCGAGCACGCCAAGTTCGCTTTTCGCGAGGTCGGAGTAATCGAAGTAAGGGAGACGCAGCGGCCGCGGCTGGGCGAGTTCGTTCAGCAGCAGCTTGACTTTATCGGCTTCCGGCAACGCGGCGTAATCGTCCTGAACGCCGGCACGCGCAAGCAGTTCCGCGATTACCGCTTCGTGGATATCCGAGCTTTGACGCAAGTCGATGCTCGCCAGATGGAACCCGAACACCTCAGCCGCGCGCGCCAGCGGCGACAAACGGGGCGCCGACAAATACTCGCCGTGATGCGCGGCGAGCGATTCGATCAGCACGTTCAGGTCGGCCGCAAATTCCGCCGCCGATGCATACGATTTCGCCGGATGACGGCTGCGCGCGGGCACAACACCACTTCCCAGGCGCTCGTCGGCGCTCGCCACCAGGCGTGCATACACGCCGATCAACGCGCGCCGATACGGCTCATCAATACGATGCGGCGACGTATCCGGCGACGCATCGGCGAGCGCCTTCAACGCATCGCTCGCGCCAGCCAGCAAATGCGACACCGACAACTCTGCGCCCAGCTTGTGAACCTGGTCGAGATAATGTTCGAAGATCACCGTGGCCTGACGCGTGATGGCGTGCACGAGCGTGGGCGCGGTGACGTTCGGATTGCCATCACGATCCCCGCCAATCCAGCTACCCATCTGCAGGAACGGCGGCAGGCGCGCCGGCAAGCCGTGCTCGGCCAGCGCGGCTTCAATATCGGCGTAAAGCGCGGGGATTTCTTCGAGAAACGTCGCGTGATAGTACGAGAGCGCGTTTTCAATTTCATCGGCAACGCTCAGGCGGGCGTCGCGCAGCATCCGCGTTTGCCACAGCGACGTGACGCGGGAGCGCAGCATGGCCTCGTTGTGCGTCCGTTCGCGTGCGGTCAGTTCCTGATCGCGCTCGGCCAGCAGCCGCGCGACTTCGTGCTGCGCATCCAGGATGCTCTTGCGCGAGACTTCGGTCGGGTGGGCGGTGAGGACCGGAACGATGAGCGCATCATCGAAAAATTTTTGCAGCGTAGCCTTCGCCGACTTCGCATTCGGGCTCGCCTTCAGGCGTTCGATGGCATAGGCCATTGTGCCGGGCTGCGGGGTGGAACCGGCGAGCGCGTGAATCCGGCGGCGCCGGTTGTGATGCCGGTCCTCCGCGATATTCGCGAGATGCGAGAAGTAGCTGAACGCGCGCACGACGCTCACCGTCTGCTCGGGCGAGAGCGATTTCAACCGCTTTTCAAGCGTCTGCGACGCCTCGTTGTCTTCCTCTCGACGAAACTTCACAGCGGTCTGACGAATCGTTTCGACGATATCGAATACCTCGTCGCCTTCCTGCTCGCGCACCACGTCGCCAAGCAGGCGCCCGAGATAGCGGATGTCTTCGAAAAGCGGCCGGTCCTTGTCGTCGCGCGTGCGCGAGGAGGCTTTGGGGGCCTTGCTGTTGTTGTTCACGGCTTCCGCAGGCGCAGGCTTGACGGCAGCGACAGCGCGGCCGTTCGCCACACGTTTAGTTGTCCCGGGCGCAGCCGTTTTCACGGAGGCGGCGGTTTTGGACGTCTTGGCGACCGTAGCCGCGCGACTTTGAATGGCGGGCGCCGTGGCGGGCGCGGCGGAAGAAGCATCCTTCGATACAGCGTTGCGGCGGGGGCGGGCGTTGCGCGCCGATCCGGGAGACGTCACGTTGAATTCCTCTTGAAAGCCAGAGACAGGATACCGAGGCGGCCGAGCGCCAGAAAAGACAAAAGGGCGCGAGACCGCCGGCCGGTGCGACGTTCGACTGCTTTGCCATGCCTCACTACGCCGTCGCGGATAGAACCCGAGATTGCGAAGGCGCCCTACCGTGGCGACGCGATAAAATGCGAGCCCCGGCGATGCCGCGCGATGCGGCACACCCTTGCTGTCTCCGTCCTGCCGCCGCGCTCGAAGCCCGCGCCGTGGCGCTCTGGCGCGGGTCCGAGTGTAATTCGGGCGCGGGGTCCGGCTGTAATTTGGCAATGGCGTGCGTGCTACCATTGTTTGTTATCCATCCCGTCATTCGATTGACTTTGCAATGAACTCCGAGACGCCTTCCACGCCACCGCCCGACACTCTGGTCATTGCCTCGCGGGAAAGCCGTCTAGCCATGTGGCAGGCTGAGCACGTGCGGTTTGCGCTGCACAAATTATATCCATCTTGCGACGTCAAAATCCTCGGAATGACGACACGCGGCGATCAGATTCTCGACCGGACCTTATCGAAGGTCGGCGGCAAGGGCCTGTTCGTCAAGGAACTGGAAGCTGCGCTGGCCGACGGCCGCGCCGACCTTGCCGTGCATTCGCTGAAAGACGTGCCCATGGAACTGCCTGACGGTTTCACGCTGAGCACGATCCTCGAACGCGAAGATCCCCGCGATGCCTTCGTCTCGCCACACTATGCGTCGCTCGAGGAGCTGCCTGAAGGCAGCATCGTGGGGACGTCCAGCCTGCGCCGCGAAGCCATGTTGCGCATGCAATTTCCTCATCTCGACGTCCGACCGTTGCGCGGCAACCTCGATACGCGGCTCGGCAAACTTGATCGCGGCGACTATGCGGCGATCATTCTTGCCGCGGCCGGGTTGAAGCGCCTCGGCCTCGAGTCACGGATTCGTGCCAGTTTGCCGGTCGAAATCAGCCTGCCGGCCGCAGGGCAGGGCGCGCTGGGCATTGAGATCCGCGCCGGCCGCGACAATCTTGCCGCGTGGCTCGCGCTCTTGCACCATGAAGCAACAGCCGCCGCTGTTGAAGCTGAACGGATGGTGTCGCGCTCGCTCGGCGGCAGTTGCGAGGTGCCGCTCGCGGCCTATGCGGACTGGCGCGACGGCGTGCTGCATTTGCGCGCTTGTGTATCGACGGTCGACGGCACGCGGGTTCTGCGCGCCGAGGGCTCAGCTCAGGCCGCTGACGTACAGGCCGCGCTGGATCTCGGCAGGCGCGTCTCGGCCGAACTCGAAGCACAGGGAGCAATGGATATCGTCCGTGAGTTGAGCACCGCGAGCGGCGCGCACATTCCTCCCGCTCCTCCTGCTGCCTCGCCTGCCGACTGATGGCGAGCGCTCAAGGATCTGCCCATTCATCGGCGCAAGGGCCAGCGCAGCCGCCAACGCAGCGACCGGCCGTTGTCGTCACGCGGCCTTTGGGCCAGTCGGCCGCGTTGCTGGCGCTGCTTGCGAGCGCTGGTTTCGAGTCAATCGAGTTTCCGCTCATCGATATCGGTCCAGTGGCCGATGCCGCGCCGCTGCACGCCGCGCTCGGCGAGCTATACGCCCCCGCGCCGCTTGGCTTTGCGCTGGTGGTGTTCGTATCGCCGAATGCGATCGATCACGCGTTTGCCGCGCTCAGTTCAGCGTGGCCTTTGCAGATACCCATTGGCGTGGTCGGCCCCGGCAGCGTGGCTGCGCTCGGCCGGCAAGGCGTGGCGTCGCCGGCCTATACGCTCATCAGTCCGGCGACCGGCGCAACGGCAACCGCCACACAAACGGACCCCCGTTACGATTCCGAGGCGTTGTATGCGGCTATCGAAGCGCATTTCGGCCCCGATGGTCTCAAGGACAAACGTGTACTGATCGTGCGTGGCGACGGCGGCCGCGAATGGCTGGCGGACGCGCTCAGCGCGGCGGGCGCGAAGGTGGAGAAGGTTGCGGCGTACCGGCGGATCGTGCCGGAACCGTCCATGCGCGACTGGGAACGCATCCATGCATTGCTCGCTGGCGAGCCGCACGCGTGGCTGCTGACGAGTTCGGAAGGTGTGCGCAATCTCGAGGAACTCGCCCGCGAGCATCTCACTATCGACGAAACCCTCACGCTCAAGCACGCGCCGCTCGTTACGCCGCATCCGCGTATTGCCGAAGCCGCGCGGCAAGCGGGTTTTGATAGGATTACGGTGTCTGGCGCCGGCGATGAGCGTATCGTGCAGGCGCTTGGCGGCATCTTCGCTGCAACATCGGAACAAATCGCGAAACAAGAAGAACCCGAACGGAAACCCGAACAAGAACCCGACGCGCAGTTTGCAAAAGCGCAGGAACATGGATACAAGGCTTCGACGGCAGTGCCGTTCAGCCAATCCAGTCAAACCAACCAGGAGTCCGCGCCGACGGGTTCCAGGCCGGCTTCAACACCGGCTCACCAACCGGCTCAATCACGCATGACTGATTCGATCGATTCGAGTAAATCCGCCCCGCAGTCCGCTACGTCGACTCCGCCTTTGTCGTCGAACCCGCCGAACACGCCGTTCACACCCTACGAGTCTCAGCCGAAACAGCGTGGCGGCGGCGCGGGTACTGCGCTGCTGTGGCTGGTGCTGCTGATTGTCGTGGTGGTCGCGGGTGTGGGCGGTTTCATGCTCAACCGCAAGTTCGATCAGCGTGACGCGCAATTCGCGCAACGTCTGCAAGCGAACGACACGCAAACGGACGCATTGCGCGCACAGGCCGATCAGGCCGCGAGTTCCGTGTCGGCCATCAACACGCAGATCATCCAGTTCCAGGGCAAACTCACCGATGCGCAGGCGCAAAGCCAGGCGTTGCAACAGCAATACCAGGATCTGGCGAGCAATCGCGACGACTGGACGCTCGCTGAAGTCGAGCAGATCCTCTCCAGCGCGAGCCAGCAATTGCAGCTCACCGGCAACGTCCAGCTCGCGCTGTTCGCGCTGCAAAGTGCGGACACGCGCCTGGCTGCCACCACGGGTCCGCAGATCGTGACCATCCGCAAGGCCATCGCGCAGGACATGGACAAGCTGCGCGCAACGCCGTCCACGGATATCACCGGGCTGGCCATCAAGCTGGATACGGCCATCGATCAGATCGATTCCCTGCCGCTGGCGGGCGAAGCGCCGATCACGCCGGCCACGGCCCACGCCGATACCCCGCGCAATACCGCCTCCATCGCAGCCGCGACTGGCCAGCCGGTTTGGAAAGTGTGGTTGCAGCAGTTTGCCAGCGGTATCGGGCAGCAGTTGTCGAGCCTTGTGACGGTGCGTCGTATCGATAACGCCGACGCCATGCTCGCGTCTCCCGACCAAGGCTATTTCGTGCGCGAAAACGTGAAGCTGCGTTTGTTGTCGGCGCGCTTGTCGCTGTTGTCTCGCAGCGAACCCGCGCTCAAGTCGGATCTCCACGCCGCGGACACGGCGCTCGGCCGGTATTTCGATCAGTCGTCGGGCAAGGTCAAGGCGGTTCGTGCGCTCGTGCAGCAAGTCGATCAGGCGTCGCTCGCGGTCACCGTGCCAGACCTGAACGCCAGTCTCGCGGCGGTCCACCAGTTCAAGCGAGGCGGATGATGACGATGCGCGGACTCATCTGGTTTGTACTGCTGTTCGCAGCAGCTGCGGGCCTGGCGCTCGTTGGCGTCTTCGACGGCGGGCAAGTGCTGCTGGTCATGCCGCCTTATCGGGTGGATATATCGCTGAATCTGTTCGTGGTGACGCTGGTCGTTTCGTTCATCGTGATCTACGCCGTGCTTCGCGCCGTTCGCAGCGTGCTGAAAATGCCGCAACGGGTGTCGGCGTACCGGACCCGCTCGCGGCTCGCGAAGGCGAATGCCGCGTTGCGCGATGCTATCGGCCATCTGTATGCGGGACGTTTTTCGAAGGCGGAGAAGTCGGCGCGTGATTCTCTTATCGTCGATGAAAACGCGGGTGCCGCTGGACTAATTGGTGCAAAGGCGGCGCACGAGATGCACGAATACGCGCGTCGGGACGAGTGGCTCTCCAAGGTGCAGGACAGCGACTGGCAGGACGCTCGCTTGATGGCCACCGCCGACATGCGCGCCGATGGCCGCGATGCGGACGGCGCGCTGGTTGCGCTGACCGAAATGCAGGCGCAGGGCGGCCGCCGCCTGCATGCGCAGCAGATCGCGTTGCGCGCGCAGCAGCAGTTGAAGAACTGGGGCGAAGTGCTGAAGCTGGTCAAGACGCTGGAAAAACGCGAGGCGCTGCATCCGGCGGTCGCGGTGCGTTTGCGCCAGGTCGCGGCGGAAAATCTGCTGCGCGACCGGCGTCATAACCCGGACGCGTTGCTGGAGTTCTGGCAGTCGTTATCGGCGACCGAGCGGCAATCGCCTCGTCTTGCCGACCTTGCCGCCGAATTGCTGATTGCGCTGGATAGAAGGAACGACGCGCGCAAGATTGTGGAAGAAGCGTTGAATCACAACTGGGACGCCCGGTTGCTGCGGCGGTATCCGGATTGCGCGTCACCGGGCGATGCATTGCCGTTGATCCAGCGCGCCGAAGCCTGGCAGAAGGAACGCACCGAAGACGCGGATCTGATGTTCACGCTCGGGCGCTTGTGCCTGCATCAGCAGTTGTGGGGCAAGGCGCAGGCGTTCCTGGAATCGGCATTGAAGCTCGCGGACAACGAACCGTTGAAGATTCGCACGCATCGGGCGCTGGCTCGTTTGCACGAACAACTCGGCGATAGCGAAAAGGCCAGCCTGCATTATCGCGAGAGCGCGCTGGCAATGAACGTGGTTTGAGTTTTACGGGCTGTGCAAAGCTGCGGGAGTCTTTCTTTCGGATTCGTATTCGTATTCGCGTTCGAAAGAAAGACTCCCGCAGTTTTTTATAGCGGCATTGAGCGGCGGCCAACCGCGTTGGTCTTACGTGCCGCAGCACCCGGATGCGGCACGCTCGGCGCCGCCGGCAACGCGGTGAGTGCCGCGTCGTCGGCAGGAGAGAGCAGCATGTTGAGCGAGAGCACATCGCTATCGGTCAGGCTGGCCGTTGATGCCTTCAGCTTCAGCGAGTTGATCAGCGTGTCGTAACGGGCTTTCGCGAGATCGCGTCGTGCCGAAAAGAGCTGGTCCTGTGCGTTGAGCACATCGATATTGATCCGCACGCCCACCTGATACCCCAGCAAATTCGATTCAAGCGACGTCCGCGCGGATTGTTCAGCGGTTTCGAGCGCGCGGACCTGTGCGAGTCCACTCGATACCCCGAAAAAGGCCTGTCGCGCCGATAACGCCGCCGAACGCCGCGCCGCATCCAGATCCGCTTCCGCCTTGTCTTCCAGCGCCAGTGTCTGGCGCACGCGGCTTTGCGTCGCGCCGCCTTCGTACAGGGGAATAGTGAGCTGAACGCCGACCGTCGCGTTGGTGTAATACGCGCCGTAGTTGCCCAGTTCAGCCGCAGCCGCCGGCACGCCCGGGACGAGCGTATTCGCGCCGCTTCCAAAACCGCCGCCGAAATTCCCGCCGAAGTTGCCGGCGCCCGCCGCGCCCAGACTGCTCTTCGCGTAACTTGCGACCAGATCGAGCGTCGGATAATGACCGGCCTTCGCCTTCAATGTCTCGCGCTGCGAGTTGGCCATGGCCAGTTGCTTGAGCACGACCTCATAGTTCGCGTCGCGCGCCGTATCGACCCAGTGCTGGATGTCGGCGGGAACGGGCGGGGGCAGCGTCACGCCGCGTGCAAGCCCATCCACGCGCGTCACCGGATGCCCGACGATCTGCTCCAGCGCCGCCAGCTTCACCTCAAGGTCGTTCTGCGCTGCAATTTCCTGCGAGATCGCCTGATCGTATTTGGCCTGGGCTTCGTTGGTATCGGTGATGGTCGACTGGCCGACATCGAATGAGCGTTTCGCCGATTCAAGCTGCTCGGAAATCGATGCCTTTTGCGAGCGCACGATGGCGACGCTGTCCTGCGCGGAAAGGGCGTCGAAGTAAGCCTGGCCGAGCCGCACGATCAGATCTTGCCGGGCGGCCGCGAACTGCGCCTGAGCGGACGTCAACGCGATCTGGCCTTGTTGATAACCTTGCCAGCTCGCGACGTTGATAAGCGGCTGCGTCAGCGAAACGGTGTAACCGTTGCTGTTGCCCGTGGACGCAGGGAAACCGCCGCCGAGTTCGGTGCGCTGCTCGCTGGCGGTCACCGACGCCGACAGTTGAGGCAACAGTTTCGCGCGGGCCTGAGGCAATTGCTCGCTGTCGGCGGTGAGACCGGCACGCGCGCTCTGAAGCTGCGCGTCAGTTTCAAGCGCTTCGTCGTAGAGTTGGTTGAGACTCACGGCCGAGGCCGGCGAGCATGCAAACCCGGCGCCAATACTGCATAGCGCGAGCGTAAACATCGGGCGCATGGGATTCGTCCGGGACCGGTGAGTTGAAGGCAGAGCGACTAAAGCGAGAACGCGAAAGCGGACGGGCGGATCAGTACGTGGGCACGGCCGGATCGACCTGACGCGACCATGCGTCAATACCGCCGAACAGGTTGAACACCTGCGTAAAACCGCGCGATTCCAGGAACATGCCGACTTGAGCGCTACGGGCGCCGTGGTGACAGATGCAGACGATCTGCGCTTCGTCGTCCAGTTCTTCGCTGCGCGCCGGGATATCGCGCATTGGGATGGCGACAATGTTGGCGAGCTTGGCGGTTTCGATTTCCCACGGTTCGCGGACGTCGAGCAGGACAGGGGCGGGACGCGATGTATCGGCGAGCCATTCGGCCAGTTCGGGTGCGGACAGATTTTGCATGGTGTTCCGGTGAAAGTGGTTAGCGACAGCGAGCCGGGTGGCCCGCTGGTGCTACCCGCACAAACAAAGGTGCAGCTTGCAACGTGATGAAACGTGAGGCTTCAAACTCGCCGCAATGGCGCCAAGTAATGACGCCAAAACGAGCACCAGTGCGAGCGCGAGTCCGAACGTGAAACCAGGTCGTGTCAGAACTTGAAGCGCGACGGCTGCAAGGCGTTCTTGAGCGGCGGGATCAGCGTTTCGAAAATATCGGCGACGCGGAATTGCTTTTCGTCCACGCGCGTAATGATCTGCGCCTTCATGACCGGCGCGCTGCCGACAAACGCCGCCAGCCGGCCGCCGATCTTCAACTGATCGAGGAATTCCTGCGGCATGACCGGCAGGCCACCCGAGACGCAAATTACGTCGTAGGGTTCGCTCTCTTTCCAGCCCAGTGAGCCGTCACCGAGCACGACCTGCGCATTCGACACGCCGTTCGCCGCCAGGTTTTCCGTGGCCAGCTTCGCGAGTTCGGGCTCGATTTCAACGCTGATGACCGAACGGCCGCGTGCGGCGAGCAACGCCGCCATGTAACCCGAACCAGCGCCGATCTCCAGCACGACTTCGTGTTTTTTCAGGGCCAGTTCCTGCAGCACCCGCGCTTCGACTCGCGGAAACAGCATGTGTTGGCCGGCGGGCAGCGGAATTTCGAGATCCGCGAACGCGATGTTGCGATACGCGGCCGGAACGAAATTTTCACGCTTGACGATCGACAGCAGGTTCAGGACGTCCTGGTCCAGCACATCCCAGGGACGGATCTGCTGTTCGATCATGTTGAAACGCGCTTGCTCGATGTTCATGTTCAGTCTGCGGGTCGATCGACCGTTGGGGTGGAGTTGACGTAACGAGTTGATGTAACGAGTTGACCTGATGCAATGCCGGAAATAAGGCGAAAATCGAAGAGAGATTGTAGCAAATAGCCGGCGGCTTTCGCTGGCGCGCGTGGGCGGCGCTGTGGGCGCGCCCCTGCCACCATGCCGTCGCGAGCACGGATCAGTGCGGCAAGCGGACGTCCAGCTTGAGCGTGATCAACCGTGCAATCAAGATAAACCCGGTCGATACCAGCACGTTGTACACCCCTTGCAGCCCGAGCCAGTCCAGCCCGAGATACACCCAGCAACCCGCCAACGCACACACCGCATACGGGCGCGAATCGCGCAGGATCAGGGGCACCTCGTTACACAGCACGTCCCGCATGATGCCGCCGAACACCCCCGTTACCACGCCCATCATGGCTGCCGTGAACGCGGGCATCTGCGCATCGAGCGCAATCGACGTCCCGGAAATGCTGAACAAGCCCAGTCCGATGGCGTCTGCAATCAGCAGCGCGCGCTGGTCGAACAGCCGTGTGGTCGTGCGTAGCAGGAGCGGCGCGAAAATCGCCATGATGAAAATGACGATCACATAGTCCTGATGCTGGACCCAGTAGAACGGCCGGCGCGACAGCAGCACGTCGCGCATCGTGCCGCCGCCGAAAGCAGTGGCGAGCGCCACCAGAAAAGCCCCGACGACATCCAGCCGGCGCTTTCTCGCTTCAATCAACCCCGAAATTGCATACGCGAAGATCGCGAACGCCTCCATGATAGAGATGGCCAGCGTGAGCCTGGGATGCACGGTTACGGCCCCTTCCGCTGGTCGCGCCTGTGGTCCGCATGGCGATCTCCGTGAGCACGAGGACCGCGGTCTTGCGGATGACCATGATGCTGCGGCGCGCCGCCCGGCTGGAGCAGCACGAGCACGGCGCCCGCGCCGCCGTCATGCGGCCGCGCCTGACAGAACGCGATCACTTCTTCTTTCTGCACGAGCCACGCGCGCACTTTGCCCTTGAGCACCGGTTCGCGTCCGATCGACCCCAATCCCTTGCCGTGAATCACGCGCAGGCAGCGCAGGCCGCGTTTCCCCGATTCCCGGACAAATTCCGATAACGCTTCGCGCGCTTCCTCGCGCCGCATGCCGTGCAGGTCGAGCTGCGCCTGCACGATCCACGCACCGCGCCGGAGTTTGCGCACCACTTCCTGACGCACGCCGTGGCGACAGTAGGAGAGGGTGTCGTCGGTATCGAGCAGGCTTTCGGGATCGTATTCGTCGGAGAGCGCTTCGTGCAGGACGGCTTCTTCATCCAGGCGCGTCTGCAACGGTAGCGGCGACGGCGGCACGCGCGGCAGCGGCATGCGGGGCGGGGCTCTCAGCGGCTCTACTTCGCCGATGGAACGACGGAACACATCCGCGTCCGCAACAGCTTCGCGCTCGGCTACCACGGCTGCGGCGCGCTGTATCTTGCGCTTGGCCGCAGCGGCCTCGAGCGAGCTACGCAACGCACCGAGCCCGGCGAGGCCATCGCGTTTCAGGGCGGCCGACAATTCTTCCGGCGTCGGCGCAGCGGCCTTTGGCGGAGCGGCGGCAGTGCCCGGCGCGGCGTCGCGCTGGCGTTTCAGCTTGGGTTCGTTTGGATGGGGCAGGTTCTTGGGCATTGCACGGCAGAAGAAAATGCACGACGGCGAAACACGGTTTACGCCGTTCCAGAAACCCTTTTTAACATGGGAAGGGGAAAAATCGGTGCGGCGGCCGTTTTGAGGGGCATTTTCTTACCCGTTTTCAGACGCCTCCAACCGCGCTCAAAATGAAAAAACGCCGGCCAATCCAAGGGATCGCGACCGGCGTTTCTTTGTGCCCGACATGCCAATACTGACAATACCAAGGCCTGTTCAAGCGGCGCGGACATTATCTTAATCAGGCGCCGCCTCTCCCGCTGCCTACCGTTCCGCTTCGGCGCTCATCGAACGCTCGGCGGGATTTTCGTCGATGCTTTCAAGATAACGCTGAGCATCGAGTGCGGCCATACAGCCCGTGCCGGCGCTGGTGACAGCCTGACGATAGATATGATCCTGCACGTCGCCGGCAGCGAACACGCCCGGAATGCTCGTGCCCGTCGCGTTGCCTTGCAGGCCGCCGTTCGTGATGATGTAGCCGTTTTTCATCTCGAGTTGCCCAACGAACAGGTCCGTATTCGGCTTGTGCCCGATCGCGACAAATACGCCTTGCAGCGGTACATCGCTGGTCGTGCCGGTTTGCGTGCATTTGATGCGCAAGCCCGTCACGCCGGAAGCATCGCCCGTGACTTCGTCCAGCACGTGGTTCCACTTGATGTCGACCAGGCCTTCCTTTTCCTTTGCGAGCAAGCGGTCGATCAGGATCGGCTCGGCGCGGAATTTGTCGCGCCGATGAACCACCGTCACCTTCTTGGCGATACCCGCCAGGTACAGCGCCTCTTCCACGGCCGTGTTACCGCCGCCGATCACCGCGACTTCGCCGTTCTTGTAGAAAAATCCGTCACATGTGGCGCAAGCGGACACGCCCTTGCCCATGAACGCTTCTTCCGAAGGCACGCCCAGATATTGCGCCGATGCACCCGTCGCAATGATCAGCGAGTCGCAGGTGTACTCGCCCGAGTCGCCGATCAGGCGGATAGGCCGTTCGGTCAGCTTGGCGGTGTGGATGTGATCGAAGACAATTTCAGTGTTGAAGCGCTCGGCGTGATCCAGCAAACGCTGCATCAGTTCCGGACCTTGCACGCCCGTTGCGTCGCCGGGCCAGTTTTCGACGTCGGTGGTGGTCATGAGTTGGCCGCCCTGCGCGAGGCCCGTGATAAGCAACGGCGACAGGTTGGCACGCGCCGCGTAGACAGCGGCGGTGTAGCCGGCAGGGCCGGAACCGAGAATCAGCACTTTTGCGTGTTTGGGCGAAGACATGAGAGCAATCCGTTGTGGTTAGGGCCGAACCGTCGATCCGCGTTGACCGCGTGGATCCGCGTGGATCCTTCAAACGATTCATATCGACTTGAGTGCGTGGACAGTGGAAAGTCGCTCGTGACGGCGAACCGCATGCCACGCACTGCTGCCGGTGACCTGTAGTTAGGTGCGAGTTCGCCATTATAAAGGGCGTAAAGAACGCTCGCCGAGTGATCCTTTCAATCGCGGTCATAGCGCGCTCCGGGGGTTGCAGGGTGTAACACGGCTGTTACAGGGTGAAACCGCCGACCATTTTTGCTCGATCATCGCAACGCAGCGTTTACAATGCGTCATTAAACCTGTCGACCCAATGCACCCCGTGCGGCGGGTCAGAAAGCCTTACGGATCAATGGCAAAAGCTACCTATTCTGCAAGCGCGCAGGCATTGCCGCACCGCATGTCGCGCCTTTTCACCGAGATTCGATGGATCTTGCAAGTCGCGCTCGGCGTGTTCCTGCTCATGGCGCTGGTGAGTTACAGCCGCCACGATCCAAGCTGGACCCATGCCGCCCAAGTCGACCAGATCGCCAACTGGGCCGGCCGCGTGGGCGCGTGGACAGCCGATATTCTGCTGCTTTTGTTTGGCCTCTCGGCCTATTGGTGGGTCGTGCTGCTGGTGCGGCGGATCATCGCGAATTATCGGCGGATCACGAATCACGAAGCGGCTGATGAAGCGCCAGCGAAAGATCGCACGTGGCTGGCGGAGGCGTTCGCGTTTGTTCTGGTGCTGGCCTCGAGCGACGGTATTGAAGCCTTGCGGATGTGGTCGCTCAAGGTGCAGGTGCCGCGAGCGCCGGGCGGCGTGATCGGCGAGGCGGTTGCGCACGGCGTGTCCCATGCGCTGGGTTTCACCGGCGCTACGCTGTTTTTGCTGATCGCGCTGGCGATCGGTTTGTCGCTGTATTTCAATTTCTCCTGGCTATCCGTCTGCGAAAAAACCGGCGACGCCATCATGACCACCATCACCGGCGCGAGAATGCGCCGCGAGGCGGGCCGCGACCGAAAGCTGGGTGAAGTGGCGGCTGAGAAGCGCGAAGGCAAGGTCGTGCGCGGGCGCGTGAAGATCGAGGAGCAGGAGCCAGTGATGATCGTGCCTCCAGTCGCGCCGGCAAAATCGGCGCGTGTGGAGAAGGAAAAGCAGGTGCCGCTTTTCACTGATCTCCCCGGCGACTCCACACTGCCGCCATTGGCTTTGCTCGACGCCGCGCCGGAAGTGAAGGAAACCATTTCCGCCGATACGCTCGAATACACGTCGCGGCTGATCGAGAAAAAGCTGAAGGATTTCGGCGTGGAAGTGGCCGTGGTGGCCGCGTACCCGGGTCCGGTCGTGACGCGTTACGAAATCGAGCCGGCAACTGGAGTGAAGGGCTCGCAGATCGTCGGCCTGGCGAAAGATCTCGCGCGCTCGTTGTCGCTGGTCTCCATTCGCGTGGTCGAGACTATTCCGGGCAAAAATTTCATGGCGCTGGAGTTGCCGAATCAGCGGCGGCAGACCGTGCGCTTGTCCGAGATCCTCGGTTCGCAGGTTTATGCCGATGCCGCTTCGCCTTTGACCATGGGGCTGGGCAAGGATATTGGCGGGAAGCCGATCTGCGCTGACCTTGCGAAGATGCCGCACTTGCTGGTGGCAGGTACCACGGGTTCGGGCAAGTCGGTGGGTATCAACGCGATGATCTTGTCGCTGTTGTACAAAGCCACTGCCGACGAAGTCCGCATGATTCTCATCGACCCGAAGATGCTCGAAATGAGTGTCTACGAAGGCATTCCGCATCTGCTCTGCCCGGTCGTCACCGACATGCGGCAGGCCGGCAACGCGCTCAACTGGGCGGTGGCCGAAATGGAACGCCGCTACAAGCTGATGAGCAAGATGGGCGTGCGTAATCTCGCGGGCTTCAACAACAAGATCGACGAAGCCACCAAGCGCGACGAGAAGATCCCCAATCCGTTCAGCCTGACGCCGGACGAACCGGAACCGCTTAACCGCCTGCCGACCATCGTGGTCGTGATCGACGAACTCGCCGACCTGATGATGGTGGTCGGCAAGAAAGTGGAAGAGCTGATCGCGCGGATTGCGCAGAAAGCGCGCGCGGCCGGGATTCACCTGATTCTTGCCACGCAGCGGCCGTCGGTGGACGTGATTACCGGTTTGATCAAGGCGAACGTGCCTACGCGGATGGCGTTCCAGGTGTCGTCGAAGATCGATTCACGGACCATCCTTGATCAGCAAGGCGCGGAATCCCTGCTTGGCATGGGCGACATGCTTTATCTGCCGCCGGGCTCAGGGTTGCCCGTGCGTGTGCACGGTGCGTTTGTATCGGATGAAGAAGTGCATCGGGTGGTCGCCAAGCTGAAGGAGCAGGGCGAGCCGAACTACATTGAAGGCGTTCTTGAAGGCGGCGTGCTGGGCGACGGCGAGGATGGTGCGCCGGGCGGCGCGGGCGCGGGTGGAGAAGGCGAGGCCGATCCGCTGTATGACCAAGCCGTCGAAATCGTGATCAAGAACCGCCGTGCGTCGATCTCGCTTGTGCAGCGGCATCTGCGGATCGGTTATAACCGGGCAGCACGGCTGCTCGAGCAAATGGAAAATTCGGGACTCGTTTCGTCGATGTCCTCGAACGGCAATCGCGAAATCCTCACGCCGGCGCGTGAAGCCGAATAAGGTTATCTGGAGAGTTTTTATATGCAGTCAGTTTTGAGATTGGCGTTGAAAGCGACGTTGAAGTCAGGTAGCCGCACAGTGAAAGCCGTCGTTTTTGGCGCTTCCGTGCTGCTGGCGTCGCAGGCTTTCGCAAGCGGTACCGAGCAATTGAAGGCGTTTATTGCCCAAGTCCACGCGGCGCATGGCGATTTTGTCCAGCGTGAGGTGAAGGCCCCGAGTAAAGCGGCGGCATCGGCAACGCAGGGGATGGCGTCGCGGCTTGGCGGCACATCGAGCGGCACGTTCACGTTCGCGCGCCCGGGCAAGTTCATCTGGTCGTACGACAAACCCTACGCGCAAGTGTTGCAGGCCGACGGCGACAAGCTCTACGTCTACGACAAAGACTTGAACCAGGTCACCATCCGCCCGCTGGGCAACGCTCTGGGCGCGAGTCCGGCTGCAATTCTCTTCGGCAGCAACGACCTCGACAAGAATTTCACGTCGCGCGACGCGGGCGTGAAGGATGGCATCGACTGGCTGGAACTGACGCCGAAAGCGCAGGACACGCAATTCCAGCAGGTGGGTATCGGCTTCAAGAACGGCAATCTCGAAGCAATGGAATTGCATGATGTGTTCGGCAATGTCACTTTGCTGACGTTCTCGAATATCGAGAAGAATCCGCCGCTGAAAGCCGATCAGTTCAAGTTCGTCGTGCCGAAGGGCGCGGACGTGATCAACGGCTGACGAAGCAGAGGCTGCTTAGGGAGGCGGCTCAAACAGGCCGCTCAAGCAAGCGGCTCAGGCAAACCGCCAAGCAAGCGGCTCAAGCAAGCCGCTCAAGCAAGCCGCTTATGCCGGCGTGAGGATCTAACGGTCCTCACGCCTACAGCGCTCACTTGAGCGTTGCTCAAGTCGCCGACGACTGTCGTTGTTCCCGGCGGCCCGACACCAACGCCAGATAAGCCAGCGCGCCCACCACCAGCGCAGGCAGCGTGGCGCCGAGATTCGGCAGCCACTGATTGATCGCTTGATACGCCGCGATTCCCAGCGCCCACGCAATAAACCCGCTTACGTGCCAACCGCCCGAGAACCCGTACGGACCGCGCGGGTCGGTGAGCGCGTCGACATCTACGCGACGTTTTCTCACGATAAAGTGGTCCACCAGCACCACGCCAAATAGCGGCGCGAACACCGAGCCGATCAGCAGCAGGAAATTCTGATACTTGCCCATTTGCACGAGCAGCGCGATCAGCGTGCACAACGCGCCGAACGCCGCCGACAGCAACGGCACGCTCGCCTTCGCCCAGAACGTGCCGGTGGAAACGGCGGCCGAATGGATATCGGCGAAAGCGTTGTCTATTTCGTCCATGAGAATCAGCAGCAGCGCGATTCCGCCTGCCGCCTGAGCCAGTGCAACGGTCAGCAGCGCATCGCCGCCGCCGGCTGCGAGGCCGTAAAACGCGCCCAGCGCATAAAACCAGATGTTCGCGATTCCGTAGCCGAAGAGCGTGCCGCGGAACGTGCCGCCCGCGCTGCGCCCAAAACGGGTGTAGTCCGCGATCAGCGGCAACCACGACAGCGGCATCGCGACCACCAGGTCGATACCCGCGCCAAACGACATGTCACCCGTGCCGGGGCGGTTCATCAGCGCGCCAAAGTCTTGTTTCGACAGCAGATTCCACGTCAGCCAGCCCGCGCCCCCGAGCAGCAGCCAGATTCCCCACGTACGCAAGAAGCGCCGGACGAAGGACAACGGCCCGGTGATCGCGAGCGTTGTCGCCAGCACGCCGAAGATCAAGGTCCAGATCAGCGGCATGGAGAGGCCGAATGATTGTTTGGCGAGGGCATCGGCGGAATCGCGCATCACGATGATTTCGAACGAGCCCCAGCCGACCAGTTGTACCGCGTTGATTACCGCGGGGACGGACGCACCGCGCAGTCCCAGCGTGGGGCGCAGCGACGACATGGCGGCCAGACCCGTGTCCGTGCCGACCACGCCCGCGAGCGCCAGCAAGACCACGCCGATCACCGTGCCGATCACGATGGCCGCAAGCGCATGCGGCAGCGACATGCCCGGCACGAGCAGTGCGCCGGCCTGCGCCACCAGCAAACCGATGCCGAGCGAAAACCACAACGCGAAGGCGTCCGATGTCCCGAACGCGCGCCGCGCGGCGGGGACCGGCAGAAGCGGCGCGTAAGTCGATGTGCCGGTTTCACCGGTCGTGCCCGTCGTGTTCCCCGCAGTGTTCCCTTGTCCCATTCGCGTTTCGTCCTTATCTGTAGGGCTTGGCCCGGTTCATGCGCGTTTCGTCGGTTCGTCCGCGGCTGTCATAATCACCCGCTGCGGCTCGATTCGCGTTTTTCGCGGCGAAACGTCCATTTTGAAGCAGTGGCGGCGTCCGTCTCGAAAAGCGCACGATTATCGCCGTCTTTGCTCTTACTGCACCATCAGATCCAGCCAGACTTATTCGGAAACCCTCCAGAGCGCCATGTTCGAAGAAAACCGTGCCAATGTTCCGCTTGCCGAGCGTCTGCGTCCTCGCACTATCGACGAGGTCATCGGCCAGAAACACCTGCTCGGCGCCAGCAAGCCGTTGCGTGTCGCATTCGAGTCCGGCGAAGCGCATTCCATGATCCTCTGGGGGCCGCCGGGCGTGGGCAAGACCACCCTCGCGCGGTTGATGGCAGCGGCGTTTCACGCTGAATTCATCTCGCTGTCGGCGGTATTGTCTGGCGTGAAGGACATTCGCGAGGCGGTCGAGCTGGCGCAGATTCATCGGGCGAACGGGCATCAGACGCTGGTGTTTGTTGACGAAGTGCATCGATTCAACAAGAGTCAGCAAGACGCATTCTTGCCGCACGTGGAATCGGGCTTGTTCGTGTTCGTGGGCGCGACGACCGAGAATCCATCGTTCGAGGTGAACAGCGCGTTGCTGTCGCGGGCAGCCGTTTATGTGCTGAAAAGCCTGGAGGCGAGCGAACTCACCGAGCTGCTGGACCGGGCGCAAGGCGAACTGGGCGGCCTCACATTTACCGATGAAGCCCGAGACGCGCTGATCGGCTCCGCCGATGGCGACGGCCGCAAGCTGCTCAACAATCTCGAGATCGCCGCGCGGGCGGCGGCGCAGCAGAAGTCGACGCATATCGACGGGGCGTTGCTGGGCAGCGCGCTTGCCGAGAATTTGCGTCGTTTCGACAAGGGCGGCGACGCGTTCTATGACCAGATCAGCGCGCTTCACAAGTCGGTGCGCGGCAGCAATCCGGACGCGACGCTTTACTGGTTTTGTCGAATGCTGGATGGCGGCGCTGATCCGCGTTATCTGGCGCGACGCATCGTGCGCATGGCATGGGAAGACATCGGTCTCGCTGATCCGCGCGCAGGGCGGATTGCGCTCGATGCCGCCGAGACCTACGAGCGGCTGGGTACGCCGGAAGGTGAGCTGGCCTTGGCGCAGGCGCTGATTTATCTGGCGGTCGCGCCGAAATCGAATGCGGGCTACAAGGCCTATAACGAGGCGCGTCGGTTTGTCGGCAAGGATCAGTCGCGCGGGGTGCCGGTGCACTTGCGCAACGCACCGACGAAGCTAATGAAGGAGTTGGGTTACGGGCACGAATACCGTTATGCCCACGATGAACCCGACGCGTTCGCGGCGGGGGAAACGTATCTGCCGGACGGCATGCGCGATCCGCACTGGTACGAGCCGACGCCGCGCGGCCTGGAGGGCAAGATCGGCGAGAAGATGGCGAGGCTGGCCGAGATGGACGCGCAATGGCGGCGCGAAAACAAAGGCGAGAAGAAATGATCGCGGCCGCTCTGCATTGTTGACGATTCGTGGGGTGGTCAATTTCAAGATGGTTTTTTCTGGAACGGAAAACGTCCCGAACGTCAGGTCGAACGGCTAACGCGGCCAAAGCGCGCCAATAACCCTCCAGTGCTGAGCTAAAATCGCGGATTCGTACCTACTAAGAACCGGCCCTGCCATGCTCGACATTCAACTTCTGCGCAAAGACCCCGACGCTGTCGCCCAGCGCCTGGCCCAACGCGGCTATACCCTCGACGTCGCTGCGTTCGCGGCACTGGAAACAGAACGTCGCGAGATCCAGACGCGGACCGAAGAACTGCAGATGCGTCGCAACACGTTGTCGAAGCAGATTGGTGCAATGAAAGGCCGCGGTGAAGACACCGCTGCGGTGATGGCGGAAGTGAGCGGGATTGGCGACACCATGAAAGCGTCGTCGGCACAACTCGACGACATCCAGAAACGCCTCTCCGACCTGATGCTCGGCGTGCCGAACTTGCCGCACGAAAGCGTGCCGGTTGGCCGCGACGAGACGGAAAACGTGGAGCTGCGCCGCTGGGGCACGCCGCGTTCGTTCGATTTCGAGGTAAAGGATCATGTCGATGTAGGCGCTCCGCTCGGCCTCGACTTCGAGACCGGCGCCAAGCTCTCTGGCGCGCGTTTCACGCTGCTGCGCGGCCAGATCGCGCGGCTGCATCGCGCGCTTGCCCAGTTCATGATCGACACCCACACCGAGCAGCACGGCTACACGGAGGCGTACACGCCGTATATCGTGAATCCGGAGATCCTGGTCGGCACGGGACAGTTGCCCAAATTCGCGGACGACATGTTTCGGGTGGAGAAGGGCGGCGAAGAAAACACGATCACGCAATATCTGATTTCGACCTCCGAGATTTCGCTGACGAACACGGTACGCGAAAGCATTCTCGAAGCCTCTGCGCTGCCGGTGAAGCTCACCGCGCATTCACCCTGCTTCCGCTCCGAAGCGGGCTCGTATGGCCGCGATACGCGTGGCCTGATCCGCCAGCATCAGTTCGATAAAGTGGAAATGGTGCAGGTTGTCTCGCCGGAAAAATCGTACGACACGCTCGACGAAATGGTCGGACACGCCGAAGCAATCCTGCAGAAGCTCGAACTGCCATATCGCGTGATTACGTTGTGCACTGGCGACATGGGCTTTTCGGCGACGAAGACGTTCGACCTGGAAGTCTGGCTGCCGGCGCAGAACACCTATCGCGAGATCTCGAGCTGCTCGAACACTGAAGCCTTCCAGGCTCGCCGGATGCAGGCGCGGTTCCGGAATGCCCAGGGCAAGCCCGAATTTGTTCATACGTTGAACGGGTCGGGATTGGCGGTCGGGCGCACGCTTGTTGCGGTGCTCGAAAACTTCCAGAATGCGGATGGATCGGTGACGGTGCCGGCGGTTTTGCGGCCGTACATGCGTGGTGTCGAAAAACTGGAAGTACCGGGATCGAAATAAGCGATGGATTGAGCCGGTGTGTTGTAACCGGCTCACGAAAAGGGGTTGGAAATCGATTCCGAGTCGTCTATAATCTTTCTCTTCGCTGAGCATCGACCCGCTCAGCGAAGGCCGCAAAGGGCTTGTAACGAAGTGAGTAGCAAGCCGTAAGAAGCAGCAAGGCGGTTGCAGTAAATGGAAAGGTGGCAGAGTGGTCGAATGCGCTGGACTCGAAATCCAGTGTACGTTTAGGCGTACCGTGAGTTCGAATCTCACCCTTTCCGCCAAATTTAAAAACCCCCGCTGATCGAAAGATCAGCGGGGGTTTTGCGCTTCTGGCGCCGCTAGAACGTCTTGTAAAGCGTGCGACTCAGGCATCACGTAGACATCACCCAGGCATCACATTAATGCGCCGCGCCCCACGCGCGCTCATCTCAGCACTTCGGCAGCAAGTGCTCTATATCGAACGTCGACTTGCCGTCGGGATTTCTACCGGCCGAACTCCGCGCCAGGTTATTCGATGTCCGGCAGGCCCAGTTGTCCGGCTTCTCAAGACTGGGCGTCTGCTTGCTTGACGAAATGTCGGTGCCGGATGAGGGTACCGGTTCGGATGGCGGCGACGTCCCGACGATAGAGGGCGAGCGATACACATGCACAGGCGCCACAGACAGCGAAACTGGCTTGTCGTCGGGCGGGGCGACCGGGTCAGTGGCCCGGGCATCTGCCATGAAGCAAAGCGATCCAGCAGCCACGGCTGTCGTCAGCAAGCTGATGCGGACGTTGCGAGCGAGGTGGTTCATGCGTGTACTTCCGTTGTGAGGGTCCGGTGGAATGGCGGTATAGGCTTCGACGGACACATCCGGGCAACGGCGAAGCGTTTCAAGCAATGAAAATCTCATTTCACTTATTTAGACTAGTTTTATCTTTTCAATCGATAATTAGCTGAATTCGTTTAAGTTAACTCTATAGGCCTGCGGATAACGACCGTTGCAAATAAAGAACAAAATAATCGCAACATCCTGCCATCCGGGCGAATTTGAAACAAATTTTTATAAATAATAACGCCAAAAAGGTAATTAGGATCGTTCTGATTGGTCTTGCATATCTTTGCAATTTAATCTTTCGATTCGTTGCGAGATTCGGGTCAATGTGAATTTATTTTCACAATTGAGCGTGCACGAATGTGGCAATTAAAGCTGTTTTCCGATCTAAATTTACGTATCAATTCCATGTCCAATCTAAAGAAGTTTTTTGCCGCACTGGTTATCGCCCTGACCGGAATTTCGTGCGCACAAGCAAGCGAGTTCGCAGGCCCCTACGCCGGCTTTAAAGTCGGGGAGAACTGGTCTGACGCGTCTGGCGTCGTCAACGTCAAGTCCCATGCCACAACGTTCCCCGGCCTGACCGCAGGCTTCGGGTTCGATGTAAAGCAGTTCATGATCGGCGCAGAAGTGTTCGCGGACTTCCACAACGGTTCGACCACCTACAAGGACGGCGGAGTCGACCTCAAAGTCGGAATGCCATTCAACACGATCATGCCCTACGCTCGCGTTGGTATGACGGGCAGCTGGCCTAATGGGCGGCTTCACGGAGGCTTGGGCGTTGAATACAAGTTCGCGAAGCAATTCAGCGTGGCCGGTGAATGGACCGCCGATTCAAGTAATCACGAAGGAACCAAACGTAATAACAATAGCGTCACGGTTGGGGTGCATTACTATTTCTGATTATTTGAATTATTATTCAAATAAATGTTAAAAATCCCCGGTAGATCATTGATCCGCCGGGGATTTTATTTGGCTGATACCAATCGAATTCAAGTCGTGCAGCGTGCAATATCGAAGCGCATTTCCGGCTCTGGTAATCCGCCATAATCTGCTGAAGATTTTTGCACCTTTACCGTTGACCCATATTGCGACGGCGTGAGCGTAACCAGCCATGCGTTCGGGCCAACCAGCAATTCCGAGGCGCTGCCCAGCTTCGACGTGGACACCGAAGGCAGTTTGTCCTCAAGGCAGTTCAGCACGTCACGGGGCTGGCGGTGCGACGACACGTAGATCACCGGACTCGAAGCGCGAAGCTCAGGAACGCTCGCGGAACTACACGCAGCAAGCGCGAGCACGGACGCTAACAAGGCGGTGAACGGGACAACTCGGCGTGAGGGCATAAGCAATGGGCGTCAGTGGAAACAGGGCAACAAACAGGGCGGCAAACCAGCAACATCAGAACAAAAACAGGCCGCAAAACAGGGGCCAAAACAACCCGCGCAAGCAAACTGGATCAAGCTGCATCAGAGCCTAATGCATGACGTCGCGCAGTCGCAAGACAATCGAACACGCCATCGAAAAAAGAGCAGAAAAGCGCGCGATGCTATCATCGCCGGCATCCTGAATTAATGCGTCAGCGATACATCGATATCGCGCGCGGACACACCAACGCTCCATGGCCATTACACTCAAGTCGCCTGCCGACATAGAAAAACTGCGTATTTCCGGGCGCTTGGCCGCAGAAGTCCTCGCGATGATCGGCGAGCATGTGCAGCCGGGCATCACGACGGAAGAGCTGGATGCGATCTGCAACCGGTTCATCGTCGAAGAACTGAAGGCGATTCCGGCAAACGTGGGCTACATGGGTTTTACCAAGACCATTTGCACGTCGGTCAATCATGTCGTCTGTCACGGTATTCCCAGCCCCCGTGCGCTGAAGGACGGAGACATCATCAACATCGACGTCGCGATCATCAAGGACGGTTATTTCGGCGATACCAGCCGCATGTACTACGCCGGCACGCCGAGCCGTGAGGCCAAACGGCTGTGCGACACGACGTATGAAGCAATGATCGCCGGCATTCGGGCGGTGCGTCCAGGTGCGACGCTGGGCGACGTGGGTTATGCGATCCAGTCCATCTCAAACCGAGAAGGGTATTCGATCGTGCGCGAGTATTGCGGACACGGCATTGGCCGCGTGTATCACGAGGATCCACAAGTGCTGCATTACGGACAACCGGGAGCCGGGTTGCGTTTGAAGCCCGGACTGGTTTTCACCATTGAGCCAATGGTCAATGCGGGCCGCGCTGCAACGCAGCAATCGCGCGATGGCTGGACCGTGACTACCAAGGACCGGTCGTTGTCGGCGCAATGGGAACATATGGTCGTGGTGACGGAAGACGGCTTCGAATTGCTGACACCCTGGCCCGACGGCACAGGCGAATACGCAGCACCCTGATGCATGCGAAGCACCATGAAACAAGCGAGATGGTGGGCTGCAAGGCCCACGATAAGGGCACCTCGCGTATCGATTGCAATAATAATTTGACTCGTTCGCCTGTTCGGTTGAAGCTATTAAATAGACCAAGCCGGCTTAAGAAAGCTTAAGAAGCTTGTGAAAGCTTGAGAGAAAAACACCCGCATGAGTCCTTCACTAACTGTTCGCAGGATCACCGCGCATCAAGGTGCAGTCCTGCGCGAGCTTCGCACGGCCTCATTGCGCGAGGCGCCTTACGCGTTCGGTGAGACGCTGGAGGATGCGTTGTCCGCCGACGTCGCAAGCTTCGACGAAACGGCCGACCGCCACGCGAATTCACCTACCACTGCGTCGTTTATCCTGTACACCGAAGGTCATCCTGCGGGCTTGGTCGGTGCGTTTATCGATGAAGCGCCAGCACCGCGTGCATTCGTCTACGCGTTGTGGGTGGCTCCTGCGGTGAGGCATCTGCGCGGTGGCGAGCTGCTCGTGAATGCCGCTACGCAATGGCTCGCGGAGCGGCGTGTGCATGACGTCTTTGCCTGGGTCGCCGACGAAAATCGCAACGCCATGCGTTTTTACGAGCGCCTGGGCTTTGGTCCTACCGGTGAACGTCGCCGGATTCCAGCGCATCCCGAGGAATATGAAACGCTGCTCGTGCGCCGCGTGAGCGATTCCCGTGACCTGAACGTATGACCTGAACATCTGCGTTGCCAGCGTTTGCCGTGGTCGGATTGGTCACGGCTCGCGTGGTTTGTCTGCTCCGGCTCATCTCGCGGTCCTCTGTCTTGCCTCTCTCGTTTCACATCATGCGGCCCGCGTTCGGGCGGCAATCTGAAATATTCCGTTTGCTTGCCTCACGCCTGTAAAATACGCAAAATTTTTGGCTTTACCTATGTCGCTCAAAAAAACGCCCTTTTTCGAATTGCGCAGCGGCTCTGTCGACACGCTTCTGTTTGTCGTCAAGACTACCGACCTCGACGCGCTGCGAACGGAACTCACGCGGCGCTTCGAAGCGACTCCCGAGTTTTTCGCGAACGATACCGTCGCCATCGACGTGCGCCGTCTGGCTGCCGACGAGCGCATATCGATTCGCGATCTCGCGGCGTTGCTCGACAGCGTAAGCATGCGCCCGATCGGTGTAGTGGCGTCGGGAGACCAGGCATGGGCGGCGGAAAGCGCCCTGCCGTTGCTTGAGGCACGAGACCGGCGCGGTGCACCGAAGCCGTCGGTGGACGCGGGGGTCGAGAACACTGAGGCGGCCGCTGTGATTGAAGCGGCCGTGGCGCAAATGCCTGCGCCCACGGCGCCGGTGCCGAAGACGACCATCATCGACCGGCCGTTGCGTTCAGGTCAGCAGGTCTATGCGAAGGGCGATCTGGTCGTGCTGGGGCTGGTGAGCTACGGCGCGGAAGTGATCGCGGAAGGCAACATTCATATCTATGCACCGTTGCGCGGCCGGGCGCTCGCGGGCGTGCACGGCAACCTCGACGCGCGCATTTTCTGCACGTGTCTGGAGCCGGAACTGATCTCTATCGCTGGTATTTACCGGACGATGGAAACACCGCTCGGCCCGGATGTCCTGGGCAAGCCGGTGCAGATCTGGCTCGACGAAGAAAAACTGATGATCGAACCGCTGCGGCTGACCTGAGAGGCCTGAGACGAATCAGCCAGGCGCGCCTGATGGGGACGGCGCGCTCTCGGACGGGACGCGAGCGGATTTAATTGACGAACACAAGGTACAGGAATGGCAAAAATCATTGTGGTGACTTCGGGCAAGGGCGGCGTCGGCAAGACGACCACCAGCGCGAGCTTCGCATCGGCCCTCGCGTTGCGCGGGCATAAAACGGCTGTTATCGACTTCGATGTCGGCCTGCGCAATCTCGATCTCATCATGGGCTGCGAACGCCGCGTGGTGTACGACCTCATCAACGTGATCCAGGGCGAAGCGAACCTCAACCAGGCGCTGATCAAGGACAAGAAGTGCGAGAACCTGTTCATCCTGCCGGCCTCGCAGACCCGCGATAAAGACGCGCTGACGCAAGACGGCGTTGAGAAGATCATCAACGACCTGATCGCGATGGACTTCGAATACATCGTCTGCGACTCGCCGGCGGGGATTGAATCGGGCGCGTTGCTGGCCATGCACTTCGCCGACGAAGCATTGATCGTGACGAACCCGGAAGTGTCGTCCGTGCGTGACTCGGACCGCATTCTGGGTATTCTTTCGTCGAAGACGAAGCGCGCGATTGAAGGTAAGGAGCCGATCAAGGAACATCTGCTGATTACGCGCTACAACCCGAAGCGCGTGAGCGAAGGCGAGATGCTCTCGCTGACCGACATCCAGGAAATCCTGCGGATCGAATTGATCGGCGTGATTCCTGAATCGGAGGCCGTGCTGCATGCGTCCAATCAGGGTCTGCCGGCTGTGTACCTCGATGGCACTGACGTAGCTGAAGCCTACAAGGACATCGTTTCGCGCTTTCTCGGCGAAGAAAAGTCCCTGCGCTTCACCGACTATCAGAAGCCAGGTCTGTTGCAACGCATCTTTGGCAACAAGTAAGGGGACGCAATGTCGATTCTTTCGTTTTTGCTGGGCGAGAAAAAGAAGTCCGCTTCGGTCGCGAAGGAACGCTTGCAGTTGATCATCGCGCACGAGCGAGCGGGCGGACATGCCCCCGCCGATTATCTGCCGGCGTTGCAACGAGAACTCGTTGCCGTGATTTCCAAGTACGTAAAGATTTCGAGCGACGATATCCGGGTAAGTCTGGAACGTCAGGATGATCTCGAAGTACTCGAAGTGAAGATCGAAATTCCATCGGTTTGACGGTGGGTAGCGATTTGAACCAGCGCTGAGGTGTTTCCTTTGCGCGCAGCATCCAGAGGCCGGAATCGCTTGATTCCGGCCTTTTCACATAGTGCGCCTGCACCTTTAAGTCGCATAAGCGACTTACATCAATATTCCGTTGCAGTTTAGCCATTGCCGTTACACGGTCGCTGTCGGCCAAACCGTGTCCTCGCGCATTGAGTGTGTATCGCCGATACAAGGCGACCAACTCAAGAGGCCGATCATGAAAATACGTTTGTTCATTGCCCAGGCGGCGATTGTTGTGGCCGGCGTCGCGGCTGTCGCAGGAAGTGCGTCGGCTGAAGTCATTATCGTGGCGCCGAATGCGCCGCCGCCCGTGCGCGTGGAATCCGTTCCGCCGGCTCGGGTAGGTTATGTGTGGGATAACGGCCACTGGCGCTGGGAACACGGTCGGTACGTGTGGAATCCGGGGCATTGGCAAGTCGAGCGCGTGGGGTATCACTGGGTGCCGGGGCACTGGGTCGCACGCGGCGGTGCATGGCGCTGGATGCCTGGACACTGGGCCTGAAACTCATCAAGGCCCGGCAGCTTAAGCGCTGCGACACCCCGTTAGCTTCACGGGCGGCTGCTTTAAGCGCCGCCCCATCCGCTGAACCCGTTTCCGGAGTTCCACATGAAAACCAAACTGTTGATTATCGGCTTGCTCGCAACCTTGCTGGGTGGCTGTATTGTCGTGCCGGCGCATCCATATGCTTATCATCCGGTGCCGCGCGTGTACGTTTATTAAGCTAGCGTGAGCCTTATTTGGTGACTGGCTCTTCGTCCTCGACGGGAGTTTCAGGCACTTCGGGCGATGCCCGGGGCACGGGCAAGGGCAGTGGGGTCATGTAGCGCTCGGCCAACGCTTCGTAAAGCGGCGGCGAGAAGAGGCGCGACACCCGGCTCGCAATCAGCGCTGTTGCCATGAGCGAGATCACCAGCGCATGACCGTTGATCATTTCCACCACGATCACGAACGACATGATCGGCGACTGCGTGACGGCCGCCAGATAACCCACCATGCCGAGCGCAATCAGCATCGACAACTGCATGTGGCTGAAGACCATATGGAGCACGTTGCCGAAGCCGGCGCCAATCGATAACGACGGCGCGAAGATGCCGCCCGGAATGCCGGGCAGATACGAGCCAATCATCGAGACCATCTTGAGCAGCGGATACAGCGGCGAGAGCTGCTCGTGGCCTTCCAGCAGGCCGCGCGCCTCGGCATAACCGCTGCCGAAGGTAGTACCGCCCGACACAACCCCGACCACGGCGATGATCAAACCGCAGAGCGTGGCGAACACAACCGGACGTGTCGCGTGCATCTCGCGCAGACGTGCCGGAATCCATTTGGACGTATTGAGCAGCAACCAGCAAAACACGCCGCCCGCGATGCCCGTCACGATGGCCGTGATCAGCACCGCGACCGCCAGCAAGCTGGGGAAATGCGCGCTGACCTCGATGGTGCCGAAATACGTGTAGTTACCGTTCAAGCCCAGCGCCACGATACCCGCGAGGATGATGCCCGTGATCAGCACGCCGCTCGTACGCGCTTCGAAGCTGCGCGTCAGTTCTTCGATTGCGAACACAATGCCGGCAAGCGGTGTGTTGAATGCGGCCGATAATCCTGCCGCCGCGCCGGCCAGCACGAGTTGCCGCTCGATGCGGGCGTTTGAGCGGGGAAACAGTCGTCGAAGGTTGTACATCAGCGCTGCGCCGACCTGGACGGTCGGGCCTTCGCGGCCAATGGTGAAACCACCGAGGATGGCGATAAACGAGATCCCCATCTTCGCGATCAGGATGGCTGGTGACAACAACCGGATCCCCAGTCCCGGCGGACTGTGCAACACGGCGATAACCTGTGGAATGCCGCTGCCTTCCGAGCCGCGAAAGAACTTTCGCGTGAGCCAGACGGATAACGCGGCCACCGCCGGCGTCAAGATCAGCGGCAACCAGACATGGTCGTGCTGAACGGCACGAAACGCGTTATAGCCCCAGTCGATGAGCTTCGCGTACAACACGGCGACCAGCCCCACCGCGATTGCGCCAACCCAAAAAATACCGTAGCGGTGCCAGAGGCTGCGCGCACGTCGAAGAGTAAATCGGGGGAGAGAACGTAACACGCGAATCATGTGCAGTGAGCCATGCGACCGGCTGTCGGCAAAGCGGTGATTATACCGATCTGTCTCAATAATCGAGCCGATTGGTGCCCGATCGCGCGTTTTGAAAGCGCTTTGAAAAAGAAACGGGGCGCAGCTATGAGCCGGCGCCCCAAAACACTCTCGTCGGGGTGGCGAGAGCGGAGAGAAGAACGTAATTAATAAGTAATGTCTTGTTCAGGTTTTTGAATGACACGCAAACGTTTCAACGATTGCCCAGGGAGATTGAAAGTTTTATCAATTACTGTATTAGGGCGACGTGAAGCGCTTACTGAAGATCAGGTTGTCATGACTTCGAAGGCGACTACGGCGGCAATGGCGCCGGCATTTGCAATCAACGCCTGCAGCACGATCCCGCGCCAGCTCGTGGTCCGGAAACGCACGGCCAGCATGAGTGCGGTGAATAGCGCGATGGCGATTATCGCAACAACATCAGCACTTTGAAGATGAATGCGCATGACGTAAGCCTCGCGAATGTTCAGTCTTTATTGAGTATAGGCAGCACGTCCCGGTACGCAAGTTGCACAAAAATACGCAAGAGCCCGGTCGGCGGATTTATCTAATGATCCGATGGGAATTTTCCGGGCGCAGTCCGTACTAACCCGGGTTGGTATTTTCCCGTGCAGGGCAAAGCTTATCCACGGAGTTGCATTTATGAATTCCCCGAATCGCCGTTCTCTCGAAGTGGATTTCTTCCGGGGAGTCGTGTTGCTGGTGATTGCAGTCGATCATATTTCGGGAAGCGTCTTATCCAGATTTACACTCCATAGTTACGCGTTCTGCGATTCCGCAGAAGTTTTCGTGTTCCTGGGTGGATATGCGTCGGCAGCCGCTTATACAACGCTGGCAGCGAACCGGAGCCACGGGGCCGCGCGTCTGCGCTTCCTGAAGCGTAGCTGGGAGATCTATCGGGCGTACCTCTTCACGGCCGTGATGATGCTGCTCGGCGGGGCACTGTTGATGTGGCTGCGCATTGACACCCCGATGATGCAGATCACTGAATGGCCGTCGTTCCTGGCCCGGCCGCTAGGGCTGACGTTTGATGTCGCGACCTTGCGGCATCAGCCGTATTTATCGGCGGTGTTGCCCATGTACGCCATCTTCGCGCTCGCCGTGCCGTTCGTGGTGCCGTTGGCCGGAAGTAAGCCGGTTGTCGTGTTGTTTGGCAGTCTCGGCGTATGGCTTTTTGCATCGTCGCTCGCGCAATGGCTGCCGTCGGCTTACGCGGAAGGGTGGTCCTTCAATCCGTTCGCGTGGCAACTGATGTTCGCGCTCGGCATCCTCGCGCGCATGCAGCCGATCCCTGCCGAATTCCACGATTCGAAAACCGCGCGCTGGATGACCCGCGCGGCAATTGTCGTGTTCCTGACGTTTGCGTTCGCGAAGCTGTTCCTGGAGACGCAGGCGCCCCCCGGATATATGAAGCAGAACCTGGCGAGTCTGCGCATTGTGAGTTTTGTGGTGATTGCGTGGCTGTTCGCGCAGGCAGTGCACGCCGGATGGATCAAGGCGCTAGCGAAGAGCTTGCCGAGCGTGGTTAACATCGGCAAGCAGGGGCTGGTGTGTTTTATTGCGGGCGCGTGCATGTCGCTGGTCATCGATACCGCCTTGCGGCTCGTATCTCTTGGCCAATACCAGTGGATGGCGGGGCTCGGCGGCGACGTCATCGCGATAGGCAGCCTGATCTGGCTCGCGGCGTTCTGGCGCGACCGTAAGGAGGCTCAGCGGGCACGGTTGCCGAAGCGCCCGACGGTTCCGGCGCATGCGACCAACCGGCGCGACAGATAGTTTGAACAACGCGTGCCGGTGAGCTTTACAACGCTTCACCGGCACGCAAAACGCGCTATGAAAGCTTGATGTCCCGCGTTTCCCGCATGCACAGCACGCCGAGCAGGCTGATCGCCGCCGCGACGGACACATACCCGCCGACCCACGCCAAACCGCCGCGATTCGCCAGCAATTGCGCAATATACGGCGCCACCGATGCACCCAGGATCCCGCCCACGTTATACGCGACGCCCGCGCCGGTATAACGCACGTTGGTCGGGAACAACTCGGGCAGCAGCGCGCCCATCGGCGCAAAAGTCACACCCATCAGGAACAGTTCGATGGTGAGAAACAGCGCGACCGCGTAGGTGTTGCCGCTGCCGAGCAGCGGGGCCATTGTGAAGCCGGACAGGATAGCCGCGATACAACCCACAATCAGCACCGGCCGACGACCGAATTTATCGCTGGCCAAGGCGGAAATCGGCGTAGCGATAGCCATGAAAATGACCGCGAAACAGAGCAGCCCGAGGAATTTCTCGCGCGTGAAATGCAGCGTCGAGACGCCGTATGAGAGCGAGAAAACCGTCGAGATATAGAAGAGCGTGTAGCAGACGATCATCGCGACCGCGCCGAGCAGCGTGGGTTTCAGGTATTGGCCGAACAGCGTCGCGATAGGCACACGCACGCGTTCCTTTTTCTCGATAGCTTCACGGAACGCCGGCGTTTCGGCAATTTTCAGGCGCACATAAAGCCCGAGCGCCACCAGCACGGCGCTCACGATGAACGGCACGCGCCAGCCCCAGCTACGGAATTGTTCGTCGGTGAGCGAGAGCGCCAGCCCGAAGAACAGTCCATTCGATGCCAGGAAACCCACCGACGGCCCGAGCTGCGGGAACATGCCGAACCAGCCGCGCTTGTTCTGCGGCGCATATTCGGTGGCGAGGAGCGCGGCACCGCCCCATTCGCCGCCGAGCCCGATGCCCTGGCCGAAGCGCAGGATGCACAGCAGCACCGGCGCGAGGCTGCCGATAGACGCGTAGCCCGGAACAAAGCCAATCAGCGTGGTTGACACGCCCATGACGAGCAGCGAGGCGACAAGCGTTGATTTTCGCCCGATGCGGTCACCGAAATGGCCGAAGATAAACGAGCCGATCGGCCGCGCGATAAACGCAATGCCAAACGTGACGAACGCCGACAACGCTTGCGCCGCGGGCGAGCTATGCGGGAAAAAGACCGGGCCGATAACCAGCGCAGCGGCGGTTGCGTAGACATAGAAATCGTAGAACTCGATCGCCGTACCGATAAAACTCGCGAAGATGACGCGGGAAGTGCTCATTTTCGCGTCGCTTGCGGGCGATGCGGGCAACGAGCCCGAGGGTGAGGCTGATGACATGGCGTCTCCGGTTCGCCCTTCGTGTCGCGCCCAGGAATGGGAACGTGCGTCGGGACACTTTGTATTGAATGCGCAGCGAGCAACAGGCCTCGGGCGTCAGGCGCTCGAGGCGGTGTACGGCGGTGACAACGAACCGCGTTCGACTGCGCGTGGTATGTCGCGGAGTCGAACGGTCAGGCGCCGGCTCAAGCGCTGGATGGGCGACGGCGACGGCTTTGCCGGCATGGCCGGCGTGGGGTATCGAAAATTATAACGATCGTGCGCGGCGGCCGGCAAGGAAACCGTATTGATGAATGCACCAATAGTTCCGCTTAGTTTCGCTCAATCGATGGTTGTCGCCTGCGGTGAATGGATGCTGCGCAGCTGGAACTGGCCGTTGTCGTTGAAGAGCCAGTCTTCGAACAAATCTAGCTGGCCGTTGCCGTCAAGCAGACGCGCAGGCGGCGTGGGCAATGGCGATGCGCGTCGTAGCGACGCGAGCGCGGTGGCTTCGGCTTCGTCGTCGCCATTGGTCCGGTAGACCGACGACCGGATCACGCGGCCGTTGCGGTCCACGGTGAACGCGACCACGACTAGCGAGCGCAGCATGGCTTGCGGCGTGCCTTTGAGTACCAGGGAAGGATTGCGCTCGAAGATGTGTTGCGCCACGCGCACCTTGTACTGATCGAGCGTCGCGCTGCTCACGGCGGCGGCTGGTTTGGATTCGAGCGCGCTGGGCGGCGGGGTGATTGTGCAGGCGGCGATGGTTGCCGCGATCGATAAGGTCAGCGCAATGCGCGCTGTTTTTAAGCTGGAGGTCATGATCGACGAAGCTCCTGCGAATTCTGTGCATTCGTTGCACCCATACTTAACAATACGCGGCGGGTCCGGGTCTTGCTGCCAATTTTGCATGTCCACTGCATTTTGATGCGCAAGGAGAAGACCATGAGCAACGATTCCACCGATGTGAAAAATCCGAAGCCCGCCGAGCATAGCGATAACGAGGCAAGCAAGTTGCCGGATCGCGCGGACGACGACCGTAAGCAGGCCCCAAGCGATAAGCCCGGAAAAAAGCCGGGGGAGGGTGAGCCGGAAGTGGGGTGAGGTTTGGCGGTGTGGTTGGTACGCTAACCCCGCATCGGCGACGATGCGGGGTTTTTTATCGTGGTGCGGCGCTCAAGACTCACTCGCCGGACGAATTGGCGGTGTGAAGCGCTTGGCTATCAAGGTGCGGAATTTGAGGCGAGGAGTTTGAAGCAGAGGTCTGCAGACAAGCCGGAATGCTGGTTTTTGGCGGAAGCGGTGTCCGCCATAACAGGAATTCATCGGAATATACCGGAATAACGTTAAGCCTTTTCCAATAAGGCTTTCGTAAATGCATTGTCCGCTGCGTACCGGGATGGTAGGATCAAATCCTGAAATGTATGGCGGGTACGATGATGGGTTTACGGGAGCAGTCGAAATGCCGAAGGTAGCTAAAGAGCTTGGGGCGCTGGCGGTGTCCCGACTTACTCAAGAAGGAATGCACCCTGTCGGCAAGGTGGCGGGGTTATACCTGCAGGTAACCGGTGCTAAATCGCGTTCGTGGATCTTGCGCGTTAAGGTGGGTGACCGCCGGCGCGAGATCGGGCTCGGCGCTTTTCCTGCAATCTCCCTCGCTGATGCGCGCTTAAAAGCTCAGTTCGAGCGCGACAAAATCAGAACTGGCGTCGACCCTATCCTTGAGCGTCGTGAAGCTGCGAGTCGCCTTAAAGCAAGCCAAGATCTGGAAATGACGTTCGAGGCTTCCGCCAAAAAGTTTATGGAAGCGAAGTCTTCCGAATGGAAAAATCCGAAACACGGCGATCAGTGGCGTAACACGCTGGAAACCTACGCTTATCCGTTCATCGGACGGCTCTTCGTTCGCCACATTGCCCGCGATCACGTGATGCAAGTTCTCGATCCGATCTGGCTAACTAAAAATGAAACCGCATCGCGCCTTCGCGGCCGCGTCGAGGCAATTCTTAATTGGTGCAAGGTGAAGGGTTATCGTTCGGGCGAGAATCCGGCAACCTGGCGTGGCAACTTGGAAACCCTGCTGTCGAAACCGTCAAAGGTTCAGAAGGTCCGTAACCATCCGGCGCTTCCGTTCTCGGAAATGGGCACGTTCATGCAAAACCTCCGAAAGATCGATGCCGTCGGCGCTCGATGCTTGGAGTTTGCGATCCTGACGGCTGCTCGCTCCGGAGAAGTTCGCGGCGCCCGCTTCAGTGAAATCGATCGAGAGACAAAGGTTTGGCGCGTGCCGGGCGAGCGCATGAAGGCTAAGAAAGAACACCGCGTGCCGCTTTCAGAAGCTGCATTTGCCTTGATCGAAAAGATGCCTCAATCCGAAGATGACGGACTGATATTTCCGAGCCCACGTGGCAAGGTGCTGTCTGACATGACGTTGCTCATGATCGTTCGGCGTATGGGCGCTGATGCCGTGCCTCATGGCTTCCGGAGCACTTTCCGCGACTGGGCCGGAGAGATTACGAACTATCCTCGCGAGCTGGCCGAGGTCGCGCTTGCACACGTGAAGGGCGACGCCACAGAGGCAGCTTACTGGCGCAGCGACATCCTGGAAAAGCGCCGGCGCATGATGGATGATTGGGCGCGTTTCATTGCGGTACCGATGCCGAAGGGGTCCGTAATCCCACTTCACAAACAAGCATGACCGACACAACTCGCACCGCGATCGAGGCGGCCTTTCGGAAACTTGAGTTGCTTCCGGGCGTCGAATCTCAGATTTCTACAATGACGGACATGCTTGTGCCGCTATACGGCGGCGATAGGCATCCGTTTCCTGCTCACCTACGCGTTAAAGATCGCAAAACAGCTAACCTGGAAATCGACAAGATATCTAGCGTTGCTAATAAGCTAGCGCTTCTCTTGGACGACCTTTCAGAGCCATCGATAGATGCCTTAGCTGACAGTGGGCTCCTTCAAATCATCCACCACGATCAACTTTCTGCAATCCTAAAACAAGTTGCCACAATCGCAAGGAAAGCTGATTTATCAAAGGCTGCGAAAACGGGAGATCGAGGGCCTGCGAATCATCTCGCAAAAGGAATTGCATCGATTCTTGCGCACGGCTTCGAGACATTGACTGGCAACGTACCGACCCTCGTTACACCCGCTGATACAAGACAAAAGAAGTACAGTCCTTTCATTACCTTGGTCGGCGACGTGTTCTCCGCTCTTAATATCGATGCTAAGCCTGAGGGATATGCAAAAGCTGCGAAGGAAAGTTATCGGCCAAAAGCCGAGAAATAACCTCCTTTCGATTTAACGACTCCAAGTCTCTAAATTCGGTCATGTGCTCCGGGCAGTTCCGGAGCGGTTCACTTGAGGTGAAACATGACCGAGCAATACCGCACTTCTCTCGCAATTCTGCGACGCAAACAAGTCGAAAATGAAACCGGGCTTGCCCGTTCGACGATCTATGACCGCATGAAGGATGGCACTTTTCCGCCGGCGATCAAGATCGGCGTGAAGGCTGTTGGTTGGAGAGCCGGTGACATCGACAGATTCCTCGCGAACCCTGCTGGATTCAGGGCATAAGGGGAAGCGACGATGACCACCAGAAACAACAAGGGGCACGCTGGCAAGAGCGCACCCCCAAAAAAGACCACCGAGAACGATTCTAAGCAGAAGCCGGCTCGGTTGCAAGACATGAGCAGCGCCGCGCAGCGGAAACGCGTTCTCGAATACCTGCGTGCCTCGCCGCAGACCACATACAGCCTTCGCGCCCACGGCATCTCGCACCCTGCACAGCGGGTTCGTGAGCTGATCTGCATTGATGGCTACCTCATCAACAGCGACCCCGTAGTGGCGGTCGACAGCGACGGCTACAGGCATTCGCGCGTTGCTCTCTATTCGCTCGGTGGCGAGCCCGATACCCGTGACCTCTTTGATCTGGAGGTCGCGTGATGTATGGCCAAAGAAGACAAGAACTGGAGCGGCGTAGCACATGTGCGCATCCGGCTCGACATTCTGCACTCACCCGCGTGGCGCACGCTCAGCTTCACGGCGCGCGCGCTGTTCATGGACATGCGTGCCAGTCTGCGATCGACAAACAACGGCGACATCAACGCAGCGCTGGGAACGCTGTCTCACAAGGGCTGGACCTCACGCACGACGATCCTAAAGGCCGTCGCGGAGCTGACCGCATTGGGGTTCATCGCCAAGACCAGGCAGGGCGTGGGCGGCCCGACGACAGGCTCGTGCAGCCTTTTTCGCTTTACCGACGTGCCAACGTTCGAGCAACCGCGGTTAGGGGTGAGCGCTTGCAAGGCCACGTTCGAGTACTTGGTGTTCAAAACGCTCGACGAGGCGGAGCAAGCGCTGCGGGATCTGGCGGCAAGCGAGGCAAAAGCCAAGGCCTCGAAAACAAAATGACCCGCCAGATTCTGGACTCGACCTGTTCAGATTCTGGACTCGATCTATACAGATTCTGGACTCGATGCCATTTATCGCGTTCATTTTCTGGACTCGATAAAACGGCTCAAAGCCTTTCTGTTTATGGCTTGGACCCGGTTTCGGCCCATTTCTCCATCGAGTACAGATTCTGGACACCTTTACTACTACCAACAGAGAGTGCGATTCCTGTTGGCCGGGCGGAGGGGGCAGCATGAGCGAAGTCCAAACCAACTCCCAGATGTGGGCTGCGATCGATGGGACCCTGACCAACGACCCGCACAGACGCAGTCCGCTCCAGCGCACGCTACGGGCGAAGTTATCCGCAATTGATGCAAAGGGAAACGAGGTCAGCGTGCGGCTCATCACTCGGGCCACCAGTCCCTACTACTTGGACATGCTGGGATTCCGCAATGGCGATCGGGTCCGAGTCATTGGGATGATGGGTATCTCCGTGAATCCCGTTGCAGGTAATCCGCCGCATATTTCAATCGATGTAGATAGTGCCGTGCGGCTAGAAGGCGCTGAACGCACCAAGCACACACCTTTTGAGCGCCTCACAGAACGTTTTAAATTTTGGAGCACTAAATGAATCTTTGGCAAATCACAACCAACGGCACGGTAGTTGTTCAAAACGTTTCGCACGCGATCGCCTGGGACCTTGTCCAGCTGCTCGAAACGACATACAACCTGCCCAATTTGCAACTCTCCCTGATGGTGGCCTAACCATGCAAGAGCCAGCGGTTTTCAAAGTTGTTTCCGGCGACGGCGAGGTGCATGCCGAAAACCTGTCGTCGACGGCGGCCTTTCAAATGGCGTCGTTCTTGGTCACGAATCGCAATCTCCAGCACGTCCGCACCGAGCCGATGGCTACGCCCGTGAAACCAACGGGGCAGATCGTGGCGCCGCACATCGTGGCGACCGCTACGCCCCTGCCGCATATCGAGCCGGGTAAAGAGCGGGACGCGCTGCGTGAGGCCGTTGAGGCGCACCTGGACGCCTCGGCGCGACTCGATGACGCCAATCAGGCGGTGGACCGTGCACGGGCCTTTGTGGCTGCCCGTCAGGCCGAAGTCGATGCGCTGCAGGTCGAGCACGATCGCGAGGTGCAGGCATCCGGCGAAACGCTCGCTGCGATCCTGAAGGCCGGCGGCATCACGGCAAGCGCCGGTCATGCGGTTGACCGCAGCGCGCTGACTAACGCGGAGATCCGTCGCAATACCGCACGGGTGGCGCTGGAGCATCTGGCGGCAGAGCAAACGGCGGCCGGATCGGCTCACACGTCCGCAGAAAGCTTTGTCAGGCTCGCCGTGATGGCAGTCAAGCGAGCAAACGTCGCGGAAATGGTTAAGCGCCTAGACGAAGTCAAAGCCCAATTTACGGCTTTGGCGACAGCGATTGACGCCGCACGGTTTAGCGACGTGCCGGTGACGCCTGAAGCGGAGCTTGCGATGCGCATTGAGATTCCCGCGGTAGACGAGGCTGCCCGGGGATGGCATCGCTATAGCGCCGCCCTCCGTGACGACCCCGAAGCAGTGTGGGAGGACTTCGCATGAAAGCCCGAACCATGAAGCGATTCACGTGTGACGCCCTGATCCGGCTCGCGGTCCAAAAGCGAAAACAGGCCGATGTAAAGCCGGAAGCGCTCACTACTGATGCGGTACTCACCGAGGACCGCGTTGACCTGAACGAGATCCATCGCCGTTTCTGGGCAAAGCTGGCCGGCAAGGAATAAGCAGTGTCCAGGCGGATTAGTCGGCGAGTGCCGCCCTCCGCAAAACCCCGACAGCCGGCGGGCGAACCTCATGGCGCCGCGGCCGGCACCCTTATTTTGGAGAAGTTATGGACGAACGATTGTGGTGTGTGTGGGTGGACGGCGTAGTGCAGGGCATCTACCCGCGAGGGATGGCGTGGGACTTTGCAGAAAAGGCACGCCAGCAACAGCCTGAGTCGAGCGTCGCCATGGTTAGGTGCGATTCGACATTGCAGCCTGTCCCGGGCTGGATATTGAAGTCCGAGGGGGACTAACCGTGGCAAACCAATTCGGCCGCAAGGCTTCACTCATTGTCAGTTCCGGTACAACCGGACTCGAATTGTCGGAGTTACGCTTCGCCTTCAAAACGGAGAATTCAGAAGCGCAGACACCGAACATTATGCGTGCGCGCATTTACAACCTGAAGAAAGAAACCGCAGCGAAGATAGGCGGCGAGTTCAATATGATCACGCTTCAAGCGGGGTACGAAAACGGCAACTTCGGGATCATATTTCAAGGCACGATTAAACAGACTGCAACTGGCCGTGAGCGCAATGTCGATTCCTATGTTGACGTCTGGGCCGCTGACGGGGATGACTGGTACAACTTCGCGGTAATTAGCCTAGCACTGAAAGCCGGGCAGACGCCGGCGCAGATTATCACGGCGATCCAAAGCTCTCCGTCCGTCAACGGAGTTCCTGTCGTGAATTTCGCCGGCGATGCGACGGAACTCATCGCCGGGGCCGCTGCCGGGACGCAACAGGCGCTATCGCGTGGCAAAACGATGTTCGGAATGAGCCGCGAGTACGCCCGTGACTGGGCGAGCAAGTACGGCTATAGCTGGTCACTACAGAACGGTCAGTTTGTCGTAGTACCAATCACCGGATATCGGCCTGGTGAGGCCGTTGTGCTGTCGTCCACCACGGGGCTCATCGGAATCCCTGAGGCCACGGCTGATGGCGTCAAGGTTAGAGCGTTGCTTAACCCATTAATCCGCATTGGCTGCCTGGTGCAGATCGCTCAAGGCGATATCAATCACATCACAATGCAGCAGCAGGGCCTGAGCTATAACCCGTCGACGCCCGCCGTAGCTGGGTTGGCGACTGCGCAGGGTTTCTATCGGGTGATGACAGCAGAGTTCGAAGGCGATACACGGGGAAATGCCTGGTACGTCGATCTCATCTGCCTTGCCGTCGATATATCGGCGCCGGATCAGAACAACTCCGTATCGGCAACGGGCCTGACGCAGGGACCGGTAGAGCAGCGTCAGCCCGACGGAACTTGGAAGGCGGTCACTTGAGCGGAGCGTCTGTCCGCATCGAAGCGCGGCGGCGCTTGGCTTGCGCGCGGTCCTGAACAGGAACCCGCCATCCTTCCCACCATTGATAACCCTGTTATTTGCAGGAGAGAAACAGATGAGTAAAGAAAAGCATTCCACGCCGGTGACTTCCGACGCAAAGACGGAGTTGGACGCAGTTCCTAGCGCTAACCTTGCGCGTGCATCCGTTAGGCCGTCAGTTAATAGCGCGATCACGCGGACGCATTTTGTTCATGAATCACAGTCCAAGGTGAATTTTGGCGATCATCATGCAGAGGTTGCCAAGCAATGCGCAGACGTTGTAAATGGCGAGATGCGTCACGTTGAAGCCATGCTGATGGCGCAGGCGCTATCACTCGATGCAATTTTCAACGACTACGCGCAAAAGGCCACGACCAGATCGACCGTTCCCCATGTGGAGGCGTACATGCGGATGGCTATGAAGGCTCAGGCCCAATGCGCTATGAGTTTGCGGGTCCTGGGTGAGATCAAGTCTCCCAAACAGGTCGCGTTTGTGAAACAGCAAAATGTTGCGCATGGTCACCAGCAGGTAAATAACGGCATGCCTGGGCCATCGGCGCCGGCCGTTCACACGCAGGAGAATCCAGAAAATGCAGTTGTGACAAACGAACTATTAACCGACGACACAGAGGCGCAACATGCCGCGACGCTGGACACCGGAACAACGAGCAGCGCAAGCCGAGAAAATCAAGCATTGGAAACCGTGGGAGCGATCGACCGGCCCGAAGACGCCTGAAGGCAAAGCAGCTGCGGCTCAGAACGCGTTGGTGCACGGTCTCCGCGCTAAACCTTTCCTCGATCGTCGTAGGCGGTTCAATGACATGATCCGCGAGGTTCGCGCGCTGGTGAAGCGGCACCGAGGGATCTACTAGCTGCGCACTTACTGCCCACCAGTCGCGCTGGAATCGGATTCCACGCTATCTTATCCAAGCACTTGTTTCCGCAGCGACTGTTTCCACTGGTGTTTCCACAGTTTGAGGGGGTGCGGTTTGAAATCGCACCCTTGCTCTCAAATTTGAGCCAACGAAATCAACGACTTAGCAATGGTAGCTTTTCTCGCGCGACCCTTTTCAACTTAGGATTATGATGAGCGCTCCACAATAAACGAAAAGAGGGCCACTCACATGAATACTGAAGAGTTGAGAATTATGTTGGAGCGCGGTATTGCAATCGAGGCGGCCGTTGCTGCCATGTCGTCTTCGATTTGTGCACCTAATAAGTCGAACCCGTATGCTGCACCGGGGCTTGTTTATGAGCCGGTTGAAAATGGCATGGGGTTTAAGGTCCGCCTGCACGGATTGGCGATTGTGCCGAAATATGAGCAAGTGAAAGATGGCGAGGGTCAATTTCCCGCCCTCTTCGGGAGGATAACGCTTTGTTTTGCTGACGACGAAGGGTACCCCGGAAAGCCGTTACTCAAGATCCTGATCAATCCGCGAGGCCACTTTTCGCTTGATGGCACCAAAAACTTCGACTATGGAATAGGCGAGGATGTGCTTGACCATGCCCGGCTCCGGCTGTCTCTTACCATTGCCGAAGCCGTGCAAGCAGAGATACCGATCCTTTAACGAGGTAGATCAACTGCTAGCGATCCACCATGGCCGGCAAAGTGACGCCGCTGAACCGCCGGCCGTTCGGTAGCCTTCCAGATACCACTGAGACATAGTTGCCCGGTTCGAGAGCCATGGGTGTGCCCACGGGAACGAGCACGCATCCGTAGTCGGAAAGCCGCGGCTCTTTCGACTCGTCGTAACCTTTGATCAACGCGTCCTGCCTGCGAAGATCCGGCGGCAGATGCGCTTGCATGTGCCTCGCCACGTTAATGCGCCCGTAAATGTAATTGGTCAGATCGAGCGAGCTGCAGACGATGGCTCCATCGATCGAGCCGTCCATCAATTCCATTCCCTTCGCTGTCGGCTGCACTACTGGCGCTCTCTTTCGGAAGGTCACTTGGCCAGGCTGCGGAGCTGGCGTGATGGATATAGGCGCTACATCTGTTTGCGAAACTTTCGCGGGTACCGCTTCTATGTAGTTTCCGTCAGCAGCAATCGACTCGCGTGGCCAATGCAATTCGTTCGCGCATCCAGAAAGCAGAAGCGTCACGGCAAATATCAGTGTTTTCATTTTTGTTTTGGGTTTCACGAGCAATAGTGCAACGTTGCACTTTTGCTCAGCAGTCAGGCAAGAGATATTTTTATAGGCGGATCATCCTTCCGCCTCATCTCCAAGCCAGTAAACCGTCTCCGCAAAACATCCGAGACGCACCCGCCATACACCCCGCCAAACTAAGGATCTTATTCCGCTAGGAACGCAGCAATAAGCTCCTTTATCATTTATTAGGACAAGAAAACAAAATCGTATGCAGGCTGAGTCACACATCAACTTCGCAGCACGCAGCGCACAAGCATCGCTCAGCCCGCGCCCCGTTGCTGCTGAGACTGCATATGACAAGCGCACTTTCGAGCGCGGGCGTGGCGCCAGAGGTCGAACACTTTGACCGGCTGCCCGACGCGGCTCACGTAGACGTGGGAGTGGTAGCGGCCATCTACGGCATCTCCGTTGCCACTGTTAAACGCCGCGTCAAAGACGGCAAGCTACCGGCGCCGCACGAGATCTGCGGCATGAAACGCTTCAAGGTCGGTGACCTGCGCGCCCACGTCCAGGGGGATCGCGCATGCCCATAATCGGCGAACAGCTTAAGCAGTTCCCATCGGCCGCGCCGACGCAAGACGCGGATTTGCTTTACACCTCACAAAGTGGGTCGGAAGCCGCGACTCCCGCCTCGCAGCTTGCTGCCTATGTCAACGCGAAGGTCAATCCGGGCAATCTCCCATCCAGAAATACGCTTACCGGATCTGAAAAGCTGGCGATTCTGCAAGCTGGTGCGTTGGTCGAAGCGACGGTCAACGATCTGACCATCACTAACGCCACCCGCGAGACCTTTACGGTCGGATCTGGCTTCGCATCGGGCGCGTCATCAATCACGCTCGCGGGTACCTACGGGTCAGTCAACAATATCCTCGTGTTGTTCGACAACACGATCCAGACCGATTGTGCGCTCGTTGGCCAAGTTCTCTCTTTTAATCCCACGGTTCCTGCCGGTGTGCAGCAGATCGTCGTAATCGGTGGCCAGTCGCGCACGATTGGCGCGCCTAGCGCTGGAACAGTGACGGCGCCCACGATCGCGCCTGGAGCCGTTACCGCACCCGCCATCGGGCCGTCGGCAGTCACTGCTCCCGCGCTCGCGGCTTCCGCAGTAGTCGATGCGTCCGTTGCTGCCGGCACGAAGCTCTATAACCGCATCATCAACGAGATCAACGTCTGCGATCCGCCTTTTAATGCAGATCCCACGGGTGTTGCGGATTCATCGGCCGCCTTTCAAGCCGCGATTAATCTCATTGAGGCATCGGGCAAAGCGGGCGTGATTTACGTCCCGCGCGGGTACTACACCGTCTCCACTCAACTGGCGATGGATAGATCCACCATATCGACGAACGGCACCGTCAGCTTCCGCGGCGCTGGCTCCGATGCTACGCGCATCACCTATACCGGAACCGGCAACACAGCGCTCTTTTATGTCTCGGGCAACTCTGGCGCTGGCGGTCCGACCACGTACATGAAATTTTCCGGGATGACCCTTTTGGGGACCGGGCAAGTCGGTACGGCGCCGTTCCTGACGCTCTTGTGCTCGTTCTTCCACTATGAGGATCTGCACATCGAGGGTTTTGACTACTGCTTCTACGGGCAGGACATCGACCATACGCTGTTCCAGATGGTTACCTGGCGGTTCAACCTTCGCGGCTTCTTCGCGCAGCAGAACCCGACTCCGACCGCAAACAGCACGTGCCCGAACCAGTTGACCTTTGTTCAGTGTCAGTGGGGGGTGAACTCGGCCTATGCGGTTGACCTCGTCATGGGCGCCGGAAATGTCTTTATCGGATGCCAGTTCGAGGAAAACGGCGTGGCCGGGCCGGCCGGCTTCGGTGTGCAGCTAACTAACTCGTCGTATCAAGGTGGACCGGCCGCGGCCTTCTATGGCTGCTACTTCGAATCGACCAACGGCATCGCCGACGTTATCCTCGTCAATATCGCGACAAACCTCACCCCACCGATCACTGATGCGACGTATGTCTTTAGCGGCACGTCGTTCAATCGCGCCAACCCAGCCAGTTTTGCGACAAACAGCATACTCACCAACTTCGGCCCGCAGAGCGTCGTGGGTCAGCAGATACTCATTCTGACCGGCTGCACGTTCAAGGACTACAACGCCTACGTTCCGAGCGGCACGCGTCCGTACATCAACTTTAGCGGCACGCAGACACAGAATAAGAACAACTTCATATCGTCAGGGTGCGTCTACCAAAATGCGCTCGAAGCTCCGACGGCAGTTCAAAACTCGAACAAGTGCTACGTCGAGATCGGAAAGCTTGCGAATCAATCCATCCCGAACGCGACGCCAACGGCCTGGTTGATAGACACGATCGCAACCGGATTTTCTTGGGCGACGTCGATCTCCAGCAATGCGATCACCATCCCAGAGCCTGGCTGCTACAGCATCTCAACCAATCTGGTATTCACTGGCGCCGTGAGCGGGGTAAGCAGCCTTTCCATCCTCAAGAACGGCATTGCCATCGGTTACGGAGAAGCGACCGGCAGCGGAATCGTTGCAGCGCATTGCATGAAAACCATGTCGGCCGGCGACGTCATTACCGTCTCGGTCACTCAATCGTCGGGCTCGGCCGCAACGGTAGCGGGAAGCGCCAGCGCGAACTCTTACATCGTCCTCACCAAAATGATTGACGGCTAATGATGAAATCCATGAAAAAACTACTTCTCGTCTTGGCCGCGGCGCCCCTGTCGCTGTCGGCTTTTGCGACAACATACACTCCGCTTTCGGTGCTGAGTCCGTTCGGCTCTCTCGCGGGGCAAGTGATTGCATCCACGGGCCCAACCACCGCGCCAGCATGGACGACGGTTACGCTTTCCGGCCTGGGTGGTCTCGCAAAGGCGAACAACCTGTCAGACGTGACAAGCACCGCAACAGCGCTCTCCAATTTGGGCGGGCTGAGCACGACCACAGCTGCGTCCACCTATGCCACGATCACCAACCTGGCGCTGAAGGCTGCGCTCGCGGGAAGCACGTCTCAGGCTTTCAGTGTTGCGAACGCCACGGCGGGCACGCAGGCGGAGGCGCTCGGCCAGTCACTCACCAGCGGAACGGTTCAAACGGAGACGGGCAGCCGCGCGCTGTCAACGACCTACACGAACTCGACCGCGCACCCGATATTCGTCTATGCGACTGTTATTACGTCGTCCGCTGTCGCTACCACTCTGCAGGCGACCGTCTCTGGAATTGTGATCGGACTTTCGAACACGTCAGCGGCCCAGGCAAGTATCGCGGTGGCAATCGGCTTTATCGTGCCAGCGGGCGCCACTTATGGGGTGGCACTAAACGCCGGTGCGGCGACGTTGAATAACTGGTCCGAAGTGCGGTAACGCCTACATGATGAACCAAACCATTCCTGAGGCCGACGACCTTGCGCCGGCGATCGCTTTCGAGAGGATCGTTGCCGCTTGCCTGGAGCTGGAGTGGCAGATTATGCCGCGGGTGTACCAGCGGAGTGTGAAGGCGGTACGCGAGCCGGCCGAGGAGAAATCGGATTAGATGGGGGGACGAGGGCGGGTAGAGTGGTCAGGCGTGCCGCTCTGCCTTGCTGATACGCAGGGAGTGGCGGAGACAGGCTCCGCCGATTTCACTACAAAGCGAGGCGCGCCACCTCAGCCTGTGACCATTGATATAGCGCGTTATCGAAGTCGCTTAGAACGAGTGGCCACTCACCCGACGTCGTATGCACGGAACCGCAGGCACGCTCATCGCCGCCTTTCACGGCAACATATAAGCCTTGTCCATCAATGCGGAAGGTAATTGGGATCTCGACCAGCAATGATTCGTAGTTTCCTATGGGGAACTGGACCATCACCGAAAAAGCGATTTGATTGGTGCCTTGATCGGCCTCGAACACCCTTTGTTCCCGGAAGGAATTCTCAGTATGAATCCCTACCTGAAGCAGTCTGTCTTCAACGTCAAGGTGCTTTAGCAGTGAGATCTTAAACAGCGGAACCAGTGCGTTGAGGGTGCTCAGCGCATTGCGGTGCTCCGCTACTGCTTTTGTAAGACGCTCGCTTATTGTGCGGTACATGCTCATTTTTAGCCTTGTCTCGTAGGGTGGAGCGCAGTACAAGCCTAGCACAAGCGAAAAAAATCCCGCCGTCTAACGGGCGGGTCGGGCGTCGACGCTGAGAGGGCCATCGCCTAAGGACGTCGATATTTTATCGAAGCGCACTCTGCAGCGTGACAACGAAGGCTGCAACATCATCTGCATTTCATGAAACGATCGGCCGCCGGCTGGCGCTCAAACCTTCTTCCGCCTCTTTTCCCGCTCGTCCAGCGCTTTGACGACCTTCTCCGCGAACAGATCGAGGGTGTACTGATCGATTGACGCACTGCCTGAAAAACTTTCCTGTAGGCGCGACACGACCTCGGCATTTAGCGACCGATTGTTTGCGATAGCTGCATCCGCGAGCATTTCCTTCAGCTCGTGCGGAAGCCGCAGTTTCATTTGAGGATCTTCACGTGTCATGGCACGAATAATGATGGATCACGGTGGTGTTGACAATGGGACCACGGTGGTCTATCTTGTACGAAACGGACCACGGTGGTCCATAAGGAGGTGTCGATGAGTACGGCTGCACAGTTTCCTCAGATGAAGCTTCGATTGCCGGCAGCGCTGAAAGACTGGTTGACCGCCCAGGCGGACATGAATCGTCGAAGCGTCAATGCCGAAGTGGTGTTTCGCCTGCAGAACACCTTGATGACAGGCGCCGACCCGCGCGCCCAAATAGAAAACGCCCCGCTGGCTGCAACCGGCGAGGCGTTGTGAGTGAAAATCCCCTCTAGAAAGGAGCATTCATCATGATGGACCGTAACACGACGGGTTTGACTGGTGTACAACAGGTAACAAAAATGACACTTCGTTCACACGCGATGGCGGATAGCGACCGGCTCGCTGAAATCACGCGTGCGGTGTGCGCATCACCAGCCGTGCGGAAGGAGGTAGCACGCGGCGATCGAAACACTCGTAAGGCGGCGACGCCGAAGCATGTTACGGGTCACCGCAGCGATCAGGATCGGCCGGCGATTGCTTGCCATTTGGTGTTCATCGCGCCATTCAGCTTTGGCCTTACGATTGACGGAAGGGCAACACGACAACGGTTCGATAAGACGCTCCCTGACGCACTTCGAGGTCTCGCTGAGGACTGCAAGCGTGCGCGCCAATTGTTGGCCGAGCATCCAGGCGAATCAGGCGACCATCGTCCTAATGCAAGCCTCATTGGTGATGATGAGCATTTCTATTGCGGCCGCATCAACCTCCCCCCGACAATGACCGACGAAGCCCTCGCTGAGTTAATGCCGGAAATCGAAGCCAAGGCGCGCGATCTCTTCGACCGGGCGTCGCGCCGCACCCGCCGTGCAATCGCCAACAAGGAGGTCTGCCATGCATAACGACGCCCGTAACTTCGCTGAAATGGATCGTCAATCGATGCTCCCCGCTGTGTTTGTCAGCCGCGTGGTTCACGCCAACATGGCTCCCCGGCATAAGCAGGGGCATTTCGTGCTGTTCGAAAAACATGAGCCTGTGCACTTGGGGGGCGATATCTTCGTAGTCTTAATCGATGGCACGTCCATCATATGGAGGCTCGATGGCATTAGCGACACCGAGTTGACGGTGCACAGCTATGCGCCTGAGATGACCGAGACCGTTCCGCGTCGACTTATTAAGGAGATTTACCCGGTCATGTGGTCTGTGAAGGGCATCGAAGGAGCGGACCTCGGAACCGACCTGTGACGCGCGGCACTGGGGCGGAGAAAACTCGAACATGACGCGATGCTTTTTCGGCGGTCGTTGGTGGAAGAGGTCATTTAATGTATGAGCGACCGCTCAAACCGCGCCAAGACGGCTAAATCAAAGCGTGATGGCCCCGGCGGGGCCGTCATGCTTATTCCTCATGTGGTTCTCTTCAGCGACGCTTTCCTGTCCCTCTCGGGCAACGGCGTGAAGCTACTCGTCGACATTACGCAGCAATACAACACTCGGAACAACGGAGCACTTCTTTGTTCATGGCGGTACATGAACGAAAAGCGCGGCTGGCGTTCGCCGGAAACGTTGAACCGGGCTCGTCTGGAGCTGATGGAAAGGGATCTGATTTTCCAGACTGTTCAAGGGCGTATGCCGAACAAGGCGAGCTGGTATGCGATCACGTGGGCAGCGCTCGACAAGTTGGACGGGCTAGACGTGTCTCCAGCCGTCTTCCCGCGCGGCGCCTATGCGCGCTGGAAGCCATCCACCAAGCCCGATCAAAAAACAGAGTCTACTGTACGGAAACCGTATATGGTAGCCGCCTGATAGATACGAAAACCGTACATGGGGCTTCTCTCATATGTACGGTTCCCGTATCTATCTGTGGCATTCGAGAGCCATGCCTAAGTACGGTTTTCGTACACCTTCTAGTATTGCCACTCCATACCGATTTAAGCACCGCCCATCCGAACGACCTTGGCGCGAATGCGCCGAATGATGCTCTTGTCGGCCGCAGCAAAGACCTCGCACTGGTGAGGGGTGCTCTCGCCCAGCAGATGCCGCCTCAATCCCTCAGGAAAGGCGAAACCACGCGTGTTGCCGGGGCCATTTGTGCTTCCTCGGCAAAGCGGACAAAGAGCACGCTCCCCATGTCCATAAGCTCCCATCTGCAACGCTGGCCGCGGGTCAGCAGCATTTAGCACTCGATCGAGTGCCTGACGTCTCCATGCCACTAGGTCTTGATGATCCTCCAGCCCCTCATGACCATCCAGTAAGCCCTGGACGTCCATTAGTTCGATGATCGCGTAGCGCGACATCGCCAGATCGCTTTCTAGCGAACGGTTATCTAACGCAAGCCTCTTGTTTTCGGTCTCAAGCCTAGCCAGTTCACGTTCCAGCTTGAGGAAGTCGGCGAGTTTAAGTTCGCGAGGTTTTCGGACGGTCCGAGTCACGGCCATGGCGCACCTGGGCACGAATAATGGGCGCTCAGATTAGCTCAAAACTGGCGACGGTTGATGCTGGAAATCACACATAGGTCCGGTTACCGTTTTGGTAGCCGTTCCTGATCTAGTAACCCCCCTTATATCCCCCCTTCGAAGGCCCATCGATGCCCCTTGGTTGTCAAATCAACAACCCCAGTTGTCAAAACGACAACCGTTGCCGAATCAGTAACCCATGGCTTACCCATAGGTTACCCGTGGGATAACGGTGAGTTCACGGTGAGTTCACGCGTCACGCTGCGTCACTGACGCGTCACCGTTACGTGTAACGCTACGTGCGTTGCAGTGCGTTGCATTTCGTTGCGACAGACTCTGTCGGCGCTCTGTCACAGAACGCCCACCGACGGTGGAAGGTGCCATTTCTAATTCTGCGTCGGCGCAGTTTTGCGCTCAGTGGCATAACAACCCCCAACGGGGGAAGACGTCTCCCCAAAGTCGGGGCGGCCGGGATTCTAATTACGGAGATTTCCCCAAATCGGGGGAAAAGGTTTGGGGAGGGTGTCGTTGCCCAGAACGAGGCTGGGCAAACGCCAGATCTGGCGGCAGATCTAACTACCGGAAATCCGGCAGTTCGGCCGATCCTTCAAGGAGGGCTCAAGGAGTCGTCATGGAATCCTTGAAGCAATGCTTGGAGCATCGAGCTAAGTCAGATTTGAAATCCCGATCGGCGTTTGAAACGCTGTTGGAGTTTTACGACTTGATCGCAGAAGTCGCGTTTCAAATTGCACTTGCTTAGCAGATGCCGAGCACTGGCAAGGCACATGCGAGCATGGTGCTAGAACCGGGAATTCCCGCTAATCAACTCGGCAGGCTCAAAGCCGGCACGGTCCCCCGACTGGGTGACCTCGGAGACGCATCGGTAGACGGTGATGCGTCTACACCGATGCCTACCGGATGCCTACCTTTGGTGAAGGCAAGAGTGCCGTTTTTGGGAGGCTTTGGCGATGGAACAGTGCCGTTTTCGGTACTGTTCGCGGAGCGCAGTTTTGCGCCTGAACAACACTTTTCTGATTGGCGGGATGTTTGGCGGGTAGAGATCGAAAGTTTGCTGTGAGCCTTTTAGAGTAAGGCTTCGTGGCGGAAGCGGTGAGATTCGAACTCACGGACGAGTCACCCCGTCGCTAGTTTTCAAGACTAGTGCCTTAAACCGCTCGGCCACGCTTCCACGTTTCATACACAGCAACTACGAGAAAAGTGCGCTCAAACCGCGTCGCACCTTCCGGCAAGGCGCGTATTGTAGCGCAACTTTCGCTGGAGTCCATCAAGCAAAACCGCCTCACCCTTCCAGCGACCGGGTTGCACGCAAACCCGGAAACAATCGCATCCATAGCAACGCAACCACGATGGTCCCCACGCCGCCAATCAGCACCGCCGGTACCGCGCCGAACAGTCCCGCCGTCATCCCAGACTCGAACTCGCCCAACTGATTCGATGTCCCGATAAACAGCGAATTGATGGCGCCCACTCGTCCTCGCATATCGTCGGGCGTTTGAAGCTGCACGAGCGACATGCGCACGACGACGCTGATCACATCGGAGGCGCCTAGCGCGGCCAGCGCGATCAGCGAAACATATAAATTCCGCGATAACCCGAACACAATTGTCGCAATGCCAAACGCGATCACGCCGCCGAACAACGCTGTCCCGGCGCGCTGTCGCAGAGGAAAATGCGCGAGATATATCGATCCGGTCAGCGCGCCGACCGCAGGCGCCGCGCGCAGGACGCCAAGCGCCCACGGGCCGGCGTGCAAGATATCGCGGGCAAAAACGGGCAGCAATGCCGTTGCGCCGCCGAGCAATACCGCGAACAGATCCAGCGATAACGCCCCCAGGATCACCGGCTTGCGTCGAATGAAGGCGATGCCGGAGAAGAGCGACTCGAACGTCAGCGGCGTACGCATGCGCACCACTTGTTCGATCTTTATCGATGACAACGCCACGGCCGCCCCAATGAACGCGACTGCTACCGCACCGTACACCGTAAGCGCCCCGAGGCCGTAGAGCAGACCGCCCATTGCCGGGCCGAGGATCTGTGCGGTCTGGTTAGCCGACGTCGACCACGCGGTCGCATATTGCAATTGGGCGCGCGGAATCAGATTAGGCAAGAGTGCAGCCATCGATGGCGACTCGAACGCGCGTGCCGACCCGGCAACAGCTGCGATCAGATAGATCAACCCCTGGCTGGTCACCCCGCGCCACGTCGCGATGCATAGCGTCAACGCGGCCACGCCCTGAATTGCCTGACAGACGAACGCGATCGTGCGCCGGTCGTAGCGGTCGGCGACATGGCCCACCACCAGCGTGAGCATGAACATCGGCAGGAATTGCGAGAGGCCGACAAGCCCAAGCGCGAACGCGCTGTGTGTGATCGAGTAGATCTGCCAGCCGATTGCCACCGACATCATCTGGAACGCAACCGATGACATCACCCGAGCGCTCCAAAAGAGCGCAAACGGCCGGTGGCGCATCACGGAGCCAGCGGTCAAAGCAGGGGCGGACGCGTCCAATTTAGCGGTCTTCCTTGATTTTTATCGATGGCGTGTCCCTGAGAAAGAGCGCTTGCAGGTCGTTGAGAAAATCCTGCCCGCGCTGCGTTGGCGCGATGCGTTCAATGTCGCGCGTGATCAAGCCACGACGCTCCGCTTCCACCAGTCCCGGTTCGATCGCGGACATCGCAAGCCCGGTTCGTTCGTTGAACGAATGCACCGGAAACCCTTCCACAAGCCGCAACGTATTCAGCATGAATTCGAATGGCAGGTCGCGCGGCCCGACTTCGTGCTCTTCCTGCACCGCCGCGCCGCCAAGCGCTTCATCCATGTACGTTCCCGGATGCTTGTAACGCACCTGACGCACGATTTTCTGCGGAAACGACAGCTTGGTATGCGCGCCCGCACCAATGCCGAGATAGTCGCCAAAACGCCAGTAGTTCAGGTTGTGCTGGCTCTTCCTGTGCGGCTTCGCGTAGGCAGACACCTCGTAGCGTTCATAACCCGCTGAAGCCGTGCGCTCGTGAATCCAGTCCTGCATGTCGGCGGAAGCGTCGTCGTCGGGAACGGGCGGCGGGTACTTCGCGAACATCGTGTTCGGTTCGAGCGTCAGGTGATACAGCGACAAATGCGGCGGCGCGAAACTGATCGCCGTTTCAATATCCGCACGGCACTCGTCCAGCGTCTGCTTGGGCAGCGCGAACATCAGGTCGAGGTTGAAGTTGTCGAAGTTCTTTGCCGCTATTTCCACTGCCTGACGCGCTTGCGTTGCATCGTGAATCCGGCCGAGCGCCTTCAGATGCTGCTCGTTGAAACTTTGAATGCCTATCGATAAACGATTCACGCCGCTCGCCCGAAACTGCGCGAACTTCGCGGCTTCGAACGTGCCGGGGTTAGCTTCGAGCGTGATTTCGGCGTCGGCGTCGAGCGGCAGCAGCGCGCGGGCATCGGAGAGCAGACGGTCAAGTCCTTTCGCCGACAGCAAACTCGGCGTGCCTCCGCCAATGAAAATAGTGTGCACCTGGCGGCCCCAGACCATCGGCAATGCGCGCTCCAGGTCAGCGCGCAAGGCATCGAGATAACGGTCTTCGGGGAACGTCTCGCCTTTCCATTCGTGCGAGTTGAAATCGCAATACGGGCATTTGCGCACGCACCACGGGAAATGCACATACAACGACAGCGGCGGCAGCGACGTCAGCCGAATACTGCCCGGCGACGTGAACGCCTTGATCACGTTGATCGCCTGAGGACCGCTTGAACTGGCCGTCACGATACTTCCTTCAACCGCGCCAACAAATGGCGAAGCGCAATTGCCCGATGGCTGCTGGCGTTTTTCACGGCGGGATCGAGTTCGGCGGCGGTTTGTCCGAGCGACGGCACCAGGAAATGCGCGTCATAGCCAAATCCGTTTGCTCCGCGCGGGGTATCGATGACTTCGCCATGCCAGCGGCCTTCCGCAATCAGCGGTTCGGGGTCCGCTGCATGGCGCACCAGCACGAGTACGGAGAAGAAATACGCGCGCCGATCTGTTTCATTGGCGAGATCCTTCACGAGCCGTGCATTGTTCGCGGCATCGCTTTTCTCTCCACCGTTGAGCAGTTGCGCATAACGTGCCGAATACACGCCCGGTGCGCCGCGCAACGCATGCACGCAGAGGCCGGAGTCGTCAGCGAGAGCAGGCAATCCTGTCGCCGCCGATGCATGCCGTGCCTTCGCCAGCGCATTCTCGACGAACGTCACGTGCGGTTCCTCAGCCTCGGACACACCCAGCTCGCCTTGCGTCACGAGATCGATGCCGGCGGTGCTCAGCAGTGCTGCGAACTCGCGCAATTTGCCGGGGTTATTGGACGCGAGTACGACGCGTTTCGATGCGTTATCGGAATCAGGCACTGAGCAACTCCAGCGCGACTTTTTGCTTCGCGATCAACGTTTCAATGCCGCTTTGCGCCAGATCCATCAGCGCGGTCATTTCGGCGCGCGTGAACGGTACGCCTTCGGCCGTTCCTTGTACTTCCACGAAACCGCCTGCGCCGGTCATCACGACGTTCATGTCTGTGTCGCACTGTGAGTCTTCGTCGTAGTCGAGATCGAGCACCGGCTGGCCGTTGTACACGCCGACCGAGATCGCCGCGACAAATTGATTGATCGGCGATTCTGCGATCTTGCCGGCCGCCAGCAGCTTGGTTACTGCATCGTGCGCCGCGACAAACGCGCCCGTAATGCTTGCCGTGCGCGTGCCGCCGTCGGCCTGGATCACGTCGCAATCGATATGCAGCGTGCGCGCGCCCAGCTTGCTCAGATCGAATACTGAGCGCAGCGCGCGCCCGATCAAACGCTGGATTTCCTGCGTGCGTCCGGTTTGCTTGCCGCGCGCGGCTTCGCGGTCGTTACGCGTGTTGGTGGCCCGCGGCAGCATGCCGTATTCGGCGGTGAGCCAGCCTTGGTCGCGTCCGCGCAGGAATTCGGGCACGCGCTCGGAAATGCTCGCGGTGCAGATCACTTTGGTATCGCCGAATTCGACGAGAACCGACCCTTCCGCATGCTTCGTGTAATGCCGCGTGATGCGCACGTCGCGCAATTGGTCCGCGCTACGGCCGCTCGGGCGGTTGAACGGGGCGGACGGGTTCAGCGTGGAGTCGGTCATGGAGGAGGCAAGGTGAAAGAAACGCAGTGAAAGGAGCTTGGGCGCACAGTAAAAAAAGCGTAAAAACCGCGCCAAGGTTCGAATTTTATCCGCAATCCGGGTGAGCGTCCGGTGCGGTGTCCCGTGTTCATCTCGTGTTGATCTGCGCGCGCCGCATGGCGGCGTTGCGTTTCCACGGGCGGGATCGGCAAAAATGGGATAATGCCAGCTTCCTCGCCCGGCCAACATTGCCTGCCATTCTCGCGCAGCTTCACGCCGGGCGTTTCGAAGCGAACTGGCCGTGCCGCGCTAGCAGCCAAGCGATAAGCAACAAGCGAGCAAGCAGCAAAGCCGCCACGGCCTTCAATCACGGACGCGACAATGATCTACAGCATGACAGGCTACGCAAGCGCTACGCGCGAAGTAGCGTCGGACGGCGCGGGCGCCAATGGCTCGGGCGTGGGGGTATCGGTGGAATTGCGCACAGTGAATTCGCGCTTCCTCGACATGAATTTCCGCATGCCCGAAGACGTACGCGTCTGCGAGCCGCAATTGCGCGAAATGCTGATGAACAAGCTCTCGCGCGGCAAGGTCGATATCCGCATCAACCTGAATCGCGCAGAGCAGACCACCATTGCAGGCGTGCTTAATCGCGATGCACTCTCGCAACTCGCCGCGCTCGAGCGTTCGGTGCTGGATATTTTCCCGGAAGCCGAACGCATGCGCACGGGTGAAATCCTGCGCTGGCCGGGCATTTTGTCGGAGAGCGGGGTATCGGCGGAAACGTTGCGCGACGCGGTCCTGGCGTGCGGCAAGCAGGCGATTGCCGAACTTATCGATGTCCGCGCCCGTGAAGGCGCCGCGCTCGCCGCCGTGCTGATCGCGAACGTGACGGAAATGGAGGCTATCGTTGCCCGGGTCACGCCGCTTGTGCCGGAACTGATCACGAAGCATCAGCAGAAAATTGTCGAGCGTTTGCAGGATGCGCTGGGGATCGCGTCGCCGGAAGGCACGCAAACCAGCATCCCGCGCGAGGAAATTGCGGAACGGATTCGCCAGGAAGTGACTATGTACGGCATCCGCATTGACATCACTGAGGAATTGCAGCGTCTCTCCGCGCATCTGGCGGAAACACGCCACGTGCTGCAAAAGGGCGGGAAAGTGGGCAAGCGGCTCGACTTCATGATGCAGGAGCTGAATCGCGAAGCGAACACGCTCGGTTCGAAGGCGGCTGCGAAAGAACTCGCGGACTCGTCGATGACGCTCAAATTGCTCATCGAACAGATGCGCGAGCAAGTGCAAAACCTGGAGTAACGCTGTTATGAACGACGCACAACAACGCAACACCTACGCCGGCGTTTATCCGGGCAACCTGTTCATGGTCGTGGCGCCGTCGGGCGCGGGCAAGTCGACGCTGGTCAACGCGCTGCTCGCGCAGGACCAGGCGATCCGCCTGTCCGTGTCGTACACCACGCGCGAACCGCGTCCGGGTGAGGAAAACGGCGTTCAATACCATTTCGCTTCCGTCGATGACTTCATGGCGCGCCACGCCGCCGGCGAGTTCCTCGAAAGCGCGGAAGTGCACGGGAACTACTACGCCACGTCGCGCGTGTGGATTGAAGAGCAAATGAAAAGCGGCCACGACGTGCTGCTCGAAATCGATTGGCAAGGTGCGCAACAGGTCAAGAAGCGCTTTCGCAACGCGGTGGAAATCTTTATCCTGCCGCCGTCGCTGGATGCGCTGGAAGAGCGCCTGAAAAAGCGCGGCCAGGATGCACCAAACGTGATCGTGCGCCGTTTGCTGGCAGCCGGCAGCGAGATGGCGCATGCACCGGAAGCGGAATACGTGCTGATCAACGAGAACTTCGAGCGTGCGCTCGGCGAGTTGCAATGTCTCGTCGCAGCCACACGGCTACGTTTCGGTTCACAGTACGCGCGTTATACGCAGTTGTTTGTTGAGTTAGGCATACACTCGCCGCACGCCGAGTGAACGGGGCTTTCCGGTCACATAAGGTAGAATGAAGAACATATCGAGAAGGAATCAACCATGGCCCGCATCACCGTCGAAGACTGTCTGAAAATGATCCCCAATCGCTTCGAGCTCGCGCTCGCGGCAACGTATCGCGCGCGCCAGCTCGCTCAAGGCCATACGCCGAAGATCGAAAGCCGCGACAAACCGACTGTTGTTGCGCTGCGCGAAATCGCAGCCGGCCAGGTCGGCGTCGAGATGTTGAAGAAAGTGCCGGTTTGATTATCGGTCCGGACGTCTACGCGCATTGTCACTAATCGCGTCAGCTAACCACGGAGGCGACCATGAATCCTGTTCCATCGTCCGTCTCTGTGGATCCGCATAACGACGTCCTCAGTACAGAGTCACATTCCGGGTCACATTCTGGAAACCACGCGCACGATCATGACACTGCTCATGATGCCGATTCTCCCTCGGCGGCGCGCAAGTACATCGACGCAGTCCTCGAACAATCGTTTCGCCATCTGTTCGGGCCAACTGCTACCCCGGAAAAGCCGCGCCGTCACGACGTAGTTTCCATCGCGAAACTGACCACTGAGCTGGCCGCGTACCTTTCACCGGAAGAAATCAAGCAGGTCAAGCTGGCTTTCCATTTCAGCGATGAAGCCCATCTCGGGCAATATCGTCAGAGTGGCGAGCCGTACATCACGCATCCGGTCGCGGTCGCGGAAATCTGCGCCAGCTGGAAACTCGACGATCAATCGATCATGGCAGCGTTGCTGCACGACGTGATCGAAGATCAGGGCGTGACGAAGACCGAGATTGCTGAGCGTTTCGGGCCGAAGGTTGCAGAACTCGTCGATGGCTTGTCGAAACTGGACAAGATGGAGTTTCGCAATCGCGAGGAAGCGCAGGCGGAAAATTTCCGCAAGATGCTGCTCGCCATGGCGCGCGACGTCCGCGTGATTCTCGTCAAGCTGGCCGACCGGCTGCACAACATGCGCACGCTGGGTGCGGTGCCGCCGGAAAAACGGCGTCGCGTGGCGCGTGAAACCATCGATATTTACGCGCCTATCGCGCATCGGCTTGGGTTGAACAACACGTATCGCGAACTGCAGGACCTGAGCTTCGCGAACTTCAATCCGCATAGGTACGCCACGCTCGAACGCGCTGTGAAGGCCGCGCGCGGCAACCGGCGTGAAGTGGTGGGCAAGATCCTTGAAGCGGTCCAGCGCACGATTGCGGACGCGAAAATCAAGGCCGACGTGACCGGCCGCGAGAAAACCATCTTCAGCATTTACAAGAAGATGCGCGACAAGCAGTTGTCGTTCTCGCAAGTGCTCGACGTCTATGGCTTTCGCGTGGTCGTGGATACCGCGCTCGAATGTTATACGTGCATTGGCGCGCTGCACGCGCTCTATAAACCGGTGCCGGGCAAGTTCAAGGATTACATCGCCATTCCGAAGGTGAATGGCTATCAATCGTTGCACACCACGCTGGTAGGTCCGTTCGGTGCGCCGATCGAGTTCCAGATCCGCACGCGCAAGATGCATGAAATCGCGGAAGCGGGCGTGGCTGCACATTGGCTTTACAAGAATGGCGGCGCGGATCTGAACGACGTGCAAAAGCGCGCGCATCAGTGGCTCAAGTCGCTGCTAGACATTCAAAGCGAAGCAGGAGACTCCAGCGAATTCCTCGAACACGTCAAGATCGACCTGTTCCCCGATGCTGTTTACGTGTTCACACCCAAGTCGAAGATCATGCCGCTGCCGCGAGGCGCGACGGCTTTGGATTTTGCGTATTCCATTCACAGCGACCTGGGCAATCAATGCGTCGCGGTGAAGATCAATAACGAGTTGCTGCCGTTGCGCACCGAGTTGAAGAGCGGCGACATTGTCGAAGTGATCACGGCGCCTTATTCGAAGCCGAATCCCGCGTGGCTGGGTTTCGTGCGTACCGGCAAGGCGCGTTCGGCCATTCGTCACTATCTCAAGACCATGCGGTTGAACGAATCGGTTCAACTGGGCGAACGGCTCGTCGATCAAAGCCTCAAGGGCTATGGCCTGGCGTTGTCGGAAGTGACGCCGGAAGTCTGGGAAAGGCTGGCGCAATGGACGGGCAACAAGAGCCGTCAGGAAATTTTCGCGGATATCGGCCTGGGCCGGCGCGTGGCCGCCGTGATGGCGAAGCGCATTGAAGTGCTGATGACCGGCCGCGACGACGACGATTCCCCGCGCGAGGGCCTCAGCACGAATACGGCACCGCCGGTTGTGATCACGGGCACCGAAGGGATGTCGGTGCAACTGTCTGCCTGCTGCCGCCCGATTCCCGGCGACAACATCATGGGTTACATCGGCATTGGGCTGGGCATGGCGATCCATACCACCGAATGCCGTGTGGCCCAGCGGATTCACAAGCGCGATCCGGGCCGATGGATTGACGTTGCCTGGGCGCCGCAGCCGGGCCGTCTGTTCGACGTATCCATCAAGGTGCTCGTCAGCACGTCGAAGGGCGTGTTCGCCCGCGTAGCAGCCGATATCACGTCCGCCGATGCCAACATTGTCCACATCGCCATGGACGAGGACGTGACGCAGGAATCGACCGTACTGCGTTTCGTCATCCAGGTCAGCGATCGCGTGCACCTGGCGAATGTCATGCGGCGCGTGCGCACGAACCCGGACGTGATGCGCATCGCGCGTGAGCGGCCGAGTGACGAGCCACATCATCGCAATACCGAAGGTGGCATGCGGATCGATCGCGAACGCGGCGATTATTAACGCCTGGCGTTCGCCTCTTGGCGCGGCGGCCGGCGGAGTCTAGGTCTGAGCTCGATCTGCCGCCGCTCGAAAGCGACCTGCTTGCCTGTACCCATTCTGCGTACACAGGGGCACTTATGAAAACATCAGAACTGGAAGGCGCCGGGCTCGACTATTGGGTCGCGCGCGGGCTGCATGACTTCATCCGGGAAATTCATTTCACCGATGGTGGCCAGACGCTGTCCATCCGCGGCAATGATCGTGGCCGGGCGTGGGACGGGCGCTTCCTGCCGTCGACGTCGTGGGAAGCGGCGTCTGTCGTGCTTGAGCGTGCGTGCCGGCTGGAGATGAACGACCACGGACGTGGCGAAGTCGTGTGCACGGCAGTATTCGGCAAGGCCGGCGCGGAAGTGGAGGGGCGCGGGCCGTCGTTGCGTATCGCCTTGCTGCGGGCTTTTTTGCTGCATGCGTTCGGAGACACAGTGGACGACGAGTTTCCGCATCGTTCGCAAATGCTGCTCGGAGAGCGGGCTGAACTGCTGGGCGAGCAGAGTGCGGCCGCAACGATTGAAGATGCACCGTTGCCGGACGGACGCATAGGCGATATTGGGTCGACTGCGCGGCAGTAAGCGGGTTCGCGGTCCGTACCCCTGGAAGCTGGCGAGCGCCAAGTGCAAACCCGCCAGACGTGTGCGCGACTTTCGCCCGCAGAAAGAAAAAGGGCCTTCCGTGAGGAAGGCCCTTCTAAAACTGGTGCGGCTGGCAGGATTCGAACCCACGACCCCTTGGTTCGTAGCCAAGTACTCTATCCATCTGAGCTACAGCCGCGCACAAAGCAGGGTAATACAAAAAACTGATTCAGGAAACGCTTGCTTGAAACAAAACAACTAAAACGTCTTGAAGCTTTGAAGAAGTGGTGCGGCTGGCAGGATTCGAACCCACGACCCCTTGGTTCGTAGCCAAGTACTCTATCCATCTGAGCTACAGCCGCACGCGAGACCAAGAGTATAGCCAAGCTCTCCCAAAAAAGGAAGCGTTACGCTGCGATTTCTGTAATACCGATCTCCTTCGTGTTACCGTGCACAGGAGCTATCTCGCTCCTCTTCACGTTATTTTGAGCGGTTTGCACCATGAACAAAGCATTTGTAAAGGAATCGGACGAGAGCGACGAAGATCTCGACCTCGAGCAACCCCCCGGCGTCCCTCCCGGCACCAAGAACTACATCACGCCAGCCGGGCACCAGCGTCTGCGTGACGAGCTGCTGCATCTGCTGGACATCGAGCGGCCGGATGTCGTGAAACTGCTTTCCTGGGCGGCGTCGAATGGCGACCGTTCGGAGAACGGCGACTACATTTACGGCAAGCGGCGCTTGCGCGAGATTGACCGGCGGATTCGCTTCCTGACCAAACGGCTCGACAAAGCGGAAGTGGTGGACAGCAGCCGGCAGGAAAACATCGACCAGGTGTTTTTCGGCGCTACCGTGGACTACGCCGGCGACGATGGGGAAGCGCACACAGTGACAATCGTAGGCGTGGACGAAGTCAATCTGGATGTCGGACACGTGAGCTGGATCTCGCCCATTGCTCGCGCGTTGCTCAAAGCCAAGGTCGGCGATACGGTCACGCTGCATACGCCCGCTGGTGTCCAGCAGATCGATATCCTCGACGTACATTATCCGCCGAAGGCCTGAGGCGCTTCATCTTGAGGCGCTTCATCTAAAGCAATAACGTAAGGAACCTCAGGACGAAAAAAAGGCGCCGCAAGCGGCGCCTTTTTCACATCGGTACAACTTTGAACAAGACTTAGAAGCGGTGGCGAATGCCAACCGTTGCCGAGACTTGGTTCGGGGTCGACGACATGCCTACGCCGTTGATCGGAGCGCCAATGCCGCTGTCGCCCAGGTCCAGTGCGTGGACGTATTCGCCTTGCAGGTACACGTCCGTGCGCTTCGACAGCGAATAAGCTGTTTGCACGCTGAACTGATGGAACGACGGCTTTTCGCCATCGAGACGGGCATCGGTGTACGTGTACGCGCCAGCCAGGCTCAGGGCCGGGGTCAGGGCATAGTGAGCGTTCAGCTCATAGTTGTTGAAGCGAGCGTAGTTGCCGATTGCGATGTTGTTCGAGTTGCCAACCGTAGCGCCGTTGATGCTTGCCGCATCTTCAAGCTTGGTTTGCGTGAACACGAAACCAACCGTTGCCGGGCCGAACGCGTAGTTCAAGCCAGCACCGAACGTGCGTTGCAGGCCTGCGTTGAACGTGTTGTCGCTAGCAACAGCGCCGCCCGTGTTGTTGATCACGCCAGCGGTCAGGTCGTTGTTCAACTGCAAGTAAGCTGCAGCAATGTTCAACGGACCGTAGTTATACGATGCGCCAACGCTGTAAGCGCGGTTGTTCGAGAAACCAGCAGCTTGGTTCGAGAAGCCATATTGCGCGCCGAACTTGAAGCCCGCGTAGTTCGCGCTCGTGTACTTGACTGAGTTGTTGATACGGAACGAGTTGTCGAGGTTGTCGTTGTCGAACGGGTGCGCGAACTGCGTGCCACCGTATTGCGTGCCAGTCAGAGCCAACGGGCCCAGGTAATCGACCACGGAGTCATATTGACGACCGAGGGTCACAGCACCGTACTGGTTGCTCGACAGACCGACAAATGCTTGACGGCCAAACTCACGACCATTTTGGCCCAGCGTGCCGTTAGCAATGCTGAAGCCGTTTTCCAACGTGAAGATTGCCTTCAGGCCACCACCGAGGTCTTCAGAGCCGCGCAGGCCCCAACGGCTGCCGTTCACCGCGCCGCTCGTCATCTTGAAGTTATGTGAACCGTTTTGATTGTTTGTGTACGTCAGGCCAGCGTCGATCAAACCGTACAACGTCACGCTGCTTTGAGCATGAGCGGCGGTTGCAAATACGCCCGACAGGGCGGCGACCATGAGAGTCTTTTTCATCTTTGTAACTCCGAGAGCAATTTGGGTCTGACAACCCAGGCTTGAAGGAAACCTTCACTCCAACGCGCTGCGAGAGGCGCAGTCAGGTGATTTCGTGTGCCAAGAATAGACACAGTCGTTTCCGGACCAGACGAAGTGTAAAGACGGTGTTACAGCGGTGGCATTCCGATTTACGCAATAAAGTATTCTGCGATCGGCAATGATTGGAAAAAGCAATCTGAGCCTTTACTGGCAAGGCTTTGCGGGGGAATGGCAGGAGTAAATACAGAGTGTCAACAGAGGTTCGTTGCGCAATTGCGACATGCACTATCGTTAAAATACAACGCGAATAATCCTAAATGTCGATTGTTGACGGAACTGCAATAGATGATTGCCAGATCTGTTGGTGATTTCGATAAGGCGCGTCGTTATACTTTAACGGCTGCTTTCCGAAGCAGACTTTTTCGTTGACGGAAAAGATCTCCAAACCTTGTCGGCGCGACTTCCCAGTCGCGCTTTTTTTCGCCTGAACGGATGCAATGTCCGAAGCCTGTTGCAGGTGCTGTTTACCTTCTTAGTTAGTTAGCTACTTCCAGCTCTTCTTCCGGCTCCCCTTCAGCTTCATTCCCAACTTCGGATGATTCTGCGCCGCCGTTGCTATCGAATGTCAGCGGACTCGATATTGTCCAGTCTTCCATCACATAACGACGCGCATCCATTGGCGAGGACAGAAGGTTCTGCCAATGATCGCCATGCCATGCAGGGTCGAAATCCAGAGCTGAATGCGATTCCACAACTGCTCGGGGCGCTACCAACGTCCTGATCCACGAAAACATGCTTTTGAGTTCGGTCGTCACAGCAATGACCTCCTTTAAAGTGCTTGCGGTACTCATTTATGATGGCGGCAGCTGATTTCGGTAACAAGGCTCGTAAACGCTTACGATTCGACAATAATGGTTACAGGCTGAGTAAATATTTCCTTTTGAGGGATATGGTCGGTTTAATTCGGAATTATTACGACCGATTGTTCTCTTTTCTGCCCTTGCGGTTCGAACACCAGCCTTCGAAACTCCTCCCTCGTGTGCAGCCCGGGCTAGTGGCTGGGAACGGCCTGGAACCGTCGGCGCTCGAATGCACGTGAGCTAAAATGACCCATCGATACGCCTTTTCTTGCGCGGATCGCGTCCATTCCTCTTTTAGCGGTCAGCGCTGTGCTCCCAATCCTTACTAATAGTGTTAGTGCAGAACCGCTGGTTTTCGTCGACCTCGAAACCACGGGCGGCACCTTCGGCGTGAATCGCATCACTGAAATCGGCGTGGTCGAGGTTGGGCCGGCTGGTGTGACGCAGTGGAGTTCGCTCGTCAATCCGCAGCAGCCGATTCCGTTCTTTATCCAGCAACTTACCGGTATCAGTGATTCGATGGTGCGCAACGCGCCAACGTTCGAGGCCATCGCGCATGATTTGCTGGCCCGCCTCGATGGACGGCTGTTTATTGCCCACAACGCGCGGTTCGATCATGGCTTCCTGCGCAGCGAGTTCAAGCGTGCCGGCATCAAGTTCCAGCCCGACGTGTTGTGCACGGTCCAGTTGTCGCGCGCCATCTACCCGGCGGAACGTCGGCATGGACTCGATGCGCTGATCGAACGGCACGCGCTCGTGCCTGCGGCGCGCCATCGCGCACTTGCCGACGCCGATCTGCTCTGGCAATTCTGGCAGCACCTGCACCGCGCATTTTCCGCCGATGTCCTGCATGGCCACATAGAACAGGTTGCCCGGCGTTTCCGGCTTGCCGGCGATATTGACGAGGACACCATCGAACAGATTCCGGCCGGCTGCGGCATCTACGTGTTTTATGGCGAGGACGATGTGCCGCTCTATGTTGGACGAAGCGTGCGTTTGCGCCAGCGCGTGCGTGCGCATCTGTCGGGTCCGAAACGGTCGGCGAAGGATCTGCGGCTCGCGGAACTCGTCCGGCGGGTGGAGTGGACCGCGACGGGCGGCGAGATCGGCGCGATGCTGGCAGAAGGGCGCTCGGTCGCGCGGTTGCGCCCTGCCCATAACCGGCTGTCCAAAGCACGTCGCGATGACCCGGGCCAGGCGCCCTGGACCTATCCTGGCGCCATCGCGATAGAGGAAACGGACGCCGCGACCAGCGCGCGGGTGTGGCATGTCGTCGATGGCTGGCAGTATTTCGGCATGGCCTCGTCGCTCGCCGAGGCCGCGCAATTGCGAGCGGCGGTATCCGCAGCGTGTTTCGAGTTATCGACGTATCGGATTCTCGGCGAACGTCTGTCGCGCGGGCTGACAATCGTGCCGCTTGCAGCCACCGCCTGCCTGTCAGGCGAGCCGGTCTAGCCGACCGCGCCCACGCCACCCGACGCACACACGTGCGACAACGCGCGCGCAAGCGGCGCATTCTGGGCGGAATCGTAGCGGGTGAGATGTTTCCAGCGCGCGATGCTGTCGGCCAGTCGCAGTGGGCAGTCGTCGGCATGGCGCAGCGGCTCGACGCCCGCCAGCGCGGAGAGCAACGCGTTAGTCACGCTATCGAGCTTCGGCCGGGTATCGCGGGACAGATCGGGTGCCGTGCCTTCGGGCGCGCGCGATTTACGCCAGTTATCGAAGAGGGCGTTCTGCACGTCCTTGCTTGCCTCTATCTGATCGCGAAAGAAGAGCTGCGCAAACGCCGGGTCGATGCCGGCGGATTTCGCGCGGCTATTGATGCCGGCCAGCAACGCGGCTTCACGGGGTTTATCGGTGATGGGCTCGTGATGCGCCCATTTCCAGCGCGCGACCGGATCGGCAAGCGCCAGCCGTTGCGACGACAACGCAATGAGATTGGTGAAGGGCGTGTCGTCGCCATCTGCCAAGGCCGCCGAGGAGCACACGGTGAGGGTGATAACAAAAGCGGCCATGGAAGCCACGGCGCGGAGAACTTGGAGAAGGGAATGGCGAAGCATGAATACCGGAGCCAGAACGAGAAAGCCGCAGCTTAACGTAAGACGACGCGGTAAGACGCCGCGGCATGACGCGCAGGGCGCGCGCATGGTGACCATGAAACCCGCCACGCTCGTGGCGTTATAAGGTGAAACCGGTCGTGCTATTAATACCCGCGTGCGAATCCGGCGCTGCTGCAAAGGCATGCTGCGACGATCAAGCGTGCAGAAACCGCGGCTCGCACAACATCTGCAAACACCGTGGGCGTACTACTCATTTCAGCAATTACTTCGGGTCGCACAGGTTACGTTGTTCGTCGAAGAACGCCCGCACATATTCGGGCAACTCTGCGAGGAATTCGACCCCGACCGGTTCTTGATCCGGACATTCCACCTTGTCGGGCGTCGGGATTTTCGTCGGCTTGGCGTCCATCATTTTCTCTCCTTGTGTAGGTCGATTATCAATCTCGACTCTGGCTTCGCGCTAGCGTCGAATGCGCGGTTGGGACATTTCCCCATTTCTGTGTTGCTTTAACGGAACACCCGTCGGGTGACTTAAGGCTCGGATAATTTAAGGCTCTGAATTTCTGGTTCAGCCGCCGATATTTTTCCGTGCCTCACGATCCGTTCGTCAACTAATTTTCCGACGATTTACGCTGATTAACTCGGCGCTCGCTTATTGCCGGTACTTTCCGATATCTGGTCGCCGCAGCTGAAACATTTCGCAAACTGCTTCAAAGAATCCGGTCGTCGTCCTGGGCGGATTCAGTGTTCATTCAGTGTTCACAAGCGCACGACGTTGCATAAAAGCGAGTCCCCTCAATAGTGATAACGGCACGATTCAGTTGCGGTTGACCGTTTTATCTATCTTTAAAAAAATTTAACGCTTTGCTGTGTCTGAAAGCGCACGTATTCATGCAAACGAATGTTCGCAAATCAATCGAGAAGGAAGCATCGGGGAAACGACGGGAAGTTTATGAATTGCGCTCACTTAAAGTTTCACTTTAAGTACGTGAACTTACCGATTGATCTTGAAGATCATTTTTGAGATGAAGTCCAAAAATTAAAAAACCCGCGAAGCCTGGAGGCAACGCGGGTTTCTTGAAATGAAGCTTGGTGCCGGAAAGAGGAATCGAACCCCCGACCTTCGCATTACGAATGCGCTGCTCTACCGTCTGAGCTATTCCGGCATCAGAGAAACGAGATTATAAGTACCTTCCGGCGAGTTTGGCAACACCCTACGCTCAATTAATTTCCGAGTGATAGCGTGTCACGCGTTCAACCTCGTTTTTCGATCCGAGGAACACTGGCACGCGCTGATGCAGGTTGGTCGGAACGATGTCGAGGATGCGCTGCTCGCCGTCCGTCGCAGCTCCGCCCGCCTGTTCGACGATAAATGCCATCGGGTTCGCTTCGTACAACAGGCGCAGCTTGCCGGGGCGATCAGGCGTGCGTTTGTCGGCGGGGTACATAAACACGCCGCCGCGATTCAGGATGCGGTGCACGTCGGCGACCATCGACGCGATCCATCGCATGTTGAAGTCCTCCTTGCGCGGACCGTCCTTGCCTTCGTTCAGCTCGTTCACATATTTCTGCACCGGCTCGTACCAATGGCGGCTATTCGATGCGTTGACTGCGTACTCGTGCGTGTCGGCGGGAATCTGCATGTTGCTGTGCGTGAGTACCCACGAACCCAGCTCGCGATCGAGCGTGAAGCAGTTCACGCCGTAGCCGGTGGTCAGCACGAAAACGGTCTGCGGACCATATACCGCATAACCGGCCGCAACCTGCGCCGAGCCCGGCTGCATGAAGGCCTGTTCGCTCGGCTCCATGCCGTCCGGGCAGCGGAGCACAGAAAAGATCGTGCCGATAGACACGTTCACGTCGATATTCGACGACCCGTCGAGCGGATCGAACGTGAGCAGATAGTTGCCCTTCGGATACCGGTTGGGAATGGGGAAGATCTTTTCCATTTCTTCCGACGCCATCGCGGCCAGGTTGCCGCCCCATTCGTTGGCTTCGAGCAGGATCTCGTTCGAGAGAATATCGAGTTTTTTCTGCACTTCGCCTTGAACGTTCTCGCTGCCGGCGGTTCCCAGCGCTTCGCCTAACGCGCCTTTGCTCACTTGATAGCCAATCTGTTTGCACGCGCGAGCGATCACTTCGATCAACAGCCGAAGGTCGGCGGGAAGGTTTTGATGCTCCCGCTGCTGCTCGATCAGATACTTGGTCAGCGTCGTGCGGCGGGAAATGGATGAGGGGGTCGACATTGCGTTGGGCTCCAGGAGCGTTAGACGAATGCCTCAGATTCTACCCGCTCGGAATGTGTCTCCCGATGTCACAGAAATGTGGCGCACATTCCCCTGCACGGGGCGAGCATCGCGATGGCTGATTTTCGAGATACGCGAACACAAAAAAACCGGCGCCGAAGCGCCGGTTTCCGATGGGTCGGGATAAAGGATTAAACCCTTACGGATTAAACCCTTAGCCCAGTGCTTTTTCCACAATCTCGCGTACATCGCGGGATTTCACCTTCGACGCCACCCGTTCCAGAGCCACGTGCGCCTTTTCGCTCAAGGCGGGCGTGTACCGGCGCCATTGTTCGAGCGTGCGAGCAAGGCGTGCAGCCACCTGAGGGTTCATTGCGTCGAGCGCAACAACCTGTTCGGCCCAGAACGCGTATCCGGAACCGTCTGCGGCGTGGAATTGCGCCGGATTCGCACCGCAGAAGCTGAAAATCAGCGAGCGGGCGCGATTCGGATTTTTCAGCGTGAACGCGGGGTGTTGCATCAGCTTGCGCACGATGTCGAGCACATTGCGCTTCGGTCCGCCGCGTTGCGTGGCTTGCAACGCGAACCATTTGTCGATCACGAGCGGTTCTTTCTCGAAGCGCTGGTAGAAATCACCAAGAGCCGCATCGGCGACGCTGGTATCGACAGAACCTGACGCGCCGGCAGTCAGCAACGCGGACAACGCAGCCGACCGGTCCGTCATATTGTTCGCGGTGTCGTACTGGGCGCTTGCCAGTTCGATGGCGCGGGTGGGATCGTCAAGCTGGCTCAGGTAGCCGAGGGCAAGATTCTTCAGCCCGCGCTTGCCGGCGTCGTCCGGCGTCGCGCGATATTCGCCTGGCGTGCGGTTCGCTTCGTACACTGCGAGCCAACGGTCACGCAAGCCCGTGGCGAGGCGACGGCTGACGAACACGCGCGCAGCGTGAACGGCAGCGGGGTCCGACACAGCCATTTGTTCTGCAAGATACCCCTCCGACGGCAACATCAGCGCCAATTCCTGGAATGCCGGCGTAAGCGTGGTGTCGTCGAGTACCTGGGCGAATGCGGATACCACTTGGTCGTCGAGCGTCAGTTCCTCACCTTTCGATGCCCGATCCGCCAGCGCAAGCAGTTCGCGCGTGGCGAGGCGCTGCCCGGCTTCCCACCGGTTGAACGGGTCGCTGTCATGAGCCAGCAAAAACGCGAGCTGCTCGTTCGTGTAGTCGTAATCAACCACCACCGGTGCCGAGAAGTTGCGCAGTAACGATGGCAACGGTTCTTCGGTCACATCGGCGAACGTGAAGGTTTGTTCTTGTTCCGTGAACTCCAGCACGCGCGTGGTGCCTTGCGGCTCTTTCTCACCCTCAAGCTTCAATGGCAGGTCCGCTCCGCTCTTGCCGATCAGCCCGATGGAGAACGGAATCACCAGCGGACCCTTTTGCGTCGCGCGCGCGGCCTCGGACGCTTCGCCGTAGCCTTGCGTGAGCGTCAGCGTATAGCGCTTCGCGGCTGCATCGTAACGCGTGCGGACCGTGATCCGGGGCGTGCCCGCCTGGCTGTACCAGCGCTCGAATTGAGCCAGGTCGCGGCCGTTCGCGTCGGCCATTGCGTGGCGGAAGTCGTCGCAGGTGACTGCCTGACCATCGTGACGCTGGAAATACAGGTCCATGCCGCGCCGGAAACCGTCGCGCCCGAGCAGCGTCTGATACATGCGCACGACTTCCGAGCCTTTTTCATAGACGGTCATCGTGTAGAAGTTGTTGATCTCGGCGTAGCTTTCCGGGCGCACCGGATGCGCCATTGGACCCGCATCCTCGGCGAACTGCATCTGGCGCAGCACGCGAACGTCGTCGATCCGTTTCGTGGCGCGCGCCGCGTCGCTGGCCGCGCCCGGTTCGAGTCCGGCGGCCATGTCGGCTGAGAATTCCTGGTCGCGGAATACGGTCAAGCCTTCCTTCAGGCTCAACTGGAACCAGTCACGGCAGGTCACGCGGTTGCCCGTCCAGTTGTGGAAGTACTCATGGCCGACCACCGCTTCAATATTGCTGAAATCCACGTCCGTAGCCGTCTCAGGATTCGCGAGCACGTATTTCGTATTGAAGATGTTCAAGCCCTTGTTTTCCATTGCGCCCATATTGAAGTCGCTCACGGCAACAATCATGAAGCGGTCCAGGTCGAGCTCCAGCCCAAAGCGGCGTTCGTCCCATTCGATTGAATGAACCAGCGAATCCATGGCGTGCTGGGTCTTGTCGAGATCGTGAGGTTCGACCCAGACCTGCAGCAGTTTTTCCTTCCCCGAACCAGTCTTCATGCGCTGCTCGAGCTTGACGAGCTTGCCGGCCACCAGCGCAAACAGATAGCTTGGTTTCTTGAACGGGTCTTCCCAGCGCGCAAAGTGCCGGCCATTGTCCAGATCGCCTTCTTCAATCAGGTTGCCGTTCGACAGCAGCACCGGGTACGCAGCCTTGTCCGCCCGCAACGTGACGGTGTAGGTGGCCATGACATCAGGGCGGTCAAGGAAATAGGTGATGCGCCGGAAGCCCTCGGCCTCACATTGCGTAAAGAAATTGCCACCGGACACGTACAAGCCCGACAAAGTCGTGTTCTCAGCCGGATTGCATGTGCTTTCCAGAATCAATTCAAACGCATCGGGAATGTTGCTCACCGACAAACCGTTCTCAGTGACGCGGACATCCGCATGCGGGCGCCCGTCCAGCGTTGCGCCAATGAACTCCATTTGCTCGCCGAGCAACTCCAGCGTCGCCGCAGGCGCGGCGTCCGGATTGCGGCGCAAGCGCATGGTGTTGCGCACCACCGTGCGTTCCGGGACGAGATCAAATTCGAGCGCGACGGTATCAATCAGGAATGCGGGCGGCGTGTAGTCGGCACGGCGGATTACGGCAGGTGCGGTCGAGTTGGACATGGCGGTTCTGATTGAGTTGAGCGGATGCCTTTGCTTTCCAGGCGGCCTTGTGTCGGATCATTGTACAAAGCCTCGCGGGATCGTGCGCTCGATTCGGGGTCAGCCGAATGGCCTATTCCCCGAACTTCGTTTATCTGTGACGGTCTTTAAACAGACGGAATCAGGCGGTTGTCGTGCGGTGCGTGCGACACTTCACGGTTGCTGTTTGACACATGACATCGCAACAAAAATCAACAAGACATATGAGGTCGGCCATGACGTTGGAACGGTTGTACGGGGAATGGAAGGGTGCGTTGCGCGTGATGCTGATCGCGGGGTTCGCGTTGCTCGGCGGTTGTACGACCTACGTTCAGACGCAGGTGGCGGTGTTCTCTGACTGGTCCGGGACCGACGCCACTCGGACCTATGCGTTCGTTCGCTCGGCGCCGCAGCAAAACAGCATTGAACAGAAGACGTATGAGGTGCTCGCCGCGAACGAGCTCGCCACCCATTCGTTCAAGCAGGTTCCCGATGCCAGCGCGCGTTATCTCGTGGAATTGTCGTACTCCATTCGCGGCGACATGATCACTGTGCGCCAGCCTGTCTATTACGATCCGTGGCCGATGTACGGCGGCTGGTACGGCCGGCCATACGGCGGGTGGGGAGGTTGGGGCGGTTGGGGCGGCTGGGACATGGGGCCGGCGGGTTATGTCGACCAAAGCTACCCGATCTTCGTCCATTCGCTGCAGATTCGCATGACCGAGCGTGAAAGCGGGCGCGAAGTGTACAAAGTGAGCGCGAGCAATTCCGGCGGCGAATCGTCGCTGGTCCGGGCCATGCCTTATCTGATCCGCAGTGCGCTCGCGGATTTTCCGCTGGGCAACGGCACCGTGCGGACGGTGAAAATCCCGCTCGGCAAAACGGGCGGTGTCAGCAATGAAGGTCCGGCTGCAGTAGGGACGAACGAGAAGGCCGCCGCCCTGGCGCCTGTTCCAGCGCCGGTGCCCGTGCAGTAGCCGTCAAGTCGGAGCGGCTTTTGGGCGCAATTTGAGAAAAATTTACCGCTACGGCGGCCGGCTGTCCGATCCGGTCGCCGCCTTCGTTGCGGTCAGCGAAACGCTCGAATTCTGGTTGGGAAATCACCTTTCTTACACGCGTGTGGCAGAGTGCCCTTGTATGCAATTAAATTCGAAACGAGATATATTTCGAGGATGAACAAACCCCGCAACGCCCAACCACATGCGCTTCCTGAGCCCGCAACCTGGGATGCGCGGCTCGCCCGGCGCCTCGTTACACCGCTCATTGGCACCCCGATTACACCGAATCACCTGACCACCCTGCGCTTGCTGATTGGCATTGCCGGCGCTTATTACCTGTCGGTCGGCAGCTTCTGGTCGTGCAGCTTGGGCGCCTTGCTCATCGCGCTCTCCAATTTTGTCGACCATACAGATGGCGAACTCGCGCGAATCAGCGGGCAATCGAGCAAAATCGGTCATTTTTACGATCTTGCGTGCGATTCCATCGTGACCGTGCTGCTGTTTGTTGGCCTCGGGTTTTATGTGAGCGTGCATCATCCGGCCATGATCGTGCCGGCTGAATGGCTTGGCGGGATTGCAGGGGTTGCCGTCGCGCTGATCTTCTTCCTGCGCATGCGGATCGAATCAATGGCGGGTAAGAACGGCACGAAGCAGGCCTCCATGGCGGGCTTCGAGACCGAAGACGTCTTGTATTTGCTGCCGGTAGTGACGCTGCTCAACGGCATGACGCCGTTTCTCGTGGCTGCTTCAATTGGTGCACCGTTGTTTGCCGTCTGGGTCGTCGTGGATTACCAGCGCGCACTGCGACGTTTCGCCCAGGCCACAGCGCGTAACAAAGACGCTGATGGTCAAGATTTGCAGGCTGTTCAATGAATTCATCTGTCGATTCCCTATCTTCCCGTGCGGTTGGCGCCAAGTCCGCGGAGCGCAAGAGTATTCACGCTCTCGACGAGACCCTGACCGCGCATCTTCAGCGCCTGTCTCCAGAGCGCCAGACCGCGAGACTGCACGAAACGTTCGATAGCCAAGGTGCGTTCCTGTATCTGGACGACTTTCTGCCACGCGAATTCACCGAGAAATTGGTCGCGGCTGTCCATGCCGTTACGCCCGCGATCAACCGCAATTACCTGCCGGGACACAAGCAGGGCGGCAGCGTCAGCCGTCATTCGATCGACGAACTTGCGCCGTTCATCGCCGAGTTGTACCGGTCGCCAGCGCTGATCAGCTGGCTGGAGAAAATCAGCGGCGACACGCTCCAGGAGTCGCCCGCTGACGATCCGCACGCATACGCGCTGTATTTCTACACCAAGGCGGGTGACCATATCGGCTGGCACTACGATACGTCGTACTACGAAGGTCGCCGTTATACGCTGCTGCTCGGTGTGATGGACGATTCGTCGTGCCGTCTCGACTATGAGCTGCACACCCGCACGCCGGAGATTCCCGACCAGCCGGGTTCGGTGCAGATTCCGCCGGGCGGTCTGGTTTTCTTCGATGGCGACAAACTCCGCCATCGCATCACGCCGGCTCGCGCGAACGAATTCCGCGTGTCGCTGACATTCGAGTACGTGACGAATCCGAACATGCGGCCGTGGCAGCGTTTCATCTCGAACATGAAGGACTCGATCGCGTACTTCGGCTTCGGACAGGTTTTCCGCCGCAAAGGCGGGAAGAACAGCGCAGCATGAGCCGCGCTGGAACGGTCCTCCTGTCGCTCGGCGTGGTGCTGTTCATCGCGCTGCTCGGCTGGCAGGGCTTCGGTTCCGTCGCGACCGCGCTCGCGGCCGCAGGCTGGGGCCTGCTTGCGGTGGCGGTATTCCATCTGCTGCCTGTCGTGATCGACGCCCTGGCTATCGAAACGCTGTTTCCCCGCAATCAACGTGATGTGAGCTTCCGCGACGCGCTGCTCGCGCGCTGGACCGGCGAGTCGGTGAATAGCCTGATGCCCGCTGGACAGATCGGCGGTCCAATGCTGATGGTGCGTTATCTCTCGCAGCGCGGCATGCGGGCGCGCGACGCCGCGGCAGTCATCACCATCAGCACGACGATGCAAACCGTCGGCCAGATGATCTTCGCGCTCGTCGGCGTGGCGTTGCTGAGCAGCTATGTGTCGGGCGTGGGCATGCTGCTGCCGGTGCTGATCGTGATCGCAGTGTGCTCACTGATGGTCGTCGGGTTTTTCTTCGCGCAGCGCAAGGGTTTGTTCGCCCGCGCGACGCGCTTTGCTTCGCAATTTGCAGCGCGATTTTCGAAGAAGCGCGACTGGTCGTCGCTGGTGTCGCGTGCGGAAGCCGTGGACACCGCCGTGCTCGAACTATACAAAAAGCCCGGTCCGGTCGCGGCGAGTTTCGCGCTGAGCCTTCTGGGCTGGATCGTGGGCACCGGTGAGGTGTGGCTGGCGTTGCATTTGATGGGCTCGCCGGTCGGCTGGGCCGAAGCGCTGATGCTGGAAAGTCTCGGGCAGGCCATTCGGGGAGCGGCGTTTGCCATTCCCGGTTCTCTCGGCGTGCAAGAGGGCGGCTACTTGCTGCTCGCGCGCCTGATCGGTCTGCCGCCGGAAGCCGCGCTCGCGCTTTCGTTAGCGAAGCGCGCGCGGGAATTACTGCTCGGCTTGCCGGGTATCGTTTATCTGCATTTCGCTGAAAAGGGCTGGCAGCGCCGTCGTCTCGCGCGCGTGCCGGATATCGAATAAAGCATCACCGATAGGATCAACATGCGCGCAATTATTCTTGCCGCCGGGATGGGTTTGCGCCTGGTTCAGCCGGAAGGACAGCAAAAGCCGAAGTGCCTGCTGCGTTTCGGCGAGTCGTCGCTGCTCGAACGCCATCTTCAACTACTGAAGACAGCCGGCGTTGACGAAATCGTCTTTGTGCTCGGCTTCAAGCATGAACAGGTGGAAGCGGAACTTGCCGCGATCGACTGGAAACCGCATACGGAAGTGGTCGTGAATCGCGAGTTTTCGCTCGGCAGCGCGCTGTCCGTGCACACGGCGGCCGAAGCGCTGACGCGTGGCGGAGACGTGCTGCTGATGGACGCCGACGTGCTCTACGACGAGCGCATTCTCGAGCCGCTGGTGGCGGGCGCAGGACCGGTGAATCGCTTGCTGATCGACCGTGATTTCGAAGCCGGCGATGAACCCGTGAAACTGTGCGTCGCGAATGGCGTGCCGGTGGAACTGCGCAAGCAAGTGCTGGCGGACCTGAAGTTTGACGTGATCGGCGAGTCGGTGGGTTTTTTTCGCTTCGACGAAACGGCGGCGCGGCGTCTGGCCGAACTCGTTGCGGGGTATGTCGCGACGGGCCGTGCCAACTTGCCGCACGAGGAAGCTGTGCGCGATCTGCTGCTGGAACGTAGTCAGGTATTCGATGTGGCCGACGTAACCGGCGCGCCTTGGATAGAAATCGATTTTCAGAACGACGTTAAACGCGCGGCCGACGAAGTCTTGCCGCAACTGCGTCAGCTTGCAGGAGCCCTACGATGAACGCACCGTATCAACTACCCGCTGCCTATGCCCGCAGCCTTCGCCTGCGCGAGATGCTGCAAAGTAACCAGCTCGAATTCCTGATGGAAGCGCATAACGGCCTGTCCGCGCGCATTGTGAAGGAAGCCGGTTTCAAGGCGATCTGGGGCTCGGGTCTCACGATCTCCGCACAGTTCGGCGTACGCGACAACAACGAAGCGAGCTGGACCCAGGTGGTCGACACGCTCGAGTTCATGGCGGATGCGAGCGACCTGCCTATTCTGCTGGATGGCGACACCGGCTACGGCAACTTCAATAACGTGCGCCGGCTGGTGAAAAAGCTGGAGCAGCGCGGCATTGCTGGCGTATGTATCGAAGACAAGCAGTTTCCGAAGACCAATAGCTTCCTGAACGGCGAGCGTCAGCCGCTCGCCGAAATGGACGAGTTCTGCGGCAAGATCAAGGCCGGCAAGGACTCGCAAAGCGATCCGAATTTCTCCATCGTTGCACGCGTGGAAGCGTTGATCGCGGGCTGGGGTATGGAAGAAGCGCTGAAGCGCGCGGAGGCTTATCGTCAGGCCGGTGCGGACGCCATCCTGATTCACAGCAAGCTCTCGAAGCCCGACGAAATCCTCACGTTCGCGCGCGAATGGGCGGGTCGTGGACCGCTTGTGATCGTGCCGACCAAGTACTACAGCACGCCCACCGATGTGTTCCGTCAAGCCGGCATCAGCACGGTGATCTGGGCGAACCATTTGCTGCGCGGCGCGGCGTCGACCATGCAGGCGATCGCGAAGGAAATCCACAGCAGCGAGACGCTCGTGAACGTGGAAGACCGCGTGGCGACGGTGAACGAAATCTTCCGTCTTCAGGACGCCGAGGAATATTCGACCGCTGAAAGCGTGTATCTGTCGTCGGCGAGTGCATCGCGCAATGCCGTCGTGCTCGCGGCAAGCCGGGGCGCAGGGCTGGAAGCCGTTACCGCCGATAAACCCAAGGTCATGCTGCCGATCGCGGGCAAGCCGCTGCTGCGCCGTCTGGTTGAAGCATTCAAGAAAGAAGGTATCAACGACATTACCGTGGTGGGCGGTTATCGCGCCGATGCCATCGATACATCGGGGATCCGGCTGGTTGTGAACGAGAAGCACGAGCAAACGGGCGAACTGGCGTCGCTGGCATGCGCGGCGAAGTCGTTCACCGCCGACACCGTGATCTCCTACGGCGATCTCTTGTTCCGCAGCTACATTCTTCGCGATCTGGTGGAGTCGGACAGCGACTTCTGCGTGGTCGTGGATTCGTCGCAGACGCCGGCAGCCGGCGGGGCATCGACGGACTTTGCGTATTGCTCGACCGCTGACGATCGCGCGTTGTTCGGACAGAAAGTCTGGCTCGAAAGCGTGACGAGCTCGGCGGGTCCTGCGAATGCCAAGACGCCGCAAGGCCGCTGGATGGGTCTGCTCAACGTGCGCGGTGCTGGCCGTGAACGTCTGGTCACCATGCTCGAAAAGCTGCAGCAACGCGATGACTTCGCCAAGCTCGACATGGCCGCGCTGCTCAACGCGCTGGTGGCCGCGGATGAAAAGATCGAAGTGCAGTACGTGCACGGCCACTGGCGCGGTGTGAACGACCTGGACGAGTTGCGGCAAGCCGGCGATTTCGCGCACGGACAAGCGCCGTACGGATCGAACGGCTCGGGCTCCTCGGAGGCCGGCGCGTGATCGAAGCCGCACAATTCGTCGAAGCCGCGCGCGAGCGCGGTTTCGACTGGTACGCGGGCGTGCCGTGCTCGTATCTGACGCCGTTCATCAATTACGTGCTGCAGGATGAGTCGCTGAATTACGTGTCGGCGGCGAATGAAGGTGATGCGGTTGCGTTGATCGCGGGCGTGGCGCTTGGCGCGTCGGGCGTGCATAAGGCGCGTCGCGGCATTTCAATGATGCAGAACTCCGGGCTCGGCAACGCGGTGAGCCCGCTCACATCGCTCACGTGGACGTTCAGGCTGCCGCAATTGTTGATCGTCACGTGGCGCGGTCAGCCGGGTGTCGCCGACGAGCCGCAACACGCGCTGATGGGACCCGTCACGCCGGCCATGCTCGAGACCATGGAAATTCCATGGGAACTGTTCCCGACGGAAGCCGATGCAATCGGACCCGCGCTCGATCGTGCAACTGCGCATATGGACAGCACCGGACGTCCTTATGCGTTGGTGATGCAGAAGGGCAGCGTCGCGCCTTACAAGTTGAACAAGAAAGGCTTGAGCGGTGTGCGTCAGCGCTCATTGAACGAGCGCGCCGAGGTCGAGTCGTTTGAAGTCACTGGCGAACGCGTGTCACGTCATGACGCGTTGCAGCGCGTGATTGCGCGCACGCCGAAAGAGTCGACGGTTGTGCTGGCGTCGACGGGATTTTGCGGGCGGGAACTCTACGCTATCGATGACCGCGAGAACCAGGTGTATCTCGTCGGATCAATGGGTTGTGTGACGCCTATGGCGCTCGGCCTGGCGTTGTCGCGGCCTGACCTGAACGTGGTTGCGCTCGACGGCGACGGCGCCGCGCTGATGCGCATGGGCGTGTTCGCGACCCTCGGCGCTTATGGGCCGGCCAACCTCACCCACTTGCTGCTGGACAACGGCGCGCATGAGTCGACCGGCGGTCAGGCGACGGTGTCGCAGGGCGTAGAGTTCGCGCGGATCGCTTCAGCGTGCGGGTACGCGATGGCGCTCGACGGCGATGACCTTTCGATCATCGACCGGTTGTTCGACGCGAAGGACGTCGATGGCGTGCGTTTCGCGCGGCTGTCGATCAACACCGGTACGCCGAGCGACCTGCCGCGGCCGTCGATCACGCCGGAAGATGTGCGTCGCCGGTTGCAAGCGCATATTGGACGTTAGGCGGGCGCGCGGTTCGATCGCTAAATCTAGCGCCGTTCTTGCTTCAAACGTCTGCTGTTCACCCAAAGGCCGCACCAACCAATGTTGGCGCGGCCTTTTGACGCGTGCTAGTCGTCGATCGAGTGGACCGAGTGGATCACTTGGCTTGCTCGCGACTAATCGCGGTTGCAGAAGATCGCGGTAATAAAGGGCGCGACGTGATGAATAACAGCGTCGCTGCCGGCCGCGCGGACCTTTTCCTTGACTGAGTCTTCCCCGCCAATCACGACAGCGCCATAAGCCGAGTCGGCGATCGGTTCGCCGCTGCCCTGCTTGAAAATCGCGTCATTCTTCTGATACCCAACCACCGCGAATACGCCGAAATCGAACGCCGTGAGGTGGCTGCCGTGCGTCGGTTTGAATGCGTTGATTGAATTGGTTTCCACACGCATAGGCGTGGTTTCTATCGTGTGGTTTTCCTGAAGCGGCGCGATGAACGCGTGCGCGGTCGATTTGCAGTCGAGCTGGGAGTCCAGCGCATAAGCCGAAGCCTGCGTCGACAATGCTCCAATAAATATGAATAAGCCGATGCGGACGGCTTGTACAAGTGGCTTCATGTTTGTTTGTTTCTGTCCACGTGCCCGTGAAGGACGCGACGTGAGTACGCACACGGCGTTGCCAAAAGCCTAGACTTTAGCGGGAAGCGGAAAAGTGTGCTGAAACAAGTGCTTGATGCCCGTCTGGCGGGGCGCTGCGGGGAGCAGGGGCCGTTCGGTTTGCAGAGGATTGCGCAAGTACGCAATCCTCTGCGGAATTAAGGTGAGCTGTGCGAATGGATTCGAAACGTGCCTGAACCCACTCCTTCGATAAAGATAGTTAAGCGAAATTAAGGCGCCCGAGCAGGTTTCAGCGCCGAATTTGCTCGGCACGCTCAACTTGGCATTTAACTAATCAAGGCCGCGTTCGGCGAGCGACCTCATGCTCGGGTTCGCGCGTCAGTGAATAACCCCGACTTCAAGCCGCGGCCAACTCCGGCACAGTCGCGCGCCGCGTCTCTCTCCCATGCACGCATTTCCCCGCCGCGTAGGTTTCGAACACGGCGCGGTCGTCGCCGAGCATCGCGAACGCGAACAGCAGTTCTTCCAGCGATTCCGCGCGCGTCGTCCGGCGCGCGAGCAAAGGCGTGCCGGCGGGGTCCAGCACGACGAAATCCGCCTCGGAACCGGGCTTCAGCGTCCCGACGCGGTCCGCCATGTCGAGCACTTGAGCCGCGCCCGTGGTCGCCAGCCAGAACATACGCGCCGCGGTCAGGTGATGGCCCGTCAGTCGCGCGATCTTGTGCGCTTCGCCCATGGTTTGCAGCATCGAAAACGTCGTGCCGCCGCCTACGTCGGTTGCAAGCGCCACCGGCATCTTCGCGGCGCCGGCCTTTTCAATATCGAACAAACCACTGCCGAGGAACAAATTCGATGTCGGGCAATGCGACGCCACCGCGCCTGTTTCAGCCATGCGCTGGCGGTCGGCATCGTCGAGATAGATGCAATGGCCGTAGACCGCGCGCTGACGCAGCAAGTCATAGTGATCGTAGATATCCAGATAGCTCCGATGCCCCGGAAACAAGCTTTCGACCCACTTGATCTCATCGGTGTTTTCGGCAACGTGGCTCTGGATATACACGTCCTGGTGCTTGCGCGCGATCACCGCGCAGGCTTCGAGTTGTGCCTCCGTCGAGGTTGGCGCAAAACGCGGCGTCAGCGCGTATTCCTGGCGCCCGCGACCATGCCAGCGTGCGATGAGTTCGGCGCTGTCGTCATAGCCCGATTGCGCTGTGTCGCGCAGATACTCCGGGCAGTTGCGATCCATCAGCACCTTGCCCGCGATCATGCGCAGGTTGCGTGATTCGCTCTCGCTAAAGAAGGCATCGGCGGATTGCTTGTGGACCGTGCAATAAACGAGGGCCGTGGTCGTGCCGCAAGCCAGCAGTTCATCGATGAAAAAGGCCGCCGTCTCGCGCGCGTACGCCGGGTCTTCGAATTTGCGTTCGGTCGGAAACGTGTACGTGTTCAACCATGGCAACAGACCCGGCGCAGGCGAGGCGATCATGTCGGTCTGCGGATAGTGAATGTGCGAGTCGATGAAACCCGGCACGATCAATTTGTCCCGCAGATCCTTCACGATTGCATCGGGCGCTATCTCGGCGCGCAACGCCGCATACGCGCCCGCTGCAACCACGCGGCCATCTTCCACCAGCAACAGGCCGTCGGTTTCATACACGGCGTTGTCATCGGAAAAAGCAGGGTCGTCGCGGAAAGTAAGTAGCTGTGCGCGGTAAGCGGTCTGAGTCATGGGTGAAACGTCTCCAGTAAAGCGGGTCAACGCCCTTATAGCTGTGTCAACAACAGCAACGACAGCGCGGCGACAATCCACATCGCCGGCTTGATTTCTTTTCTGCGACCAGTGAACGACTTGATCACGACAAACGCGAGGAAGCCGTACGCGATGCCATCGGTGATCGAATAGGTCAGCGGGATCAGGATCATCGCGAGGAAAGCGGGAATGGCTTCGTCGAAACGGCTCCATTCAATCTTGGTGATCGACTCCATCATGAACACGCCGACCAGCACCAGCGCGGGCGCGGTCGCAATGGCGGGCACCAGCGAGAGCAGCGGCGAGAGGAACAGGAAGGGCAGGAAACACAAGCCGGCGACGACCGCGACGAGCCCCGTGCGACCGCCCGCGGAAATGCCCGCCGCCGATTCTATATACGCATTCGCCGGGCTCGTGCCGAGCGGCGCGGAGACCAGCGCGGCGAATGAATCGACGATCATCGACTGGCGGATGTTGCGCGGGTTGCCGTCTTCATCGTAGAGCTTGCCGGCTTCCGAGATCGCCATGAACGTGGAGAGCGCGTCGAAGAAAGACGTGAACAGCATCACGAAAATAAACGGCCAGTAGATCACCTTCAGTGAGCCGAGCAGGTCCAGTTGGCCGATCGCCGAAAAGTCCGGCGCCGAGAACAGACCGTTCCAGTTCACGAGCGTCTTGGTGGCAATCGCTGCCGGCCAGTAAGCGGTGCCGTCGCCCCAAAAGCGGCCGATGGGAATCGCAATCACGGTCGTGAAAATAATGCCGATCATCAACGCGCCGGTCACCTTTCGTGCAACCAGAATCGTAGTCACCGCGAGGCCGACCAGGAACGTGATCACCACCGGATTCAGCGATGCCGAATGCACGATCGTCACGGGATCGCTGATAACAAACTTCGCGTTGACCAGTCCGATCAGGCTGATAAACAGTCCGATACCGCACGACACCGCATGACGCAGGTTCGCCGGAATAGCATCGACGACCAGCTTGCGCGCGTTGAACGCCGCAAGCACCGCGAAGATCACGCCGGCCCAGAACACGCAGCCGAGCGCGGTCTGCCACGACATCTTGCCGCTGTGAACCATCACGAACGCGAACAGCGCGTTCATGCCCATGCCGGGCGCGACGAGCACCGGGTTGCGCGCGTAGAGGCCCATCGCGCAACTGCCGAGGAAACTGACAACCACGGTGGCTGTCAGCGCTGCGGGAAAGGGGACGCCTGCCTGCGACAAGATTCCGGGATTGACGACGATGATGTACATCGCCGTGAGGAAGGTCGTGATGCCCGCAACAATCTCGGTCTTGGTGCGCGAACCCGCCGCGCGGATGCCGAAGAAACGCTCGAGCGTGGTGGTGTCGTTGGTAATCGTAGCCATGATGTTCTCGCTCAAGCCGCCGCGTACCCGTCGTGCCCGTCGTACCAGTAGGCATCGAGTTTGGCGACCATCGCGAGGCGTTCGGCGTCCGTCACGAATGACGCTTCCAGGCTGTTTTTCAACAGTGTGTAACACTCGGCGTCATTGAGTTTCAATGCGTCGAGGATCGCGAAGTAATTGGCGTTCACGTAGCCGCCGAAATACGCGGGGTCGTCGGAGTTAATCATCACGGCCACACCCTGATCCAGCAGCGCCTTGAGCGTGTGTTTCGCCATGTCGTCGAACAAGCGTAGCTTCAGGTTCGACAGCGGGCAGACGGTGAGTGCAATGCGGGCATCGGCGAGACGGGCGACCAGCGCCGGGTCTTCCATGCTGCGCACGCCGTGATCCACGCGGTCTACTTTCAGCACGTCGAGCGCTTCGTACACGTAGGCGGGCGGCCCTTCCTCGCCTGCGTGCGCCACGAGCTTCAATCCCTTCTCACGCGCCTTCGCGAACACGCGCGCGAACTTCGACGGCGGATGACCGCGTTCGGAAGAATCCAGCCCGACACCAATTAGCCGATGCGCATATTGATCGAACAAGGGCAACGCTTCATCGAAGGTCTTGAGCGCATCTTCTTCCGGCAAATGGCGCAGGAAACACAGGATCAGCTTGCTCGTCAAACCGCGCCGCTCACCTTCAGCCAGCGCGCTTTCGATACCCGCGACCGCCGTGGCGATCGATACGCCACGTTCTGTGTGCGTCTGTGGATCGAAGAAAATTTCGGTGTGCGTGACATGATCGGCGAGCGCGCGTTCAACATACGCGAGGGTCATGTCGTGGAAATCGCGCTCGTGCAGCAGCACGCTCGCGCCCGCGTAGTAGATGTCGAGGAACGATTGCAGGTCGGTGAACGCGTAGGCCGCGCGCAATGTGTCGATAGAGTCGTACGCGAGCGTCACACCGTTGCGCTTCGCGAGTTCGAAGATCAACTCGGGCTCGAGCGAACCTTCAATGTGAATGTGGAGTTCGGCCTTGGGCGCGCGGGCGATCTTGTCAGCGAGAGTGGGATTCATGCTTGTTTTGTGCTTTAAAAGGTCTGGGATCACGCGGTTTGCGGATGCTGCGCGGAATTGTAGCTGTGCGCGGCGCGTTCCTCGACCTTCTGCAGCAACTGAGCTGCCACCGATACTGCAATCATTTCCGGCGCTTTATCAACAATGCCGGGTACGCCGATTGGGCACGTCATGCGGCTGATCAACACGGGATCCAGGCCTCGCGACTCGAGTCGGCGCTCGAACAGCATTTTCTTCGTATGCGAGCCAATCATGCCGAAAAACGCAAAATCTCCGCGCCGGAGAATACGCTCGGCGAGTTCGAGATCGAGCGCGTGGTTGTGCGTCATCACCAGAAAGTAGCTATTGGCAGGCGCTTCGTCCACGGCGGCTTCGGGGATTCCGCTGGCGTCCAGCGTGACATTTGGGGGGATGCCGTCCATGGGCGGGAATGTTTCATCGCGTTCGTCCACCCACACCACCCGGCATGGCAAATTCGCGAGCACCCTGACCAGCGCCGCACCCACGTGGCCCGCACCGAACAGCACCACGGGAAAGTCGCGCACTGCAATGGTTTCGGTGAGCAACGAGCCGCTTTCGTCGAAACCCGCGCCGTCCCAGAGCAGGCAATCCGGGCCAGTCACGCCCGGTTCCGGGTCCGAGATCATCACGCCGTCTGGAATCGGGCCGAACCCGACGCTGCGCACGGTGGACAGTCCCTGCGCCATGCGTTTGTTCAACGACGTGACCCAGGCAAGATCGCCAATATCCAGCCGTTCGAACGCCACCACGACCGCGCCGCCGCAGCATTGACCCAGGCTTGGGCCGAGCGCGAAACGCTCGAGCCGGCGCATGTGAGGACTGCGGGCGCCGTCTTTCAGCACCTGCCGCGCTGTCTCAATCGCCTTCCATTCCAGATGACCGCCGCCGATGGTATGGCGTGCATCGTCGCGCGTGACGATCATCTTCGTGCCTGCTTCGCGCGGCGCCGAGCCTTCCACGCGCGCGACCGTCACCAGCACGACGGCGTCGCCGTGCGCGAGGAGGTGTTGCAGATCGTGTAGCCAGGCTTGCATCGAATGGGCTCCGGGTTAGTTAGTTGACCGGCACAGGCTGGGCGACGTCCTGAGTCGTCGCGGCGAGCATTTTCAATGCCTGCGCGTCCAGTGCATTCAGGATCGATTCGGGTGTGGCCGGCGCGCGCAGTACGGGCGCATCGGTTGAATCGGGTGCGACCGACGCCACCGCGGCGCGGATCGCCAGCAACACCGAGAAACCGAGCAGCAACGGCGGTTCGCCCACGGCTTTCGATCGAAACACGGTCGGCTCGACGTTCTGGTTATCGTAGAGCGCGACGTTCATGGCGGCCGGAATGTCGCTCACCGATGGTATCTTGTACGTCGACGGTGCGTGCGTCATCAGCCTGCCGTCGCGATTCCACCAGAGTTCTTCCGTCGTGAGCCAACCCATGCCCTGGACAAAACCGCCTTCTACCTGGCCGATATCGAGCGCGGGATTGATCGACTGTCCCGCGTCGTGGAGGATGTCCGTGCGCAACAGCCGCCACTCGCCGGTGAGCGTGTCCACGACCACTTCCGAGATCGCCGCGCCATACGCGAAGTAGTAGAAGGGCTGCCCGGTCAGCGTTTTCGAATCCCAGTTGACCTTGGGCGTGGCGTAAAAACCATCCGACCACAACTGCACGCGCGAGAGATAGGCGGCCCCGACCAGTTGATCGAAAGGCATCTGGCCGCCGTTCGACTCGACCACGCCATCGTGAAAACGCACGTCTTCCGCGCGTCCGCCGAGCTGCTTCGCGGCGAGTTCCGCAAGGCGGCCGCGAATGGTGAGCGCGGCGGCTTCGGCCGCCTTGCCGTTCAGGTCGCTGCCGGTGGACGCGGCGGTGGCCGATGTATTCGCGATCTTCGAGGTATCGGTGGCGGTCACGCGCACGCGCGACAACGGCACGCCCAGCGCATTCGCCACGACCTGCGCGACCTTGGTGTTCAGGCCTTGGCCCATCTCGGTGCCGCCGTGATTGACGAGGGCGGAGCCGTCTTTATAGACATGCACGAGCGCACCAGCCTGGTTCAGGAACGGCACGTTGAACGAGATGCCGAACTTGACCGGCGTGAACGCGATGCCGCGCTTGAGCACGGGACTCGTTGCATTGAACGCGGCGATAGCCTTACGCCGCTGCACATACGCACTCGATGCCAACAGTTCGTCGGTCAGCGGCGCGATGATGTTGTCTTCCACGGTCTGGCCGTACGGCGTCACGTTGCGCTCGGTGATGCCGTAGTAGTTCACGCGACGGATATCGACGGGATCGCGTTTTAGCCGGTGCGCGATTTCATCCATCATGATTTCCATCACCAGCGCGCCTTGCGGACCGCCGAAACCGCGAAACGCCGTATTCGACTGCGTGTTGGTACGGCAGCAGAGCGCGGTGATATCGACGTCCTGCAGGTAGTACGCGTTGTCGAAGTGACAGACGGCGCGCGTGGCCACCGCACCCGACAAATCCGCCGAATAACCCGCGCGCAACGCGATTTCTACACGTGCGCCTTGCAAGCGGCCGTCGTCATCGAAGCCGGCTTCGTAGGTGTAGACGGCGTCGTGGCGCTTGCCGGTGATCATGAAGTCGTCGTCACGATCCGCGCGCAATTTCACCGGCCGATGCAGCAAATGCGCCGCCAGCGACGCGATGCACGCAAAGATTCCCGACTGCGATTCCTTGCCGCCGAACCCGCCGCCCATCCGGCGGCATTCGCAGATGACGTTATGCGTCGGCCAGTCGAGCATATGCGCGACCAGGTGCTGCATTTCGCTCGGATGCTGCGTGGAACTGTAGACGAGCATGCCGTCGAGTTCCTTCGGAATGGCATACGCGATCTGCCCTTCGAGATAGAACTGCTCCTGCCCGCCAACCTCGAATTCACCCTGCAGCCGATGCGCTGCCGACGCGATTTTTCCGTCCGGATCGCCGCGTTTCAGATGCAGCGGCGGCAGCACGAACTGCTGTTTCGCTTTTGCGTCGCGCGGCGTCAGGATGGCTTCGAGCGGTTCGTATCGGATCACTTCTTCGCTCTTCGCCAGCGCTGCGGCACGGCGCGCGAGATCGTGCGTTTCCGCGATAACCACGAACACGGGTTGTCCCAGATACAGCACTTCATCTTTCGCGAGGATCGGGTCGTCGTGGAGCACGGGACCGCAATTGTTCTCGCCGGGGATATCGTCGGCAGTGAACACGGCGATCACACCGGGCGCGGCCAGAACCAAGTCGAGATTGATCGACACGATGCGCGCATGTGCATGCCGCGACAGGGCGAGCGCCGCGTGCAGCGTGCCGCGCAGTTCGCCGATGTCATCAACGTAAGTCGCTTCGCCGCTCACATGCAGGGCCGCCGATTCGTGCGGCAAGCCGACGCCAATCGCCGCGCGCTCCGGCTTTTTCGCGTCGATGTGCAGCGTGAGTGCGTCAGCGGCGGCACGGTCGATATGATGTGGATCGGTACGCTTGTTCATGGCGTGGTCCTTGGGGCTTGGTGTGACGCGGCGTGACGTTACGCTGCTCATTGCACGTCAAACGCGAACGCGTTGACGTCGTGGAGTGCGAGCGGCGAGTCCTCACGGGTTTCGAGGAAGAAACGCCACAGCACGTTGCGCGCCACTTTGCTGCGGTACGCGCTCGACGCCCGCATGTCGGTGAGCGGCTGGAAGTCGACGTCCAGCGCGCACATGGCGGCTTTCACGTTGGCCTCGTTCCACTCTTCGTTCACCAACACGGCTTCCGCATTCGATGCCCGTTTGGGCGTGGCGGCCATGCCGCCAAACGCGAACCGCGCGGCTGCCACGCGAGTGCCGTCGAGCGTCACGGCGAACGCGGCGCACACCGCCGAAATGTCCTGGTCGTAGCGCTTGGAGATTTTGTAAGTCCGAAAGCGCAGGTTCGCCGATGGCAAGGGCACGCGAATTCCCGCGACGAATTCGCCAGTTTCCAGCGCGGATTTTTGATAGCCGAGATAGAAGGCATCGAGCGGCATCGTGCGGACTTTAGCGGCTTTTTGCAGCACGATTTGAGCATCGAGCGCGATCAGTGCCGGCATGGAATCGCCGATAGGCGAGCCGTTCGCCACGTTGCCACCGAGCGTGCCGGCGTTGCGAATGGGCAGCGAAGCAAAGCGCGTCCACAATTCCGCGAGTTCCGGATAAACGGCCGAGAGCGCGCCGTATGAATCTTCCAGCGAGGCCGCAGCACCGATAGTCAACCATTGCCCGTCGCGGGTAATCGCCTTGAGTTCGGCCACATTGGCGATATACAGGACGTCGCCCAGATCGCGGAATTGCTTGGTGACCCACAGGCCGACGTCCGTGCTGCCGGCGAGGATGCGCGCGTCCGGATGGTCGGCACGCAAGCGCGCGAATTCGGCGAGCGAGACGGGCGCGAAAAACGTCGGGTGGCCGAATGCAGCGCCGCGCGCGTCGGGCGCCGCGTATTCGAGCGTTTCCTTGCGCCGGATGGTTTCGAGCCGGCGCTTGAGCGTGTCACGATCAAGCAGTGCGCGAGGGTACTCGAACATTTTCTGCGACGCATCCACGATCGGCCGATAGCCCGTACAGCGGCAGAGATTGCCGGAGAGGGCGGCGTTGATTTCGTCGCGGGTGGGCAGGCCGGCGTCGGCGGGCTGATTCTGATAAAGCGCCCACATCGACATCACGAAACCGGGCGTGCAGAAGCCGCATTGCGAGCCGTGGCAATCGACCATGGCTTGCTGGACCGGATGCAGCGTGCCGTCCTTGGCGCGCAGGTCTTCAACTGTAAAGAGCGCTCGACCGTCGAGCGTCGGCATGAACTGGATGCAGGCGTTGACGGCCTTGAGGACGGGTTGGCCTTCCGCATCGAGTTCACCGATCACCACCGTACACGCACCGCAATCGCCTTCCGCGCATCCCTCTTTCGTGCCGGTGCATTGGTCGTGCTCGCGCAAATGCTGGAGCACCGTACGCGAAGCGGGTACGTCGCGCACTTCGCGCAGGGCGTTGTGCTGGAAGAACCGGATGGTTTGCGTTGTCATAAAGAAGTCCGAGACATTGCGGATCGGGCGCGCGTTACGCGAAAATCGGCGTCAGTTTCCAAAGAAAACAGGCCGAAAGAGCGCACGTGGATCGCCATCCAAAGATAACGATATCACCGCAATATCTCAAAAAGATTCCGGCAAACGTATCAAGACTATGCGAACAGCTGGATGAGGGCGGCGAAAAAAACGCCAAGAACGCACACGGAGGGATATTGAGGGGACAGGAGGGGTGCGACGAAACGAGAGAGCGAGGTTTTGGCCGTTGGTGCCCAAGCGCGGCGGCGGGCGGACAACGGCATTGGACATTCATGCGCGGCGACGCCGCAAAACGCATGGCTGGGTAACTGCGTCTTTGGCAAGGCTGAGGCCCGCCACGCATCGCGCCCTCAGCTTTTGCGGAAAGCGGGGCCAGTTCGGCAAAGGTCCGAAGCGCCCGCCACCCGCACTCAACTAGCGCGCAACCTGCGCTTGCCCCACAAGCTGCCGGCGACGGACAGGAAGATCACCCCAAACGCGATAAGACCCCATTGCGGCAACGAGAGTCCAAGAATGGGCGGATAGGGCGTCTCGCAAAGCCCCGCGACCTTGAAGACCTGAGGCAGCCACTGCGCGGGCGGAAGAGAATCCACAACAGGCTGGAGGGCGTCGAACCCGCAGCTGAATCCCGGGTGTGCCTGCACATAAACGTGCCGTGCGGCTGCTACCACGCCCCCGAGAGCGGACAGCGCAACCAGCATTTCGAGCAATGCAATCCCGCGCCATCCGCGGAACGAAGCGCCGAGCAAGGCAAAGACCGCGATCAGCACGAAAAAGTAGCGTTGAATGATGCAAAGCGGGCAGGGATCTTCACCTTTGACGAACTGAAGATAGAGCGCGCCGCCAACGAGCCCCAGACAGATCACAGCGAGCAGAACCAACAATCGGCGTTCGCGGCGAATCCCGCGTTCGTCGTGGTGCATGGTGAAATGATTCAAGGAGTTGTTCATATTTTCCGAATTGTTCGAGAAAAAGGCACCTGAAAGGGCACATCCGCCGACGGAATTCTATCGTGATCGCGGGCGCCAGACGGTTTCAGGCGCGGCGTGAGCGGCTCAGCGCGTGGTTTCGAGTACCGCTTCCACGGCACGGCCGATGGAGAGCAGCGCGTCGTCGCCGAACGGCGCCCCGGCCAGCATGAGGCCGACCGGCGCTTCGCCCCGTGGATGGCATGGCAGCGACAACGCGCAACTATCCAGGAAATTGAAAACGGAGGGGTTGCGCAGGATCAGCGCGTTGGTTCGGCCGAACGCTTCGTCGTCGTGTTCGAGGTCGGCCACGCGCGGCGGCACGACCGGCACGGTCGGGCACACAATGGCGTCGAACCGCTGCCACAGCGCCCGCGCCTGCTCGATCATTGTGGCGCGCGCCTGCAACAAGTCGATGTAATCAGCCGCGCTCGCGGGCTGGCCTTTCAGTATCCGCACGCGGACGCGGGGATCGTATTCATCGGCGTGGGCCTGGAGTAGCGGCCGATGCCATGCGTAAGCCTCGATTGGCGCGAAGCCGAAGCGGTTGATCTCGGCAAGCCGTTCGAGCGGTGCGAAACGCACGTCTTCCACCAGCGCACCGGCTGCCGATAGATGTCCGATCGCCGCGGCGTAGGCACTGGCGACCGTTTCATCGACACCGTCCATGACGTAGTTGGCCAGCACGCCCAGACGCACGCCGTCCAGTGGCCGGGGCCGAGTCGTGGGTACGCCGGAGTCCCGGCCGGAGAGAATGCGGTCTACAAGCGCGCAGCACGCCACAGACAACCCGATAGGCCCGAACGAGTCGAGCGTGGTGGAAAGCGGCACGCCGCCTTGCGTAGGCACGCGGGCAGCGGTCGGCTTGAAGCCGGTGAGCCCGCAGAGCGCCGCCGGGATGCGAATGGAGCCACCGGTGTCTGTGCCGAGCGCGATGGCCGCCATGCCGTCCGCCACCGACGCCGCGGCGCCCGATGACGAGCCTCCGGCAATCCGTTCGTCGCCCGCCACATCGCTTCGATACGGCGAGTGCGGCGTTCCGTAGTGCGGGTTCAGCCCGAGCCCGGAGAACGCGAATTCGCTCATGTTGGTGCGCCCGACGATCACGCCGCCCGCCCGCCGCAGCCGGGCAACGGCGACAGCGTCGGCCTTGGCGGGCAGTGAGTCGGCCAGTACACGCGAGCCGGCGCGTGTCACCTGGCCTTCGATATCGAAGAGATCCTTGATCGACACAGGAATGCCCGCCAACGGTGAGAGGACGGTGCTCGCACGGCGCAATGCGTCATGGGCGTCGGCGGCGGCGCGGGCGCGCTCTGCATCGACGTGCAGGAACGAAACCGCTCCCTGCCCCGAAGGGTTTGCAATGCGTTCGAGCGCCTGCTCCACCAACTCGCGGCTGGTCGTTTTACCGTCACGAAGCGCGGCGGCGAGTTGTGCGAGAGGCGCGAACTGAGGCGAAGTGGTGGGCATGATGTCGAGAGAAACCGGTGGCTTGACGGGCTACAAAACGGAGCTACAAACGGAGCTACAAACAGGCAAGGTCGGGCGTGCTGCGCAGAGCACGAATGCGGCGCGGTAAGCGATCCGTTCGCACCGTGGCGTTGCGGCGTTGCTGTGCTCAAGGCCGCAATGCAACACCTGATGCAACTTGCCCAAAAGTGGCTGTCATTCTAAGCCAGCCCAGTAATAAATACTCGCCGCCGCACACTTGATGCTTGATAAACCGGGCTCCTCTGCCATTCGGCTGATAGCGCCGGTTCCGCTTCCTGCCTAAGCTTGACTGGTCCCCGCACACGGTCTTTTGCGGGGTAAAACAACAGTTCCAAGTAAACCCAAGCGTTTGGGTTTACTTGCCCGCAGCTAACGGATAGAGTGACTGCATGCCAACAATTTTCCGCATCGGCGCTGCCCGCGTCGTGATTTATTTGAACGATCATCAACCTGCTCACGTGCATGTTCTTGACGGCAAGCAACACGCCATCTTCAACTTGCACTGTCCGGTTGGACCGCCGACCTTGCAAAAGAATCACGGCTTTTCGCACGTTGACGCAACTACCTTCGCTCGCCGGATGCAAAACGTGGTCGGCTCGCTATGCACTGAATGGAAGACACTACATGACTGCTTTTGTTGATATCACCGAACACCAGATGCGCGAAGCCGAAGAGCGGATGAACAAACACGTTGCCGCACATCCGATCGCCATGTCCGCCTCGTTTAATCCAGTGGACGGCAGGGTGGCTATCGAACTGTCGAATGGCGCGTTGTTCGCGATTCCCGCGCGGATTATCCAGGGTTTGGAAAATGCTTCGGACAGCGACCTGAAAACAATCGAAATCACGGCATCCGGCACGGGTTTGTATTTCCCCACCGTCGACGCCGACATTCTCGTGGCACCGTTACTTGCCGGTGTACTGGGGTCGCGATCGTTCATGGCCAGACGACTGGGTAAGGCGGGAGGGGCCAGTCGCAGCGAATCCAAAGCGGCCGCGGCGCGCGCGAACGGCGCGCGTGGCGGCCGGCCCCGCAAGGTCAATGTGGAAAGCGAGGAGTATGAGGGAGGTGCTGCGCTCGAGAAAAAGTAGCCGGCGGCTAATGAGGCAACTTCGAACGCAACCTCGTGCGTAAAGCGAGCTTTCGCGCGCCGCGATGCATTCAAGGCACGCGGTCCACCTCGGCGGGAATGTCTCGGGAGCGTTCGGAAGATGCAATAAGCGTCTTTCCCTTTGCACCGCGCCGCCATTTCCTCGTCACCCATGCGCCGAAATCATCAAGGACCGTATAAGCCACTGGCACGACCACCAGCGTTAACAAAGACGAGGTGATCACGCCGCCAATGACCGTCTGGCCGAGCGGCCCCCGTTGCTCGCCGCCTTCGCCCAAGCCCAGCGCGAGCGGCAGCATGCCGAAGATCATCGCGAGCGTGGTCATCAGGATCGGGCGCAGCCTGACGCGTGCCGCTTCCAGCAACGCGTCGGTGCGGGTCATCGGGTGGCCTTTACCCGTCGCGTCGAGCAGGGTGCCGCGCCGTGCCTGATTCGCGAAGTCGACGAGCAGGATCGCGTTCTTCGTGACGAGGCCCATCAGCATGATGAAACCGATGATCGAGAACATGTTCAGCGTGCTGCCGAACAGCAGCAACGCGAGCAGCACGCCCACCAGCGTGAGCGGGAGGGACGTCATGATCGCGAGCGGTTGCAGGAAGCTGCCGAATTGCGACGCGAGGATCATGTAGATGAAGATCACGGCGAGCACCAGCGCCTGGACCGCATAGATGAACGACTCGTTCATGCTTTTTGTGGAGCCGCCGAAACGGTATCGGTAGCCTGCGGGAAGGTGCATCTCGTCGAGGGTTTTCTTCACATCGGCGGCGACTTCGCCCGGCGATCGTCCTATGACGTTTGCCGAAATCTCGACCTCGCGCGACAAATCCCGCCGGCCGATCACATCCGGTCCGGTCGTCTCGGTAATAGCGGCGACCTGTCGCAAGGGCACGAGTACGGGCGCGCCGTTTGCGTCGGTGCGGCTGGTGGCAATCATGAGCTTTGACAGGTCGTCTACGTTGCGGCGTTGTGCCGAGGGCAAACGCACGCTCACGTCGTAATCCTGATCGTCGGGCGCGCGCCACGTGCTGATGGCGTCACCCGACAGCAGCGGGCGCAGCGCCTGACCGACCTCCGCTACGCCTACGCCCAGGTCAGACGCGAGTTCGCGACGGACGTCAATGGCCACAATGGGTTTGTCGTCCTTCAGGCTCGCGTCCAGATCCACGAGGCCGGGAATCTTTCGCAAGCGCTGTTGTGCTTCGGCGGACAGACGCCGGAGCTCGTCCAGGTTGTCGCCTTGCAGGCTGAACTGCACCGCCTTGCTGGAGCCGGCGCCGTCCGGCATGCCGATCTCGGTCACCACGATCCCGGCAATCCTCTGCAGCCGCGTACGGAACACCTGGTTCAATTCCAGCACGCCGCGCGTGCGTTCGCGCCGCTCCTTCAGGCGTACGGTAATCAGCGCGTTGTTCTTGCCCTGCGCGTTACCGGAGTTGATCGTGGCATAGCTATAACGCACCTCAGGGTATGACGCGAGTGCCGCTTCGACCTGGCGGACTTTGTCGGCGGTTGCTTCCAGCGACGTTCCCACGGGCGTGTTCAAGCCAATCTGCGTGGTGGAAAAATCGGCATTCGGGACGAACTCGGTGCCGATCAGCGGCACGAGGAACAGGCTGCCGAAAAAAGTCGCGGCCGCAACCGACAGCGTCGTGATGCGGTGCCTGAGCGACCAGCCGAGCAGCCGCCGATAGAACTGCGCGAGCCGTTCCACGCCGCGCTCGAAGAAGGCGAGCAAACGGGCGAGATGGCGTGTGCCGCGCACGTGCAGCGCGGGATCGGGCCAGATCGACGAGAGCATGGGGTCGAGCGTAAACGAGACGAACATCGAGATCAGCACGGCGGCCGCGACTGTCACGCCGAACTGGTGAAAGAACCGGCCGATGATGCCGCTCATGAATCCCACTGGCAGGAACACGGCGACAATCGAAAACGTTGTGGCGAGCACGGCGAGGGCGATTTCCTTCGTGCCATCGAGTGCGGCCGTGCGGTGGTCCGCGCCAAGCTGAACATGCCGGACAATGTTTTCACGCACCACGATCGCGTCGTCGATCAACAAGCCCACGCATAGCGACAACGCCATCAGCGTGATGACGTTGATCGTGAAACCGGCCGCGAACATGAACGCAAACGTGCCGATCAACGCGATCGGCAGCGTGAGCCCGGTGATCACGGTGCTGCGCCACGAGCCGAGGAACAGGAACACGATCGCGATGGTCAGCAGCGCGCCCTCGAGCAATGTGCCCTTGACTTCGTTCACGCTGTTTTCGATATCGAGTGACGAGTCGTCGGTGATGTCTAGCTTGACGCCCGGCGGCAGCGCCTTTCGCAGTGCTTCGACTTCGGCCCGGATGCCATGCGCCACGTCAACCGTGTTCTCGCCCTGCGCCTTGACCACCGATAAAAACAGCGCGCGATTACCGTTGAGCAGCGCCATGCTGTCCGGCTCTTCCTGCCCGTCGACCACTTGCGCCACCTGATCCAGCGTGACGGCATGCCCAGCATTCGATGCGCCGCGACGCGCGACAATGATGCGTTTGAAGTCATCGGGCGTCTGGAAACGGCCCTTCACCTGCACGGTCTGTTCAATACCCGCCGACGTCAGCGGCCCGGCTGGGATCTCCTGATTCTCGTTCTGCACGGCGCGAATCACCTGATCAACGCCAACGGACAATGCTTGCAGGCGATCCGGACTGACATCAATCCGAACCTGCCGCTTTACGCCGCCCACAATGCTCACCGAGCCCACGCCGCGCACGGTTTCCAGACGCTTGCGCACGATCTGGTCGGCGGTGGTCGTGAGGTCACGCGTGCTCAACGCTGAGCCTGGCGCGTTGGACACGGCAACCGTGACGATCGGCATGTCGGACGGGTCATAGCGCAAAACGCGCGGTTCCTTCACGCCGTCGCGCAGATCGGGCCTGATCAGCGCCACCTTGTCGCGGACGTCCTGCGCGGCCTGCATGACGTTGACCGAGAGATCGAACTGGACGATCACGACCGACAACGCGTCGTAGGAGTGCGATGAAATTTCGTCGATGCCGCTAATCGTGTTGACCGCTTCCTCTATCTTGCGAGTGACGTCGGATTCCACCGATTCCGGCGATGCCCCTGGATACGCCGTCTGGACAACGACCACGGGAAACGTGATATCGGGAAACTGATCGACCTTCAGGCGCTCGTATGAGAACAGGCCGATCACGAGAAACGCCGCCATCATCATGGCGGCGAACACGGGGTTATTGATGCTGACGCGCGTGAACCACATGGCTTGCGGCTCCGCTATTGAACAGCTGGCATGGACGCCGCCGTGGCCGCCGTTGGCAAAGCGGCGGCGGCTAGTCCGACCATGCGCACGGTGCTGCCGATGCGCAGCGCGCCGAGGTTATTCTTCACGACCTGCTGGCCTTCCTTGAGCGGTGGATCGACGAGCTGGGTCCAGCTCGCGCCCTCGGCGGCACCGGTTGCTGCCGTGGTGACAGGAACTTCGACGAGTTTGCCGCCCGAGAGCGCGTAGACGCTTTGGCTCGCGCCATCCGTGCGCACCGCGGATGCTGGCACCACCAGCGCGTTCGGGGTGCTGCCCACCGTCACGCTGCCCGTGCCAAACATGCCGACGCGCAGTGTGGCAGTCGGATTGGGCACCTGGATATAAACCATGATCGAGCGCGAGCCCGGCTGCGCTGCGGGATTGATGCGCGTGACAGTGGACACGACGGGCGGTTCGATGCCATCGAACCGGATGGAAACGGGCTGGCCGATTCGAACGCGGCCGATTTCCCCCACGGGCACGGGGGCTTCGAGTTCAAGCTGGGTCAGGTCGACGACATCGAACAATTTGCTGTCGACGGCCACACGCTCCCCGGGTTCAATGCTTCGCGACGCAATCTGACCGCTGAACGGCGCGCGCACGATGGTGTCCGCCACCGACAAATTCGACGATGCCAGCGCAGCGCGGGCAGCCGCGAGATTGGCGGCAGCGATGGTGTACTGGCTTTGGGCCGTATCGAAGGCATTTTTTGAGATGAAGCCCTTTTCGACGAGCACGCGATTGTTCTCGAGCGTTTGTTTCGCGATATCCAACTGACCGGCCATGGCGGCCATTTGCCCACGCGATTGCTCGGCGCGAGCGGCGTAGTCGCGGGCGTCGATGGAGGCGAGTATTTGTCCTGCCTTGACGGTATCGCCTTCACGCGCCCGCACGTCGAGAGCCGAGCCCGCCACTTTCGCCTTGACGGCAGCTTGCGTGACGGCGCGAAGTGAACCGGTGAGCGGCAGCGTTTCGGACAGCGTGTGACGCGTGAGCGCGGCGAGGTCACCGGGCGTGAATTCGATGACAGACTCGTCGGCGGAGGACGAAGCCGATGTTGCCGGTGCGCCGGCGCTCGCGCGTTTTCTGAGCGTGTGTGTGATGCCGAGCGTCAGTACGATGATGACAACAATTGCCGCGATGAGGATGTTTCGTTTTCTTGATAGATGCATTGCGTGTCTGTGGAGCGTGAAGCACGCCGCACGATAGCGCATTTACGGCTGGCGAGCGTCAAAGTTGCGAAAGGCCGTGGGGAGGGTCGCCCAGACTTTGACGCCAGCGATCAAATCGTCCGTGAAAACCGCTGCGTTGTGTTCCCGGCGAGATACCGATCGAAGATCATGGCCACGTTACGTACGAGCAGGCGCCCGGCGGGAAGCACTTCGATGCCATCGTGGTTCACCTTGACCAGCCCATCGGCCTCAAGCGGTTTCAACCGCTCCAGCTCACTGGCAAAAGCAGTCTCGAACCGAATCCCATAAACCGCTTCCAACGCATCAAAGCGCAGTGAAAACTGACACATGATTTCACTGATGATGTCGCGCCGCAGCCGATCATCGGCGCTTAGCCGCACGCCTCGTGCAATAGCGAGTTCGCCGCGATCGATCGCAGCGGCGTAACCGGCCATGTCCTTGGCGTTCTGCGCGTAGACATCGCCGACCTTGCCAATGGAAGACACCCCCAATCCGATCAGATCGCAATCCGCCTGGGTGCTGTAACCCTGAAAATTTCGATGCAGCGTACCCGCTCGCTGCGCCACGGCTAGTTCATCGTTTGGCAAAGCGAAATGATCCATCCCGATGTACACATAACCTGCGTCAGTCAGTTTCTCGATAACCCGTTCGAGAAGCGCCAGACGCACAGCCGGCGAGGGCAATGTGGCTTCATCCATCTGCCGCTGCATCTTGAAAACAGACGGCATATGCGCATAGCCGAACACCGAAAGCCGGTCGGGCGCGAGCGTGATCATCGTGTCGAGCGTACGGCTGAAGCTCTCCACGCTCTGATGCGGCAAGCCATAGATCAGATCAACGCTGACCGATTTAAACCCTTCGGCCCGTGCCGCCGACATCACCCTTTGCGTCATCTCGAGCGGTTGAACGCGATTGACCGCTTGCTGCACACGCAGATCAAAGTCTTGCACCCCGAAGCTCAGCCGGTTGAAACCCAGCTCGCGCAATACGTTGATTGTTTCTGGCGATGCCTCGCGCGGATCGACTTCGATCGAATATTCGGCCTGCGCGTCGGGCAGAAGGCGAAAAGACTCAGCGGTCGCGATCATCAATTCGGCCATTTCATCGTGCGACAAAAACGTCGGTGTACCGCCGCCCCAATGCAACTGCGACACCGGGCGGGAGGTGTCGAAACATGCCGCCTGCAACAACAGTTCACGTTTCAACAGATCGAGATAGGGACGCGCGTGCGCACGATTTTTTGTAGCGATCTTGTTGCAGCCGCAATAGAAACAGACGGTGTCGCAGAATGGAATATGGAAGTACAGCGAAAGATCCGTCGATGCCGCTCCCGGGTCCGCCGCCGCCCGATGGTAATGGCCGGGATCGAAGGTATCGGTGAATTGAACGGCGGGGGGATACGACGTGTAGCGCGGACCGGCCGCGTCGTATTTCGTGAGCAGATCGGGGCGGAAGAGGGACATTGCGGACGGACTTGAAGAGGGTGCTTCGAGTCTAGCCGACACGTTGTCCCAATTCTTGCGTGATAACGCCGCAGCCGCACGGTGGCACAATGTCGGGTTGCCTCATTTGCCCAAACAGTACGAACCGATGTCTGCCGCCCTCCGTCCGAACTCTGCACACGCGTGCCGCGAAAGCTGCGGCGCATGCTGTATTGCGCCGTCGATTTCGAGCGCGATTCCCGGCATGCCCGACGGCAAGCCGGCCGGCGTGCGCTGCGTCCAGCTCGGGGCGGATCTTCGCTGCGCGATTTTTGGCGATCCGCGCAGACCGGCCTGCTGCTCGGGCCTGCAGCCATCGGAGTCCATGTGCGGCGACACGCGTGCTTACGCGCTGGCGTGGCTCACGCAACTCGAAATCGATACGCAACCTGAGCGCGCGTAACCGGTCGAACGCTCATCCTGCAAGTTCAGATCACGTTCAAGCTCAGGTTCAAGTTCAAGTCACTGGAGAATTTCGCATGACTCAAGCCGTTGCGCCGAAGCGGCGCCGGTTCCTGCTCGCAGCCCTTGGCGGCGCGGGCGCGGTGGCGCTGGGAACCCAGGGATGCGCCGCATCGATATTTCCGTTCATCCCCGATCACTACACGTTCAGCCAGGCGCAGGTCCAGGACGCGTTGCAGCGCAAGTTTCCCTTGGAACGCACGGCCTCGCAGATTTTCGATGTCACGCTGAGCAATCCGCTGGTCGGCCTCGCGCCCGATCGCAACCGGATTACGGTACGGCTGGACGCGCGGCTTGCCACGCCGTTCATCCCGAATCCGGTCACGGGAATATTTACACTTTCCAGTCAGCTTGCTTACGACGCACCCAGTCATTCGGTGATCCTGATGTCGCCGACCGTCGACAACGCCCAGGTCTCCGGCGAGGCTGCGCAATACAACCAGCAGATCAACGCGGTCGGCGCGGTCATGGCAACGCAGTTCCTGGACCGTTACCCCATCTACACATTCAAGCCAGAACAATTGCAGTTTGCCGGTGTTAATTACGAACCCGGTACAATCACCGTCCTTACAAACGGCATACGTGTGCAGATCGTCGAGAAGTAGTTTTTCTGGCGCAATCCAGTACGCGCATGCCTGAACGATTGGCTGGCGACGGCCAAACTATGCCAAAAGGGCGGAGCGATGGACTGGATTCTGTTTTGCAAAGCGCTGATTCTGGGTGTGGTGGAGGGTTTGACTGAGTTTTTGCCGGTATCGAGCACGGGACACTTGATCGTTGCCGGCAGTCTGCTGAATTTCACTGATGCCCAGGCCAAGACGTTCGACGTCGTGATCCAGTTCGGCGCGATTCTCGCGATTGTCTGGGAATACCGGCGCAAGATCGGCTCGGTCGTTGCCGGGTTGCCCACGCAGCCCAAGGCGCGAAGGTTTGCGCTGAACGTGATCATCGCGACCATTCCGGCGGTCGTGCTCGGCCTGCTGTTCGAAAAGCACATCAAGGCCGTTTTGTTCGCGCCGGTGCCGGTGTCCGTGGCGCTGATCGTGGGCGGCATCGTGATCTTGTGGGCGGAAGCGCGGCACCGCGAGCGCAACATCGCGCCGCGGGTGACGTCGGTGGACGATCTCTCTTACGCCGATGCCTTCAAAGTCGGGCTCGCCCAATGCTTCGCGCTGATTCCGGGCACGTCGCGCTCGGGGTCGACGATTATCGGTGGGATGTTGTTCGGGCTGGAACGCAAAGTCGCCACCGAGTTTTCATTCTTTCTCGCGATTCCCATTATTTTCGGCGCCACGCTTTATGAACTCGCGAAGGAGTGGCGCACGCTGTCGGTCGATTCAGTGGGCTTGTTTATCGTCGGGATGGTGGCCGCGTTTGTCAGCGCATTCGTGTGTATTCGATGGCTGTTGCGTTACGTCGCCACACACGATTTCACGGCGTTCGCGTGGTATCGGATCGGCTTCGGGCTGCTGATCCTGATTGTTGGGTATAGCGGTGGGCTGAGTTGGGCGGAATGATGATTCAACGCCGCTTTGCCCTTGGCGAGCAGGCCTGAAAATCTGCAAGCACAGTCGAAACAGGCCGTTCCAACTCACGTTGGAACGGCCTGTTTTTGCGTTGATTTGACGATTATTGAGCCGTGCTTCAGCGGCGCTTGAACACCAGATCCCACACGCCGTGGCCGAGCTTCAATCCGCGGCGCTCGAACTTGGTCACGGGCCGGTAATCGGGACGCTGCGCGTAGTCCGAGCCGGCTGTGTTTTCCAGTGCCGGTTCCGCTGATAACACTTCGAGCATCTGTTCGGCATAGTTCTGCCAGTCAGTGGCGAGATGCAGATACCCGCCCGGCTTGAGCCGTGAAACAAGCAGCGCAACGAACTTCGGCTGGATGAGCCGGCGTTTATGGTGACGCGCCTTGTGCCACGGATCGGGGAAATAGATGTGGACGCCATCTAGGCTGTCCGGCGCAATCATGTGCTCCAGCACTTCCACGGCGTCATGCTGAACGACGCGAATATTAGTCAGTTCCTGTTCGCCGATCAGCTTCAGCAACGCGCCCACGCCCGGTTCATGGACCTCGATACCGAGAAAATCGTCGGCGGGACGTGCCGACGCGATTTCCGCCGTCGTCGCGCCCATGCCGAAGCCGATCTCCAGCACGCGCGGCGCTTTGCGCCCGAACGCGGCGTCCCAGTCGAGCGGCTGCGCTGCGTATGGCACGACAAAACGCGGGCCGAATTCATCGAGTGCGCGGCGCTGTCCCGTGGATACCCGTCCCGCACGCGTGACAAAGCTGCGAATCCGCCGATGACGAAGCGTGCCAGTCACGTCCGCCGCTTTGCTGTCTTTGGCTTCGTCGCGTTCGTCGCTATCGTTGGTTTCGTCTTGGTCGGGGGTGGAATCGTGGATCATCGAAAAAGAATGCGGCTTCTGGGGTTGAGCGGAGCTTGGCGGCAAAGCGAGGCAAACCTGGCGCTGCTGTAAATCAAAAAAGCCGCCTTCGAAGGCGGCTTTTTGTGAACGAAAACTGGAGCGGGCGATGGGAATCGAACCCACGGCTCTAGCTTGGGAAGCTAGGGTATTACCATTATACGACGCCCGCAGAGACCGCGATTTTACGCGGAATACCCCGTCTACCGCAACTTTACCCGGATCGACGAGAATTGAACCCTGAAATCACACGCCGAACATGGTCATGGTAACGGCTAGCCGCGTGACGACCATCAGCAGTACCTGAACGATCACGAACAGCAGGATAGGCGACAAATCGATACCGCCCATGCGCGGCAACACGCGCCGCAGCGGCTCGAGAAACGGCGCCGTGAGCTGATACAGCAGCGGCATGGCGGGGGATTGCGGGTTCAGCCACGACAGCAACGCCATCAGGATCGTCATCCAGATGATGAGATTCAGCGCCCATTTGATGACGGTGATCACCGCGACCAACAGCAATGTAGGCAGCATGGGCACAAGGCCGGCGGGATCGACGCCCGCGACCAGGACCAGCAGGATCACGAATACCACTGCCGCAAGGAACGCCGCGACAATGCTCGCCCAGTCGATGGTCTTTGCCGCCGGCAGGATCTTGCGCAACGGCAAGACGAGCCAGTTCGTGGCTTGCATCACCGCGTTGGACACGGGGTTGTACGGCGGCATGCGGACGACCTGCATCCACGCGCGCAGCAGCAGCGCAGCGCCGAACAGCGTGAAGATTGTGTTGAGTAGAAAACGGGCGATCTCGCCGAACATCTCAAATCCTTTTCAAGGCAAAAGCGCGGCGCACATGGCCGCGCGGGGTGATACGAGGGCAAGTAAAGCCGCAGCGGAAAACCGCCCGGCTTCATCAATCAGCTACCGTCAGTCTTCAGCCAGCCGCCAGTCAGCTACTGGCGCGGATATCGCTGATCTGCACGACCGGCGGAACACCGTCGGGGTAGTAGTTAACGATGTCCGCCGAGAAGGCTTTCGCATGCGGCGAGACCGCGGCCGTGAAGTCATCGACGGAATCGAACAGCAGGTGGCCCGCTGCAATATACGTGGGCGTTGAACCTGGCGCGCCGCCCGCGAGGCCCGCTTCAGCCGACCAGCCCTTCAGTGCGCTGCCAAGCAAGCCGGCCACCCAGGGCATATGGCTCGCGCAGTAGTAGTCGATGTCGAAGGGCGCATTCTCGCGATACGGATAAAAAAAGCTCACCTTGATCATTGTTCGTTCTCGTAGCTGGAATGGGTTGGCGTCGAGGGTGGCGGCCGAAGCTGGAACTTCGCGTGGGTTCAACGCACGCTCCGGGTTCTCAATCAGACCACGAACCGCCGATCAGAGCGCTTGTTCCTCCGCTTCTTCCTCGCCTGCTGCCGGCGTCCGGCTTGGTGGCCGAACCCCTCGGCGGCTTTGCCACACTGGCGTGCCGGGCATCACGATAGCATGGCTTGATGACGCCTTGTGCCGCTTGCCGCACGCCGGTGCACGGGTGCCCCCAAACGGCCGGTCAAGCGTCTCGGATCGGGTAATCAATCGTCGCTCGGCCCGGTCCCGTTCAACACGAGTTCAATGGCGTGTGACATCGCGTCGAGTGCTTCCGCTGGCGGTGGCGAGGCCCGCCGTTTCGCCAGCGCGACCGCGCGGCGCGAGAGCAGTGCATATAGGGCGGCGTGATCTCCGCCGAGGTCTTGCAGCAGGGCCAGCTGCTTGATGACGATACTCGCGTCGCCGCGCGACACCGGGCCGGCAAGCGCACCCGGCAAACCCTTTTCACGCGCGGTTTCGATGGTGCCGGCGAGCATCGGCAAGACTGCGCGCAATGCGTCGTCCTCGGCGAACCCCAACTCTTTCCAGAGCGTCACCGTTTCCGACAGCGAGCACAGCGCAAAGCTGGCCGCGTAGTGCGCGGCGGCGTGGTACAGCAGGCGTCCACCTGGCGGGATGGAAAGCGGATGGCAGCCCAGCGCCTGGACCAACGCGGTCAGTGTGTCGTGCAACGGCCCGCTCGCTTCGATCGTGACTGAACAGCCTGCAATGCGCGTCTGGTCGCTCGGCAGGCCGCCGAACAGGAACAATGGATGGAATCCGCCGATAGCTGCACCCTGCGCCTGGGCCGCAGCGAGGACATCGACGGGCGTGGCGCCACTGCAATGCACGACCGCCTTTGCGTTGCCGAGAGGTTGATCCAGTCGCAAAGCGTTCGCCGTCGCACCAATGGAGTCGTCGGGAACGGTTAAAAATACGATATCGGCGTGCTGCGCGACCGCGCTGGCGTCATCGGCGACCAGACACTCCGGCAATTCACTGGCGAATTCGTATGCCGATGCCGCCGATCGGCTCGCTATCGCGGTGACCGGGTAGCCCGCGCGCGACCAGATTGCTGCCAGACAGCGCGCAAGACGGCCTGCGCCGACGAAGCCCAAACGGGGCGTCGTTGAAAAAGGCATGGTTGTTGCTCCATAGTATTTGTTGCGATGTGCGGATTCGCGTTCGCGGCGCAAAGTGAAGTATCGCGCAACGGCGCTGGCGCCATAAAAACGGTGAGGGGCGCTGCCGCCAACGGTTTTGCGAGGCTCGAGCAACTTGCGTTTCGGGCCTGGACAGTCAGGGTTGGTCTTTTGGCCGATGTGCGCCAGTGCTTGTTTTGCAACGTTTGGGGGTCGCCATGAGTATTTTTGCGTATCGGAAACACCTGCGTTTTCTCAGCCAGACACATCGACGCCAGTGGTGGGATCAGCGCAAGCGGCTGACGCCGAGGGTCAGGATCAGCGGGGCATATGTGCCACCCAGCGTTACCCGCGAATTCGCCTACGTGAAGGTGGGCTGAACCGGTAGGCTGAATCGGCGGATTGAGTGCCGTTGCCTGAAAAAAGCAGCATCGTTTGAAGATGCCCCGTTCGACGCTTCCCGGTCGGCGGGGTTTTCCATTTCTCGGCCACTAAAAGCAAAGTGTAATGAATCATTACTTTGGTGACATTCGGAATAATGCTCGGACAACGTCGGCCAAGCGACGGCTTTCTCAGCAAACCCTTAATCCGCCTCGATAAGTCCTTGCGGCAAGGCCAGCGCGGCTGTGCGCCTGCTTGAAATTCGACAGACAAAACCCACTTTTAGGACTGTAGATATTGCAATTTGCAACAAATGCTTAAGGTGGGATTCAGGGTTTTTAGCTACATTGAATGCATGTCGTTGCGGTGACCGGTCATGTGTACAGGACCGCGGCGGGGAGAATAAAAGTGAAAAAGATAGTACAGGTTCTGGCTGCTGCTGCGCTTGGGGTCGGCCTTGTGAGCGCCGCGCAGGCGCACGTTTCGGTGGGTATCGGCATTGGGGTGCCGGTTGCGCCGGCTTATCCGGTGTACGCAGCTCCGCCGCCGCCCGTGTATTACGCGCCGGGCCCGGTTGTCTATGCGCCGCCGCCTGTGGTCTACGCACCGCCCGTTGTGGTTGGCGGCTATTACGGCGGTCCGTACTGGCGCGGTCATTATCGTGGCGGTTACGGGTACGGATACCATGGCGGATATCGCGGCTACCACGGTGGTTATGGCGGCTGGCGTCATTGAGATTCCAGGCATGACCGGGTCAGCTAACTGACTGTTCGAATATTGGATTTGCTGCAAAACAGCGCAACGCTGGCGTCGAGTCAGGTTGCGCTGTTTCTTTTTGCGTTGGCGCCTCGTTGCGCCTGTTAACCTCGGCGCGGACCAAGCAGGCCGTGTTGGCCATTTGGCCAGCTTTCCAAACGCTCCACGATGCTGGGACAATGGAGGTTCCTCAACCGCCGCCCTTGAGTCTCGATGTCAATCCTTCCCGCACCCACCTACGCCGACGTCGCTGACGCCGCACAACGTATTGCCGGCGCTGCGCATCGCACGCCCGTGATGACTTCCAGCACCGCCGACGCGCTCACTGGCGCAAGCCTGTTCTTCAAGTGCGAGAACTTCCAGCGCATGGGCGCTTTCAAGTTTCGGGGTGCGTTCAACGCAATCTCGCATTTCTCCGAGTCCCAACGCCAGGCCGGCGTTCTGACTTATTCATCGGGTAATCACGCGCAGGCAATCGCGCTGTCAGCGCGCATTGCCGGTATCAAGGCAACAATCATCATGCCGGAGGACGCGCCGGCCGCGAAGATGGAAGCCACGCGTGGTTACGGCGGCGAAGTGATCACGTACGACCGGTACACAGAAAATCGCGAGGAGATTGGTGCGAGGCTCGCGCAAGAGCGCGGCATGACGCTGATTCCGCCTTACGACCATCCGCATGTGATCGCGGGGCAGGGGACGTCGGCGAAAGAGCTCATCGAAGAAACCGGGCCTCTGGATTATCTGTTCGTGTGCCTGGGTGGCGGCGGCTTGCTTGCCGGGTGCGCGCTGGCGGCGGCCGAACTGAGCCCGTCATGTACTGTGATCGGCGTGGAGCCGGAGGCGGGCAACGACGCGCAGCAATCGCTCGAACGCGGCGAGATTGTCCATATAGACGTGCCGCGCACGATAGCCGACGGCGCCGCATCCACGCACGTGGGTGAATACAACTTCCCGATCCTGAAGCGCTACGTGGACCGGGTGGTCACGGTCAGCGACGACCAGCTCGTGCAGACCATGAAGTTCTTTGCGCAGCGCATGAAAATGGTGGTTGAGCCAACGGGTTGTCTGGCTGCGGCCGCCGTGCTGCAGAAGATCGTGGCCGTGAAGGGTAAGCGAGTGGGTGTGCTGATCAGCGGCGGCAATGTCGACCTGGCGCGCTTCGCTCAATTCCTCGCTGGATAGCGCGGCGTCATGGCGTCACAACTGAACGTCATAAGGTCTGCACGTCCTTCAGGATCAGATCGTGATAACCGTTGACGATCACGCTGTACGCGAAGTACGCGAACAGTATCGCCGATAAAACGTGGCAAGCGCGCAGCAACGCTGTCCCTGCGCGTTTGCGGCCGTGGCTGGCGAGCGAGCAGATGAAGAGCGTCCAGCCAAGGCTGCCGCAAAAGAAGCCGATGAGAAACACCGACGCGCTTGCCGGGCCTGTCGCGCCGGCTTTCGCGATCAGCGCGCCCCCCACGGCGGCGAACCAGAGAATCGCGCTTGGTGAAGACACCGCGAGCAAGCTGCCGCGCATGAAGCTGCGCAGGTGCGAGGGCCGCGGCTTGGCGATGAGATCCGGTTCCCCCTCTACCGGCGGCGCGGACGCCGGAATAAGCGCTTCACGTGCCATTTTGAAGGTCAGGAAGAGCAGCACTATTGCGCCGCCTATCCATACGACCCAGCGCACGGCATCGAACTGGAGCAGCGCCGCCATGCCCGCCAGTGCAAGCGCTGCATAGACGAGATCGCCGAAACAGGTGCCAAGCCCTAGCATCATGCCCGGCTTGAAGCCATGGGAAAGCGTCAGTGAGATGATCGCGACGTTTGCGATACCAATATCCAGACACAGCGACAACGACAGAAAAAATCCATCAGACAGCAATGGCAACACGTGCATCCCGGCTTTCCTTTTTGATCTTTTTGTATTGAGCGAAGCGGGTTGTCCGGCTTCGCGTGTTCATTGCTCCTGCGTGTGGGGCAACCGGGCGAACGCCCGCGTACTAAACGCGCTCGAGCGGCACGGTCACCACCAGCCGTCCCGTCTCGATACCCATCGTGTTGCGCATCGGCGGGTTTCCATAAGTGGCGAGTTTTGCGCGCTGCGTTTCGTTGCCAATGTCGAGTTGCGCCAGAACATGAGCCACGATTGCGTAAAGCACGGCCGTGTTACCGTCTTCCACCTTGACCGCGATGCCCAGCGACCCGCGCGTACCGGTAGCACGCACACCAATCGCATAACTCGCATCGGCGCCCACTTTGCCGACCAGACTGCCGTCGAAGGCTTGCATCAACGCGGTACAGAATCGGCCGTCGCCCGCGACGAGTTCCGGATACGTCGTCATCGCGCGATAGATGCGGGCGAGCGCTTTCGAACGAGGCGTGGTTTCGATCTCGACATCAACCTCGGCATTCGCATCCGCCATCTTCATGAACAGCCGGGCGAGCCTATCCAGCGGGAACGCCGGAGTAGGCAGATTGCAGCCATCAATAGCCCATTGCACGCCGTCGTCCGGCAGATCGCAGAGCTCGGCAACGGTGTGTTTCACACGAACCTGCAGCGGATGCTCAGGCAGGTGATAGTCAACAACCGCCGCGCCCAGCGCCTGCGCGCCCGCCAACATGCCCGCATGTTTGCCCGAGCAATTGCTGCATACGCCGCTTGGCGTGAAATCACGCCTGATCCATTCTTTCCAGACCGCGTCCGACAAAGGCGTGTGGCCGCCGCATCGAAGCTCAGCTTCGGTGACGTGCGCCTTCGCCAGCATGGCGCGCGTGCGTTCGATATGGCGCGGCTCGCTGTTGTGCGATGCGCACATGAGCGCGAGATCTGCGTCGTCGAAACCGAAACGATCCAGCGCGCCCGTTTCCAGCACCGCGAGCGCTTGCGCCGGTTTCGCCGCGGAACGAGCAAGCGTCATGCGTGACGGATCGCCGAACGCGTAGATCAACCGGCCTTCGGCATCGACGACCGCCACATGCGCGGCATGCGTGTTTTCAACCAGATTCCCTCGATAAACCGTCGCAGCAACGTTCATGAGCGCGTTCCCCCAGAAAAGCCGATTTCGTCCCACAACGCGTCGACGCGCCGTTTCACCGCGTCGTCCATCGTGATCGGCCGGCCCCATTCGCGGTCCGTTTCGCCTGGCCATTTGTTGGTGGCGTCGAGCCCCATCTTCGATCCCAGCCCCGCCTTCGGCGACGCGAAATCGAGATAGTCGATCGGGGTGTTATCGACCAGCACCGTATCGCGCGACGGATCAATACGCGTGGTGATCGCCCAGATCACTTCCTTCCAGTCGCGGATGTTCACATCGTCGTCCACGACCACGATGAACTTCGTATACATGAACTGCCGCAGGAAGCTCCAGACGCCGAACATCACGCGTTTCGCGTGGCCCGGATAGCTCTTCTTGATCTGCACGATCGCCATTCGATAACTGCAGCCTTCGGGCGGCAGATAGAAGTCGGTGATCTCGGTGAACTGCTTTTGCAGCAGCGGCACGAACACTTCGTTGAGTGCGACCCCGAGCACGGCCGGTTCATCGGGTGGTTTGCCTGTATACGTAGAGTGATAGAGCGCGTCGCGGCGCATGGTGATCTTCTCGACCGTGAAGACCGGAAACCACTCTTGTTCGTTGTAATAGCCGGTGTGGTCGCCGTACGGGCCTTCGAGCGCATGCTCGTATTTCGCCGACGATGAGTTTGTTGGCCGCGGCGGCGCGCCAGCGGGCAGAGCAGGAACAGGACCGTCCTGCGGATAGATGAAACCTTCGAGCACGATTTCCGCGCGTGCCGGTACCTGCAACTTATCGACACCGGGCGTAAGGCATTTCGCCAACTCGGTCCTCGCGCCGCGCAACAAGCCGGCAAATTGATACTCGGAAAGCGAGTCCGGTACCGGCGTCACGGCGCCGAGAATAGTGGCCGGATCGGCACCGAGCACCACCGCCACCGGATACGGTTTGCCCGGATTGGCGAGCGCGAACTCGCGAAAATCCAGCGCGCCGCCCCGGTGGGCGAGCCAGCGCATGATCAATTTATTGCGCCCGATCAGCTGCTGCCGATAGATACCAAGGTTCTGCCGCGTCTTGTTCGGGCCGCGCGTGACCGTGAGTCCCCACGTGATGAGCGGACCGGCGTCGCCCGGCCAGCACGTCTGAATGGGCAAGCGCGCCAGATCAACATCTTGTCCCTCCCACACGATCTCCTGGCAGGGCGGCGAGCTGACGGTTTTCGGCGCCATGTCCCAGACGGCTTTCGCCAGCGACAGCAACTTGCCCGCGTCCTTCAGGCCTTTCGGCGGCTCGGGTTCCTTGAGCGCAGACAACAACCGGCCAACGTCGCGCAACGACTCGAGCGCGGCTTTATCGCTGAGAAGACTGGGATTGGCCGCCTGCGCTTCTGTTTCAGCTTCCGTCTCGATACCCATGCCGAGCGCCACGCGCCTTGGTGTGCCGAACAGGTTGGCCAACACGGGCATGGAGTGTCCGGTCGGTGCCTGGAACAGCAAAGCCGGACCACCCGAACGCAGCACGCGATCCGAGAGTTCAGTCATTTCAAGGACGGGCGAAACCGGCTGGCTGATGCGGCGCAATTCGCCGAGTGTTTCGAGGCGGGCGGTGAAGTCGCGCAGGTCTTTGTATTTCATCGGCTAAGGAAAAGGGGCCTGCGGGAAGCGCGGTCTGCGTAGGGGCACGAGGGCCACGGATAGCAGGCGCGACGGTTGAAATTGCGGCTCAAGCGGCGGTCCAAGTTCTGGCGAGGAACTTTCACGCGCGGGCGATTGTCGATTTTACCTGTGTTGATGTCGGTACGTCAGAGCACACAACGGCACAATTCAGCCGTTTCCGCTGGAAAGTGGCTTGGCAGGCCGCTCTCACCGCCCTGAACAGTGTTCATCATTACTGAAAGTAATAGCTTTTACATTTACCAGCATTGACGGATCATTTGAGCCTGCTAGAATCCTTTGGCATTGACAACACCAATTGAAACTTTTTACCACTGCCTCAGGTCTTTTGAAACGACGCGACGCGTCACCTGCACCGGATTAGTACGGTGAATCAAGGTTTTGGTTTTCTTGCCGGCGCTCTTCTTCGCCGGTTTTTCGCGTGGTGACCTGTGTGCGCGCCCTGGCATGTCGTTCGTGCTGCGCGTACCCGGAAACGAAATGTTCCGGTCAGGTTTCCCCAACGGTTTGTGCCGTTTTCCCGATACCGCTCGTGGCTAACCCAGAGCTGGCGGTGTCGATTTCTGCGTGGTGGACCAGTTTTCCGGTTTTTCATCTGCAGAAATCATGCAATTTGGGAGATCCATCCAATGAATGCTTGGTTGTCGTGGCGTCCCGACGCTCGCCTGGCGCTTCATCTACGCGCTATGCTGCGTCGCGCCAAACACATGAGTCTGACGGTTTTTAGCCTGGTTGGTTGTGTCGCGGTGGTGACTGCGCTGGCGCTCTGGCTGCTTCCAGCCTGGCGCGGCTCCTTCGCCGCCAAACTTATGCCCCTCGTTTCGGCCGCGGTACAAGCCGGTCCGGCCCGGTTGCTCTCCGGACAACCTTTCCCTCCGTTCGCACTCGGTCATCAGCGCGAAGAGGCGCTGCGAAACGGCGAGGGCGAGTCGACATCACTCGGCGCCGCAGCCAGCGACGACGACAGCACTCGTAAGCTTACGGGCGGCCTGAGTCTCGCCGTGTCGCCGAACGGGCTCGATCCGCGCACATTGCCGACTGTTTCGACGCTAGCCAGCGCGATTTCCTCGCAACGTGTTGTCGCCGATGCCCGCGACGACCGTGTGCTTGTGTCGGATCGTGAGCAAAACCTGGTGGCTAACTTCATTGCACGGCGTTATCACGTAGCGCAGGAGCCGGTCGGTGAGCTCGTGAAAGCAGCCTTCGATACCGGCCGCGAGGTTGGTCTCGATCCGCTGTTGCTCCTGTCCGTCATGGCGATCGAATCGGGTTTCAATCCGTATGCTGAAAGCGGCGTGGGCGCGCAAGGGTTGATGCAGGTGATGGCGAAGGTTCATTCCGACAAATTCCAGTACTTTGGCGGCTCGCACGCGGCGCTCGAACCGCTCGCGAACATCAAGGTAGGCGCGCTGGTGCTGAAGGATTGCATCGCGCGCGGTGGTTCGGTGGCGGGTGGATTGCGCTTCTATGTTGGTTCGACGGCACCGGACGACGGCGGTTACGGCGCGAAGGTGCTGGCCGAACGTGCACGCTTGCGCGATGTGGCGCGTGGCCGCAATGTGCCGATCATTACGCCGCAAGCGCCGGTGCAGCCTGCGCCGAAGCAAGTGGTGGCGTCGGCTTCGCCCACCAGCTCGGGAACAGGCGAAAAGCGCGTGCACGTGACGCTCGACGGTGCTCCAGCGATCACGGCGCCCTCCGCCAAGTTGGCCGCTCCGCAAGCCAGCGACCACGAGAATACCGACGACGCAGACGCGCAAACGAAGCACGTAGCTTCGGCAGAGTTCGGCGCCTAAGGCGCTGGGTTAGTAGCAGAAGCAGGCTGTTAATCGCAGTCCAGGCAGCACAAAAAAGCCGTTCCAACTCGCGTTGGAACGGCTTTTTTGCTTCTGCTTTCCTGACTCCGGGCCCGACTCGAATTTGTGGTTTAAACCCGAAACAGCGTTCCCAGCCGTTGCACGGCCTCTTCAAGCTGTGAGTATGCGGTCGCATAAGACAGCCGGATATAGTCCTGCGGCGCATGGAAGCCGAAATCGGTGCCGGGTACCAGCACCACACCTGCGTCATGCAGCATGGAACGCGTCAGCGCGTTGCTATCGCCGGCAGCGGGATGTGCGACGTGCCGGGTATTGGCATAAACGTAAAACGCGCCGTCCGGCACAACAGGCACTTCGAAACCAAGCGAACGCAACGCCGGCACGATGAAATCCCGCCTGCGCCCAAATTCCAGGCGTCGCGACTCGTAAATCGCTAGCGTGGCCGGCTCGAAACACGCCAGCGCCGCATGTTGCGCGAGCGCCGACGCGCAGATAAACAGGTTCTGCGAGAGCTTTTCCATGGTGGCGACCATTGCTGGCGGCACCACGAGCCAGCCCAGCCGCCAGCCTGTCATGTTGAAGTATTTCGAAAAGCTGTTCACCGTGACCACGTCGTCGCCTAGCGAGAGCGCTGACACGGGCTTCGCGTCGTAGCTCAGGCCCTGATAAATCTCGTCGACGATCGTAAAACCGCCGTGCGCACGCACTACGTCGACAATTTTCGCCAATTCGTCGGGTTCAATGGACGTGCCGGTCGGGTTGGACGGCGAGGCGAGCAGGACGCCTCGCGTGGCGGGCGTCCAATGCGCTTCGACCTGAGCGGCCGTCAATTGGAACCGCTCGGCCGGACCGCTTGGGATCAGGACCGGACGGCCTTCGGTGGCGGCCACGAAATGGCGATTGCACGGGTAGCACGGATCGGGCATCAGCACTTCGTTGTCACGATCGACCAGCGCGGTGCACGCCAGCAGCAATGCGGCAGACGCGCCAGCGGTCACCACGATGCGCGCCGGATCGATATGGAGCCCGAACGTGTCGCGATAGTGACCGGAAATGGCCTCGCGCAACGAAGCCAGTCCGAGCGCATTCGTATATTGCGTGACGCCGCGACGCAAGGCGTCGGTGGCCGCCGCTATCACCGGTTCCGGCGCCGTGAAATCCGGTTCGCCAATACCCATGTGAATGATGTTGCGGCCCGCGCGTTCCAGCGCCTGTGCTTCTTTCGCCAGTTCCATTACATAGAACGGCTCGATGGCGTCAACGCGCGCGGCGTACCGGATAGCGTCGCGCGGAATAGCTGCGTTCAACGGCTCTTTTGCGAAGTTCATTAATTGGAACGGCCGCTCGTTCAACTGCGCTGCCCGCGGCCTTGCGCTTCCGTCGGGCGCAATTGAACCGCGAGCTTGTCCAGGACGCCATTCACGTATTTATAACCATCGGAGCCGCCGAACGTCTTCGTCAGTTCGACTGCTTCGTTGATCACCACGCGATACGGAATGTCCAGGTGATGCTTGAACTCAAACGCAGCAACCATCAGCACGGCACGTTCGACCGGCGAAAGCTGCTCGAGCGGACGGTCGAGGCACGGCTGCAATTCAGCGGAAATAGTGTCCGCTTCCTTGATGACCCCGTGCAGAATGGCGTCCAGATGTTCCTGATCGGCCTTGTCGAAGCCTTGCGCGCCGCGCAACTGCGCGTCGATCTCGCCGCCGGGCGCGCCCGACAGCAACCATTGGTAAAGCCCTTGTGTCGCGAGTTCGCGCGAACGGCGTCGAGCGCTTTTCATGCGCGGTCCTCGTCGTCTTCGTCTTCATCGTCACCGCCGAGTTGTTCCAGCGCGACCGACAGATTCGCCATTTCTACCGCCACGCGTGCTGCGTCGCGGCCTTTTTCCGTCATACGGGCAACGGCTTGCTCGTCGTTTTCGGTTGTCAGGACCGCATTGGCAACCGGCGTGCCGAAGTCGAGCGCGATACGGGAAATGCCGGCGCCGCTTTCATTCGACACCAGCTCGAAGTGGTAGGTTTCGCCGCGAATCACCGCGCCGAGTGCGATCAAGGCATCGAACTGACCCGATTCAGCCAGCTTTTGCAGGGCCAGCGGAATTTCGAGTGCGCCCGGCACGGTGACGAGGAGCACGTCTTCACCGATCACGCCGAGTCGTTCGAGTTCTTCCGTGCAGGCGTCCACGAGGCCGTTGCAGACCGGTTCGTTGAAGCGCGATTGCACGATGCCGATACGCAGTCCGTCGCCGTCGAGGTTCGGTTGATATTGTCCGATTTCCATTATTTATCCGTTTTCAGTGTGATGCGGTGTGGTGGTGGGCGCTGGTCAGACCGAGCGTAAATGGGCGATGGAAGCAGGGTCGGCCGAATCTGCCGGGGGCGTGGCGGGACAGCCCGGCATGGGAATGAACCCGGTCACTTCGAGACCATAACCCGACATGCTGCCGAGCTTGCGAGGATTCGACAGCACCTGCATCTTGCCCACGCCCAGTTCGCGCAAGATCTGCGCGCCGATGCCGTAGGTCTTGAAATCGATCGGGCGGCGTTTGAGCTCGGCCGCTTTGTCCTCGCGCTCGAACGCCTGGAATACATCGACGAGATGTTCTTTCGTGTCGCCGCAATTGAGCAGCACGATAGCGCCCAGGTCGCGCGCGGCGATTTCCTTCATCGCGGCGTCGAGGGTCCAGGAGTGCGTGGACAAGTCCACTTCAAGCAGATCAAGCACCGATAGCGGCTCATGCACGCGCACCGGCGTCTCGCGTTCCGGCGACGGCTGGCCGCGCACCAGCGCAATATGCGGCGAACCGCTGGGTTGATCGCGATACAGCACCGCGCGAAAGGCCCCATGCGCCGTCTGCATGGTGCGTTCGGCGACGCGTTCGACAATTGATTCCGTGCGCGAGCGGTAGTGAATCAGGTCGGCGATCGTGCCAATCCGGATGCCGTGCAGCTCGGCGAATTCGATCAGATCGGGCAACCGGGCCATTTCGCCGTCATCGCGGATCACTTCGCAGATCACCGATGCCGGCGTCAGGCCCGCCATTGCCGTCAGGTCGCAGCCCGCTTCCGTATGTCCTGCGCGGACCAGCACGCCGCCCGGTTGCGCCATGATCGGAAACACGTGTCCCGGCTGGACGATGTGCTCGGCTTTCGCGTCGTGCGCGACCGCTGCCTGAATGGTCCGCGACCGATCCGCGGCGGAGATGCCGGTGGTCACACCTTCGGCCGCCTCAATGCTCACCGTGAACGCCGTCCCGTATTGGGTGCCGTTTCGCTGCGTCATGAGGGGCAGGTTCAACTGGCGGCAGCGGTCCTGCGTGAGTGTCAGGCAGATCAGTCCACGGCCGTAGCGCGCCATGAAATTGATCGCTTCCGGCGTCACGAAATCGGCGGCGATGACGAGATCGCCTTCGTTTTCGCGGTCTTCTTCGTCAACGAGGATCACCATCCGGCCAGCCTTCAGCTCGGCGATGATCTCTGGGGTGGAGGCGAGCGTCATTGCGGTGGTCGTCCGGTGCGAGAAAGGGCGTATTTTACGCCACCGCCGATGGCAACGCGGGGGTTTTGCCGGTTTTGGGCTGGCGTTGGCCATCTGGCTGGGTAATAGCAGCACCCAAAGGCGCTGGGCCGCGCCCAGGTCGGGAGGAAAACGAATCCGCGGGAAATACGTTCCCTCCGTAGTTATTGAGTCCTCCGGCTTCGTGGCGAACGCTTGTCCCGTCACAGTATCGTCGGGGCATCAGTGGCTTCTGTTTCCAGATCTCGCGCCTATCAGGGGCTCACGTAGGTATCGCCGACCATCAGGTGCACGATTTCATCGCCATTGGTTTGCTGGACCTGCCGTTCGCCGGCCACCTCGCCGCGCCGCAGCACAACAATGCGATCGGCGATTGCAAAGATGTCGTGCAGATTGTGCGAGATCAGGAGCACGGAGACGCCCTGGGCCTTCAACGCTGTGATCAACTCCATTACCTTGCGCTGCTCGGGCACGCCCAGCGCGGCGGTGGGCTCGTCCATGATGAGCACCCGGGCGTTCCAGTAAATGGCCCGGCCGATTGCGATGGCCTGCCGCTGTCCGCCTGAGAGCATCTTCACCGGACCGCCGAGCTTGCGCTCGGGAATCACGATGTCGAGGCGCTTCAGCACCTCGCGTGCGACTTGCGCCATGCGGGGCCGGTCGATCACCTGGAAGCCTAGCTGCCGACGTGTCGGTTCTCGTCCGAGAAAAATATTGCTGCCAACGTCCAGGTTGTCCGCCAGCGCGAGGTCCTGGTAGATCGTCTCGATCCCTTGGGCGCGTGCGTCTTGCGGATCGCGCAATTGCAACGGCGCGCCGTCGAACAGCAGTTCGCCCTGGTCGGCCCGATAGACGCCTGAAATGATCTTGATCAACGTCGACTTGCCCGCACCGTTGTCGCCGGCAAGCGCCAGCACTTCGCCCGGCAGCAACTGCAACGAAACGTGCTTGAGCGCCTCCACGCCGCCAAAGCGGATCGACACATCGCGCACCTCCAGGATCGGCGTGGTCATTGGGCACCTCCGAGACGGTCCTTGTATTGATCGATCAGTACCGACAGGATGATGACGATGCCCACCACGATGAATTGCCAGAACGCATTGACGTCGACGAACACCAGTCCAAACTGGATCACCGCGATGATCAGCGCGCCGATCAGCGTCCCGATCACATTACCAGTCCCACCGAACAGGCTAGCGCCGCCGATCACCACCGCGGCGATCGAATCTAGCAGCATCGGCTCACCGGCGTTGGCGGCGCCTGCGGCAAACCGCGCGGTATAGATGATCCCGCCGACCGCGGCGAACGCGGCGGCGATCAGGTACACCATCAGCAGGTGCCGTTTGACGTTGATGCCGGCACGCACCGCGGACTGCGGGTTACCGCCGATCGCATAGGTGTACTGGCCGAATCGCGTCTTCGAGAGCAGCAGATGCATGATCACCAGGAGCACCCCGGTCAGCACCACCGGCGTCCAGCCGGCGCCCAGCCAGGCTAGGGCGGCGTTATCCACCGAGACAGTCATGCCGCTGCCGGCCGCGAGAAAGCCCGCACCGCGCGCAACACCGTACATGCCGAGCGTGCCGATAAAGGCTGGCACGCCAAGCCACGCGATCAGCACGCCGTTGACCAAGCCGGGGATCAGGCACACCACGATGGTAAGCGGGATGGACACGATCAGGATCCACGGCGAGCCGCTGCCGAACAGCGTGAACTGCGCGACGCAGACGGCCGCTAGTCCCATCACGAAGCCCGCCGACAGATCGATGCCGGCCGTGATGATCACGAAAGTCTGGCCTATAGCCAGCAGCAGCGGAGCGGCGGCAGCAAGACCAATCGATTGCAGGTTGTAGGCGTTAAAAAGAAACGACCGGTGAGCCGAAATCTGCGCATACACCTCGAAAAAGGCGAGCAGGGCGGCCAGGAACAGCCACGGCCATAGCTTGGTAATCAGCGCGATCTTGTCGAGACGCGAGTTATCCATGGAGTTATCCGCGTTGTCATGAGCAGAGCCCGCGTGCGCGGCGGCGCACGCGGTGGAGGCAATCTATGACTTCAGCCAGACTGCTTTGGCTAGTTCGAATAGATGTATTTCTGCATGTCGGGCCGGTCGATATTGTTTTTATCGAGAACCTCGAAACCCGTGCTCTTGAGGGTGGGAATCTTCTTGCCGTGAATGACGTCAGCGGCGAACTTGACGCCGTAGTAGCCGATTTCGTCGGGGCGCTGCGCAATCGCGATATCGACGAGGCCGCTCTTGATTTGCTTGTCGATGCCCGGCACCGCGTCGAATACGACCACCTTGACGACGCCTTGTTTGCCCGCCGCCTTGACGCCCTGGGCCGCACCGCTGCCGGAGAAGGTGTTGGCGCCGAACACGCCAGCGAGATTCGGATTGCGCGCCAATACCGCAGCTACGTGGGCAGCGGCCTGGTTAGCGTCGTCCTCGTTGTACAGCGTTTGCAGCACGGTGATGTTCGGGTGCTTCTTCATCTCCTCCGCGAAGCCTTCAGCACGCGCGTCCGTGCTCGATATACCCGGCTTGTTGTTCTCGCAATAGACCGTGCCCTTGTCACCTATAGCTTTGGCGAGCGCGCGTGCTGCGACCCGGCCGCCTTCGAGGTTGTCTGAAGCGATATAAGAAAGAGGGAAATCCGCGTCGCCCTTGCCCGTCTGATAATGTCCATCGCCAATATAAGTGTCGACGGTAATGACCTTGATGCCGGCGTCGGCGGCTTCCTTCAGTGGTCCAATGAGTTGTTGCTTGTCGACTGGTGAAATCAGCAGTACGTCAGGATGTTTGGCGATAAACGCCTTGAGGATCGGCACTTGCTCACTGGTGTTCCACTCTTTGGGAACCTGGAACAGCAACTCGACGTGCTCTTCCTTGGCGGCCCTTTCCGCGCCGCGATGCATTGTGAAGTAGAACGGATCAACCACACCGGGAAGGAGTGCGACCACCGGATGGGCGGTATCCGCCTGCGCGAGTCCCGACAGCGAAAAAGCCATGATCGTTGAGGCTGCAACCATACAGCGGGAAACGAAACGCTTCATTTTGTCTTCCTCCAGTTGAGTCCGACTTGCGACGCCCGACTTGTTCTACACGCTCCATGGCGACTGCTATCGGCTGTTGGGCAGTATAGGCGTGAGCGGTGGCACTGACCATTGGAATGACAACGCTGGTTACGGTGCAGCTGATAGCCCGTCGACGGGCCACGTGTTTAGTGATTTCGCGAAAAATTCAGGCTATGCCTACGGCGATCATCGACAACAGTTTTTTGCTGGCCGCGATGAACTGCATAAGGTGATGGCGCATCACGACGGTCACTTGCGTGGTCCGTGTATCGCCCGACAAACAAGGTCGGCTGACGGACGCCATGCTGGAGCGGTCATCCGGCAATACTATGTTCGGCGACCTTGCTCTGCACGCGCCACGAATACACGTCTTCGATCAGCGTGCGGCCTGATGGCTATCCTGAGATGTCGACAAGATCCGCTCCACGTACCGCGCGATCAGATCGATCTCCAGATTGACCTTCGCGCCGGCCTTCAAATGCCGCAGCGTCGTCACTTCCACCGTATGTGGGATAAGGTTGATCGAGAATTCGCAGCCATCCGGTTGGTCGTTCACGGTATTCACCGTCAGGCTCACGCCGTTCACTGTCACCGAGCCCTTATAGGCCAGATACTTGCCGATATCGCTCGACGCGAGAATCCGCAGCTCATGCGACTCGCCAACGGGTGCGAAATGCGTCACTTCGCCCAGCCCATCCACATGTCCCGATACCAGGTGCCCGCCCAGCCGGTCGTGCGCACGCAGCGCCTTCTCCAGGTTTACATCGCCGGGTTCGGACAAGCCTGCCGTCTTGCTAAGGCTTTCGCGCGATACATCCACGGCAAACGACCCAGCCGATTTCTCGATCACCGTCATGCACGCGCCCTGGATCGAGATGCTGTCGCCGAGCTCGACATCCGCGAGATCCAGGCCGCCGGACGCAACCGTGAGGCGCACGCCGGTATCGGCATCGGTGGCTGAACCCAACGGCGTAACGGCTTCAATGCGGCCGACCGCCGCGACAATTCCTGTGAACATCGTCGAGCTTCCTTAGGTTGTGCTTGTTGCGTTGTGCGTTAAATAATCGGTTTCGCGTCCGTGGGCGCGTCGGTCTTCACCACGGCGAAGCGCGCCAGAATGCGCAGGTCATCACCCATCCGGTCAATGCGATGAAACCGCAGATGCGGCCGGGCGTCGAGTGTATCGGGCGGGGTGAAATCGAACATGCCCGGCGCGTTGCCCAGCAAACTCGGTGCGAGATAGATCAGCAATTCATCGACGCATCCCTCGCGCAGCAGCGAGCCATTGAGCTTGTGGCCCGCTTCCACGTGCAGTTCGTTGATGCCACGATCGGCGAGGATGCCCAGCATGGCGGGCAGATCGACCTTGCCTTGCTCGTTCGTCAAAGGCGTGAATTCGATACCGCGTTCACGCAGCGCATCGGCTTTCGCGGGGTCGGGCTCAGCGCCGCAAAACACCCACGGCGGCGCGCCTTCCAGAATCCGGGCCGTGAGCGGCACATCCAGCCGGCTGTCGATCAACACGCGTTGCGGCTGACGCGGCGTCTCGATCGCACGCACGGTGAGTTGCGGATCGTCCTCGCGCACCGTACCAATGCCCGTCAGGATGGCGCATGCGCGAGCACGCCATGCGTGACCATCGGCCCGCGCCGCTTCGCCGGTGATCCACTGGCTTTCGCCGCTCGGCAAACCGGTGCGGCCATCCAGCGTGGCCGCAACCTTCATGCGTACCCATGGCCGGCGGCGCGTCATGCGCGACACAAAGCCGATGTTCATCTCGTACGCTTCATTGGCCAGCAGGCCGCAGCGCACATCAATACCCGCGTCGCGGAGAATCGCCAGTCCGCGTCCGGAGACAGCCGGATTCGGATCTTCCATTGCTGCAATCACCTTGGCGACGCGCGCGTCGATCAGCGCGTGCACGCACGGCGGCGTGCGGCCGAAATGGCTGCACGGCTCCAGCGTGACGTAAGCGGTGGCGCCGCGCGGATCATGCCCGCGCGCCCGCGCGTCCTTCAACGCGCGAATTTCGGCGTGGTCTTGACCGGCGGGCTGCGTGAAACCTTCGCCGATCACATCGCCATCTTTCACCAGCACGCAGCCGACGCGCGGATTCGGCGTCGTCGTGTACATGCCGCGTGCGGCCAGCGCCAGCGCGCGCTCCATGTGCGAAAAATCGGTCTGCGAGAACATGGCGGCGGCTCTTAAGCGGCGAGACGGGCGAAGGCGCCGCGAGCGGCGTCGAGCGTCGCGTCGATCACGGCGTCGTCATGGGCAATCGATACAAACCCCGCTTCATACGCCGAGGGCGCGAAGTACACACCAGCGTCGAGCATTTCGTGGAAAAACGCGTTGAAGCGCTTCGTGTCGCCCTGCGTGACTTCAGCGAAGCTTCCCGGAACGCGCTCGGCGAAATACAGGCCGAACATGCCGCCGATAGCGTCCGCCGAGAAGGGCACCTTCGCTTCCTTTGCAACGGCCGCGAGGCCATCGGCGAGACGACGCGTTTGCTTGGTGAGCGTGTCGTAGAACCCCGGCGCCTGGATCAGTTGCAGCGTTTTCAACCCGGCCGCGACCGCGATCGGATTCCCCGACAACGTGCCCGCCTGATAAACACCGCCGAGCGGCGCGAGATGCGCCATGATGTCCCGGCGTCCGCCGAACGCCGCCGCCGGCATGCCGCCGCCGATCACCTTGCCGAGACACGTCAGGTCTGCCGTGATGCCGTAGACCTGCTGCGCGCCGCCCAGCGCCACGCGAAAACCGCACATTACCTCATCGAAAATCAGCACCGAGCCGTACTCGTCGCAGCGATCACGCAGCGCTTGCAGGAACTCGGGCGTGGCTTTCACGAGGTTCATGTTGCCGGCCACCGGCTCAACAATAATCGACGCGATTTCCGCACCGAACGCGGCAAACGCCTCGTTGAGTTGTTCGACGTTGTTGTATTCGAGCACGGTCGTGTGCTTGGCGATATCGGCGGGAACGCCTGCCGACGTAGGGTTGCCGAACGTAAGCAGACCTGAGCCCGCTTTCACGAGCAGGCTGTCCGCGTGACCGTGATAACACCCTTCAAACTTCACGATCCGGTCCCGCTTCGTGAATCCACGCGCCAGGCGCAACGCGCTCATGGTCGCTTCCGTGCCGCTCGACACCATGCGCACTTGTTCTATCGACGGCACCAGTTTGCAGATCTCTTCCGCGATCTCGATCTCGGATTCGGTCGGCGCGCCGAACGAAAACCCGTTCGCGAGCACGCGTTGCACCGCCTCAAGCACTTCAGGATGGACGTGACCAAGAATCATCGGCCCCCAGGAACCGATGTAGTCGATGTACTGCTTGCCATCGGCGTCCCAGAAATGCGGACCTTGCGCGCGTTCGATGAACCGCGGCGTGCCGCCGACCGAGCGAAACGCGCGCACCGGCGAGTTCACGCCGCCTGGAATGGTTTTCTGGGCGCGTTCAAAGAGAGCTTCATTTCTGGACATGACGGGGCCTGCGCTGAATGACGGGTTCGGCTGGAGAGGGCTGCGGCCGCTGGCTTCGATCAAGCCTGGATCACTGCTGGAATGGCCGCTTGGATCTGATTCGGCGGGGTCCGGCGCGTCGCTCGCGGCTGCAGGAAATCAAGATGAAATTGTACCGGAGTCGCCTGGCTTCAGCCCGCGACGCTCCGTCATGGTGCTGCCTTCAAAACGACGATCGTGAGGCCTTTGAAAGCGGGGCGCGTACAATGCACACTGTTTTAAGGCTCTGTTTAAGCCGTTCGCTTGCACGCCGGACGTGGCCTTTGCGAGGTTTTTCGCACTCGTATCGTGTTTGTTTCGCTACTCGTCAGTTGTTATTTGCCAGTTCCGAAACCCATGCCTTTTCCTCAAGCTCCCCTTCGTCTCTCATGCCCGAAATCATCAAGCGCCGTGCCGATCGCCGACTGATCCTGTTGCTCGGCGCGCTGGCGGCGTGCGGTCCGCTTTCCATCGATATGTATCTGCCGAGCCTGCCGGCGCTCGCCGTCTCGTTCGGCACGACCGCTGCCGCCGCGCAGATCACGCTGACCAGTTTCATGCTGGGTTTCTCGCTCGGCATGCTCGTGTACGGCCCGCTCTCCGACGCCTACGGTCGCCGGCCGGTGCTGCTCGGCGGCATCGTGTTGTACACGCTTGCGAGCGTGGGGTGCGCGCTGTCGTTTTCCATCGATTCACTGGTTTTGCTGCGTTTTCTTCAAGCGCTCGGAGCGGGCTCGGTCTCGGTGCTGGCGCGGGCGATTGCACGCGACGCCCACGCACCGTCGGACGCGGCCCGCGTGCTGTCCATGCTCGCTATTGTCACGTCGATCGGACCGCTGCTCGCGCCGCTGATAGGTGGCCAGTTGCTGCTGCTGGGCGGCTGGCGTGCGGTGTTCGTCACGCTGACGCTGTTCGGCACGGTATGCGCGGTGACCACGTATTTGCGGGTGCCGGAAACCTGGCCACGCGAGAAACGCGCGACATCGGCGCTTGGGCGCTCGTTCGCCGCCTACGGCCGTCTTCTCACCGATCCCGTCACGTGGGGCCACACGTTATGCGGCGGCATGGCGTTCGCTTCGATGTTCGCGTACATCACTGCCACGCCGTTTGTGTATATCGACTACTTTCATGTGAAGCCGCAGCACTACGGGTTTTTCTTCGGGCTGAACATTATCGGGATCATCGGCTGGAATGTGGTGAACACGCGGCTGGTCGGGGCGCTGGGATCGCTGAAACTGATCTCGATCGCGTCGTTCGTCAGCGTGATCGCGGCGTTGGCGACGGCGTTCGTATGCATCACCGGGTTCGGCGGATTGTGGTCAATTGTCGGTTGCCTGTTCTTCGTGGTCGGCGTCGTGGGTTTGTTGTCGGCCAATTGCACGACGGATTTGATGCATCGATATCCGCACAACGCGGGCGCTGCAGCGGCGGTGTTCGGTGCGGTGCAGTTGGCGCTTGGCGCGCTGGCGAGCGTTGCCGTCGGGATGTTCCACGACGGCACGCCGCAAGGGATGGGGATCGTGATCGGGGTGACGGGCGTGCTGACGTTTGTCGGCCGAACGCTGGTGCTGCGCTGGCATGGCACGCCGGTGCGGGCGAGTAGGGCGGGGTGATGTCCTGAAACTTGTTCGGTTGCTGCGGTATATCGCGCTGGGGATTCTGAATAACCCCGTTGAACAACCCCGCTGAACAACCCGGCGTGGACAAAGATATCCGCGCCGGGTTGACGCAAAGGCCCGCTCACAGGCCGAGAACGCGAGCGTATTGCAATCTCGCTTCGCACCCTCGATCAGCAATCAAGCGCCGCCTACCATCTGCTGCAAGAAGGTGAACGCAGTCGCTTCCACCCGCGCGATGCTTTCCGCCTCCACGCCCGCCCCGTGACCGCCGTCGCGGTTCTCCAAATACCACACACGATAATGCCCAAGCGCCTGCATCCGCGCGGCCATCTTGCGGGCGTGACCGGGATGCACGCGGTCATCAGTCGCCGATGACGTGAACAGCGCCGGCGGATAAACCGCATCGGCTTTGACGTTTCGATACGGCGAGTACGTCATCAGGAAGCGCAGGTCGTCTGCCTCCTCGGGGTCGCCGTATTCATCGATCCACGATGCGCCTTGCAGCAGCAAGTGAAACCGCGCCATGTCGAGCAATGGCACTTCGGACAACACCGCGCCGAACAGTTCCGGACGCTGGACGAGCATGACGCCGGTCAGCAAGCCGCCGTTGCTGCCGCCACGAATGGCAAGTTGTTTCGATGTCGTCACGCCCGACGCCACCAGCGCTTCTGCAATGGCGATGAAGTCATCGAAGGCGACTTGGCGCTTTTCACGCTGCGCCGCTTGGTGCCACTCCGGCCCGAACTCGCCGCCGCCCCGAATGTTCGCGACTGCGTACAACCCACCGCTCTCGAGCCATGCAATGCCCGTGGTCGCGTCGTAGTGCGGGTCGAGCGCGACTTCGAAACCGCCGTAGCCGTAGAGCAGGCAGGGCGCGGTTTCATGACCCTTGACGTTCGCCTCACGACCGATCAGCCAATAGGGGATAGCAACGCCATCGGTTGATATTGCATGCCGACGTTCAGCAACGAGTCCGGTCGCATCGAATTGAGCGGGAAGGCGTGCAAGCAGTTGCCATTCGCTTTCCGGCTGTGCGAAATCGGCGTAGTAAAGCGATGGCGGCGTGAGGAAATGTTCGACGTGAACGAGCACGGTGTCGTCGCGTTCGCTGTCGATGGAATCCACGTAAGACTGGCTCGCGGACGGCAGCGCGAAATGGCGGCGGGTCCATTCGCCTTCGTGATCGGCCGGGGGAGCAAGCAATTCCACGCGCGGCGAACCATCGTCCATCTGAGACACCACCAGCCAGTGTTTCGTGAAATCGATATCGGCGAGAACGGTTCGGCCCGACGGCGTGAACAGCACGGTGAAATTGCGTGCGCCTTTCAGGAATGCGTCGCGGCGAATAACGAGCAGCGAACCGCTCGCGTAGGTCGTGGCGCCCGCTTCGTAGGACTCGCGTGGCGTGACGAACAACCAGCCATTCCAATGCTCCAGTTCTGCGTGCAGCGGGACATCGTATTGCTGCCACTCGCCGGTGGTTTCATCGAGCCAGTATTGCAGTGTCTCGAAGAATGAGGTCGCGCGCGAAGCAAGATGCAGCTTTTCGAGTTGATCGTAATCCACGCCCGCCGAGACATCGCGACGCTTGCCTTCGAAGACCACGGGGGCATCGGCCAGCTTGGTGCCGCGCTTCCATTTGCGCGCCTGGCGCGGGAAACCGGACGTGGTCAGTGCGGGCTTTTTGCTGTGCGCGCTATCGTCCCACCCGACATACACCGTGTCGCGATCGATCCACGAGATGCCGTGCTTGCCAACATCGGGAAGCGTGAATCCGTCCTCTACAAAGCGCTGCGTTTCGATGTCGAATTCGCGCACCATGCATGCGTCGGAGCCGCCCGGCGACAGGCTGACCAACGCCCGGTCCCAGGTGGGGTAGAGCATGTCGAAATCGTGCAGCGCCCAGCGGATATCGTCTTTGGCGGCGGTCGTGTTCAAGTCGATCTGGTCGACGTCCAAAATGGTTTGCCATTCGGGCGTGCCTGCGAGCCACGATGACCAGAGGGTTCGTCTGACAATACCGAGCGGATGAACCTCGTCCTGCCATGTGTTGTAACCCCAGTCGTTATAACGAGAGCACGAAACGATTCGTTCCTGCGAGGTATAGGCGGTTTTCAAACGCGCGGTCAGCGCATCGGTTTCCGGCGTTTTACCGAAAGCGGCCGTCGTACGGGCGTTTTGCGCGTCGACCCACGTGTCGACGCGGGCATCGTCGAGAGCTTCGAGTTCGATGAACGGGTCGTCGGAGCTGGGCTTTTTCGGCGCAGATGTCCACGCAAGGTCAGGATGGTCAGCGAGGAAGGTTTGGGTCATGTCGGGAGCGTCTGCTGAGCGGCAAGCGCAGCATGGCGCCGCCGATATTGTCGGTGAACGTGGATTGTGCCTGTTCGACGCACGGGATGTGCGGCGATGTCGGTGACCCGAAGCTGCAACCTGAGCTTTGGCCGACGTCGAGTGCACAGTTTTTCGAGATGAATTTTTCGGCTAGGATGCCGTTCCCACTCGCTCGGTCGCGTAACAAATGGATCGGGATCCGGCGCATGAAGGCCCGGCACGCAGGGCCAACTATTTCACCGTTTCCGGAGCACCCTTGACTACCAACGTAAAAATCCCCGCCAACGTATTTGTGGCCACACCCAGCTACGGAGGGGTAGTGACGACGAGCTATGTCCGCGGGCTGCTTGATCTGTACGACACGGCTGACCAGCACGGGTTTGGGCTCAAGATCAATTTCAATAGTTTTGACAGTCTGATCACGCGCGCCCGCAATACGATGGTGGCGGAGTATCTCGCGGACGACCGCTTCACGCACTTGATGTGGATCGATGGCGATATCGGATTCCAGGGTTCGGACGTCGTTCGTCTTCTTCTGGCTGATCGTCCACTGGTGGCGGGCGTCTATCCGCTGAAAACCGATGGCTGGCCATTGGACGGCTTGCCGGAAGCTTTGCCGGCCGGCACGACGAAAGCCGATTTTCAGGCGAGCTTCGCCCGTTATCCGGCCACCGCGGTCTTGGGCAAACTGGAGCCGGACGAGAACGGGTTTCTAGATGTCATCGACGCGCCGACGGGATTCATGCTGATCAAACGCGAGGTCTTCCTGAAACTCGCGAGCAGTTTTCCCGAACTCCAATATCGCCCCGACCTGGTCGGAAGGCCGGACCACAGCGTCGGGAAAATGGCTGCGTCCCACTATGCGTTCTTCGACACCATGATCGATCCGCAATCCGGGACCTACCTCTCCGAGGACTATGCATTCTGCCGACGGATCGCGGCAATTGGTATTACGCCAGCAATCGATACTCGGTCGAACCTTACCCACCAAGGCTCAGCCATGTTCGAGGGCGATCTGGGCCGGAGCCTTGCGCGCCAACGCGCCGTAGATCATGCACGCGGGTCAGGGCAGTAAGCAATCGGCACGCGCCCACGCTAAGCGCCCAAAAACGAAAAGCCGCGCACCCATTCGGTTGCGCGGCTTTTTAGACTCCGAGCGCTAGCGTTCAAGCCAACCGTTCTTCCGTCTTCGAATCGAACAACACGGCTTTCGATACATCGAACAACAGCGTCATGTTCGTCAGCGGTTGCGGGTTGCTCGCCGGGTGCACGCGGCTCACCACGCGCTTGCCGTTCACTTGCGTGAACACCAGCGTATCCGGGCCCGTAGGTTCGATCACATCGATCTTCACCTCAATCGGCTGCAGCCGAGCATCTTCCACGTTATGCGCGCTACGAGCATCCGTGATCCGCTCCGGACGCAAGCCAAGAATCACGTTCTGGCCGACCTTGCCGCGGACCGCAGCAGCATCGAACGGCAGGTTCAGCACGTTGCGCGCTACGCCCGTATCAATCTCCAGCCCGATGCCCGACCCGTTCTCGACCAGCTTTCCATCGATAAAATTCATCGGCGGCGCGCCAATAAAACCCGCCACGAACAAGTTCGCCGGCGAATCGTAAATATCCTGCGGAGCGCCAAACTGCTGCACCACGCCATCCTTCATCACCGCGATCCGGTCGCCGAGCGTCATGGCTTCAATCTGATCGTGCGTCACATACACAATCGTCGTGCCAAGGCGCTGATGCAGCAGCTTGATCTCAGAGCGCATTTCGATCCGCAGCTTCGCGTCCAGGTTCGACAACGGCTCGTCGAACAGGAACATCACCGGATCGCGCGCCAGCGCACGGCCCATTGCCACTCGCTGACGCTGACCGCCCGACAACTGGCCCGGCTTGCGATCGAGCAAATGCTGGATCTGCAGCGTGTCCGACACGCGCGTCACAATCGCCTTCTGCTCATCCTTCGGCACCTTGCGAATGTTCAGCCCGAACGAGATGTTCTCGCGCACGGTCATGGACGGATACAGCGCATACGACTGGAATACCATCGCAATGTCGCGATCCTTCGGCGAGAGGTTGTTCACCGTCTTGCCGTCGATCATGATGTCGCCCTTGGTGACTGTTTCCAGTCCGGCGATCATATTGAGCAACGTGGACTTGCCGCAGCCCGAACCGCCAACGAGGATCAGGAACTGACCGTCCTCGATGTCGATGTTCACGCCCTTCAGAACGGGGACGCCGTTCGCATAAGTCTTGTATACGTCACGGATTGAAAGGCTTGCCATGCTATGAATCCTTTAATGTCTCTGCGCTGAGTATCTTCGCGCACATTAGTTGATCTTCTACCGGGAGCGCCATTCAGCACCTGAAGGCGCCCCGCCGGAATCAGCCTTCACTGCATCAGCCCTTCACCGCGCCCGCTGTCAGGCCGCGCACGAAGAACCGGCCGGCGACCATGTAGACGAGGAGGGTAGGCAGGGCGGCAATGATCGCAGCAGCCATGTCGACGTTGTATTCCTTCACGCCCGTCGATGTATTCACCAGGTTGTTCAAGGCGACGGTGATCGGCATTGAATCAACGCCGGAGAACACGATACCGAACAGGAAGTCGTTCCAGATCTGCGTGAATTGCCAAATCAGGCACACCATGAAAATAGGCAGCGATACCGGCAGCAGGATCTTCGTGAAGATAGTGAAGAAACCCGCACCGTCAATGCGCGCCGCCTTCACCAGCTCCGCCGGAATGCTCACGTAGAAGTTGCGGAAGAACATGGTGGTGAACGCAATACCGTAGACCACGTGCACAAGCACAAGACCGGTCGTGGTGTTAGCCAGTCCCAACATGCCTTGCAAACGCGCCATCGGCAAAAGGATGGCCTGGAACGGGATGAAACAGCCGACCAGCAACATGGTGAACACGGCATCGGCGCCGCGGAAGCGCCAGTGCGTGAGCACGTAACCGTTGAACGCGCCGACTATCGACGAGATCAGCACGGCCGGGATCACCATGCGCACGGAGTTCATGAAGAAGGGTTCCATGCCGTCGCAACGCACGCCGGTGCACGATTGCGACCACGCCTTGACCCACGGTGCAAACGTGAAGTGGGTCGGAGGAGTAAGCAGGTTGCCAGTGCGCAACTGGTCGAGGTCCTTGAAGGACGTCGAGAGCATCACGTAGATCGGGAACAGGAAGTACAGGGCAAACAGGATCAGCGCCGCATAGATGACGGCGCGGCTGATCGTCATCTTAGATTCCATTGCGCGTGCTCCTCGATTCCAGATACATGAGAGGCACCAGCACGGCGACGACGGTGGCGAGCATCATCATCGACGAAGCGGCGCCCAGGCCCAGTTGCCCGCGATTGAACGAAAACGTGTACATGAACATGGCCGGCAGCGACGACGACGTGCCCGGACCGCCCGCGGTCAACGCAACCACGAGGTCGAAGGTCTTGATGGTGATGTGGCAGAGAATCAGCAGCACGGAGAAGAACACCGGCCGCATGCTCGGGATCACGATACTGCGATAAATCCGCGGCAACGAAGCGCCGTCCATCTGCGCGGCCTTGAAGATTTCTGCATCCACGCCGCGCAAACCGGCGAGGAACAATGCCATGACAAACCCGGTGGATTGCCACACCGCCGCGATCACCACGCAGAAGATCGCCTTGTCGGGGTTACCGAGCCAGTCGAATGAAAAGCTTGTCCAGCCCCAGTCGTGAAAAATCTTTTCCAGCCCAAGGCCCGGATTCAGAATCCACTGCCACGCGGTACCCGTCACGATGAATGACAGCGCCATCGGATAGAGAAAGATCGCGCGCAATGCGCCTTCGTTACGAATTTTCTGGTCAAGCAGGATGGCCAGGAACAGTCCGAGCCCGACACAGATCGCAATGAACGGGATGCCGAACCAGCCGAGATTCGCAGCGGACGTCCACCAGACGTCGTTTGAGAACAGTTCGGTGTAGCGCTGGAAACCAGTGAATTCATAGCGTGGCATCAATCGCGAATTAGTCAGCGAAAGCCAGCCGGTGATAAGGATAAAACCGTACACGAACACCAACGCAATCAGCACGCTTGGCGCGAGTACCAGCTTCGGAATATATGTGTCGGCAAGCGCCGCCAGAGGCGACGTGCGGCGAGGCGGGGTGCGCGAAGTCTTGCTCGCGATACCGCTAGGGGAAGCAGCCACTTCTCGACTCCTGAAAATTTGCCGGCAAGAGTCTCAGGCCGGAACAGGGATACAACAGTTTTTAAGCCAACTCATGCTTGGGGTTTGCCCGGGCGCGCGGCCGGTTAAAAAGCCGCGCGCCCGGTATTACCGAACCAAACGCTTACTTCGCGTTTTACTTCGTCTTGGCGGCATTCGCGAGCGCTTGCACTGCGCTCTTCGAATCTTGCGTCGAGTTCATGAACTTCGTCACGACGTCGGTGATCGCGCCTGCTGTTGCGTCACCTTGAGCCATGCCGTGAGCCAGCGACGGCACATACCCGCCTGCCTTGATGGCTGTTTGTTCATCAGCATACGACTGCTTGCCGCAGGCGTCGAACTTGGCCATCGAGACACCCAAACGAACCGGGATCGAACCCTTGTACAGGCTGAACTGCTCCTGGAACGCAGGTGACATGATGGTCTTGGCGAGCGCCAGTTGTCCCGGCGTTGCTTCCTTCGAACCCTTCTGCTGGAAGAACACGAACGAGTCGACGTTGAACGTGTACTGCTTGGAGGTGCCCGGCACCGGTGCGCAGACATAGTCCGTGCCGGCGGTCTTGTTCGCGCCTGCGAACTCGCCCTTGGCCCAGTCGCCCATGAACTGCATGCCGGCCTTGCCGTTGATGACCATGGCAGTAGCCAGGTTCCAGTCGCGGCCGGTGCGGCCGTTATCGAAATACGTTTCGATCTTGCGCACCGTGTCGAACACGCCAACCATCTGGTCCGACGTCAGCGTCTTCTGGTCCAGATCGACAATCGCCTTCTTGTAGAAGTCCGCGCCCTGCGACAGCACGACGTCTTCCCACAAGGTCAGGTCTTGCCACGGCTGGCCGCCTGCTGCCACCGGAATGATGCCCTGGGCCTTCATCTTGTCAGCCAGTTCGAAGAACTCCGGCCACGTGGTCGGAACCTTGCCGCCTGCCTTGTCTAGTGCTGCCTTGTTGATCCACAGCCAGTTTACGCGGTGCACCGAGAACGGTGCTGCGACGTAGTGGCCATCGGCGTGCATGATCTTGTCGATTTCGGGCGGCAGATTCTTCTTCCAGTCGCCGGCAACCGAATCGATCGGCACGAGCACGCCTTGTTCAGCCCATTCCTGGATCAGCGGACCCTTGATCTGTGCTGCCGACGGTGCGTTGCCCGAGATGACCTGGGTCTTGAGCGCCGTCATGGCCGCTGCACCCGCGCCGCCTGCAACGGCGAAGTCCTTCCAGGTGTAGCCTTGTTTGGTCATGTCGTCTTTCAACACGCCAACGGCCTTCGACTCACCACCGGAAGTCCACCAGTGCAGTACCGACAGGGATTCAGCTGCCTGAACCGCTTGCGCCGACACGCCGCACAACAGACCTGCGGCGCCGAGCGCGCCGATGAGCTTGCGAAATTTCATTGTTTATCTCCTCCGAACACCTGAACAAAAAACGATTGGCCCCTGATGCCGCCAGGAAGCGATGGCTGGAACATGAACAAACTGAAGTGGCCGGTTATCGGCGGTGTCGGCGGGAAAAAGCCAAGCAATGTCCAGGGCAAGGAGCCTTGGGCACGCCAGCCTGGCCGGCAGACCGAACCACGGCCGCACGGCTCTCAAGAGATGAGTGTGTCGAATCGCAACTGTGTCTCCTCTTTTGATTTTTGCCCGTTCACACTGGCGTCGACCAGCGCGGCGTGCGTCCGGGGTTTTGCATCAACGCGGTTTTTGCCCCTTGCCGCGCCGTTGCCTATCTGGCAAAAGCGTCATCGGCTAAGGTCAATTACCATGCAACTAGACGTGAAACTCCGGGAAAACACGCATGTTCTGGTTGACTAAGTGTTTTTTTCCGGGATCACGTTACCCCTTGATTTGAATTGTAGTTAAACTACAATTCAGTGTCAAAAAAAATTTTATCGGACTACGGTCCTCTTGAACCCAAGCGGAGACACATGCAAAACGACTCGAATTTCACCTTTGTTCTGTTCGGCGGAACAGGCGATCTTTCGATGCGCAAGATCCTGCCGGCGCTGTTCGAAGCGCACCGGGGCGGAATGCTCGCTGAAGGCGGCAAGATCGTCGCGGTGGCGCGCGCCGCCGAAGATCGCGAGGCGTATTTGAAATGGGTCGATGAACACGTCAAGCCGCACGTGTCGAAGAATGGCGTCGACGAAACCGTGTGGAAGGGTTTCCTTGCGCGCTTCGTCTACGTTCGTCTCGACCTCGGCAAGCCGGAAGATTTCAAGCTGCTGCGCGACGCGGTGAACGAGCACGGCGGCACACGCGTGTTCTATCTGGCGACGGGACCGTCGCTGTTCGTGCCCATTTGCCGTGCGCTTGCCGATGTCGGCCTGAACGAAAACGCACGCATCGTGCTGGAAAAGCCGCTGGGCTACGACCTGAAGTCGTCGCAGGCCATCAATGACGCGGTTGGCGAAATTTTCGCGGAAGAGCAGATCTACCGGATCGACCACTATCTGGGCAAAGAGCCGGTGCAAAACCTGCTCGCGCTGCGTTTCGGCAATGCGCTGTTCGAACCGCTGTGGCGTCGCGAGTGGGTGGAAAGCATCCAGATCACGATTGCGGAGGAACTCGGCGTAGAAGCGCGCGGCGATTTCTACGACAACACCGGCGCATTGCGTGACATGGTGCAGAACCATCTGCTGCAGTTGCTTTCCATCGTGACGATGGAACCGCCGCATTCCATGGATTCCGATTCCGTACGCGACGAAAAGCTGCGCGTGCTGCGCGCGCTCAAGCCCGTCGATCCGCGCGACATCAGCAAGGTTGCCGTGCGTGGGCAATATCATGCGGGCGTGATCAAGGGAACGTCAGTACCGGCGTACGCTACCGAAAAGGGCGTGCGGCCTGACAGTCATACGGAAACGTTTGTCGCGTTGAAGGTGGAAATCGAAAACTGGCGCTGGGCTGGCGTGCCGTTTTTCCTGCGCACTGGCAAGCGGCTGGCGGACCGGACGGCGGAGATCGTCGTGAATTTCCGCCCCGTGCCGCATTCGGCGCTGGGTGCGAACGCGTTGCGCGCGGGCGCGAACCGGTTGGTGATCCGCTTGCAGCCGAATGAAACCATTCGCCTGTATTGCCTCGCGAAACAGCCGGGCGAAGGGATGAATCTTGCGAGCGTCCATCTCGATCTCGCCTTCGACAAGTTTTTCAAGGAAGGGCAGATGGAGGCATATCAGCGCCTGCTGCTCGACGTGATCAACGGACGTCTTGCGTTGTTCGTGCGGCGTGACGAGCAGGAAGCGGCGTGGCGTTACGTGGAACCGATCCTGGATGAATGGGCGGCGTCGCCGAAGCCGCCGAAGCCTTATGCATCGGGCACCTGGGGACCGGCGGCTGCAAGCGCAATGCTGGCGCAGCACGGCACGTGCTGGCTGGAAGAAGAGAATTAAGATTAGTAGTGAGACTGATGGTGAGACCGTTGTAATGGGTCGGTGGAACGTGTTCTAAGACGTACGTGCTGTAGACATGTTGCAATTAAAGCCGAGACAAATCCCGTTGCGCGACGCGAGAACCGGTTCAAGCAGTGGTTCAAGCGTTGTCGCGACGGGCGAAATGAAACCAAAACAAGGCAGCATGGAGGAGCAGTGATCGAGCTTCATACTTTTGATGAGCCAAGCGCCCAATCCGACGCATTGGCAGAAGCGGTAGGCGACGCGCTTACCGCAACGCTCGCGGCTCGCGGAGCAGCGTCGGCGGATGCCGCTGTGGCTGGCAATTCCACCCAACACGCCACGCTCGCCGTATCCGGCGGCACGAGCCCGAAGCCGTTCTTGCAAACCCTTTCGTCCTATGCGCTCGACTGGGCGCATATCGACGTCACCCTGGTCGATGACCGCTGGGTGCCGGAGACGGACGGCGCAAGCAATGCGCGCCTGGTGCGTGAGACGTTGCTGCAGAACGCCGCGAGCGGCGCATATTTCCTGCCGTTGGTGGATACGGCACGACCGCTGGACGCGCACATTGCGGATCTGAATGCCGATGCACAGCGCCGGGTGCCTGACGTTGCCGTGCTTGGCATGGGTGAGGACGGTCATACGGCGTCCATTTTCGCCGATGCGCCCGAGTGGGACTTCGCTATATCCACGGCTGACCGGTTCATCTCGGTTCATCCGGGCAGCGCACCGCACGCGCGCGTGTCGTTGTCCATGTCCGCGCTGAAGGACGTCAAGCAGCTCTTTCTGTTCATTAGTGGGCAGAAGAAACTGGATGTACTAACTGCCGCGCTTGCCGCACCGCAAAAAAACGCCATCTCCACGTTGGCACATGCTCAGGGAGTCAGGCTCGATGTCTACTGGTGTGCAAAGTAAGGCCGTAACGGTAACGGCCGGAAGTCAGCACGCCGACGGACCCAGGCTTTTGGCCGATGTTGGCGGCACGAACGCGCGATTCGCGCTCGAAAGCGCGCCGGGCGTGATTGGCGAAATCCGCGTGTATCCCGGCCGGGACTATCCGGGCATTGCTGAGGCGATGCAGCAGTATCTGAAGGACATCAAGGTGAGCCGCGTGAACCATGCGGCCGTCGCAATCGCGAATCCGGTGGACGGCGATCACGTCTCCATGACGAATCACGACTGGAGCTTCTCGATCGAGGCCACGCGCCGCGCGCTGGGCTTCGACACGCTTTTGGTCGTCAACGACTTCACCGCTTTGGCGATGGCGTTGCCGGGCCTGACCGATGCCCAGCGAGTGCAAGTGGGCGGTGGTTCGCGTCGGCAGAACAGTGTGATTGGCTTGCTTGGGCCGGGTACGGGCCTGGGCGTGTCCGGCCTGATTCCCGCCGATGACCGCTGGATCGCGCTTGGCAGCGAAGGCGGCCATGCGAGCTTCGCGCCGTCGAATGAACGTGAAGACCTGGTAATGCGTTTTGCGCGCAAGAAATGGCCGCATGTGTCGTTCGAGCGCGTGGCGGCGGGACCGGGTTTGCTGCTGATTTATCAGGCGCTTGCCGAACGCGATGGCGTTAGCGTGGCGGACGATCTCGAGTCGGCCAGCATTACGCAGCGCGCGCATGATGGCGAGGCGATTGCGCTTGAAGCCGTGAACTGTTTCTGCGGCATTCTCGGCACGTTTGCCGGCAACATTGCGGTGACGTTGGGCGCGCTGGGCGGGATATTTATCGGCGGCGGGGTGGTGCTGAAGTTGGGCGAGTTGTTCACGAAGTCGCCGTTTCGCGAGCGGTTCGAAGCGAAGGGGCGGTTTCAACAGTATTTGTCGAGCGTGCCCACGTTCATCATCACGGCGGAATATCCGGCGTTTCTGGGGGTATCGGCCATTCTGTCGGAGCAGTTGTCGAACCGCGCGAATGGAGGGTCGTCCGCGGTGTTCGAGCGGATCCGCCAGATGCGCGATGCGTTGACGCCTGCCGAGCGGCGTGTGGCTGATCTTGCGTTGAACCATCCGCGTTCGATCATCAATGATCCGATCATCGATATTGCGCGCAAGGCCGACGTGAGCCAGCCTACCGTGATTCGCTTCTGCCGGTCGCTGGGTTGCCAGGGCTTGTCTGATTTCAAGCTGAAGCTGGCGACGGGCCTGACCGGTACGATTCCGGTGAGCCACAGCCAGGTGCATCTGGGCGACACTGCCACGGATTTTGGCGCGAAGGTGCTGGACAACACGGTGTCCGCAATCTTGCAACTGCGTGAGCATTTGAACTTCGATCATGTGGAACGCGCGATCGATATCCTCAACGGTGCGCGACGGATCGAGTTCTACGGGTTGGGCAATTCGAACATCGTGGCGCAGGACGCGCACTACAAGTTCTTCCGTTTCGGCATCCCGACCATTGCGTATGGCGACCTGTACATGCAGGCGGCGTCGGCGGCGTTGTTGGGCAAGGGCGATGTGATTGTGGCGGTATCGAAGTCGGGGCGTGCGCCGGAGTTGTTGCGCGTGCTTGAGATTGCGATGCAGCAGGGCGCGACGGTGGTTGCCATCACGTCTAGCAACACGCCGTTGGCCAAGCGCGCGACGGTGGCGTTGGAGACGGATCACATTGAGATTCGTGAATCACAGATGTCGATGATTTCGCGCATTTTGCATCTTGTGATGATCGACATTCTGGCGGTTGGTGTGGCGATCCGTCGTGCGGTGCCGAACGCGGGCGCTGACGTGAGTGAAGCGATGACGAAGGTGAGGGAAGCGGGTGATGACGAGACGGGTGCGGTTCTTGACTGGCTGAGCCACGGCGCGGCGGGCATAGCACGCGATTGAAGGTGCTTGCGATGTGACGCGCCAGATTGACCGCTGCAGTTAAAAGCCGCCGATGCGAGGTTCGCATCGGCGGCTTTTTTGCGTTGTGGGGGATCGCGGCGCCACGCGCGATGTGCCAGGTGCGATACGCCATGAGGGAAGCTGAGCGCCGTGCGGATCTGGGTGCAAACTAGCTTGCCCGAGAGCACTGGTGGCGAAGCGTGTTCGTGTCAGGATTCGCGAGAAGGAGGGGTTCAAACATCTGTGGCTCTGGCGAGCACCGTGCTTTTGGGGCACCTATGAATAGAAACTGCACGCTGTGGACACTTAGGGTAGGGTGGTTTGAAAGCGTTTTCTTTGCTTCGTTTCTTTGTCGCTTTGGACAAAGAAATGACGTGCCGCCACGCACAGTGGCTAATAGTGATAAAGAAATTAGCTAACCTAAATAGACCACCAACCTTGAAAGCAGCAACCCGGCATAGACTCAGACCGCTGGCCCAAGAACCTGGCGACTGGGCACTAAACTCCCCGACCGCTAAGCCCGATCGTTAGCGCCCAGGCAATTGCCTCAATACCCGCCAGTCGAAACCTGCCCAAAGGAGACCTGACGCCCGCCGAGCACGGCCACTAAAAACCTAAAATAATCGGCGTACCTAAGGAATAAACCGACGGCAGAAGCACCAAACAAAACCCGTCCACCGGTGCCAACGAACAAATAAAAAACGGTGCGATGCCCTTTCGGACACCGCACCGATACGCGCCTCTCGCAGCAGCGTGAAAACCTTATGACTCTCTCTCTGTCGTACTTGCTCCGGCTGATTCGTTCGGCTTAGAACGAGTGCTGGATGCCTGCGTACACGCCCGTCTGGCTGTGACCCGGCAGTGGGTTGTCGGTCGAAACCGTGTTACCCGCAGCGTTCGCGTTCAAACCAAAGTTAGCGTTCTTGCTGTTACGTGCCGATGCGACCTGGATGTCCAGCAACGTACGCTTCGACAGGTTGTACGAACCGCCGACCGTGTAGATGTTGCCGTTGCCGCCACCATTGTTCGCATTGACGTGATACACCGCTGCGATCAACGCTGCAGCCGGTGTAGCTTGCCACGTCACACCGCCCCATTCCTGGTCCGTCGTCGTCGGCGTGCCGATCGGTACATTGGTTTCACCCGACGTACGCGAGGCTTGGTACACGGCCTGAAGCTTGAACTGACCGAGGAACACGTTGACGCCGGCGAAGTATTCGCGGCCGTAGCTGAACGGACCGTTCGGCGAACCCGGTTGCGGGTCGCCCAGACCACCGTTCACGTTGTTGCGGATTTCGTCGTACAAGCCGCGCACCTGGAACAGCGAGTTCGTGTAGGTGACCTGCAGGCCGCCTTCACGACCCAGCCCCGGGTTTGCCGCGCTGCCGCCGCTACCGTTGAAGCCTGTCGTGTTCGAGAAAGCGTACTGGCCGTACACGTCAAAGCCAGCAATCTTCGGCGACTGATACGACACGTTGTTGCTTGATTGCGGCCAGTTGCGGCCACGTACCAGCGACGCCGACGACCAGTTCGACTGACCGAACGGATCAAAGTCCCACACGCCGTTCGAGATGAACAGTTCACGACCCAGCAAGAGGGTACCGAACTGGTCGTTGGCGATACCGACTGTCGCCCAACGATTGAAGATGCCGTTGTTGCCCGGGCCTTGACCTGTCATGGTGTTGAAGCTGCCTTCCAACTGGAATACGGCCTTGTTGCCGCCACCCAGATCTTCGACACCCTTCATGCCCCACAGGCTCGTACCCCAGTCGCCGCTTTCCGCACGGAAGCGATTTGCGCTGCCGGTAGACACGCCAGCAGCGTTATTACTTGTAGGATTGCCTGACGTATATTCGAGACCGGCATCAAGCCGGCCGTAGAGCGTCACGCTACTTTGAGCGTGTGCTGCAACGCCGACCGTCAGCAGCGAAGCCGCGAGCAAAGCTTTCTTCATCATCTCCTCCAACCCTGTCAAAAAATAGAAGCCCAAGTGCGGCGGTAGTGGTTCGGCGCCAGCGCACCGAACCGGAAACTATTTAGAGGGGTGACACGCAAAGGGGTGGTCTCCTTGACATCCGGCGGCCCGTTGACTGAGCTCCAATGTCACAACCAACCCTTGGGATTGGTGTCTCCTCAGTTCTTTTTGAAGTAAAACTACTTTTAATGAACTTCGTTTCCGTACTTTGATTACTAATTTAGCAAAATACCTTTGTGCCGCCAAGAAAATTGTTATCAACCCATTTTCTGTCTCGAAAATGCAATGATTGATGTGTTGCGGGTTTGCACGAAGCGTGTAAAAAACAGTGAAAACCCTTTTGGGATAAGGGCTCTGGCGATTTTTACCCTTAACGCTATGGATTGACTCTATTGACGGACGATGCGCGTGGGGTTAATGCACCAAGGGCTTAAAAACGTTTGCTTGTTTAGATATAGAAACTAAAAAAGCGCCCTTCAGGGCGCTTTTGGCTGCGGAACATGGCCGATCTGTAGTTTTACTTCAGGCTGCCCGACAGAAATTGCCGAAGTCGTTCGCTGCGAGCATTGCCGAAAACGTCGTCGGGATGTCCTTCTTCTTCTATCCGGCCCTGATGCAGGAAAACCACGTGATTCGACACATTGCGGGCGAATGCCATTTCGTGCGTTACCACGATCATCGTGCGGCCTTCTTCGGCAAGCGTCTGCATCACCTTCAGCACCTCACCGACCAATTCGGGGTCGAGCGCCGAGGTGGGTTCATCGAAGAGCATGACGTCCGGGTGCATGGCCAGCGCCCGCGCGATAGCCACGCGCTGCTGCTGGCCGCCCGACAGATGCGACGGATACTGCTGTTCCAGCCGCGGCGCGAGTCCCACTTTCTCGAGATAGGTGCGCGCACGGTCCAGCGCTTCCCGTTTCGATAACCCCAGCACTTTCAGCGGCGCCTCCATTACGTTTTCCAGCACGCTCAGGTGCGACCAGAGGTTGAAGTGCTGGAACACCATGGAAAGACGCGTGCGCATGCGCTGCAATTGTTTGGGTTCGACCGCCTTCAGCGCGCCGTACTTATCCCTGAGCGTGCGGATTTCCTCGCCATCGACAAAAATCCGGCCCTGATTCGGCTGCTCCAGGAAGTTGATGCAGCGGAGCATCGTGCTCTTGCCGGACCCGGACGAGCCGATCACGCTGATCACATCGCCGGCTTTCGCCTTTAGCGAGACGCCCTTGAGGACTTCGTTGTCGCCGTACTGTTTATGCAGGTTATCGACGAAAAGCTTGGTTGCCGCTGTGTTCATGAGGTGCCGTTCCTTGAGGCTTATTTACCTTGGGGCCGCAAGTAGGCGAGCCAGCGGTACTCGGCACGGCGAAACAACCACACGAGCGCGAACGAGATGCAGAGATAGAGCAGGGCGGCAATGCCGAACGCCTGGAACGACTGATAGGTAGCGGAATTCACGTCGCGGGCAATCTTGAGAATGTCCGGCACCGTGGCGGTGAACGCGACGGTGGTCGCATGCAGCATCAGGATCACTTCGTTGCTGTAGTAGGGGAGCGCCCGGCGCAGTGCCGACGGCAGGATCACGCGCCGGTAGAGCGTAAACGACGACATCCCGTACGCGCGCGCCGCTTCAATCTCACCGTAAGGCGTCGCCCGGATCGCGCCGGCGAAGATTTCCGTGGTGTACGCGCAGGTATTCAGCGTGAACGCGAGCAGCGTGCAATGCATGCCGTCGCGGAAAAACTCGTTCAGCAGCACGTGGTCGCGGACCACTTGCAGGCTGTAGAGGCCCGTGTAGCAGAGCAACAGTTGCACGTAGAGCGGCGTGCCGCGAAAGATATACGTATAGACCCAGACGCCGCGCGACAGGAACTTGTTCTTCGATACCCGGGCGACCGACAACGGGATCGACAGGCAGAAGCCGAGCCCGATCGATACAACCAGCAGCCACATGGTGATGGCGAGGCCGGTGATGCGATAACCGTCGGTGAACAAATAGTTGCGCCAGTATTCCTGGATGATTTCGAGCATGGATTCCGCCGCGTGGGGTTACCGGGGTTGCTGTGATTTTCTTCAAGCGAGGGCGCTTGGCGCAGATGCGCCGCGTGCCGGCTGCGATTGCCTTCGGCTTCTCATGTTTCTCATGGCTACAGGTCGGCCTTGCGTACGCCCGACGAGTAGCGCCGTTCAAGCCACATCAACACAAGATTCGATATCGTGGTGATCACGAGATAAACCGCGCCCGCGAGCAGCGTGAAAAAGAAGAACCGCAACGTGCCCTTGCCGGCATCTTGCGCGGCCTTGACCACGTCCGCCAAACCGATGATCGATACCAGCGCTGTTGCTTTCACCATCACCTGCCAGTTGTTGCCAATGCCCGGCAGCGCGAAACGCATCATCTGCGGGAACATGATTCGCGAGAAGGTTTGCCACGGTGTCATGCCGTAAGCCGCGCCCGCTTCAAGCTGGCCGCGCGGCACCGAGAGGAATGCGCCGCGGAAAGTCTCGGTGAAATACGCGCCATAGATGAACCCAAGCACGATGACGCCAGCCACGAACGGATCGATATCAATCTGTTCCCAGCCCAGGAAGTCGGTGAGGTGATTCAGCCAGATCTGGATGCTGTAGAAGAGGAGCAGCATCAGCACGAGATCGGGAACGCCACGCACGAGCGTGGTGTAGATCGTGCCGACGCCCGACGAAACGCGGTTTCTTGACAGTTTCGCCGCCGCGCCGAGGAGGCCGATCACGAATGCGAACACGAGCGACAAGACCGCCAGCTTGACGGTTTGCCATGTGCCCGAGAGGATAAGCGGCCCGTAGCCTTGCAGAAACATGGTGAGTCCTTGATGACGTGCGCGTGTGTCGTGGCCTTCGCTGTTTTCGGTGTGGCCAGATTAGCCGCGCTTTTTTTGCCTGAATTTGCCTGAATTTGCGCAATCGCTCGTAACCGCTTTCTGGCGGCGTGCTTCGGGTGTTCGGTGAACCTGGGCCTCCCGCCTTGCGTGTTCCTGGTTTATCGCCACCCGCCGTCAGAAGCCGCGCTGCCGGTGTACTTTTATCTGCTACTCCGCTACTCAATAAACCGCTGGTCGGGCCCGTCCACCGCCTTTCCTGTCGTACCCTGGCGCACTGCTGCCAACCGACCGTCTTCGGCGGTGCTTATTCTAGGTGTCCAAAATTGGTGCGTTTTGTCGACAAACGCCTTTCACCCGAAAAATCGCCCCCGACTGAAGTCCGCGGACGAACTATGCGGCTTTCCCCGAGCGGCTTTCCAGCGAAGCGTCAATATCACCCGCGCCGTTGACCCTTGAAAAGGCCGGTATTCTACCCGAAGCCGACCGGTGCGCCCGGGGACCGGTCGAGGCTTTCCGTTGCCCTGATGCTTCGGCCAAATCTCCCGGTACACCCCGTGCATTGGCGCGATTGCATGCATTTTCAGGACGGTGTGGTGCCCGCGCGGGCGATTGTTTAGCGTGGTGCGTGCCCTTACATTCTCTCCATCGCAATATCACCGGGAGTTCGATATGTTCGAAATTCGACGCGCCAATGAACGCGGCCACGCTAACCACGGCTGGCTCGATTCGTATCACAGCTTTTCTTTCGCCGGCTATGACGACCCGAGGCACGTGCATTTCGGTGCACTGCGGGTGATCAACGAGGATCGCGTTGCGGGCGGGCAGGGTTTCGGGACGCACGGCCATCGCGACATGGAAATCATCAGTTACGTGCTGGAAGGCGCACTGTCGCACAAGGACAGCATGGGCAACGGCTCGACCATCCGTCCCGGCGATGTCCAGCGCATGAGCGCCGGCACGGGCGTGCGGCACAGCGAGTTCAATGGCTCGGCCACTGAAACCGCGCATTTCCTGCAGATCTGGATCATTCCGGACGCAGCGGGCAATGCGCCGGGCTACGAGGAAAAGCGTTTCGACGACGCTGAAAAGCGTGGTCGGCTGCGGGTGATCGCGTCGCCGCAGGGACGGGACGGCGCGGTGAAGCTGGGTGCCGATGCAGAGGTCTACGCGGGTCTTTTCGATGGCGATGAACGCGCGGAATTCGACGTGCCGGCGGGGCGCCGCGTGTATGTTCATGTGGCGCGGGGCACGATTTCGGTAAACGGTGAAGCACTGCTGGCCGGCGATGCCGCGAAGCTGGAAGGGGTGTCGAAGGTCACGCTGGATGAAGGCGCCAGAGCTGAAGTGATCCTGTTCGACCTGGCGTAAATTGGCGTGCATTGGCGTTGAGCCGTTGCAGACTGGTTTTTTCCGGCTTTGAACTGAAGAACGTCAAAAGGCCGCGGAAGCATTTTCCGCGGCCTTTTGTGTTCTCTAGTGCGCTTCGGATTTCCCGGGGAGCCGGGATGACATCGCGTCGCGTGTCTGCTGGATTGCCACGAAACCGTCCGTATCGAACGCCGTTTCAGCCCCCAAACACAATGTGGCATTGACAGTGTTGCATTGAGTCGACGCAAAAAAAGCCGCTCCAATGTTGATTGGAACGGCTTGGCCTTAGCCGCGCGACTGAACCGGCGGGCCTCGCCGATTCAGTCGCGCGGCCCGGATGCCCACCTCAAACAGTGCTCATACGACGCTCAAGGATTAGCGGCGGATGCTCCAGCCGGCGCACCCTGCATGCCGCGATGCTGACCCCAGCGCTCATGCATCTTTTCCCGGCGCGCTTCCATTCTTGCAAAGCGCTGCTTGAGTGCCGTGCTGACCGTGGTCTTCTGCTGGTCGTTCAGCGTGTTATAGAAGTTCAGCCACGCGGCGCTCGTCTGGTCGCGCAACTGGGCATTTTGCTGCTCGATCTTCTGATGCGCCGCGTACATGGCGTTCAGGTCGAGAATGGGCTGCTGCTTCATTGACTCCATTTGTGCATGCATCTGCTTGTGGCTTGCACGCATGGCCTCATGATTCTGCTTCATGGTGCCAAGCGCGGCCTGCCAAGCTTTTTCCTGGTCTGCGTTGAGATTCAGTTGGCTGTGCAACTTGTCCATCTCTTTCTTCATCCGCATTTCCCCATGATGCCCGCCCGGGGCGCCCATCATGCCCGGGCCCCCTGGCGGCGGCGTATCGGGCGCGGCGGCGCTGGCGGCGTTGACCCCGCCGATCGACAGGGCGAGCGCAGCGGCGGTGATGGCGAGGAATCGGGACTGCTTCAACATGGTCTACTCCTTTTTTGATTTCCAAAGCCGATCTGGCGGCGCCGTTTTGATGGTCGCGCCTTCGGTAAGTCACAGCGTAGACAGTCGCCGCAAACCGCGTGTTACGAGCAGGGGCCTCGTTATTACGCCGGTTTACTTTCGCCTTTCGCGGTAACACCCAGTAAACGTTTCTGGTGTGTTTGCAACGTGGAGGCCACGCGCAGGCGTTAAACTGCGTCGCATGGCTACTCAAATACTTGTCGTCGACGACGACGCTGAACTGCGCGACCTTCTGCGCGACTATCTGGTCCGGCAAGGCATCGAGGTATCGGTGCTGCATGACGCGGGCACCCTTGAACGGCGCCTCGAACGCGAGCGCCCGGATCTGATCGTGCTCGACCTGATGATGCCGGGCGTGGACGGACTGACCGCGTTGCGCAAGCTTCGTGCTTCGGGTGACGACATTCCGGTGATCATGCTGACGGCGCGCGCGGACGACGTGGATCGCATTGTCGGATTGGAACTCGGTGCTGACGACTATCTCGGCAAGCCTTTTAATCCGCGCGAGTTGCTGGCGCGCGTGCAGGCTGTGTTGCGCCGGCGCCGCACAATACCGTCGGCGGCCCCCGAGCAACGCGAACCGTTTTCATTCGGGCGTTTCCGGCTCGACTTCCAGTCACGCACGCTTCATCAGGACGAAACGCCGCTTACGCTGTCGGGCAGCGAGTTCGCATTGCTGAAGATTTTCGTCAATCACCCCATGCGCACGCTGACGCGCGAGCGCCTGCTCGAACTGCTGCACGGTCCGGAATACGACGGCACCGACCGCGGTATCGACGTGCAGGTGTGGCGTCTGCGCCGGATCCTCGAAACCGATCCGTCTACGCCGCGGTTTATCCAGACTGTGCGCGGACGCGGTTATGTGTTCGTGCCGGACGGCGAGCAAAATGCGTCGGCCCATTGATTCACTGTTCGGCCGGCTGGTTGTCCTGGTCATTGGCGTGCTCGTGTTGTCGCACGTCGCATGGTTCACGGTCATCCGGCTCGAGCGGGATCAAACGCAAACTCGCTACGCGGTAGAAGAGGCCGCGTTCCTGGTCGACGCCGTGCGCCAGCACATCGCGAATTCGCCGGATCAGCCGCTGCCATCGAGCGTGCGCGTGGTCGACCCCAACAGTCCTGACGTTCCCAAACCCTTCACCGACGCCGATACCAGCCACGCGCCGCCGCAGTTCGGTCGGTTTATCGACGACTTGCGGGATCGTCTGCCGGACGGCACCGACGTTCGCATGGGCGAGCCGGGCGGCCCGCCGCGCCTGTGGGTGCGAGGCGCGAAGGACGCCAACTGGATCGTTGTGCCTGTGCAACCTTTGCGTCCGCCGCGTTCGCGCGACCGGATGCTGCTCTGGCTGGCGATTATATTTTCCACGGCGGTAATGGCTGCGCTCTTTGCCGCGTGGCAATTGCAGACACCGTTGCGTTCGCTGGCGCAGGCTGTCGGGCGCTTTGGCCGGGGAGAACCTACTCCGCCGGTACCGGAACGTGGTCCGCGCGAGCTGCGGCAGTTGACCCACGGGTTCAACCAGATGGTGCGCGAAGTGGAGCAGACGGAAAGCGATCGCGCGGTCATGCTGGCGGGGGTCGCCCATGATCTGAAGACGCCGCTTGCGCGTTTGCGCCTGCGTGCTGAAATGATGGACGAAGCGAAACTGCGGGATGGCGTGGTGCGCGACGTGGATTCCATGGCGCATATCGTCGATCAGTTCCTTGTGTTCGCGCACGACGGCGCCGATCGCAGCGAGCCAGCCGAAGTCGATCAACAATGCGAGCGCATTGCGCGCAGTTATCGCGCGGTCACGGTGGGAGCGCCATCTGTCCAGACCCGGCTCACGGCCGGGCGGGATTTCGCATTGCCCGCTGCCACGCTTGACCGCTTGTTGTCGAACCTGCTCGACAACGCTCACGCGTACGGTGCGCCACCGGTTGTGATCGAAACGTTGCGCGGGACGAATGGCTGGATTTTGCGGGTCATGGACAGCGGCAGCGGGATCGCGGCACATGATCTAGTGAAGGCGAGCCGACCGTTCGTCAGGCTCGATCCGGCGCGCGGCGGCAGTGGCCACAGCGGGCTGGGGCTTGCGATTGTTGAGCGGCTGGTACGGCGGGCGGGCGGTGAATGCGAAATTGGCAATCGCCCCGAAGGCGGCCTGCAGGTCGTAATGACCTTTCCTTTTGATGTGGTGGCGCGCTCGGCCGAGATGTTGCATGGCGACGTGCTGCACGAAGCGCGCATGATGTGATTGACCATCCCGGGGCCTAGGGTGCCCGAGCGGCGGGGTTCGGGCGCGGTGAAAACCCCGCGGCGAAAATCCCACCGCCAGAACCCCGCAGCGCCAGCAAACCCGAGCCTGGCGCCAGGCGACCTCCTAGTCGAACAAGGTATTGAGCGCAGAAGCCGCTTCGCTGTCGACCGTGTTGTACGTCACGGTCGCGGCCTCGAAAATATAGTGTGTGGTGTATTTGCCGAACCGCGCCAGGATTTCCTCCTGGATCACTTCAGGCGCGACATCGAGGCGCAAATACCAGGTAGTCGAAGAGAGCTTCGTCTGGAACGCACCATACTCGGCCAGCAAGTGATCAAACGCTTCAGCGTCCTGATCGCGGCAGACAATGACCAGATTTCCCCTCATGCACCCCTCCTGATAACGGCAGATATCGAACTCGAAGATCGATAATACCTGCTGTCGTGCCGGTGCCGCACCACGCCTTTCAGCCAACGTCTCGCTAAATTGCCGTTTTATCTTCGCTTCTATCTTCGCGTCAGGCCGTTTCGGGGTGCCGCGGCATGGGTGGCCGGGAGTCGGCCGGGCGCACTTCACTGCGATCGCGCCCTCCCGATTTCGCCGCATACAACGCCAGATCTGCGCGCTTGAGCAGGTTCTCAGCGGTGTCGCCGTCGCTCAGTTCCGTGATGCCAATGCTCACGCTCAGCGTGGTGTCGTCGGGGAGATAGGCGCAATGCTCCTGGTTGAAGCGCTTGCGCAGGCGTTCGAGAACCGTGTGGGCATCGGCGAGCGCGGTATGTGGCAGCAGCAGACCAAATTCCTCACCACCCAACCGCCCGACGCCGTCGCTCGCGCGCAGTTGCTCCTCGCACATCCGCACGAAATGTTCGAGCGCGCGGTCGCCGGTTGCATGGCCGAAGCGGTCGTTCACCTGCTTGAAATAGTCAAGATCGGCGATTGCAACTGACAGCGGCCCGCCCGCCGAGCGGGCCAGCTCGACTTCGCGGCGCAGCGTGTCCAGGAAATAACGCCGTGACAGCGCGCCGGTCAACGCGTCGTGCCGGGCTTCGGCGGACAGCAGCGTGTTGGCCGACTGCAACTGGTTGGCCAGATGGCGAGTGGCGCGGTGCAGCCGCCGTTCGCGCAGATATGACACAGTGATCACAATGGCCAGCAGGCTCACGCCGAGCGCCGTCAGGAACACCAGCAGCCGGTCACGACGTTGATTGCTCACAATTTCCGCCCAGTTCGGCAGCGGATGGACAATGTGCGCGGCAAGCCCTGAGTTCAGACCGGTGCGTTCGTCGTAGAGAGAGGGCGTGTTGCTGTCGCCGGAGGAGAAAAAAGAGCGCGCGAGCGAAGGGGGCAGCCAAGGCGCGTCCGCCCGCACGCGTTCGCCGATGTTGGTCAGCTGCAGCGCACGGAAATCGACCCGCCGATACGCGTCCAGCCGCTCCGATCGAGACATCCGCAGCACGGGCGAATCGGGCATGACACGGTTCTCGAGTTGGCTTTCGTGCGCCATGACGATCACGCCGTTGCTGTCGGTAACAAATGTGCCCTCGCGCGCCACCCAGTGGCGCAAGCGGTCGACGCTCACTTTCGCGATCACCGCGCCTACCAGGAGGCCGTCGTGATACACCGGCGTGGCGATGAAAATGCCGGGATCGCCGCTCATCCGGCCGACGCCGTACGTTTCGTTGAACGCGCCGAGCAGCGCTTTCTGGATATAAGCGCGCATGCGCATGTCGGTGCCAACGAAGCTGTTCGAGTCGATGCCATTGCTCGATGCCACGCAAAATCCGTCGCTATTGACGACCCACACATAGTCGAGGCCCGTGAAGCCGCGGGCGTTGCGCAGGAAGTTGTCGAGTTTGGCGAGCGCCGGCACGGCGAGCCACTTTGCTCGCCGCTCAGGCTCGGTTTGCCTGATTTCTTCAGGGGAACTGTGGGATTGGGCGAGCGCCAGCTGGATCATGTCCATTTCGGCGATAGTGGCCGGAATCGCCCGGGACATGGCGAGGTCGCTGGCAATGATCTGCGCGGTGTTGTCGACGATCGACGCAGCCATTTGCTGCTCCACGCGTACCGACGTGGCCAGTTCTTGCTGTACCATTCGGTCCGACACCATCCCGGCGGCAACCCAGCACACGCATGCGAGCAACGCGAAGGCGAGCGTCGCTATGGCGCGGTGAAAGGTTGTCTTGTTCATCGATCCTCTGGCCTGTCTGACTGTGGCGCGAGATTGTGACAACCCGCGCAACGAGCATGTTATGAGTGTTTTACCGGCATGTGAGCATCTTACCGGGCGCAGCCGCGCGCACATCGGTAGTTCGCCCAAGTGCCATTGCTGAAGGCCGGAACCGGCGTCAGCGGCACCTCATGCTTTGCTCGTTCGCGTTGGGGTTGTCCTGCAGTCCTTTTTTGCTCAGGCTCGCTCCGGTTCACTCACTCGGCCCGCGCCCCTGCGCCTTGATTGGACGACGTTTTCTCCCGGCCATCAAGTTCTTATCGGCACGAGTGCGAGTTTCTGAACCGCGTGTTTTCGTTCGCCAGGGTTAGCCGTTTAGGCCGTAGGCGACATTGGGCGTGATGGCTCCAGAAAACAAGCAACAGACACGCTGGCCGAGGTTGTGCGTGAAACAAAGGTTGGTGTAGTGTCGTGCGTTTCTGAAATGGTCAAGTTGTATGGCGGCCGGGGCAATCGAGTGCGCAATGGCACCGGACCATGCGCCGGTGCTTGCCCGAAACGCGCAGAATTCCGCCGCTTGGTGTTGAGAGGGAAGGGAGGCGTGGTCAGGCCGCACCGACGCTTGGCAGGCTTGGCAGAAGCGGACAGAGGGAAGAGCGGCGTAGCCGCTTGAAAATAAGAACACAGGCAAGAACACAGGCGCCGGACGTTGCCTCGCGCGACGAAACGCTTGCTGCAACGAGCCTCAACGGGAAGGGCGTGGAATGGATTTTGGCTTTAACCTGACTCGAACGGCGAACGCTTCGGCGTTGCGTTTGTTGCCTAATCGATGGGACTTCGTCGCGTTCCCGCTGATTATCTGCGTGCTCGCGCTCACCGTGGTCGGCTTTCACGAGACGCTCGCGCCCATCTCGACACTGCAAACCCAGGCTATCTCGCTCGATCCGGCGAACCTTCCCGAATACGCGCTGCGCACCACCTTGCGCATGCTCGCGGCCATGGTCGCCTCACTGGTCTTCACACTGATCTACGGCACGCTTGCGGCGAAGAGCCGGCGGGCGTCCGTCGTGCTCGTGCCGATCCTGGATATTCTCCAGTCGGTGCCCGTGCTCGGTTATATCTCGTTCACGGTCACGTTCTTTCTCGCGTTGTTTCCGGGTCGCGTGTTCGGCGCCGAGCTGGCGGCGATCTTCGCCATTTTTACGAGCCAGGCGTGGAACATGACGTTCAGCTTCTATCAGTCGCTGCGCACCGTGCCGCGCGATCTCGATGAAGTCTCGCGCGGTTTCCACCTGACCAACTGGCAGCGCTTCTGGAAGCTCGAAGTGCCGTTCTCCATGCCCGGCCTCATCTGGAACATGATGATGTCGATGTCAGGCGGCTGGTTCTTCGTGGTCGCCTCCGAAGCTATCGTGGTCGGTAACCGCACCATCGTGCTGCCGGGTATTGGCGCCTATCTGGCAACTGCTATTGGCGAGCGCAATCTTGGCGCGATCGGCTGGGTGATCCTGGCAATGACTGTTGTGATCCTCGCCTACGATCAGCTCATGTTCCGTCCGCTGGTCGCCTGGGCCGACAAATTCCGCATGGAAAACACGAGTTCGGGCAACGTGCCGGAGTCGTGGCTGCTCGACCTGATTCGCCGCACTCGCCTGATTCACCAGTTGCTCGTGCCGGCGGGATGGATGATCGGCAAGATGGCGCGGGTGCCGTTGAAGCTGCCCTCGCTGCAAGGCCGCCTGCCGAAATTCCCGGCATTCCCGATAGGCGCGTTGGGCGGGTCGACGTCCAGGGCGCGCACCCAGTCCCGCAATCCGTCCCGTGTCGGCGATATCGCGTGGGCGATCATCGTTCTCGCGCTGACGGTGTTCCTGGTGTGGAAAGTGACGGTTTTCGTGAGCACCGGCGTGACGTGGGGCGAAGTCTGGCACGTCTTCTGGCTCGGCTTGATCACGTTGTTTCGCGTGATGCTGCTGATCGCGCTTGCTTCGGTGATCTGGGTTCCGGTCGGGGTGTTGATCGGGCTGCGACCCGCATTGGCCAGCAAGATCCAGCCGCTCGCGCAGTTCCTGGCCGCGTTCCCGGCGAACCTGCTGTTCCCGGTGTTTGTCGTGGTGATCGTGAAGTTCAACCTGAACCCGGATATCTGGCTCTCGCCGCTGATCGTGCTCGGCACGCAGTGGTATATCCTCTTCAACGTGATTGCCGGGGCGACGTCGTATCCGAACGATTACCGTGAAGCGGCCACCAATTTCCAGATCAAAGGCTGGCAGTGGTGGCGCCAGGCCATCCTGCCGGGCATTTTCCCGTACTACGTCACTGGTGCGATCACCGCATCGGGCGGGGCGTGGAATGCGAGCATCGTGGCGGAAGCGGTGTCGTGGGGGAATACGAAGATCGTGGCGCACGGGCTTGGCGCGTATATAGCGGAAAGCACGACCAACGGCGACTATCCGAAAATCATTCTCGGTATTGCCGTAATGTCGCTGTTCGTCACACTCTTTAACCGGCTCTTGTGGCGCCCGTTGTTCGCTTATGCCGAAGCGCGGCTGAGGCTGGACTGAGTTTGAAGCCTGAATATGCAGCCGGTCATCGGACCGGCAATTTGCCGCACACCGCCCCTGACTGAACTGCCGCCTCCAGCGGCCGTACTATTAAATTCCTGTAATCAGCAACGCGCGAGCGCCTATGTCAACGCAGACCAATACGACTACCCAAACGCCGCCGATCCCACCGCGTCTCGGCGAGGAAATCCTGCGCGTCGACAACATCAGTCGCGGCTTCAACAAGACGCAGGGTGAACTACTTGTTCTCGAAGACGTGAACCTGACGCTCAACGCAGGCGAGATCGTCGGGTTGCTGGGCCGTTCCGGTTCCGGCAAGTCGACGCTGCTGCGGATCATCGCCGGGCTGATCGAGCCAACAGGCGGTCAGGTCACTTATCTGAACGAGCCGTTGCACGGCCCGGCGAAAGGCGTGGCCATGGTCTTCCAGACCTTCGCGCTGTTTCCATGGCTGACTGTGCTGCAGAACGTGGAAGCGGGACTCGAGGCGCAGGGCGTGCCGGCAAAGGTGCGGCGCGAGCGGGCGCTGGCAGCCATCGATCTGATCGGCCTGGACGGTTTCGAGAACGCGTATCCGCGTGAGTTGTCGGGCGGGATGCGCCAGCGCGTGGGGTTTGCGCGCGCTTTGGTTGTCGACCCCACGCTCTTGCTGATGGACGAGCCCTTCTCCGCGCTCGACGTGCTGACGGCCGAGAACTTGCGTACCGACCTGCTCGATCTCTGGACGCAGGGCAAGATGCCGATCAAGTCCGTGCTGATCGTGACGCACAATATTGAGGAAGCGGTGTTCATGTGCGACCGGATCCTGGTGCTGTCGTCCAATCCGGGGCGAGTGATCGCAGAAATCAAGGTTCCGTTCAAACATCCGCGCAATCGGCTCGACCCCGCGTTCCGCCGCTTGGTCGACGATATCTACGCCAAGATGACCGCGCGTCAACTTGACGAAGGAAAGAAGAAGGGCCTGGAACTGAGCAGCTGGCTGCCGCAGGTCTCGACCAACCTGATGGCCGGTCTGATCGAAACGTTGGCCGCCGATCCATACCACGGCCGCGCCGATATGCCGGAGATCGCGCGTTCGCTGCATCTGGAAGTGGATGATCTGTTTCCGGTGGCCGAAGTGCTGCAGCATCTGGGTTTCGCCGATGTGCGCGAGGGCGACATCTTCCTGACTCCGCCGGCCCGCGTGTTCGCCGAGTTCGGAACGCAGGAACGCAAGATGATGTTCGCGGAGCATTTGCTGCGGCACGTGCCGCTCGCCGCACGGATCAAGAAGGTGCTGAACGAGCGGCCGGGGCATCGTGCGCCGCGCGTGCGCTTCGAGCAGGAGCTGGAGGATTTTCTCTCCGATAAAGCCGCCGAGGAAACACTGGACGCGGTGATCAACTGGGGCCGTTACGGCGAGATTTTCTCGTACAACGACCAGACCGAGATTTTCAGCCTGGAAGACGTCGAGTCCTGATGCGCGGAGAGTGAAGAAAGTGTGAAGGGCGCTGACCGGCGCAAAAAAAACGCGGCTGATCCGGAAACGGACGCCGCGTTTTTTGCATTATGTGCGTGATGTTTTACTCATCGATCGGCGGCTTGATTTTGCTTATCGAGCGTTTTCGAAGCGGAAAGAACTTGATTGCCAACGACCTTGAAAACGTCTGGCGCGGTTATTTCAGGGAAAGCTGAAAGCCCCGCCCATTAAGGCTCCCAGCGATTCAATGAGCCCTTTCCGGAACACTTTTCGCAAGATTGCATCTGCGTAAATCGTGCATTACCCTTCGAGTCCCTCGCCTGGCCACTCGCGTGCAGATAGTTTTGCATGCAGTAAGCGCGACCGGGCAAACGCTTCAGTCAACCTGAAACGTGGAGACAAGAAGATGCGCCGAACGCGCCTGTCGTTGCCGTCCATGCTGGCGTCTCGAACATGTGTGCTATCGCGGCTGTCGATTGGCATGGCGTGCCTGTTGCGCGCTCCGTCCACACTCGCCGTTTGCGACAACCTCGCGCCTGCGAGCGGAGAAACCGCCACGTGCAACGCCAATGCGCCCAATCCTTCTACGCTGCCCGTCGTGGCCGTCGCGGGCAGTACCGGTGTCACGGTCCTCATGCTGCCAGGCGCCGGCATCAGCGTGAACAACAGCAGTGGCATCGTTATCCGCGATTCGAGCACTGTACAGAACTTCGGCACGATCCAAAACACCGCCGACTCATTCGATGGCATCACCTCCGCGGGCAGCGCATCCGGCTTCGGGCATAACTCCGTGACCAATGGAGGTTCGATTCATACGGCCGGCGCGGCGTCGGAAGGCATATACAACGGCTCGGCAGCGGTCACGATGGTGAATACGGCGAGCGGCGTTATTGGCACGAGCGGGACGGGGTCGGCGGCCATGCTCGACTTGTCCGCAGCCGGCGGCGGCAAGCTGACCAACCATGGCTCGCTTACCACGTCCGGAGACGACTCTTATGGCATGGCCGCCGAAACTTCTGGCGACGCGCTCGTCAACGGCGGCACGATTACAACCACAGGCGTTCGGTCGTATGGTCTGTTCGCGAACGGGGGGGCGGCCGGACCAGGCAACACAACGCTGACAAATAACGGTTTCATCGATGTCTCCGGATCGAACGCGCACGGCATTGTGTCCCTCGATGCTTCGGCGGGGCTCGTCACGAACACCGGTTCGATCATCGCGCATGGAGCGAGCGGACTCGGCGCGTTTTTCGCGCAGGGGGTGACCTTGAACAACACCACCGGCGCTCGGATCGTAAGCGAGCAGGACAACGCCATCGACGCCAACGGCGGTGGCACGTTCACCAACGCCGGGACCATATCGGGCGCGAACGAGGGGCTGTCCATCGCCGGCGGCGGCGCACTGATTGTGAACAGCGGGGTGATTCAGGGCGGGACTAATCTCGCCATCTCCACTATCGGCCCGTACGCCATCACCATCACGAATACCGGCCAGATCGCGAGTGCGGGCGGCGTGGCCGTGTGGACCGATACCGGCGTGAACACCTTCAACATGAATGGCGGCACGGTCACCGGACTGATCCGTCAAGGCACCGGCATCAATACGTTTGTCATGCAGGCGGGGCAGGTCGATTCCGTGGATCAGGGCGGCCCCCAGCCACGCTTCACGCTGAATGGCGGGCGCGTGACGGGAGGGCTGACGAACGGCGGTGCGGTCACGATCACGGGCGGGCGCATTGGCAGCGTGGCGCTGACGGCAGCTCAGAACACCTTCACCATGTCAGGCGGGCAGATCGATACGAACCTGACGGCCGGCTCCGGTGATACCAATTTCAAGCTCTCGGGTGGCGCGATAGGCGGCGCGGTCACGCTTGGTAACGGCGCGAACACTATCGCGGTCACGGGGGGATCGATCGCGCAGGGCCTCGCGTCGGGCAATGGCGCCACGACCTTCGGATGGCTGGGGGGCGGTCTCATTGGCGGGACGGTGTCGTTCGGAGCGGGCGGGGTGGTCGCCACTTTGTCGAATTTGAGTGACGCTAACCTCGCTGGGTTATCGGCATTCGATGGGGGTACCGGTCAAAATGCGCTGACGTTTGACCATACGCAAACCGGCGGCATTGGCCGTTTTGTGAGCTGGGACAGCATCGCGTTGACGAACGGCAGCAGGCTTTCGCTCGATAATCACGGCGTGGCACTGGGCAATGCGGCGGCGCAAACGGGCCTATTCGATATCGATTCGACCAGCACGCTTGCTTGGAACGGTGGTGGCGAATCGGCAATCACGACGACCGCGCACGGGGGCCGCGTGATCTTGAGCAACGCGGGCACGATTGATCTGACTGGCGGCGCGGGCCAGCGCAACACGTTGGTGGTCGGCGGCGACTATGTCGGTCATGGGGGGCAATTGCTGGTGCAGAGCGTGCTCGGCACGGATAGCTCGCCGAGCGGAAAACTGGTGATTTCGCAGGGTGCGGCGACGGGCAATACCTCGATCGGGGTAACGAACGCCAGTGGCTCGGGTGCGCTGACTTTGGCAGATGGAATCATGGTCGTGCAGGCAGTTCAGGGCGGGACGACGGCACCGACCGCGTTTTCATTGGCGAATCCGGTCAAGGCAGGGGCGTACACGTACTACCTGTTTCGAGGCGGCGTTGCAGCGGGGACGGAGGATAACTGGTATTTGCGATCGAGCATCACGCCACCACCGCCGCCACCCGTGACACCGCCACCCGTGACACCGCCACCCGTGACACCGCCGCCCGTGACACCACCGCCCGTGACACCACCGCCCGTGTCACCACCGCCCGTGTCACCGCCGCCCGTGACGCCGCCACCCCCCGTGTCGCCACCGCTGCAGGCGGACCCGACGCCACTCTATCGAATTGAGGTACCGATCTATGCAGAGGTTTCATCGCTGACGCGCGAACTCGGCATACAGCAGATCGGCACTTTTCAAGACCGCGCGGGCGACCAATCGCAGTTGAACGAGACGGGTGCGCTGCGTGCGGCGTGGAGCCGTGTCTGGGGCAACCGGACGATCACGAGCAGCGACACAGGCGTCGATCCGCATTTCAACGGCGCGATCGGGGGTATGCAAATTGGTCAGGATGTCTATGCCAACACCACCGCCGACGGGCATCGGGACCACTATGGATTTCTGCTCGGCGTGGCGCGCGCGTCAGGCGATGTGAGCGGTTTCGCGCTCGGCATGCCGGCCGTGCAGGCGGGCAGCCTGAGTATCGATGCCGGGAGCGTAGGCGCTTACTGGACGCATATTGGCGCCGGTGGCTGGTACACCGATACCGTTGTGATCGGGAGCACATTGACGATCAAACCGTCGTCGAACGACGGCGTCAGCACGACCACGCATGGCCGGTCGATAGCGGGATCCATCGAGGCCGGTTTGCCGTTCCCCTTGGCGGCAGGACTGAGCATCGAACCGCAGGCGCAGGTGATCTGGCAGCACACGGGCATCGATGATCTCAACGATGGCATTTCGAGCGTCGCCTTCACTAACCCCAACGCCGTCGCAGCCCGCCTCGGCGTGCGGTTGACCGGGCGGATGCAGGCACTGGGCGCGACCTGGCAACCGTACGCACGCGTGAATCTCTGGCGCTACTTCAGTGCCACGAGCCATGTGACGTTCGACGGTACGACCGACATCCCGGCGCAGTCATCGGCGACGATCGCCGATATTGCAGCCGGCGTCGCCGTGAACCTGAGTGCGCGGGGCAGCGTCTTCCTGAGCGTGCATTACGCGACGAACGCAAGCGGCGCGCGCCGCGAGACGCTAGGTGGCGACGCCACCGTGCGCTGGCGATGGTGAAGCGCCTTTGAGCATCGATGAACAGGCTTCGCACATCGAGCTGAGAATCCTGCGGCGGCTAACGGCTAACGGCTAGCGGCTACCGGACTACTGCAGATTGCCCCAGCGAGCGACCGCCGGTTCTGCCGATGCCCACTTCCAGCCGCTGCTATTGTCATTGCCCTTGCAGGCCTGCGCGAGGAACCATTCCTGATGCGCATCTGGCTTGTCGCTGTCCGCGACTGAGAACGCGAACTCCCGGCAAGTCGCCAGCGCGCTGCTGAACTCACGCAATACGCGCACGTCGCCGTGGCCGTTCTCCACCGGCAGCGTGTGTTTGACCCGCCACGGTTTCGTATCGCCGATAGGGAGATCGCCCGCGGTCGTCGCAATGGCGATCTGCTGATCGCTGTGCAGGCGTTTCATCAGGCGATTGACGGCTTCGTCGGTGGCAGCCTGGACCGCGATGCCCACGCCGAAACCAATCGCCGGGTTGCTGGTGACCGCGCCTGTGGATACACCCGCGACCGCGCCGGCCGCAGCCCCAATGGACGAGCAGCCGCTTACGAGAACGCAGCTCGCGGCAACGCTTGCTGCGAGCATCAAACCGAGACCGGGCTTCATTGCAGCGCACCCCAACGCGGCGTAGCGGGTTCCGCCGACGCCCACTTCCAGACCTGGCCGTCACGGCAGATGGACGCAACGTAGAAACCACTTTCCGCCGGATGATCCTTGGTGGCATCGGTATCGACGGAGAATACGATCTCCTTGCAGTCGAGCGTCCCTGTGCTGATGGTCCGGCTCACTGTCACGCGGCCTTTCTCGTCCGGCTCGATGGGCACGCTATGCACCGCCGCCCAAGAAGCCACGCCGCCGACGGCAAGCGGGCCAGCAGCCCCGGCGATCCTGTCTTGCGTATAGGTGTGCATCACGCGCTCGCTGTACTGCACGCCGGCCTTGGCGGCAGCAACGGCACCAAGGCCAATGCCGGTTGCCACCGCGGCATTCCGGGTCACGCTGCTCGCTATCGCGGCACCGCCAACACCGGCGCCTGCCACGGCGGTTTCGGTATATAAGGAGCTACACCCTGAAAGGGTGGCGCATGCGAGTGCTCCAATCAGGAGCGATGCCAGTGCGACGGCGTGGGGGGGACGCCGGTGAATCGTTTTCTGCATGGTGCTGTACCTTCCTCGCCTTTCTTTATTCTTTCGATAACGTCGACCGGCTTGCTAGTGCGTGCACTGAAGGAACACTAAGCAATCGGAGCGCCCGCGCATTTTGAAGGACGCAGCGAAATGAAGGGCAAAGAAATTTGCAAGAAATTGCAAATGCGGGGAACGTGGTGCAGGAAATGAAAATCTGTCGTGACAATCTACGTCTTGATGAGTCGATGAGTCGCATCAGGACCCATCGACTTCACTGACTTCATCGACATCACGGACGTAGGGCGATCTAGCTTTCCGCGCCTGTCGACGTTGACGATTCCCCGTCACCGCTTTCGTTCTCATAAGTGCCGAGGCGGTTGTACAGCGTCTTGAGGCTCACGCCGAGCGCCTTGGCGGCGCGACGCTTGTCTCCCCCGCAATGCTTGAGCGTGCCGAGGATGATTTGTTTCTGAGCGTCGGCGAGCGGCGTGCCGACCCACACGCTCATGGCGTCGCCTTGCGTAACCGGCTTCTTGACTCGCGACGCCAGGTGCGGATGCGCGATCTCCACTGTCTTCTCAGCCAGGATGAACGCGCGATACACGGTGTTCTTCAACTCGCGCACATTGCCCGGCCATGAGTACGTGCGCAGCATGTCGAGCGCGCGTTTGCTGAAAGACTTGTTCGTCCCTTCTTGCGCGTTCATCTCGGAGAGGAAGTGCTGCGCGAGAAATTCGCGATCGGTATCGCGTTCACGCAGAGGTGGCGCGCGCAGGGGAAACACAGCGAGCCGATACATCAGGTCCTCGCGCAAGCCGTTCTCCTTGACCGCCACAATAGGATCGCGATTGGTCGCCGCGATCACGCGGACATCGGAGTGAATCAGGTCATTGCCGCCCACGCGAAAGAACGTGCCTGTTTCCAGTGCACGCAGCAACTTGACTTGTCGAACCGGTGACATCTCGGTTACTTCGTCGAGGAACAGCGTGCCGCCGTTTGCGTGCTCGAAGTATCCGAGACGTCCCTGCACGGCGCCCGTGAAGCTGCCTTTCTCGTGTCCGAAGAGTTCAGGTTCGATGAGGTTATCGGGGATCGCGCCGCAATTCACGGCGACGAACGGGGCGTTGCGGCGAGCGCTCTGATCGTGGATCGTGCGGGCAATCAGTTCCTTGCCCGTCCCCGATTCACCGATGATCAACGCGGTGGCATCCGTTGCGGCCACGCGTTCGATCTGCGAGTAGAGCTCCATCATCACGGGCGATGAACCGTACAGAAGTCCGTACGATTTCAGACCGGCAATTTCACCTGCGTTGCGTTTTTTTTGCGATGGCGTGTCGCCGGAGGCGACCGCCGGCGAGTCCAGATCGATTGACGCCATGAGTCTTTTGTCCTGCAAATGTTATTCGGGCGACAGCTCGGCCATTGGGGAACGACGAGGCGACGCCGGAGGCCGAGGCGGTCACCGCCAGTCAGATGGCAGGCCCGTTGTGACTGCCGCTCGGGTGGGCGAAGCATCGTTCGACGGGCACCGGCTCCATCATTTACGGAACCCGTGCTTGCATGCGGCTTATCTCATAAACCGTATTTAACCATCCGTAACGACCTAGGGGCAATGTGCTTTGCATGGGCTTTGTCCTTTGCAACGCAATTAGCTACATCAATCTCCACATGAATTGAAAACGCTGGACGCGAGCCGGAAAGCTTCACCGGCATCAGCTGAAAATTGCCGGTGCCTGACGTAATTGTTACGCGTTTGACGCGGCCACGAGCTGTCGGGCCTGCACGCAATCGACGATCATTGCCATAACGGCATGCACCTTGACCGGGATGGCACGAAATCTGCGGCTACGGTGGCATCTGCAATTGAAAGGCCGGTTTCCGGCACGACGCCATGGAAGATTCCCTTCATTTCGACATTCCCGCGCAACCGCGCGTGCGCCCTGTCCGCCGGGCTCGCGCGCCGCAGCGCGCGGCCGAGCGTCCGGAACTACTGGCGGCGGAACCGATCAACCTTTATCACTGGGCCGCCGTCGCGCTGGTGACTGCGCTGATGTGCGTGGTCATGGCTTGCGCTGCCGGCACGCCGACGCTCGCGCGGGCAGCGAGCGTCACGAGTGTGGTGTTTGCCGCACTCGGTGGCATGCTTGTGCTTGGCGCCATGCTGCGCGCAATGCGACTGCGGCGTTCGACATACCAGGCGCCGCTCAATACGCGAGCGTCGTGATGCGAACGCAGAAGTCACCACGTTCAGCGGCACATTTATCAGACGTATCAGTCGCATCAGATACTAATGGCAAGGGGTTTCATAACATGAGTCAAACCACAGTCCAGATGTCCTTGGGCAAGCAAAAGATCATCGAAGACATCAAGGTCTTGCTGAACGATTCGGAAGAACTCGTGCGGCTGAGCGCGTCGTTGCCCGCAGAAGGCGTGGACGCTCTGCGCACGCGTTTGCGGGACCACGTCGATGCAGCGCGCAACGCGCTTGAATCAGCGCAATCCAGTGCGCAGGAGCGGTATCGCGCCAGTCTGGAAGGCACGGTGCAATACACGCGCGACAACCCGTGGCAGGCGCTGGGCATTGCGGCGGGGATCGGCTTTTTGGCAGGCATCCTGGTTTCGCGATAACCGATCACCAATGATCATCACTCACCGCTCTATCTCTATATAACCGCGACAAACGGAGGAATCACAATGGCACGACCCAAACTCGGCCTGTTCGGTGCGTTGTTCGCGATAGGCAGTGTCCTGGCCTGGCGATGGGCGCAAGCACAACGCGACGCTTCAAAACGGGGTGTGCGTGAACTCCACCGTTGGGAAGACGAGGGCGGCAAAGTCGTCACGCCTGCGAGCGCCTCAAGCGTCACGCCCACGGCGCCGGTGAAGCCAGCGAACGGCCTGGGCAACGGTGCGCTTGGCGGCACGCCGGAAGCATGGAATTTCCCTCATAGCTGATATAGAGGTTAGTTTGCCGGATCAATTGCGTCGGCTTAACCGAGTCGGCTTAACACCCGGCCCACTCGGCCACTCGGCCACTCGGCCGGCGCGACAGATCCATGTGGTCAGCGGACTATTCGAAACGCACGCCCCCGGCGTGCGTTTCATCTTGATAAAGCCTTATAATCGGCTGACCCACAGTAATAAGTTCGCTATATGGCAATAATTGCGCGATGCAGTCAGGCGCCATCGGCGAAACCGGAAAGACTTTCATCTTTCGGCGTACTTGAGTTTCTCTCGGTGCGCAATCGGCCTGGCGGCGGACTGCTCTCATAGCACCGTCCCAGAGACCTCCACGACGCTTTCTGCGCCGTGTGACCCTCAACGCTTTGGATAAATTCGAGACGCATGCCACACGTATTGATTGTCGATGACGATCCCAGTACCCGCGAGGCGCTAGCCGCGATCATCGGCGAAGATGGACTGACGACAGCAACAGCGGGCGATCTGCGCGAAGCGCGGATTCAGCTTGTGCGCCAGACGCCGGACGTCATATTTACTGACCTCAAGTTGCCCGATGGTTTGGGGGTCGATCTGTTCGAGGATCTCGATCCCCGATCCGGCGTGGAAATCATCGTCATCACCGGGCACGCAACGGTGGAGTCGGCGGTCAGTGCGCTCAAGATGGGCGCAACCGATTACCTCGTCAAACCAATCAACATGCAGCGCGTCAAGGCGATCTTGAGCCGCCTGCCGCGTCCTGGCGACCTCAAGGCCGAGATTGGCACGTTGCGTGGCGAATTGCGCCGCATGGGCCGCTTTGGCCTGATGCTCGGCAATTCGCCCGCGATGCAAACGGTCTACGACCAGATCGGCCGGGTGGCGCCTACGGCGGCGTCGGTGTTGCTGATCGGTGAATCGGGTACCGGCAAGGAAGTCGCCGCGCAGACGCTTCACGAGTTGAGCCTGCGCCGCAAACATTCTTTCATCGCGGTGAACTGCGGCGCGATCTCGCCGAACCTGATCGAATCCGAGATGTTCGGGCATGAGCGCGGTTCGTTCACGGGTGCGGATCGTCAGCACAAGGGTTACTTCGAACGCGCGAACGGCGGGACGCTGTTCCTCGATGAAATCACCGAGATGCCGATCGAATTGCAGGTGAAGCTCCTGCGCGTGCTCGAGACCGGCATGTTCATGCGGGTAGGTACAACGAAAGAACTCGAGACCGACGTACGCCTGATTGCTGCCACCAATCGTGATCCGGAACAGGCAGTTCTCGAAGGCAAGCTGCGGCTCGACTTGTATCACCGGCTCAACGTGTTCCCGATCAACCTGCCGCCCTTGCGTGATCGCGGTACGGACGTGGACTTGCTCGGCCAGGCGTTCCTCGACGAGCTCAATTCACGCTACAACACCAAGAAGACGTTTCCGGCTGCCGTGCGCGACATGCTTGCGTCGTATCCGTGGCCGGGTAATGTGCGCGAGCTGAAGAACTACGTGCAGCGCGCGTACATCATGTCAGGCGCCGAGTCGGATAGCACCGCGACTGTGCCGCTGCAGATCTCGCTGGCGAAGCCATCGGCGGGAACGGCTGTCACAATTCCATTCGGCACCTCGCTTGCCGAAGCGGATCGCCAGTTGATCCTCGCCACGCTCGACCAATGCGGCGGCGTGAAGACACGTGCAGCGGAGATTCTTGGCATCAGCCTGAAGACGCTCTACAACCGGCTGGTTGAATATGGCGACGACGCCGCGAACAAAGCGGCAATAAGCGAAGCCAGCGAAGTAGGTGATGCCGACGCGGGCCGCCGCTAGGTTTCAGCCGTCATTGTTTCAGCGGTCATCGCCAGCGAAGTGGCTGGCAACGGCCTTGTAGTGGCCCGGTAACGCGCGTTGAATGGCGCGTTGACTGAGTCAAACGCCCGTCTCATTGGGACTTCGAAAGATGTCCGCTTTGGACGGGCGATTTTCGTTGGTGCATGCGAACGCTGCGCCGATAATGTCAGAGAAGCCTCGTGGGTTGAATGCGCAAGGCACTTGAACCCGGGGCATGGCCCTTGCTGCGACTAAATGGCTTGGCTCATGAGCGGTCCGGTACCTTTGGCCGCAAGAGTCCGAGCTCGAGAGTCCTTGGCCGGATCGGCCGCTGCGCGCGATCCGAACGAGTGTCATCATCACAAGATCCAGGGAGTCCGCCATGACCGATCTCGCCTCGCTTCAACGCCAATCCCGGAGTTTGCTGCACACATGGCAGGTGTTGCGTGTCTCACGATCGACGCAGTTGATGCCGGTCCACGCTCAGACACCGCAGCCGCCTGACCCGCCGTTTAATCCCGACACGCCGCCGTCGCCATCGCCGCAAGAACCCCCGGACACGATTCCCGATCCCACGCGCGAGCCGCCGTCACCGCCGAGTCAGCCGATCGGCGATCCGCCTCCGGGACCGAACGAAACGCCGCATGTCTCGGACACGCTGCATTGAAACCGCTGGTTAGCAGAGGCAGTGAACATATTTCATCGTCGCTGTAGGCATTACAACGCGTTAGGCAAGAATGACCGGATATGAGTATTGAGTCTGGTTGTTCTTGCTGGATTTGGTTGGTATTTGGTTGGTAATGCGCCGCCGAACACTTCTCCGACGGCCTTCTTTCTGGAGGCACCCATGAGACACCCCGCACTCCGGCGTTCAGCACGCCATTCATCGAAGCGTGACGCGCGGCCCGATCCAGCCAAAATCATTCAACCTGAAGCCAGTGCTGTTCCGGGCGATCCGGCCAACCTGCAACCGTCGCATGATCCTGCCTCGCAGAACCGCCCGGCACCGGGTGTACCGCCAGACGGCGATCATAACCAGGGCGGTATTCGGAAGGAGGGACTCGATTACCAGCGGGATCTTGGGTCGGAACAAGACGCCTGAATCGGGCTTGATGCAGTCGGATTGTGCAAGCGCGCCACCATGGAAATCTTCTGCGCGGCGCGTGATGGCCGCGTGTTTTTGTTCGTCTGTCACATTTATACACAATTTTTATTTTCCAAATTGTAAAAAGGGCACGTGTCTTGCATTGCTATATCGATCATTTCGAACGAGCAACGAGACAACTGATGAGGTGAAGCAGTAATGAGCAGATTGATCGTGGTATCGAATCGTGTCGCGCCGATCCAGGAGGGCAAACCTGCCGCAGGCGGTTTGGCGATCGGTGTCCTGGACGCGCTGAAGGAGACAGGCGGTGTGTGGTTCGGCTGGAGCGGCGAGATTGTGGGTGAGGCCTCGGCGCCGGTCATCGAGAAGCGTGGCAACGTGACGTATGCAACCGTTGGACTGACCCGGCGGGATTACGACCAGTACTACCGAGGCTTTTCCAATGCCACGTTGTGGCCGACATTTCATTACCGCAACGACCTGTCGCGATTTGACCGTGAGGAATATGCCGGTTACGCGCGGGTGAACGAGGCGCTGGCTAAACAGCTCAAGCCGCTGCTCGAACCCGACGACATCATCTGGGTGCATGACTATCATTTGCTTCCGTTCGCGCAGGAATGCCGGGCGGCGGGCATCAAGAATCCTATCGGGTTTTTCCTGCATATCCCGTTTCCCGTGCCTGAGATCCTGCGCACGGTGCCCCCGCACGAAGAACTGATCAAGGCGATGTGCAGCTACGACATCGTCGGTTTCCAGACCGAGGCGGACAAGCAGTCGTTTGTCGATTACATCGAGCGCGGGCAGTTGGGGCATCTCAGTGAAGACGGGATGCTGCAGGCACATGGGCGCATGTTGAAGGTCGGGGCCTATCCCATCGGCATTTATCCGGACGCCATTGCCAAGGCCGCCGAGCAATTTTCGAATCGCAAGCCGGTAAAGAGCCTGCGCGACAGTCTGCGCGGCCGCAAGTTGATCATGAGCGTGGACCGGCTCGATTATTCGAAAGGGCTTGCCGAGCGTTTCCAGGCATTCGAACGTTTGTTGCTGCACGCGCCGGGGTGGCATGGGCGGGTATCGATGGTGCAGATTGCCCCGCCAACCCGTTCGGACGTCCAGACGTACCAGCGCATCCGCCAGAACCTGGAAGGCGAGGCCGGGCGCATCAACGGCCGTTTTGCGCAACTCGACTGGACGCCGATCCAGTATCTCAACCGCAAGTACGATCGTAGTTTGCTGATGGCGCTGTTCCGGTTGTCGCAGGTTGGGTATGTGACGCCGTTGCGCGATGGGATGAATCTCGTGGCGAAGGAATATGTGGCGTCGCAGGACCCGGCCGACCCGGGCGCGCTCGTGCTGTCGCAGTTTGCTGGCGCGGCGGATCAGCTGCCGGGCGCGCTGGTCGTCAATCCGTTCGACCTGTCACAGATGTCCGAGGCATTGGAGCGGGCGTTGTCGATGCCCCTCGCCGAGCGGCAGGCACGCCATACGGACATGATGGCGCCGTTGCGCGAGAACAATCTATCGGTGTGGCGCGACTCGTTCCTGACCGATTTGCGCAGCGTGGCAACCGCTGCGTCGGCTACAAAGAAAGCGGTGCGGCAAGTGACGGAGGCGAAACGCCCGGCGCGCGTAGCGAGCTAGGTGCAGCGTTAAGTATCGAGTTAAAGACGTAAGACAGTTCCAGCCCCGCGCCGATAAAACCGTCGCGGGGCTTTTTGTTGGTGAAGTCGGTCAGGGCGGAACGGGACTTGCGGCGCAGAGGAGACGTTCATCAGGAGGTGATCATGAGTGGAAGCACATTGGACCCGGATGAAGAGGGTGGCGTGGAGGTAGGTAAGGGACATGGGACTGGCGCGTTGGGGCCGAGCGATTCATCGGATAGCGGCTCGGATGTGCAGGGCGAGAAGCGTTATCCGGGCGATATCGAGGACGAGCTCGACGCGCACGCCGTGGGCCAGTCCGCAGCCGAGCTGAACAGCGACACGGACCGGTATGGAACGGGGGAGATGGCGTCTGCCGATGGTGACAACAATCTCGAACCCGACTCGGACATCCTGCCGGACGGCGTGGAAGACGAGGCGCGCGCGATAGACGACGAAACCGCCGACCCGGCCAACAACGAAGAACTTTAGCGAGCGCTGCGAAACGGCGCGCCCGTCCGGGCGCGCCGTTTTATGCTCAAGAAAAATAATAAGAAATACTAAGCAAATAAACAAAAGCGCCAGCACCGATTTTGGCGGCAGCAGCTAAATTTCAAATCCGCGCTACCATCGCAAAAAGCAAAACTTGCGGGAGCGCCCAGCCTTGAACACAGCAGCAAAAGACCAAAGACTCAAGTCTTTCTGGTCCTGGATCCAGGATCCGATCGTCCAATGGTCACAAGATCACGGCCTGATGTTTTCGGCGGCGATCGCGTTTTTTGCGGCTTTCTCGCTGGCGCCGACGCTGGTGATCATCATCGCGGTGGCGAGCATCTTCTTCGGCGCCGATGCGGTCCAGGGTCGTCTGTTCGGCGAAATCGCCGGGATAGTGGGCGCCGACGCCGCGCACGGCCTGGAAGCCATTGTCGCCAACGCCTGGCATGCGGACATTGCGACGCGCACGGCAATTGTGTCGGGGGTGGGCGTGCTGGTCGGAGCCTCGGCGACCTTTTCGTCGCTTTACACAGCGCTCAATGTGATCTGGCCCGCGCCCGTCGCGGGCACTCGGGCCAGCATCATCGCCATTTTGCGGGTCCGCGCGATTTCCTTCGCGTTCGTCCTGGGCGCAGCCTTGCTGATTGTTGCGTTGCTCGTACTCGACGCCCTCGTCGTCCTGGTCGGTCAATGGGTGCTGGGCACGAGCGGGCCGTCCTTCCTGATCGCGGCGGTAGCGCAGCGAGCCCTGTCCCTGCTGATGATGGTGCTGGCGTTCGCCGTCCTGCTCAAATTCCTGCCCAGCGCGCGCATGCAGTGGCGCGACGCCGCGCTCGGCGCGTTGACCGCCGCCGTGTTGTTCGAGTGCGGCAAACGGCTATTTGCTTTCTATCTGCAGCACGCGGGCATGGCGAATACGTTCGGTGCGGCGGGCTCACTCGCGATCATCCTGATGTGGCTTTATTACTCGGCGGCGGTGTTCCTGCTCGGCGCTGAGGTGTCGGCAATGGTCGCGCGCAGACGCACGCAACGAGCCTCCGGCTGGCGATAAAAAACGCCCCTTGAAATATTCGAGGGGCGTTTTTTTCAACCTGTTTTCCAGCCTGCAAGCCGGATCGTCTACTTCAACCGCGACGCAACTCCGCTGGTGGCACCTTCATCAAATGGCGATACTTCGCCACGGTCCGGCGCGCCACGATCACGCCCTGATCTGCAAGCATTTTGGCGAGGCTGACATCGGATAGCGGATCGCTGCTGCTCTCCTTCGCAATCATTTCCTTCAGGAGTGCACGGACCGCCGCAGCCGAGCAGGTACCACCACTTTCTGTGCTGAGTTCGCGCGGGAAGAAGTGCTTGAACTCGAAGATGCCGCGCGGCGTGGACATGTACTTGTTGCCCGTCGCGCGCGAGATGGTCGACTCGTGGAGTTCGAGTTCGTCGGCGACATCGCGCAGCACCAGCGGTTTCAACGCGATTTCCCCGTAGTCGAAGAACGCCTTCTGATGCGTCACGATGCATTCCGCCACGCGCTGGATCGTCGTGAAGCGTTGCTGGGCGTTGCGAATCAGCCAGCGTGCTTCCTGCAATTGTTGGGCGAGCGGCGAGCGGCTCGCTCCGGCCGACTGCGCGAACAGCTCGGCATACATGCGATGTATGCGCGCGCGGGGCAACACGGCGGGGTTGATCGTCACGACCCAGTTCTTCTTTACCTGGCGCACGATCACGTCGGGCACCACATAGTTGTCTTCCGCCGCGCCATAGTTCGCGCCTGGCTTGGGGTCGAGCTTGCGTACAAGAGCACACGCAATGCGCAGTTCTTCCGCGCTGCAGCCAATTTTCTTCTGCAACTCGGCTTGCTCGCGGCGCGCGAGCCGCTCGAGGTGATGCGTGACAATGGCAAGTGCGACTTCGCGTCCCGGCGTTTCCGGCTCAAGCGCGTCGAGTTGCAGCGACAAACATTCGGACAAGTTACGCGCGCCCAGACCAGGTTTGTCGAGCGATTGCACGAGTTTCAAAGCGATATTCAGCTCACCCTCCGACAACGGCGGCTCTATATCCACAAGCTCCGACAGCTCCTGCAGATCCTGACGCAGATACCCGTCATCATCGAGTGCTTCGATGATGAGCTGCGCCACTGCGCGGTCACGATCGTTGATGGGATAGAGCCGCAGCGTGTCGTGCAGGGTTTCATGCAGCGAGGGTTCTATGCGGACCCAGTCGGCCGGGTCGGAGCCTTCGCCATCGCCGTTATTACGCGTCGATGTCCGGCCGAACGGATCGGATGAAAACTCGTTCATCGAATCTTCATGCGACTGAGAGTCGTTGCTGTCCGATGTGTCGGCGTTGCTCTCGGCGCTCATGGGGGCATCGACGGGCGTGTTGTGATCGGTGGCCGCAGGCGTGTCACCCATGGAGTTGCCGTTGTCGGTCGACAGCGCATTGTCTTCTGCTTGCGTCTCGTCGTACTCGAGGAACGGGTTCGTATCGAGCGCGTTGCGCAATTCCTGTTGAAACTCGAGCGACGAAAGTTGCAGCAGACGAACCGATTGCTGAAGGCGCGGTGTGAGCGCAAGACTTTGCTTGGTGCGTAGTTCGAGGGAAGGCGGCATTGCGTGTTGTTCCTCAATGTTTGGACTTTCGTGGGTCCTTAAGAGCAACAGTCGTGCCATGCGCATTGCAGAGCGCGTTAGCGCTAGGTTTTAATGCGATTTTCATTCGCTGGGGGCATACCCGGGCGTTCGATCGGCCGGCAAATGCGCGCACTTTTTACACGCGCACGGGCAAAAGCACTGCGGATGCGAAGAGGCGCCTCAGGTCTCGCGTCGCAGGTAAACATCGCATGGACAAAACAGCGGACAAGCGGTGCGGCGCATGGTTTCAACGAGAGATCAACGTTACAAGTGCGATTGTCGCGGACGGGTCCGGCACGTTCTTTGCGAATGAGCTGGTACTACTCGCGGGGTCTTGGCGCCGCGGGTATGAAAAGGGGTATGAAAGCGAGCAGGGCTTTGCAGCAAAGATGCTGCGGCCGTACGAGGCGGCCTACGCTCAAATAACACAGCGGCAACGCCGCAGTTTTTTTAAACCAACTAGAAGGAGAGTTACGATGAAATCGACCCAATTCCTGAAGGCAGCCGGCGGTATCGCGTGTGTCGTGTTTGCGCTTAACGTCAGCGCACAAACCGCTACGACGTCGACAGGCGCCTCCACGTCGATTGGTACAAAGGTCGATGACTCGGCAATTACGACCAAGGTCAAGGCGGAATTGCTGGGTGCAAAGAACGTGAAGTCCATGCATATCCACGTGAAGACGCGTGCTGGCGTTGTGTCGCTGACGGGTACGGTGCCCTCGGCTGAAGACAAGAGCGGCGCGGAAGATGTGGTGTCGAAGGTGGACGGCGTGGCGTCAGTGCGCAACCACCTGAAGATTGTAGAGTAAGAGCGGGTAAGCGTTGTAGCAAAACGGGCGGCGTGCTCGCTGCTCGTTTTGTTTTTATCTGGCTGGTAGTTGTGCGGTCGTATGAAGTAATTAATAAGAAGTCCGAATAAGAAGTCCGAATATATTTAATCTGGATGTATCCCATCACTCATAACGGAGCTGGTCTTCGCCCAATCGCGATGAACCAGTTCCTCAGGGAAAGGAGATTTTCATGAACCACACGAAAAAATTTGCTTTGCTCGGCGCGCTGGCTCTTACGCTCTCAGGACCGGTATTGGCGCAATCCGCCGGAGGCTCGTCAGGCGGACCGACGGCCGGCGCAGGCGCGAGCGAAGTAGGTGGGCACGCTGCTGCTACCGCAGCACCCACGGAAGGCGGCATGGCAGCTTCCGGGAGCATGGGCATGAGCAAGAAGGGTACGCACGCGACCACTATGCACAAGCAAAACAAGGCAATGCATGCCCGGGGCGCGTCGGCTGCGGCGGCGGCATCGGCGATGGGCACCAACGACAAGGGTTCACCGCAGTAAAACGTCGCAGTAAAACGCGTTACCTATTTGCGAGTAGATGTGACAAGAACCCGCCGGCTGCGGCAGCCGGCGGGTTTTTTCTGGTTTCTGTCGATGCTTTCATAGCCGCGAAAATCAATATGGATAACGAATCGTTTTGGAATTCATAGGCGCGAATGTAAAAAAAGCCGGCGAGCCTTTCGGCGTGCCGGCTTGATTTTGGCATACGACCAGTGATTACGGTTTGGCAGCCGCGTATTGGTCGCGCAGATCGCGAATGCGGTCGTGATTTTCGATTACGCCCTGGTATTGGCGCTCTACCACGGCACGCACATCTGCCGGCAATTCCTTGTCTAGCGCGTTACGATAGTTTTTCTTCGCAACGTCTTCGCCGCGCTCGCATTCTTCGAGGATCGCGTGATCGCTACGATGAGTCACGGCCGACTTGATATCCACCCAGCCGCGGTGTATCGCTCCACCCACCGTGCCGCCGGTTTCCGGCTTTCCACCCAGCCGCTGGACGACGTCCTGCAACTCGTGCGCACCGCGTGCACAGTCCTCGGCACGGCCTGTAAACAGTTGCTTCAGGGTCGCGTCCTTGGTGTCTTCAGCGGCCTTCCGGAAGCCCTTCTCGCCGTCCTTCGACGTTTCAACCAGATCGTTCAGTACCGATACGATATTAGTGCTCATATGAACCTCCTTTGAGTAATCGAAGATGGCCCGCGGTCCTCTGCTTCCCCGGATCGCGGTCCAAGGGATAGACGCAACGGCTGTGCCCGATACTCGCGGTTCGATGCCGGGATGCGGGTAGTTTTGGGTTAGCGGCCGGTCATCAATATTCCCAACCGCCCCTTAGAAACAGAGCCAATGCGTGGCACGCGCTTTGCTCTAAGAGTTTTGCTCTAAGAATTGCCAAAAATCGAATGTCGGAGAAGCAATGGCCATTAGTACCCGCGAGTTTCTTGTGTTCGTTGCAATCGTCACATCCGCGATCGTGCTGGAAGTACGCCAGCATGGTACCGATGAAAATCTCGCGGCCGTGCATACGCAATCGACCCACGAAGGGCTGTGCAACCCAGAGGCGTCAGCATTGAAGAACGGCCCCCCGCACCCGAGTTGCGAACCGGCGAACGACGTGCAAAGCACCGGTGCCCAGCCGAGAGCGCGGGTTCAATTGTGGGTGTAAGGGTGGATGCAATTCGCGGCGTTCCGCAGCACATACAGAGTAAATCAGGTCGCTTGAGAAGCGACCTGATTTACCCTAAGCGCTAGAAATTCCCGATCTTACGCACGCGGTGCCGCGAATTCACGAACGGGCTCAGGTGGCTTGACCGGATCGAAGTCGGCCCAGCGGCCATTGCGCCATTGGCCCGATGCACGCTCGACCTCAATACCGCCTGCATCGCGAAGAATGGCGGCTACTTGCGCCTGCAATTCCGGGCCAACATGAACCGCGACCACAACGCCGGAATGCCTCGCGTCGAGGGCGTTAGCCGAGCCATGATTTTCGGAGCTGATTGAATCCGCGGCCGGGCGTTTGCCGGACTTTGCATGCGACATGGCGCCAATCAGCGACCCGACATAGGCGCCTGCTCCGGCAGCAAGAACGGCGGCCAGCCAAGGCGCCTTGGTCAATACGAAGATGCCCGCTCCGACAATAGCGCCGATCACCGCACCGATCGTGGCACCTTTGCCCGCTCCCTTGCCAGCCTCCTTCGCACCGGCGTCCGCGTAGTGGTCGCCGCCCGTCTCGAGCCGTGCGTGCTGTCCGCTCGGCGCAACGTAGAAGAGCGTGACATCTTCTTCGAGAAATCCGTTCGAAAAAAGACGTTGGGCTGCGGCTTCGGCTTTAGGAAAGGTTTGAAACCGTCCTGCAATGATCAGAGACATGAGGACCTCCGGGAAGCGTTTTATTTCAATGAACCGCGTCAATGAAACGATGACGGATGGAACACGCCGGTCATTCCGGCTCCATGCCCGCCACGCGGAACAGTCCGCTACGTAATACAACGCTCTCTCCGCCATTGCTGTCAAGCGCTTCGGCGCACACGGAGCGGATCCTCGCGCGCCCTCGCTCGAACGCCGGGAGCAGGTCGTCCTCCCGGATGGACGCAGCACCGAAATGATCCTCGAGCGCTTCGGCAGAAATGGAACACACCACCGGTTGGCCATCGATCAGCGCGACGAAGTGAAGCGCGAGATCGTCGCCGTCGTAGGTGGGCGTAGCGTCGGAAAACTGGATATGCATGGTCGAGTCCTCATAGGCTGGCCGAGGTTGCGGAAAGGTTGAGGCGAGCGAAGCGGAGGCGGCCGTCATGATGTCACGCCCTTCAGTTTGGCGAGTTCCTGCCCCATTGCATAGTGATGCTTGATAATGGGCAGCGCGCGGGCGGCAACGTTCTTAAGCTGAGTGTTGCCGCCGTTCTTGCTCTCGGTGCTAAAGACGGCGACTGCTTTGCGATGCCCGTCCACAGCCACTTGTGCGATGTAAGCCCTGTCGAAATCCGCGCCATGCAATGACTCCAGGCTTCCCGTTACCGACGCATCCGCGCTTGGCGCCGCCGTGATGCCTTGCCGCTTCGCAACAATATCGAGGTTGCGCGCAAGCCGCGTGTGATCCGCGATCATCCGTTGCGCGAAGCTCTTGACCTGCACATCCGACGAATTCGTCAATGCCAGCTTGCTGGCCGCAATTTCGGTTGCGCCCGCAGTGCCTGCGTCCTGCACGAATTGCTGATCCGCCGGCGACAATTTGGATTGGGAAGGGGCGGCGGCTGTCAACGGCGCGTCCGAGCCCGAATTTGCAGGCGCCATCGTATTGGCGTTTTGCGCGCTTGCGTTCATCGAAGCAAAACTTGCACTGAGTAAGAGCGCAGCGATCGCGCCTGCGCTGCGCCGCGACAATCGTAGCGTCCTCCCTGGATGCAAAGCGTTCAAGCCCAGGCAAGTATTCGTCGGCATCGATTTTTTCATTCGGTTCTCCGTGGCCTATCGGCAGCAATCCGGAACATTCGGGAGCAATCTGGAATCCGGCACTCAAGCCCCTTTCTTTCGCTCGCTGAGCGCTTCAATGATGGCTTTGCTGAACGCAGGGAGATCGTCGGGCTTGCGGCTCGTGATGAGATTTCGATCGCGGTGCACCTCTTCATCGACCCATGTACCTCCGGCGTTGCGGATATCGTCCTGCAGCGTCGGCCAGCTCGTCAGCGTGCGGCCAGACACAATGCCGGCTGAGATTGGCAGCCAGCCGCCGTGGCAGATCACGGCGATGGGTTTGCCGTCCTTATCGAACTGCTTCACGATGTTTTGCGCGTTCACATCGACGCGGATGGCATCGCCGTTGACCACTCCGCCCGGCAATACGACTGCGTCGTAATCGGATGCGCGCGTCTGGTCGAAGGTGGCGTCGACGTTGACCCTGTCGCCCTTGTCGGTGTGCACGAAACCCTGGATCTGTCCCGGCTTTTGCGAGATCACATGGACTTGGGCGCCGGCTGCCGTCAGCGCCTTTTGCGGTTCGACTAGTTCGGCTTGTTCAAATCCATCAACAGCGAGAATCGCGACCTTGTAACCATTGAGGGAATCAGCCATGAAATAAGCTCCTTGGTGCATTGAACGAACCGGCTCTGGTGTACGGAGCCACGTTTGTTCAATTCAGCAAAGGGTGTGCCTACAAGACTGTAATGCGAGGCTATACGACAGGACCGGATGGGCTGGCGGATCGGCTAATGTCAGGCGGTCGCGGGCGTCTTGCTGCGCGAAATGCGCATCAGGCTGACCATGGTCGCTGCGGCTCCAAAGCCCGCCGCGACGACCAGCGTAATGGTCGTGCCGTGCTGCGGCGCAATGCCGAAGATTAGTGCGACGAGCGCCGCACCGAGCGTTTGTCCGGAGAGTCGCGCGGTGCCGAGCATGCCGCTTGCGCCACCACTGCGATGACGCGGCGCCGACGACAGCATCTGGCGATTGTTGGGCGACTGGAACAGACCGAAGCCCAGGCCGCACAGCGCCATGCGCCACGCAATATCGAAGGGCGCGGGATGCGCTCCAGTCGTCGCGAGCAGGAGCAGGCCGAGCGTCATGATCGCCAGCCCGATGCCGCCGAGCGCCCCCGCTGAATATCGGTCGGAGAGCATGCCGGCGAGTGGCGCGATGAATACGATCACCAGCGGCCACGGCGTCATCAGGAATCCAGTCTGTACCTGGCTCATGCCAAAGGTGTTCTGCAGCAGGAACGGCAGCGAGACGAAGGTCAGCATCTGCGCGGTGAACGAGCAGAAGGACGTGACAATGGAGAGCGCGAACACCGGGATTCGCAGCAGATCGATAGGCAAAAGCGGCGCGGTTTGCGTCAGTTGCCGTCGCACGAAAAAGTATCCGATCAAGCCGGCACCGAGAAACTCGGCGAGCACGTACAGAAGATGTTCGCCGTGGCCGAGCCCATCGACGGCGGTAATCGCGAGGCCGAACACCGCCGCGTTCATCAGCGCGCTGAGGTAGTCGTAGGGTTGCCGGTGTCCCGGCGTGCGCGGCAACGCTTTCCAGCCGACGGCGTACGCGGCGATGCCAATCGGCACGTTGATCGCAAAGAGCCACGGCCAGGGTGCAATCGAGAGAACGCCGGAAGCAACCGTAGGTCCGATAACCGACGAGATCGCCACCACGGAGGCGTTGATGCTGACGCCGCGGCCCAGATGCTCGTTGGGATAGATCATGCGCACCAGGGCCGTGTTGACGCTCATGATGCCCGCTGCGCCGAACCCTTGTATCACCCGTGCAATGGCGAGCGACGTCAGCGATCCGGAAAGCGCGCAGCCGAACGACGCGATGGTGAACAGCGCGAGTCCCGACATGTACACCCGCCGGTAGCCGATCCGGTCGCCGAGCGAGGCGAGCGGCAGCAGCGAGACCGTGATGGCAAGCTGATACGCGTTGACCACCCAGATCGAGTCGGCGGGACTGGCGTTCAGGTTGCGGGCGATGGTGGGAAGTGCGACGTTGGCGATGGCGCCGTCGAGTACTGCGAGCGTAATGCCGAGCGCCACGACCAGGATGGCCCAATAGCGCTGGGGAATAGGAAGGCCTTGTTCTGCGTCCATCGGTCGGGGAAAGGAGGGGAGCGGGAGGGGAGCGGCGAAGTGTAAGGCTCGCGCCTTTCAGACGGTTTACTTCAAGACGCTCAAGGCCGCGCGACGACGTGCAAGCCGACGCGCGCGACCCAGGTCCGGCGCTTATTTCACCTGCTTACTTCAACTGATACAGCCCCGTATAGGTAGCCGAATCGATTTCATTCAGATGCACCATGAAACGGGCGACTGCGTTGGTCGCCGAGACATCGAGCGACAGGTGATCCGCCTTCAGCGCGTGAATCCGGAAAATGTACCGGTGAGGTTTGTCGCCGCGCGGTGGCGCTGCGCCGCCGAAACCAACCGTGCCGTAGTCATTGCGCATTTGTAGCGCGCCGGCAGGCAGCAGGCTGCCGTCGGCCTTGCCGGCATTCTGCGGCAGCGAGCGGGTATCGACCGGAATGTTCACCACGATCCAGTGCCAGAAGCCGCTGCCAGTGGGCGCGTCGGGGTCGTAGACGGTGAGCGCGAGGCTCTTGGCTTCGGACGGCACGCCGTCCCATTGCAGCGCGGGCGAGATGTTTTCGCCGTCAACGCCGAATGCTTGCTGATCGAACTCATGATGCTTAGAAAGATGTCCGTTGGCCGCGAATTCATCGGACCAGATGCGAAAGTCAGCCATGGGAACGTGTCTCCTTTGACGGGGTTTAAAGAGGTTTGATATCCCGGCGCCTGGCCGGCGTTCAGCCATTCGCCCGGGCGTGTGGAGGCCGCAACGCGTGCGGCCGCTCAACGCCTTCGTGCAGCAACCGTACCTGAAGTCCCTCATTGTTGCTCAAGGCCGCGGCGTGTGCGTCCCTTTGGTTTATTTCCTTCCAGCTTTCTTCCGCCACGTCTGCGCATAAAATGGCGGAACCGGACCATATCAAGCTCGATCATCGGAAAAGGATGGACATGCCGAACAACCAGGGGCGCGTTTTGCAGAGTGTGGCGACGGCATCGACGGCTGCATCGACGGCTGGATTGAACCCGCTAACGGACGATGCCGATATGTTCGACCTCGCGCCCGTTTCGCTGTGGCTCGAAGACTTTAGCGCCGTGCGCGAGGTGTTCGAAGGCTGGCGCGCGCAGGGCATTGTCGACCTGCGCACTTTTCTGCTTGAGGACCTGATGCGGATTGCCGAATGCTCGTCGCGCATCCGGCTGATCAAGGTCAACCGGCGCACGCTGACGCTGTTCGGCGCGAAGGATATCGACCATCTTGTGCTTAACCTGGGCGCCGTTTTCCGCGACGACATGCTGCTCACCCACGCAGACGAACTCGAACAGCTATGGTCCGGCAAATCGACGTTCGTGAGCAAGACCGTGAACTACTCACTCGACGGCAAGCGGCTCGACGTATTGCTGAAAGCCGTGATCCTGCCCGGCCATGAAGCCACCTGGGACCGCGTGCTGGTGACCGTGGAAGACATTACGGAGCTGGAAGATGTGCGCCGCAAGGCCGCGCTGAGCGAGCTTTATGCGCGCGGCCTGTTCGAGCATTCGCCCGTTTCGTTGTGGGTCGAAAACTTCAGCTCAGTGAAGGCGCTGCTGGACGATATACGTGAACGCGGAATTGTCGACTTCCGGACGTTCACGAATGTTCATCCGGAATTCATCGAGCGCTGCATGCAGGAAATTCACGTGCTCGACGTGAATCAGCACACGCTGACCATGTTCGGCGCACAGGACAAAGCCGCCTTGCTCTCGCGTCTGGGCGATGTTTTTCGTGACGAGATGGTGAGCCATTTCCAGGAACAGCTTATCGATCTATGGGAGAACCGCCTGTTCCATCAGCGCGAGGTCGTCAACTATTCGCTGGAAGGGCAGCAGTTGCATGTGCATCTGCAATTCTCGGTGTTTCCCGGCCACGAAGCCGACTGGGATCTCGTTCTCGTCGCGCTCACCGACATCACCGCGCGCAAGAAAGCGGAGGCGTACCTGGAGTTTCTCGGCAAGCACGACGCGCTGACGAAACTCAAGAACCGCTCGTTTTACATCGATGAAATGAATCGGCTGGAGCGCAAAGGCCCGTTCCCGGTGACAGCCGTGGCGGTCGACGTGAACGGTCTTAAGGCCGTCAACGATCAACTCGGCCACGCTGCCGGCGACGCGTTACTGCGCCGCGCGGGCGAAGTGCTCGGCAAGGCAGTGGAAAAGCCGAGCCACGCTGCGCGCATTGGCGGCGACGAGTTCGTGCTGCTCCTGCCCGGCGTGGATGAACGCGGCGGCGCCGCGGTGATCGACAGCATCCGGCAACTGCTCGAGGTCAACAACCAGTTCTATTCAGGCATGCCCCTGAGTTTTGCGATGGGCGCGGCCACCGCGCAGGACGGCGAGCGGCTGGAAGTCATGCTGCAACGTGCCGACGCCTCCATGTACGCCGAAAAGCGTGCGCATTACGGCACGCCCGGCTAAGCGCTGATCAACTTCATCACTTCGTCACTTCGTCGATACCTTGGGTCAGCGCCGGGCAAGCCTCGCCGGTCTCCTTTGCGTACTCGGTGGGGTTATTGATTTTCATCGCCGCGAAGCGATCGACCGTGGCCTGCGCTTCCTTGTAGCCAAGATTCCACTCGCCGTCGAAATCGGGCGCGGCAGGGAAGCTCTTGCGCGTCATCACCTTGAACCGGTCGATCTTCAGGCGGTCGATGTGGCAGATGTCGGCGGCTCCCCGTGCGATGTTGGCGCTCGTGCGCACGCCTTCGGCCGCGAGACTTTGCGGTGACGGCGGTTGCACGGCGGGATGGCCAGGCGGCAGTGTCTGATCGGGAAACGGCTGCTGGGCGGCCGCGTTTTGTGCGCTGGCGTTCAGTGGCAAGACGCACGCGCCACCTGCAATGACGCATGCAATCAGCGTTGGCTTCACCATGGAGTTGAAGGCCGACGCAACGCGGGCCAGGGCTTGCTTGTGAGTCATTCGATTCCTTGTGGGGCGCGCAACAGGAGTCTGCAAAAATCTTGCGGAAGTATAGCGAAACCCCGGCGAAACCCAGGCGAAACCCCGCCGGGACCCCTTGATACAAGGGTTTTTGTGACGAATCCCCTTGCGATTTACGCCCGAAAGCCCATGCTAAATCTTTTCACCCTAGGGCGCTCTGCACAACAAACGATGAAAAAGGCAAGCAAGGTTGCAGCGCCGGTTCGGTCGCTTCGTTCGGTTGGGGCATCAGGCATCAAACGAAAGTACGACCCGGAACAAACCAAACGAAACATTATCGACATCGCCACCGAGGAGTTCGCGGCGATGGGTTTAAGCGGCGCGCGGGTCGACGCCATCGCGCAGCGCACGAATACAACGAAGCGCATGTTGTATTACTACTTCGGCAGCAAGGAAGGGTTGTACGAAGCGGTCATCGAGGAGGCTTACGGCAAGATCCGCGCGCTTGAGCAGTCGTTGCATCTCGATACCATGGACCCGCGTGAAGGCTTGCGCGAACTCGTCGAGTTCACGTTCGACTTCCACGACAAACACCGCGATTTCGTCCGCCTCGTGACGATCGAGAACATTCACGGCGCGAAACATGTGAGCCAGTTGAAGGCGTTCAGGGCGCGCAACGCCAGCGTGGTGAAGACGATGGCCGACCTGATCGCGCGCGGCGTCGCGGCGCGGCAATTTCGTGGCGACGTCGACCCTGTCGACCTGCATCTGTTCATCAGTTCGCTGTGTTTTCATCGCGTCGCGAACCGCCATACGTTCACTGTCGCTTTCGGGCGCGATCCATCCGGCGCGAGATCGCGGGCCCGGCATCGCGAGATGATTGTCGACGCCGTCATGCGGTTCATGCAACGCTCAAGTTGAGCGCCGGTGGTTCGGCGCCCCGTATCGATTTGTCGACTCGTTGATCCATGGGCCCATTGAGCCGGCCGTCGAAGCGGAAAAATTTTGACCGCGCTGTTCGAGCGGATTAAATCCGCGTCCGCGCCCCGATTCCGGGCGCTTGACCTATGCTTGAATCATGGCAGTCGACCGGAATGGAGGGCGCCATGGAGGGTTTAGTGAATATCCTCGTTGGTCTCGCGGCGCTTGCCGCGCTCGCGATTGCGGTGCTGGCGCACGAATGGCGCGACGAATTCCGCGATCGCATGCTGCGCCGCCGTAGCCATGCAAGCTACGGCACGTTACGCGACTGGTGGCTTCGGCACCGGCACTGAGCGTCTGCGCGAGCTCCGGGCGACTTCTTTACGAGCGGTCTTTCCCGAGCGGATAGGCCTGGGCCAGTTGCGGGACCATGCGCGACATGGGCGGAATCAGCGACGTTGGGTCGGGGGTGAGTTCGGGCGCGGTGTGGAGCGTCCGGCTGCCGGCTTCGTAGGCGTCAATCTGCAGATACAGCCGATGAACCGTCTGGATCTGCGTGTGAGACAGATGCGAGCTTCGCGCGACCAGCGCAAGCCGTTCGCGCCAGTAGGTGGGCGGCATGATGGGGCACAACGCGTCGTCGATCAGTGAACGGCGCAGCACCAGTTCGAGGTGCGTCAGTTCCTGGTCTGCCAACAGCGCGGAGGGCGCACCTTGGAGTTTCATGTCTATGAGCGAGTCCATGAATGTCTAACGGCAGCGGTGAAAAAAACTTCAGCGAATTTCAGGTCGGTACAAACCCTTAGTCAACACAAACCCTCAATAAGCGGTTCACTGGATGGGTCTCGCCACCGCCCGGTCCAGGTCGGTGCGCGCCCGGTTCACCTTGCGCTGCCAGGCCGCTATGTTCAGCTGATCCGTGCCCTTTTTCTGGGCGCGCGCCAACTCCGCTTCCCAGTCACGCAAACGATTCTTGGCTTCGGCCACGGCACTCTCGTGGCGTCTCAATGCGTCTGCGCGTTTTTGCGCGATCGCGTCGGGCGTGCATTCGGCGTTGGTCTTGTCGAGTTCGGCTTGCAAGGCGTCGAGTTGCGCCGAGTTGTCCTGGTTCAGCGCGGTAGCCATCTGCCTTTCGAGGGTCTGGCGATGGGCATCGCAGGCATCGGTTTCCTGTGAGGCGTGAGCGGTCGACAAACACAGGCTTAAGGCGACGGCGGCAAGCAATTTCATAGCGGAATCCGTGGCAGACGAGATTGAGCAGGGGCAAACGGTATCTAAAACGGTATTTAACCCAGTACGAGATATCTTCTCGTTCGATCGGGACGGGGCGGGTATTGAGGGTATTGAATTACGCTTGCTTATCCGTTCGTCCCGACAAAGGTCGGCGTATTTTAACGAGTTTGTGGGGACCGATGGGGCCAATACGAGGCCATGCGTCCTCCCAGTAACGCTTGGGCAGCATGCGCACGCGGAACGCGTCTTGCGCGAACCTGCCGGTACTGGTCAAACGTTCACATTTTTGCGAGGAATACGCCGATGCGTTTCGATTACAAGGGTTTTCACATCGACTGTCGCTCACGACACGATCAAGATGGCTTGTACTACGCGCAGGCTCGCATGATCCGCATGCCGGCAGCGGACGCCGCGCATGCGGAAAAGCACGAGTCAGGCGACATCGACGCGTTCGATAACGACGGCGATGCCATCGCGTGCGCGCGGGCATGGGCGCTCGACTGGTGCGACCAGCACGAAGCCTCAGGGCGAGCGTGACGGCGAGCCGTGCCGCGCGCCATGCTAGGATCGCGTCCTGCCAACGGGAGAAGCCATGCGTTATATGCACAATGAACATGTCATCGACGTGTTCGTCGAACAACGCGGCACTCGCTGGGACTGGTCCGTGCAGGCGGGCAGCTTGCCGCTCAAGACGAACGCTGGCGAGATGGCGCCAACCAGCAATGTCGCCGAAAACGAAGCGCTTCATTGGGCGAAGCGTGAGTTGAACCGACGCTTTCCGGTTGAGCCTGAGTGACAGGTTACTGGTTCGACATTGTTCACGAGCGTGCCTGGCGTTGCTGCTTAACGCACGGGTAATGCGCGCTTAAAGTTCCTTGTATCGGCGCCGTTAGTGTTGGCATGGACACCAAAGAACCCACCCCCGAAGCCTCCCGCGCCCTCATCCGGGCTGCGGGCGAAACGCTCGAACTGATCTGCCGCCTGCGCGGGGTTGATATTGAAGAGCTCTCCGATGATGAGCTTGGCGAGTTCTTTTCCAATGCACTTGGCGATGACATCGTCGGCCCCTGGTGATTGGGACGGACTGCGGGAACAGAATGTCCCGCTGCGAATTTGTCATGGATGGCAGGGTGTGGTTTTTCAGCTTGTCAGCGCGGCATTAAAGCCCGCTTGACCCGTGCCGTTATTGCGCTCATGAAACTCGACAAACTTGGTTATACCGATACCCGTAGCGCATTAAATGCCGCCGACGAAGCGTTGGAATTGCTTTGCCGCTTGAGGCATATTCCACTCGACAGTTTGTCGGATGCGCAATTGGGTGAGTTCTTTTTCAATGCGCTTGAAGACGAACTCGGCGGCGGCGCCTATCTTGGCGGGTGAATTCAAGGATCGTATTGGTGCCGGTGTAACGGCGACTGCAACAGACGTCAGGTGTTTTTTTGGGCGAGGCGGTTAGGCGAAGATTGCTTACGACGTATTACCTCGGCGTGCCATGGTCCGGCTTGAAGCGGTTAGTCGAAAATACCGTGCATGTGGATCTAAAGTTTCGCTCGTAGGGGCCGTTAGCGAATGCATGAACACGACCAACCCCACTGCCGCCGCATTCAGGAATCTCGTCATTGCTGCCGATGAGACACTCCACGTGCTTTGCCGCTTGCGCGGCATTACGATCGATGATTTGTCGGAGGACGCACTGGAAACGTTTTTCTTCCAGGCACTCGATGACGAATTCTGGACCGGTGCACTTTAAGTCGCGGTAAGCAGCAGAGCGCACTGATATCCGACAGCATCGAACGGCGGCTTCTTCTTTTCTTCCCTGTCTACACCAGCAGGTCTGGCCGTGCTGTAAAGCGCGGATCGGCTAGCCACGCGACAAACTCGTCGCGCCACTGCTCGAAAGCGTTCTCGTCCAGGTCGAACACTTCATCGACATGGCCAGCATCGCGCAAGTAGGCGCCCACCACTTGACGTCCGTCCCAATAGGCAACTGCGAAATCGGTCAGGTCCGCGGTCATGCCGCGCGGCTGATCGCGAAGCAGCATGTTGAGCTGAGCCTTGAAAACGGTGAAGGTCGTGGCCATGGTGGGGTCCCGGAGAAGAATCGACACGCGGCGAAGCGAAACAGGGCTCGCTAAGAGTAGCGCTTTCCGGGGCGTTCGTGCATTGGGAAGAGTGGTCTACGTCGCTTATGCGTGCAGGTTGGCGGCGTTGTTGTTGTCAAAACGAATGTCGGAATGCCACGAAACGATAACGACACAAAAAAGCCCCGCAGCGCAAGGCTTACGGGGCTTTTAGTATTCGATGGGAACTGAGATGGTCCCCCCGGCAGGAATCGAACCTGCATCTAGCGCTTAGGAGGCACTTGTTCTATCCATTGAACTACGGGGAGATGGATATTTTCAATGGGTGGAATGAGGCCTTGTAGATCAAGGCTCTATCCTCACCCAGCTTGCGTTTTCGGCCGATTCGCTTCTTCCTAAATGAAGCGCCGTGACGCACTGTGAACCCTAACTTTCTCGATCTTGCTATTCACCGATTTCCAGGCAAAGACTACGGCTCCAATCTTACCCATCGATGAACGCTGGCGAGCATGGATCCGGCGCAGCGGGCAGAGTATATCAAAGACGTTTAAAACGAAAGGTGCAACCCGGGCATGGGCTCGTGAAGAGGAAAGCGCGATCGGCAAGGGGCGCAATGCAGTCAACATGCTTAGCCCGCAGCCCTGAGCGCTTTGGCGAGTTCTGCCAGGAGGTACGGTTTAACGACGAAGGCGAAATCGTCGATACGTCCGTACTGCTCGCGCAAAGCGGGAAGCGGATACCCCGACGCCAGCACCACCTTGAGATCGGGACGAAGTTCGCGCGCCAGGCGCGCTAGTTGAATACCACTCATGCCCTTCGGCATGACTACGTCGGTGAACAGGATGTCGATGTCGGAACGGCGCTCCAGGATCGCCATCGCGTCGATGCCGTTGGTCGCCGTCGCAACCTCGTAGCCTATGCTGCGAAAAAGCTGCCCCGCCGCGTCCAGCACGTCCGGCTCATCTTCCACAATAAGAACTGTATCCACGCCATTGCTGGTCGTGCCAATCCTCTCGTCTGGCGCGCCAACAACTGCAGGCAAGTACATGCTGACGGTTGTACCTTTACCCTCTTCGCTGTCGATCACGACGTCGCCGCCGGATTGCGCGATGAATCCGTAAACCTGGCTCAGGCCCAGCCCCGTGCCCTTGCCAACGTCCTTGGTCGTAAAGAACGGCTCGAACGCACGTGCCACAACCGCCGGCGGCATGCCGGAGCCAGTATCGGAGACAGAAACGCGGACATAAGAGCCCGGCGCCAGATTCCCGACCTCCCCAGCACCGAGCAGGGCGTTTTCGACGCTGACCTTCAGTTTTCCGCCATCGGGCATCGCATCGCGAGCGTTGACCACCAGGTTCAGCAACGCTGCTTCGAAGCGGGCTGCATCCAGCAAAACGGTCTTGGCATCATGCGCTGGCTGTATCTCCATCTCGATAGCGGAATTTCCCGCGCGGCGCAGTACGGGTTCGAAACTGCTGATTACAGCGTTCAGGTCATATTTTTCGACCATGAGCGGTTGCTGACGGGCGAACGAAAGCAGTTGCTGGGTCATGAGCGCACCACGCTCGACGGCGCGCCGCATGGCATCCAGCAGCTTGGTATCGGCATAATTCTGCGCTCGTGTGGTCAGCACATCCACACTCTCGAGATGACCGCCAGCAGGTTATTGAAGTCATGGGCGATCCCTCCGGTGAGCTGGCCGATGGCCTCCAGCTTTTGCGATTGGAAAAGTGCCGCATTGGCTCGCTCAAGCGCTTCCGCTGCCAGCTTTCGTTCCGTGATATCGCGCGTGACCTTGGCGAATCCCAGCAGTTTTCCCGCTTCGTCGCGGATTGCGTCGACAACGACGTGCGCCCAGAATCGCGTTCCGTCTTTGCGCACACGCCAGCTTTCCTGTTCAAACCGCCCGTCGGCTTCTGCCGTTGCCAGCGTCCTGGCAGGCATGCCTTTCGCCCGGTCTTCTTCAGTGTAGAAGACCGCGAAATTCAAACCGACTATCTCCTCTCGCTTGTAGCCCTTGATGCGCTCCGCGCCAGCGTTCCAGTTCGTGATCACCCCCGTCGGGGAGATCATGTAGATCGCGTAGTCGGTCACGCTCTGGATGAGCAGGCGGAACCTGTCCTCACTCTCGCGCAATGCCTCCTCGGCCGCTTTGCGCTCGGTAATGTCGCGCGTGATCTTGGCGAAGCCGATCAACTCGCCGGAGGGATCCCGGATGGGATCGACCACGACGCTCGCCCAAAACCGCGTGCCGTCTCTTCGCACCCGCCAACCCTCGTCTTCGAACTTTCCGTGTTCGCGAGCGGTTTGTAACGCCCGGGTCGGTTTGCCCGAGCGCCGGTCCTCTTCCGTGTAGAACACGGAGAAGTGCTGGCCGATGATCTCGTGCGCAGCATAACCCTTGAACCGTTCCGCCCCGGCGTTCCAGCTGCTGACAAACCCTTCTGGGTCCAGCATGTAGATGGCGTAATCGGTGATACTCGTGACGAGCAGTTGGAAACGCTGTCCCTCGCTCAGATCACGGATGTGTCCGCACTCTTCAGATTTCATTGTGTCAGGTCCACATGCAGGTCCACATGCCGTAGTGGAAATGTAATCAAAAGGTGCTACGTCGCAAAAACCGGCGCAGGCTATTAGCCTTGAATTCGTGGTCAGTCGAAAATTTGATAGTAACCTTAAAGACCTCACGATCTCAGCTACTGTCTCAGCTACTGCGAAGGGCGAAGCCTCGCACTGCTCCTTCGCTCAAGTCGGTTTCGGTGCGTCTTTCGTGGCGCCGACTGCCTCGTCGCCAGTCGAGACCGCGGAGACGACGCGATTTCGGCCCATGGCCTTGGCCGAGTAGAGCGCTGCGTCGGCTCGCGCCATCAGGTTTGCCAGCATTTCGTTGGCTTGATATTCATCTACGCCAGCACTGAACGTGCATGTCACTTCTCCGCAAGGGACGGTGAGCGAAGAGGCGGCCAGATGCAGACGCAAACTGTTCACCAACGTGAGCGCGTCCGCCCTGGTTGTTTCAGGGAACAATATTGCAAACTCTTCCCCGCCAAGCCGTCCGAAAATATCGCCTCGCCGGATGCCCTGCGACACAATCGAAGAAAAGTGAGCGAGCGCGCGGTCGCCTGCCGCGTGGCCGTGAGCATCATTGACTGCTTTGAAGTTGTCGATGTCCAGGATTGCAACCGCAAACCGGGATCTCGCACGGTTGGCACACTCCAGCTGCAACTCGGCCTGAGCCATGAACTCGCGCCGCACGAGGGCACCGGTCAACTCGTCGATAGCCGCGAGGCGCTCCATTTTCTCCGCCATGCGGTCATAGGTAAGCATGAGCGCGCCGATCGAGAGACATGGCAGGGTGATGATGCCAAGCCCGAGAAACGCGATAGTCAATGGCGTTGGATCGAGAAACCGTGTGTGATGTTCCCAGCCGAGGCCAGCGGCGAGCCCACGAGCAATATGAACGAGGCCGCCGAGCGCAGCGACAATCGCGACGAATTGATAGCTATACCCCGGTCGATGCGGCGGCCTCTTGGTATAGGTGGTCCAGGCCACCATCAGGCGAACATAGGCGAGGAAGCTGGACATCAGAACAATCCGAGCACCCGCGTTCGGCGAGAAATAGCTCCAGTGAACAATGCCCACCACCAGCAGCACGAATGCCACGACCTCATGAAGCCGCGAAGGTTGAAGGCCGAAGAATAATCGGCAACCTTGCAGTACAAGAAATGCACCACCGGCGAATAGGGAACTTACGATCACGACGGCGAGCGGTGCCGGTGAAGTGCCACTGAAAGCCAATGCGACAAGTGCAACCACAATCAGGACGTTTGCACTGATCCAGCGAAACAGTCCGGGTGTCCCGGACCGCACCAGCGAGCCAAATACGACTACGCTGATCGCGCCGGACATAATTCCGACAACGTAGAGTGCGACAGGACTGAACATAGGTTTTCAGTGGGCAATGTGACTGAAAAGATTCGCGCGAGCCAAATAGGTTGAGCGCCTGGCACTCTCGTTCCCGCGTTGCACGAAGGTGCTCAACGACAACCCCCGCGGTTGAGATAATACGCTCTGGCACCAAATATTGATAAAAATGCGTAGCGATGCCGTATTCTCGCGCGCTGTATGTAGTGGTCACGAGTTGCTCGCAAGGCTGGCGGCAGCCGGGACTAGGTTACCCATGACGCGGTCGTTCGCAGGCGCTGCGCTTCGGATGACGTTATCGGCGACGACATTGGCCAACGCGCAACTGCTGGCCGTCAGGGCAAACGCAGCCACCCGGTATTTCGTCTTTTCCATGATCTCTGACCCGTCGATTAACAAGCACAACTGCGGATTATGGTCGCCCCTCCATCAAGGGGGCGACTTGATCGCGCGAATCACCGCTGCAGAAACCTTCTCGTCTGGAATAACCCGCCACTTCATCCGATAATACAAATGTCCTCCAGCCCTCGCCATGACCGAACTCGAAACCTCTGTCGTCGTGTTCTTGTGCCTGCTCGCGGCCACCGGGCTTGGCGTGTTCGTGCGCCCGCTGCTGCCTGAGGAACACAAGGCGCATGAGACCGTGCAATTGCTGAAACTGGTGGTCGGCATGCTGGTCACGTTCGCGGCGCTCGTGCTGGGTTTGCTGACGGCATCGTCGAAAACGGTATTCGATAACACCACTAACGACATCCGTACCTATGCCGCTGCGCTGATCCAGCTCGACAACAGCTTGCGCGAGTACGGCCCGGATGCCGACGCTCCCCGCCGGCTCCTGCGGGCCTACACGGCGGCCGCGATCGCGTCCACCTGGGCGCAGGAACGACCGCCTCCCGGCGACTACTATCAGAAAACTCTGCCGAGCTACGGCACCGATAATCTTGACAGCCGCATACTGGGCGCCATGCTTGAACGGGCGCAACGGTACACACGCGAGCTACAGCCGCCTGATCAGTTCCACCAGAAGCTCGCTGAAGAAGCGCTTGGCCGGTTTGACCGGCTGATCCAGCAACGCTGGAAAATAGTGGAGGAAGCGCGTGGTTCAGCTTCGTCGCCGTTCGACCGGATTCTCGTCTTCTGGCTGCTGATCATCTTCCTTTGCTTTGGCCTGATCGCACCGCGTAACGCACTGGCACTGGTTACCATCACGCTCGGCGCGTTATCGATAGCGTCCACGGTGCTCGTGATCCTCGACCTCGACACGCCGTTCACGGGTTCGATCCTCGTGCCGAGCCAGCCCATGCGCGACGCCCTTGCTTACCTCAGCCGCTGAAACGCAAAGCGACTGACGTTTAACCGCCTACCCAATTTCTCCGATGCCATCCACGCTCTACACGGACCCGCGCCTCGTCGCGCTGTACGACACCCTGAATCCCTTCGCCACCGATACCGGCTTCTACCTGACGCTGGCCGCAGGCATGCAGCGCGTCATCGATCTCGGTTGCGGAACGGGGTTGCTCGCGTGTGAACTGGCGTCGCGGGGGCATCGCGTGATTGCGGTCGATCCCGCGCCTGAGATGTTGCATGTGGCGCGGCATAGGCCGAACGGCGATCGCGTTCAGTGGATTGAAGGCGATGCTCGCGCGCTCGCCTTGCTGCCGCCCGCCGATCTGCTGGTGATGACGGGCCACGTCGCGCAGGTTTTCCTCGACGACACCGCGTTCTTCAATACGCTCAAAGCCGCCCGCTACGCGCTGCGCGACGGCGGGACCCTGGCGTTCGAGAGCCGCAACCCGACCGCGCGGGCGTGGGAATCCTGGACGCCCGCGCGATCACTCAGGCTGATCGACGTGGAGCGGATCGGCGAGGTGGAGGTGTGGCAGGACGATGTGATCGGCAGCCCGGAGTCGGGCATTCGCTTCAACACGTATTATCGATTCAAGGCGATAGACGAGACGCTGACGTCCACGAGCGAACTGCGCTTTCGCACTCGGGACGAACTCACCGGGCAGCTCGAGGCCGCAGGGTTCCGCCACCTCACGTGGCAGGGCGACTGGGATGGGCAGGCGGTGTCGGCCGCGAGCAGGGAGCTGATTGTGGTCGCGCGCTGAACGGCGCGCAATCGGGCTGAAACGACGATTCCTGCAGCCGGATCAGAACTCGACTGCCACGAAATCGTCTTTGCCGACGTCGCACAATGGACAACGCCACGTGTCCGGGATATCGGCGAAACGGGTTCCAGCCGCAATGCCGTCTTCTGGCAGGCCGTCTTCTTCATTGTATATCCAGCCACAAATCAGGCAAACCCAGCTTTTATATTCTAAAACTTCACTCACGACAGACTCTTTCTTCTCGTTCGACAAAACATCGTTAAATATTTCACGCGGCGGCGTGTGCCCGCAAATTCGTATTCCGGGTGGTGCCGCGCGCGGCTGCCGAAACATTCGGCGACCCGCATAGTACCGGAATGTCACAATCTGTTCATCGAAGTGGAGTAGCCCCGGGGCAGGGCAGAAGCACGGATCTGCGTGATTTCTTATGCTCGGTGTATCCTCTCCCCGGCGGTTTTTGAGTCCCTTGCGTGTCGTCCGGTAGGTCATGCTGCGTCGATCACGCCACGCGTGTCGCACGAAACCGTTTTGGCCTGCCTGGATCGTTGGTCCGGCAGCCGCATTCTTCTGGGAGCAAAAAAATGATGTTCAAGAAACTGTTGTCGGGAGCGGTGTTGTCGAGCGTTTTCCTTCTGGCCGTTGCCGTACACGCGCAACAAGCCCGGGTGTTTTTCGTCGAACCGAAAGACGGCGCAACCGTCACAAGCCCGGTGCATATGGTCTTCGGCCTGGAAGGCATGGAGCTCGCGCCGGCCGGCGACAAAGACCCGCAAAAGGGCCACCACCATTTGCTGATCGACGCAGGCCCGATGCAAAGGGGTCTCGTGATTCCAATGAACGATAAATCGCTGCATTTCGGCAAGATGCAGACGGAAGCGGACGTGGCACTGCCCCCGGGCGATCACACGCTGACCCTGCAATTCGGCGACGGTGCACATCAGTCGTTTGGACCGGAAATGAGCCAGACGATCAAAATCCATGTGAAATAACGCTTGGGTGCCGGTTTCACCGGTCGGCGCCGGGCCGCTCTGGTCATGGCGCTAATCTCAAAAACGCGGCGTGGCCGCGTTTTTTTTGTACCTTATCAGGCACTTCGCCTTGTCCTGATGGCATAGGGCCTCCAAGCGCGCCGGTCAAGACCGGTACAATGGCCGCTTCCAGTATCTGCACTTTTCCGGCTGCCTCCCATGTCGCTTTATTCCATTTCGAACGCCCAACTCGCGTTCGGCCATGTTGCGTTGCTCGATCACGCTGACTTTTCACTCGAAGCGGGCGAACGCGTCGGCCTGATCGGCCGTAACGGCGCGGGCAAGTCGTCGCTGCTGAAGATCATCGCCGGGCTCACCAAGCCTGACGACGGCCTCATCACGCGCCAAAACGAACTCACCACCGTGTACGTGCCGCAGGAACCCGAGTTCGATCTGGAGGCGTCGGTGTTCGACGTCGTCGCGTCGGGCTTGTCCCATGAACGGGAATTGCTCGACGAATATGACGTCGTGGCGCACAAACTCGCCGATACCCCCGAAGGTCCCGAGCACGACGCGCTGCTGCACAGCATGAACGCGCTGCAGTCCTCGCTCGACCTGCACGATGCCTGGAACTGGCAAACCCGCGTGGCGACCACGCTGCAGCAGATCGGGCTGGACGGCGACATTCGTTCGGGCGCGCTCTCGGGTGGCATGAAAAAGCGCGTGGCGCTGGCTCGTGCGCTGGTTGTGCAACCGGACGTGCTGCTTCTGGACGAGCCGACCAACCACCTCGACTTCGACGGTATTCGCTGGCTGGAAGAGATGCTGGTCACGTTGCGCACCGGTTTGCTGTTCATTACCCATGACCGGGCCTTCCTCGACAAGGTGGCTACCCGCATCGTGGATCTGGATCGCGGACGCTTGCTGTCGTATCCGGGTAACTACACGGCGTACCAGACGCGCAAGGCGCAGCAGCTTGAGATTGAACAGGTCGAAGCGGCCAAGTTCGACAAGCTGCTGGCGCAGGAAGAAGTGTGGATTCGCAAGGGCGTGGAGGCGCGGCGTACACGCAGCGTTGGACGTATCGCGCGGCTGGTGGAAATGCGCAACGAGCGCGCCGAACGCCGCAACGTACAGGGCAACGTGAAGCTTGATGTCGGGCAGGGCGAGCGCTCGGGCAAGATCGTCTCGGAACTGACCGACGTGACGAAGAAATACGGCGATCGAACGATTGTCGACAACTTCACCGCGACCGTCATGCGCGGCGACAAGTTCGGGTTCATCGGTCCGAACGGCGCGGGCAAGACCACGCTGCTCAAGATGATCCTGGGCGAACTCGCACCGGATGAAGGCACGGTGCGCACCGGCACGAATACGCAGGTGGCGTATTTCGACCAGATGCGCGCGCAGCTCGACCTCGACAAGACACTCGCCGACACCATCAGCCCAGGCAGTGAATGGGTCGAAGTGAACGGCGTGAAGAAGCACGTCATGAGTTATCTCGGTGACTTCCTGTTCGCACCGGAGCGCGCGCGTTCGCCTGTGCGTTCGCTGTCGGGCGGGGAACGCAACCGGCTGCTGCTCGCGCGTTTGTTCGCGCGACCCGCGAACGTGCTGGTCCTGGACGAGCCGACCAACGACCTGGATATCCAGACGCTCGAACTGCTGGAAGAACTGCTTACCGATTACGACGGCACCGTGCTGCTGGTGAGCCACGACCGCCAGTTCCTGGACAACGTCGTGACTTCGGTGTTTGCGTCGGAAGGCGGCGGCATGTGGCGCGAGTATGTGGGCGGGTTCACCGACTGGCAGATCCAGCGCGAACGTTCCGAGCGAATCGCTCTCGACGCCGCCCGTGACACGGCCAAGCAAGCGAAGAAGGAAGACGGCCCGAAAGACAGCGGTGCCGGTCGCAATTCGCAGCGCTCGAACAAGCTGCCGTACAAGGAAGTGCGGGAGCTGGAAGCGCTGCCCGCGCAGATCGCCGCACTAGAAGCCGAGCAAAAGTCGATTGCGGCAAAGCTCGAAGACGGTTCAGTGTTCGCGAAAGATCCGAAAGAAGGCACGCGGCTGAGTGAACGGCATGCAGCTATCGACGAGGAATTGCTGGTCGCGCTCGAGCGCTGGGAAGAACTGGAAGCCAAGCGCAAGTAGGTCGGCCCTCAGGACCGGCGTCTTCCCCATATCGAAAAAATTGTCGGAAACAGTAAAATACGTCGCGTTTTCGGGCGCACGGCCTAGCGGAGGGATCGCTGCGGTTACACCGTGGTGACACCTTGAAGTGAAACGCTACAGTCAAGCGAGAGGCCGTCGCGGTTTCGAGTTAATAACGCGCAATCCGGCGCGGCCGGCTCAGGCGCGGTTGGCCGGGTTGGCCCGCTATGTTCACGCATTCGCCGGTTGTCCGGGCGACCGCTGCCGTCAGGCTGTGGCTGCCCAGACAACCGGACCCACGTCCAGACATGTCCACGAAAAAACCCAGCGCCGCCGACAGCGGCAAGAACAGCGGATACAGCGAAGCATCGATCAAGGTGCTCAAGGGTCTCGAGCCGGTCAAGCAACGGCCCGGCATGTACACCCGCACCGAAAATCCGCTGCACATCATTCAGGAAGTCATCGACAACGCCTCCGACGAGGCGCTCGGCGGCTACGGCAAGCAGATCACGGTCACGCTGCACGTTGATCATTCGGTGTCTGTCGAAGACGATGGACGCGGCATCCCGTTCGGCATGCATCCGGAAGAAGGCGTGCCGGTCGTCGAGATCGTGTTCACGCGCCTGCACGCGGGCGGCAAGTTCGACAAGGCCGCCGGTGGTGCGTATACCTTTTCGGGTGGCCTGCACGGCGTGGGTGTCTCGGTCACGAACGCGCTGTCTACACGGATGGATGTGACCGTGTGGCGTGACGGCAAGGTCGCGGATCTCGGTTTTTCGAATGGCGACGTGGTGAAGCCGCTCGAAACCCGGGCAATGAATCGCGGTGAAAAGAAGTCAGGGACGCGTGTCACTGCCTGGGCCAATCCGAAATATTTCGATTCACCGAACCTGCCGGTGGGTGAATTGCAGCGGCTCTTGCGCTCGAAGGCGGTGTTGCTGCCGGGCGTGGAAGTCGTGCTCATCAACGAAAAGACCGGCGAACGCCAAAGCTGGAAATACGAAGACGGGTTGCGCGGTTACCTGCTCGAAGGCATGGGCGGCAGCGACTTGCTTATCCCCTTGTTCGAAGGCGAGCGGTTCGCGGGCAATGCGAAGTCGAATGAGGAAACCTTCGCCGAAGGCGAGGGCGCAACGTGGGTTGTTGCATGGAGCGAAGAAGGCCCGTTGTTGCGCGAGTCGTACGTCAACCTGATCCCGACGCCCGCGGGCGGCACGCATGAATCGGGCTTGCGCGACGGACTGTTTCAGGCGGTCAAGAGCTTTGTCGAACTGCATAACCTTCAGCCCAAGGGCGTGAAGCTGCTTGCGGAAGACGTGTTCGCCCGGGTGTCGTTCGTGTTGTCGGCGAAGGTGCTGGATCCGCAGTTTCAAGGGCAGATCAAGGAGCGCCTCAATAGCCGTGACGCGGTGAAACTCGTGTCGTCGTTTACGCGGCCCGCGCTTGAGCTGTGGTTGAACCAGCACGTGGAGTATGGCAAGAAACTCGCGGAACTGGTGATCCGGCAAGCCCAGGCGCGTACGCGCGCCGGGCAGAAGATCGAAAAGCGCAAGAGCTCGGGCGTGGCCGTGCTGCCCGGCAAGCTGACCGATTGTGAATCGACGGATGTCTCGCGCAACGAACTCTTCCTGGTCGAGGGCGATTCGGCAGGCGGCTCGGCGAAGATGGGCCGCGACAAGGAATTCCAGGCCATCCTGCCGTTGCGCGGCAAAGTGCTGAACACGTGGGAAACCGAGCGCGACAGGTTGTTCGCGAACAACGAAGTGCACGACATCGCGGTGGCGATCGGCGTGGACCCGCACGGTCCGGACAGCCTTGACCAGAAGGCCGATCTCTCGAATCTGCGTTACGGCAAGATCTGCATCTTGTCGGACGCGGACGTGGACGGCTCGCACATCCAGGTTCTGCTGCTCACGCTGTTCTTCAAGCATTTCCCGCAACTGATCGAGCAGGGCAATGTTTGCATCGCGCGGCCGCCGCTGTTTCGCGTCGATGCCCCCGCGCGTGGAAAGAAGCCGGCGCAAAAGCTCTACGCACTCGATGAAGGTGAGCTCGAGGCGATTCTGGACAAGCTGAGGAAGGACGGCGTGCGCGAGACGCAATGGTCGATCAGCCGTTTCAAGGGGCTGGGCGAGATGAGCGCGGAGCAGTTGTGGGACACCACGATGAACCCGGACACGCGCCGCCTGCTGCCGGTTCAAGTCGGTGATCTCGGGTTTGACGACACGGTCACACGTATGACAATGCTGATGGGCAAGGGCGAAGCGGCGTCGCGGCGCAGTTGGCTGGAGGAGAAGGGCAACGAAGTTGAAGCCGACATTTGACGCTTTCACGCTTCGGCGAATGCCGATCTGACGCTGTATGCACACTCTGAACCTCGTCAACGCATAACACTGGAAATCTGATGGACGATCTCTTCGCGGACCAAGAAGCCGCGCCCGAAGGCGAAAAACTGACGCTCGGCGACTACGCCGAGCGCGCGTATCTCGACTATGCGGTGAGCGTGGTCAAAGGCCGGGCGCTGCCCGACGTTTCCGATGGCCAGAAGCCGGTGCAACGCCGCATCCTGTTCGCGATGAACGAGATGGGCCTTGCCAACACCGCCAAGCCGGTGAAGTCGGCTCGCGTGGTGGGCGACGTGCTGGGTAAATACCATCCGCACGGAGACCAGTCGGCCTACGACGCACTCGTGCGTCTCGCACAGGCGTTTTCGATGCGCTATCCGTTGATCGACGGGCAGGGCAACTTCGGCTCGCGCGACGGCGATGGCGCGGCCGCCATGCGTTACACGGAAGCGCGTCTCACCCCGATCGCGAAATTGCTGCTGGATGAAATCGACATGGGTACCGTCGATTTCATGCCGAACTACGACGGTTCATTCCAGGAGCCGAAGCTTTTACCCGCGCGCCTGCCGTTCGTGCTGCTGAACGGCGCGTCGGGTATTGCCGTGGGGATGGCGACCGAGGTTCCTTCGCACAATCTGCGTGAAGTCGCGGCGGCGGCGGTTGCAATGATCCGAGATCCGAAGATCGATCACGCGCGGCTGGTCGAGCTGATTCCTGGTCCGGATTTTCCGGGCGGCGGGCAGATTATTTCGAGTCAGACCGAGATCGCTGCGGCTTATGAAACCGGCCGCGGCAGCCTGAAGGTGCGGGCGCGCTGGAAGATCGAGGAGATGGCGCGCGGTCAGTGGCAACTGATCATCACGGAATTGCCGCCGAGCACGTCGGGTCAGAGAGTGCTCGAGGAGATCGAGGAACTGACGAACCCGAAGATCAAGCTCGGCAAGAAAGCACTGAGCCCCGATCAGTTGCAGACCAAGCAGACGCTGCTCGCCTTGCTCGACACGGTCCGCGACGAATCCGGCCGTGACGCGCCGGTGCGGCTGGTGTTCGAGCCGAAGTCGAGCCGTATCGACCAGACCGAGTTCGTGAATTCGCTGCTCGCGCACACGAGCCTGGAGTCGAACGCATCGATCAACCTGGTGATGATCGGCGCGGACGGCCGGCCGCGCCAGAAAAGCATTGGCGAGATCCTGCATGAATGGGTCGGCTTCCGGTTCACGACGGTCACGCGCCGCACGCAACATCGGTTGGGGAAGGTGAACGACCGGATTCATATTCTTGAAGGGCGGATGATCGTCTTCCTGAATATCGATGAAGTGATTCGTGTCATCCGCGAAGCCGACGATCCGAAGCAGGCGCTGATGGAGAGGTTCACCCTCAGCGAGCGTCAGGCCGACGACATCCTCGAAATCCGTTTGCGGCAACTGGCGCGGCTCGAAGCAATCAAGATCGAGCAGGAACTGAAGGAATTGCGCAGCGAAAAGGAAAAACTCGAAGAGTTGCTCAACAGCGACGCCGCCATGAAACGGCTGCTGATCAAGGAGATCGAAGCCGACGCCAAGCAATATGGCGACGATCGCCGCACGCTGATCCAGCCGGAAAAGCGGGCGACGTTCGAGGCGCGCGTGGTCGATGATCCAGTGACGGTGGTGGTATCGCAGAAGGGCTGGGTGCGGGCGTTGAAGGGGCATGGTCTCGATCCGGCCAGCTTCCAGTTCAAGGCCGGCGACGGCATTTACGCCGCGTTCCAGGCGCGTACGCCGGACATGCTGATCGCGTGGGGCAGCAACGGGCGCGTGTACTCCGTGCCGGTTGCAATCCTGCCGGGCGGCCGGGGCGACGGTGTTCCTGTCACGTCGCTGATCGAACTCGAGTCGGGGTCGCACCTGCTGCATTACTTCGCCGCTTCGGTTGAGCAACCCTTGCTGCTGGCATCGAGTAACGGCTTTGGTTTCATGGCCAAGCTGGGTGACATGGTGAGCCGTGTGAAGGCGGGCAAGTCGTTCATGACTATCGATGAAGGCGCGGCGCCGCTTACGCCCATGCCAGTCCTGCCCGGCGCGACGCGGGTCGTGTGCTTGTCGAGCAACGGGCGCCTCCTGGTATTTGATATGGACGAGATGAAGACCTTGTCGGGCGGCGGCAGGGGTGTCATTTTGATGGCGCTCGATCCGAAGGAGACGTTGCGGCAAGCGCTGGCTATTGACGCACGCGGTTTGGTGCTGATCGGCACGGGCCGGGGCGGCAAGGCGCGTGACGAGAAACTCGCGGGTGCGGCCCTGGAAGCGCACGTAGGCAAGCGGGCGCGCAAGGGCCGTGCGCCCGATTCCACTATCAAGGTGACGGAGTTGCGGCCGGTGTTCGAAGGCTGATAGTCCACGCACAATAACGCGTGATAACGCGCCTCGGGTTGGCTAGGCCGGCCCGGGGCGTTTGTTTATCTTGAAAATACTTGAACTGGCTCCGTCTGACTGAGTCGAACGCCCGAACCTTGTGAAAAAAGGCGGCGGGCGAAGTGGCGGATAAGTGCTTGGGTGATTAAGCGCTTGGCTCGACAGTGGGAACCGGTGATTCACCTGCATTTAGGAACGTTAATGAATAAAGCGATTGAAGTGGCGCTGTTCCTGCATTTGTTGGGAGTGGCGGTCTGGATTGGCGGGATGATTTTTGCTCACTTCTGTCTGCGGCCGGCAATAGCGGATTTATCGCCGCAATTGAGGTTGCCGTTATGGGAGTCGGTATTCGCTCGATTTTTTAACTGGGTGGCGGCATCGGTGCTGGTGATTTTGCTGACAGGCGGCTTTTTGCTGACGCAATTCGGCGGTGCGCACGCGCCGTTGCCGTTACACATCATGGCGGGTCTCGGCATTGTGATGATGCTGATTTTTGGCCATATCCGCTTTGGCGTATTCCCGAAAATCCGCCGCGCAGTGCAATCGCAAAACTGGCCGGATGGTGCGAGAGCGGTAGGTACGATCAGAAGGCTCGTGCTGGTCAATATCGTGTTGGGTGTGGTGACAATCGGCGCAGCGGTGTTGTCGCGGGGAATGTAGCGCGTTATTGCACAAATCGTCGCGGAAATGAGTGACGAAGTGCAGCGGTCAGTCTCAGCATTTCATTCCACGTTTGAAGGTATTCCGGGTGATGGTCAATCCCTTCGCGACGGTCTAGAGTGCTGGGATTCATCGTTTGGGAAATGGCCAATGCGTGCTTCGATCGTGTCAGCAAGGGAATGCCCTGGTGGTGCGTTGTCCGGATCTAAAGCGGGGCATGGCTGGCTGGACGTTCCAATCGATCGAATAGTTCGAGTAAGCATTCTGATCCTGGTCAATTGCATTGCTCAGAAAGCGCGTGCAACGGATCTCGACAGTTCTCAGACCGGCTATATATTGACTCCGGCTGGCAACCCGTACAACGTCATTGCCGGCGCAAATATTGATACAACTGCGCAGGGCAGCATTGGGATCTACGGGAGCTCCAATCACTCAGCCACATGGGCTTTGACCAATAACGGGACCGTTACTGGGGGTTACTACGCCGTCGAGTTCGATAGTCCCGTCGTGCTTGTCAATAATGGATCAATGATTAGCCGGGCCACCTCGTCCATCGCTTTGTACAGCGGCGGCAACGTGACCAATTCCGCCGACGCTACGATTGTTGGCCGGCTTGATGGCATCTTCGCTAATAGTGCGACCAGCTCGGTCACTAATGCGGGTGACATTGGAGGCTCGGCATCGGATATTACGCAAACTCAGTCGGGGGTTCATTTGCCGAGTGGGGGAGCGGTGACCAATCTCGGCACGGGAAGAATTGCGGCTTTTGGTCCGGGCATTCTCGGTAATTCGGCGACCACGGTTCAGAACGCCGGGCTGATTATCTCTTTCAACAACACGGCTATCGATTTGTCCGCCGATAAGGCAGGCGTTGGCAGCGTGGTTTCCAATAGCGGCACCATCACCGGGCAAGGGGGCACGGCAATTCTCTTCGGCCCGGAAGACAATAGCTTGATTCTGGCGGGTACCTCGGTGATTACCGGAATTGTCGATGCGAGTGCGCATGGCGTATCCACAACCAATACGCTGGTTCTCGGCGGGACCAGTTTGGGCCGATTCGATATATCGAGTCTCGGTGCGTCCGCGCAATATCGCGGCTTCGATATCCTGCAGAAGAACGATTCAGGCACCTGGACCTTGACTGGCGCCAATGGCGCCGCGCAGACATGGCTCGTTAGCGGAGGCGGCGTTGCGATGGCGGGGCAGTTGAACGGTAGTCTCGTTGCAACGCCGGGGGCAACAGGGCTCGACATCGAGGTAGCGTCCGGCGGCTCGATTTCCGCTTCGTCGGGAAGCGGCGTGTCGGTCAATGACGCGAGCCGTGTCGTCAACAGTGGATTAATAAATAGTAGTGCAGATGGTGCCGCCGCGGTCGTCGCGAATGGTGCGGGAACGAGCGTTTTCAATTCGGGGTCCATTACGGCGACGGGTGGCAACGCATCCGGGATTACGATCGATGCGTCAACGGGCACAGCGAGCTTGACGAACGAGCAGGGCGGATCGATTACAAGTGCAGCGGGCGATGCTGTGCAGGCGGGTTCGAACGTTTCGATCGTCAACGCGGGGTCCATCGCAACCACGGGCGGGAATGGCGCGGGGATTAGGATCGATGCGTCCACGGGCCCGACGACCCTTCTGAACAAACAAGGGGGATCGATCAAGAGCGCAGCGGGCGTCGCTGTCCAGGCCGGTTCGAATGTGTCGATCACCAACGCGGGGACCATCGCAGCAGAAGGCGCAAACGCAACGGGCGTTGTGATCGATGCATCAACAGGCTCAGCGAGTCTGACGAACGCGCAAGGGGGATCGATTACAAGCGTAGGAGCTGCCGCCGTACGGGTCGGTTCGAATGTTTCGATCATCAACGCGGGGTCCATTGCAACCACGGGCGGAAATGGCGCGGGGATTACGATTGATGCGTCCATGGGTCCCACGACCCTTCTGAACAAACAAGGTGGATCGATCACGAGCGCGGGAGGCGCCGCCGTCCAGGCTGGCTCGAATACGTCAATCACGAACGCAGGGACCATCGCAGCGGAAGGCGCAAACGGAACGGGCGTCGCGATCGATGCATCAACAGGTTCAGCGAGTTTGACGAACGCACAAGGGGGATCGATTACAAGCGTAGGAGCTGCCGCCGTACGGGCCGGTTCGAATGTTTCGATCATCAACGCGGCCTCCATCGCAATGACGGGCGGGAATGGCGCGGGAATTACGATCGATGCGTCCATGGGTCCCACGACCCTTCTGAACAAACAAGGTGGATCGATCACGAGCGCGGGAGGCGCCGCCGTCCAGGCTGGTCCGAATGTGTCGATCACCAACGCAGGGACCATCACAGCGGAAGGCGCAAACGGAACGGGCGTCGCGATCGATGCATCAACAGGCTCAGCGAGTCTGACGAACGCACAAGGCGGATCCATCACAAGCGCACCAGGCGCCGCCGTACAGGCCGGTTCGAACGTCTCGATCTATAACGCCGGAACCTTGATCGGAAATAGTGCCGCGGTTCGTTTTACTGGGTCAAACAATCGCCTGACGCTCGACAGTGGCAGTCAGGTATCAGGCGACCTTGATGGCGGAAACGGTTCGGCGAATGCGTTGGTCCTACAGGGTTCGGGGACACTATCCAGTCGTACCTACGGTTTTTCCACGTTCGCGATGCAAGGCATTGACTGGACAGTGTCCAGCTCCGTTCAGACAGGAGGCTCGAGCGCAATTGAAAGTGGCACCTTGAGCCTGACAGGCGCCTTGACCAGTCCGGTGATAACCGTCGCTCCGGGCGCCACCCTCACCGGAACGGGGACCTTGAATGGTGCACTCACGTTACAAGGCGTCATTGCACCGGGCGTGACGAGCACCGCAGCGACAACGGGTCTTCAGCCTTTGGCGATCGGCACACTGTCAGTAGTCGGCTCATACATCCAGACTGCCGGCAGCCGCTACGACGCCAATGTCTCGCCACAAGGAATCGATCTCATTAGCGTCGATGGCACCGCAACGCTGCAAGGCGGCACAGTACAAGCGCGTTTGCGCACCGGATTATTCACGCCAACTGACACGTACGAGATAATTAGTACAACTGCTGGTTTAAACGGCGCTTTCTCGGGCATCACAACGTTTAACCCATTCGTCCTGCCCACATTAGTCTACGACGCGAACAATGCCTACATTCACGTACAGCGCGGCTTCCAGTTCGCTGGTGGCACGCCGAACCAGATAGCGGTCGAGGCGGCACTCGATCACGGCGTCGCAGGTATCGGCACGGGGGCTCTGCCCACTCGCGATTTTCTGGCCGTCACGGGCGATCTGGTGAGCCTCGAAGGTTCATCGGCTTACGCCGCACTCGACCAACTGAGCGCGGAAGCCTATACCGCGTTCCCAAACGCTCACTTCGAAGCCGTGCGGCTGGGCATGGACGCAATCGATTCAAGATTGACCGCAGCACGCACCACGGGTGCATGTGCTGCAGGCGATGTGGCTGCATTGTCTGCAAACGGGGAGCGGGCATGCTCGTGGATCAGCGTGCTCGGCAGCACCGGCAGGGCAGCCGGGTATGACACGTGGCTTGGCCAGCAAACAAGTCTGGCTGGCGTGATATCCGGCGTCGACTATCGCATTGCGCCTCAGTTGACGCTGGGCGCCGCGTTGGTCGCTGTGCACGGTAATACGTCAACGGACACGCTGCCTGTTCACGGCCAATTCGATAGTTATCAGGCGGCGCTTTACGGCAGTTACGAGCCGGGAGCTTATTGGCTCCAGGGCACGATTGGCTATGCGCGCAATGACGATCAAATGAAACGCTCCCTCTTTTTCACCGATACCCCGCGCACGGCGTTTGGAAACGTCGATGGAAACCAGTACTTCGCATCGCTACGTAACGGCGTGGATCTGCCTATAGAGAAACTTGGTGTATTCACACCGTTCGTGGCGCTTGAAATGCAGAGTGTAGAGAGTCCGGGATTCACTGAAACCGGAGCAGATTCGGTGAATCTGGCCGTCTCCGGGAATACGGCGAATTCAATGCGCTCGCTACTGGGTGCGCAATGGCGTAAGGACGTCGATTTGCTCGGCCGCGGCTGGAGCTTTAACGGGCAACTGGCCTGGGCTCATCAATATGGCACGCAGACCCAATCGATTGACGCGCGCTTCGAAGGCGCAGCAGATAGTGGTTTTACGGTTCACGGCAGCGGACCGGCGCGAGATATGGCACAAGTCGGTCTTGGAGCACGAGTGGAGTTGGGCCGGCAAATTCATGCTTTCTTTCGCTATGACGGTGAATTCGGCGGTGGTGGTCACACGCATGCGGGAACCGCAGGCATCGATTACCGGTGGTGACACTGTACTCGAGCGCTCCTTGCGTCGCGCACACTTGAATTGAGTCCAAATCCAAACGCAGCAAACGCAGCCCCGCTTGTCTTCACGAGCTGATCGACCCACATGATCAATCAACCGTATTAGACGGGGCTTCCCCCAACGGCAGGGCCGCGACGTCAGCCATGAGCCTCAGGCCGCAGACCCCGAACCGGTCAAGCAGCGCTTGCACCCCGTCCGCCGGAACCGCGCGGGAAAAGAGAAAACCTTGGGCCTCGATCGGGCCAAGCCGGGACAACCATGCAACCTGTTCCTCGGTTTCGGTCCCTTCAACCACAACCGTCAATCCTAACGACCGAGCGAGATTAACAATGGCGGAAACCATCACGCAGACGCTCCGATCCTGCGGAATCGCCTGAATAAACGAGCGATCAACCTTGAGCGTATCGACGGCAAAACGGTTCAGATAAGACAGCGACGAATATCCGGTGCCGAAATCATCCAGTGCGATCCTGACACCGAGCCGCTTCAACGCAGAAATCTTTTCCGCGACAATATCCGGAAACTCCATCATCACGGTTTCAGTAATCTCGAGTTCGAGTTTCCCCGGCGCAATACCGCTTTCGCGAATCGCAGCCGCTACTGTCTCAAGCAAATCGCCGCGCCAGAACTGCACCGCCGAGATATTCACCGCGAGTGACAACCCGTCGTACCCTTGATGCTGCCAGATGGCCAATTGCCGGCAAGCCGTATGAATCACAAAATCGCCGATAGGCACGATCAGTCCCGTCGACTCCGCGACCGGAATGAACTCGTTAGCCGGAATCAGGCCGTGCTGCGGATGATTCCATCGCGCCAACGCTTCAAAACCGGTGATACACCGCCGGGTCAGATCGATCTTTGGCTGATAAGCGAGAAACAACTGATTCTGGGCCAGCGCAACCCGCAACTGCTGCTCCCACTTCATCAAATGATCCGCGCGATGCGATAACTGCGGCGAATAGAACTGATAGCAATTCTTGCCCGAGTCCTTTGCGCTGTACATGGCCAGATCGGCCTTTTTCAGCAAGTCGATTTCGCTTTCGCTCGACACCGAATACAGCGCAATGCCAATACTCGCGTGCAACACGAAGGCGCTGCCGCGCACGTCGAAAGGCGTCGCGAACATATGCGAAACCGCTTCCGCCAGCTCAACCGCTTGCCGCTCGACGTCAGCGCCCTTGACCACCACGACGAATTCGTCGCCGCCAATACGCGACAGCGTGCCGTTGTCGCTGACCGTTTCCGCCAGCCGCGACGCTGTCATCTGCAGGACGATGTCACCGGCGTTGTGGCCGAGGGTGTCGTTGACGGTCTTGAAGTTGTCGAGATCGATGAAAAGTAGCGCAAGATGGCCGACGTTCTCCGGCTTGGCAACGTCGTGACGCAGCATTTGCAGCGTGGAATAGCGGTTTCGCAGGCCCGTCAGCAGATCGTATTCAACAAGATGCGTCATCTCGCGCTCGCGCCCGAGCAGCTTGCCGATCAGCCCGGTCGCCACCGCGAAAAAGCCGAGCATGGCGAGCGAGATGAAAGTCGCCATCAGCAGATAAACGCGCCGCGTGTGATTGAAGTCGGTGAATTCCTCTGCTTGCGACAGTCCGACGAGCACACCGAGCGGATAGCCATCTATGTGCCGATACGAAACGATGCGCGTGACGCTGTCGATTGGATCAACATAGATGCCGGACGCGTGCTCGGAGGTCGGGTACACACCGCTTGCTGTGAACGCGCCTGGTCGGTCAACACTGCCGTCGACCTTTTTCATCGGGTGGCCGTCCGGTTGGGCGGCCGCCGGGCCTGCACCTACACCCGTGCTGCGCGCGAGCACCGAGCCGTTGTCCGAAATCACGGCAACCACGCCGTCGCGTCCGATCGACGCCACGTTGTAGAAGTCGCTCGTGAAGTAGCTGGGGTCCTCCGACACCACCACGACGCCCGCGAACGAGCCGTCGGGATGATTCAGACGGCGCGTGATCTGCAGCGTCCATTGTCGGGAGACGCGGCCGAGGACGGGCTTGCTGATGTAAAGCAGGTCATCGTTGGAAAGTGCGTGAATCCGGAAATGTTCTCGATCAGAAAGGTCGATGGGTTTCGGCGTCGCGCCCGAGGTCGAGGCGATCAGCATGCCGTGTTCGTCGATTAACGAAACCTGCACGAGTGTGTCGCTCTGCACCACGCCTTTTTCAACCGTGCTTGCGAGGTTGAACTGTCCAGGCGTCTTCTCGAACTCGTATTTGACGAACCGCGTGATCTGGTCGACCTGGTGAATGGCCTTGATCGTGTGCTGCTCAAGCGCGGACGAAAGAATGGCCGCCGAGGCCATAGACGCGTGCGTGGCGGCGTCGCGCTCCACCGACAGGCGCGCGAAGATTACCGTCCACAGCAGAACGAGCACGAGCGCACCCAGCGCCGGAATGGCGAACAATGCGCGGCGCCGTCGCGGAAAATCCGCTTGTTTCATGTCGCGTGGCGCTTTGGGCCGTGATCGATTCATGGGTTTGGTCAGTCCATGGACCCTGTGACGGGTTGCGCCGATAGTGCGTCCGGAACAACACAAATGAGTGTCGGCATTACTGCAGCGTTCAATGCCGGTGAGGCGGGGCATTATTGCCGTTTTCCGGTGAATCCGGGCCATCGTTCGCGTTTGTTTGCAGACCCTCTTTGCAGGCTGGGGCCTACGTGCACGTTAAACATGCTTTCATTTAACTTGCGATCGTTTCGGTAATACTGCTTTTAGAACTTCATCGGGCGTTGACCCGGTTGACCGACAGCCGCTGGTTATCAGTCTCCCCCGCGTGAGACTGATTTCCATAATGGCGGCTGAGACAGATAATACCAATGACAACCGGCTTAGATATTACTGAAGGCAACTCATTTAAGGAAGCGCGGCGGCGAGGCGTTGTATCGAGGTATACACGGATAGGCTGAAGCGCTTGTCTGAAGGGGCTTCGGCCGAGCGGGGCTTGTTTCGCTAATGTGAATTTAAGCGAACGAAAATGCGGTATTTTGAATCCCGATGCCGGGCGGCATCGGGATTAAGAACAAGACTAAAATTCGTTGCAACGATTTATGCGTCTTAAGCGTTTAAAGCAAGGATTTTCAGCTAACCTCGGCAATCAATTCGATTTCGACGCAAGCGCCTAGTGGAATCTGCGCCACGCCAAATGCCGAGCGTGCATGTTTACCGCGCTCACCGAAAATATCGGCGATCAACTCGGACGCACCGTTAGTCACCAAATGCTGCTCGGTGAACTCGAATGTGGAGTTGACGAGACTCATCACCTTCACGATCCGCGTCACTCGGTTCAGGTCGCCAACGTGCGCATGCAGCGTCGCGATCAGGTCGATGGCAATGGAACGTGCAGCGGCACGGCCTTCCTCGGTCGTGAGCGTCGCGCCCAGTTTGCCCGCCCACACCTTGCCGTCCTTCTTCGCGATGTGGCCTGACAGATAAACCGTGTTGCCGCTTTGTGCGCTCATCACGTAGGCGGCGGCGGGGGCGCCGGCCGTCGGCAATTCGATGCCGAGTTCCTTCAGCTTGTCGTAAACGTTCAGTTGGGCCATGGGGTATTCCCTAAAAATGGAAAGGATGACGCGAGAGCGCGCCCAGGCGGTCGTCCCGCCCCGGCACGCTTGCAATGCGACGAGATCAGAGCAGCGCGCGGATCAGCGCGCCGAGCTTGGCGACACCTTCGTCGATTTTCGCCGGCGGCACGGTCACGAACGACAGGCGCAGCGTATTGTGTTCCGCTTCATTCGCGAAGAACGGGCCGCCGGGCACGAACGCGACGTGCTGCTCGATTGACTGCTCGAGCAGCTTCATTGTATCGATCTGCTTATCGGCGTGTTTCGGCAGCTTTACCCACACGAACATGCCGCCTTCCGGACGATTCCATTCGACGCCCGCTGGCATGTGCTGTTCAAGCGACGCCAGCATGGCCGCGCATTGGTCGCGATACAGCGCGCGGATCTTCGGGATATGCGTCTCGAGGAAGCCGTCCTTGACGACCTCGTGCACGATGCGCTGCGTGAGGCTAGGTGTATGCAGGTCGGTTGCCTGCTTCGCCTGCACCAGCTTGAAGTGCAATTCCTCGGGCGCAATGATGTAGCCCACGCGCATGCCGGGCGACAGGACCTTCGAGAACGAACCCAGGTGCACGATGTGATCGGGCGCCATGGACAGCATGGTTGGCAGGGGTGCGCCCGCGTAGTCCAGAGCGCCGTACGGATCGTCCTCGATCACCGGGAAGCCAGCGCGCTGCGCGAACGCGGCGAGCGCGGTGCGGCGTTCCAGCGACAGGCGACGACCCGTCGGGTTCTGGAAATTCGGCTGCGCGTACAAGAGGCGCGCACCGGCCGTCAGCGTGGCGTCAAGCGAGGACACGATCAGGCCATGTTCGTCCGTGGGAACTTGCACGTAATTCGGCTCATACATCGAAAACGACTGCAGCGCGCCGAGATACGTGGGCGTTTCAACCAGTACGCGGCTGGCGGGATCGATCAGCACCTTGCCGAGCAGGTCGAGCGCTTGCTGCGAGCCCGTTGTGATCAGCACTTGCGATGGCCGGATCGACGCACCGTTGACCGAGTAGCGCTGCGCGACCCATTCGCGCAGCGGCAGATAGCCTTCGGTGGCGCTGTATTGCAGCGCGGCGGCGGGGCTGTCACGCAGGATACGGTCGCACGCCGCCCGCATTTCCTCGACAGGAAACGTAGCCGGCGACGGCAATCCGCCCGCAAATGAAATGACCTCGGGCCGCTCGGTGACCTTCAGGATTTCGCGAATCGCCGAACTGGTGAGCTTTCTCGCACGTTCGGAAAGTTGCCACGGCTGGGCTTGAAGGTCGGCTTGATTCATGGGGTCCTCGGTTGGTCTCGGTGAGCGGTTCTAATGCGCATACGGGTTGAAAAAATGCTGCACGGTGCTTCGAATAAGGTCCTGCGTACTGCAAATCCAGCGCAATCGGTGAACAGCGGCGGACGCTTATTATGGCGTTCCTGATGTTCGGGTAGTCGGGGTCAATGGTCGAAACCCAGTACCAGCGCGAAGCACGAACGCCCGCCGCCGGATGTTCTAGCGCTCGTTTTCCTGCACGGTTTTTTCGTCCTTCTCGTCTTGCGCTGGCTCGGCCGTGTCCTCATGCGGGTCCACATCATTTGCTGCGGTAGCGTCCCCGGTCTTCTTGCTCTTCACGCGCTTGCGGGCCGGCTTGGCCGCCGCGGCTTCGGCTTGTTTCGCCGCTTCGATCGATTCCGCCGATTCGCCCAGCGTAACGATGGAACCGTCCGCCAACTCGAACTCCGCGACGAGTACCGGCGCACCCGCCGTCACCTCGACCTGCATCAGATCCGACACCCCGAGCCATGCCAGTTGCTCGGAGATCAGGTGCGCACGCGGATGGAACCCCGTCAGCGACTTCAGCGCGATACCGGTCTCCGGTAACGATTCGCTCGGATGTCGCGGCGTGTCCCACTGGATCAGCGAAGGCAGGAGCCCGTCGCCGGCACCTTGCCACGCTGGAAAAGTGCCATCGACGGGAATGGTGAGATCCCACGCGTTCCCCCCGCGTGTCATGGGTACCACCGCCGGGATGCGCTCCGGGTATTGCCCCTGCCAGCGCGTCAGCAGCTTCGGCCGGCTTACCCGCACGACCCAGTGCACGAGTTGCGGGCCGGCTTCGAGACGCTTGCGCTGCGCGGGGTCGTCGAGTGCAAACAGTCGAGGACGCGGTGTTTCGGCTGGCTCCGCGTTCGGGTCGATCGCGATTACCTCGAGATACGCGCCGCCCCACAGGTTCAGCAGGCGGTTATGTGTGCGCATCAGCGGATGCGCACCGCCTCCGGTCATCTCGACTCCGAGTTTCGCGGCGATAAAGTCCGCGCCTTCTTCCAGTGTGCCGGCGGCGATAACGAGGTGGTCGAGTTGCAGCGGATGAGCGGTCATAGTGCACGAATAACTTGAAGGAAAATTGCCCGGACAACGCCGGCTAAGCTCGTCAGCATACCCGTTCCGTCGGGCGGTGCTGGTGCGTCAGCTCTGCGTTAGCCATCTGGCCGGGTAATCGACGCATCAGGCAATCGACGCATGGCTCGAAGCGGCCGAAAACCGATCCGGAACCGTCCGTGCGGCAGTGAAAACGCATAGACCGCGTACAAAGACCGCCCAGTTTACCTATCGTCCCAGTCTTAAATGTATCGGCAACGACCGTAACAGTAACGGTACAATCTATCCGATACCCTACGGTACAGTCATCGAACGCATTTAACCCCGATGGAACCTGACATGTCCGTCCCGCTCGACCAGATCCCCGCGCCGCACGGCGCGCCGCAACTGACGCTCGTCGACCAGTTGGTCCAATGGGGCCGGCGCCGTATTGACGAACGGGTGTTCCGTCCGGGCATGCGCATGCCGTCAATCCGCAAACTCGCGGTGGACAAGGGCGTGTCGCGTTTCACGGTGGTCGAGGCGTATGAACGGCTGGTCGCGCACGGTTATCTCGACTCGCGGCGCGGATCCGGGTTTTTCGTGCGCGACCGGACCAGTTCCAACGATTCCCACGTCCACCCGACATTGGCCACTGAGCGCGCACCGGTGCCCAGCACCATCGACGTGGTCTGGCTGCTGCGCAACATGTTGCACACATCGAATCCGGCGAAAGGGCCGGGCATCGGCTATCTCCCGGCTAGCTGGCTGAATGGCGAGTTGCTGACCAGCGCATTTCGCTCCATGAGCCGGCAAAGCGGCGCGCAAATGCTGGGCTTCGGCACGCCACAGGGCTTCCTGCCGCTGCGTCAGCAAATCCAGACGCGGCTGGAGGAGCTGGAGATAGGCGCGTCGACGGAGCAAATCGTGATGGTGTCCGGTGTGACGCAGGCTATCGACCTGATTGCGCGGGTCTTTGTGCAACCTGGCGACACTGTGATAGTAGGAGACCCCGCCTGGTTCCAGATGTTCGGCCGTTTCGTGGCGCAGGGCGCGCGCCTTGTCGGCATGCCTTACACGCCGGATGGGCCCGATCTCGACGCGCTCGAAGCCATGGTCCAGACCTGGCGCCCGAAGATGCTCGTGATCAATTCCGTGCTGCAGAATCCCACGGGCACTTCGCTGACCGCGGCGCAGGCGTTTCGCATCCTGCAACTCGCGGAAACCTACGATTTCATCGTCGTGGAAGACGATATCTACGGCGATCTTTGCCCGACCAATTTCCCCGCAACACGCCTCGCGAGCCTCGACCAGCTGAAGCGGGTGATTTTCCTCAACAGCTATTCAAAGACGCTCGCGCCGAACTTGCGCGTGGGTTATGTCGCGGCGGCGCCTGAAGTGGCGAACGCTATTGCCGATCAGAAAATGCTGGTCGGCATGACGAGCCCCGAGCTCAACGAACGCGTGTTGTACAAGGTGCTCACCGACGGCCACTACCGGCGTCACGTCGAACGGCTGCGTGCAAAGCTGGACGGAGTTCGGGAGAAAACCGTCCGGATGTTCGAAAAAGTCGGCTACAAGCCGTATCTGGTGCCATCGGCGGGTATGTTTTTGTGGGCCGATACCGGCGTGGACTCCGAGGGGCTTGCCGCCGCCGGACACGAAGCCGGCTTTTTGCTGACGCCCGGCAGCCTGTTTTCACCGCATCAACTGCCCAGCACGTGGATGCGCTTCAACATCGCGAATTGCGGCGATCCGGGCCTGCCCGCGATGCTCTCCGCTTACTCGGATCGCGTGGGATAAGGCGCCCGCAGGTTCGGCCTGAGCAACATCATGGTCCCACGACACGCCTCTTGAAATTATCGAGGGGCGACCTCACTTGTCGCAGAATTCGCGCGATGCTTTTCCGGCTGCAGGCTGCATCGTGACCGCTTAAAAATCCGTCAACACCAGACACAACCAGAGGAACCGACCATGGCACAAGAAACCATGAGCTTTCAGGCAGAAGTAAAACAACTTCTGCATCTGATGATCCATTCGCTCTACAGCAACAAGGAAATTTTCCTTCGCGAGCTGATTTCGAACGCATCGGACGCGGCGGACAAGCTGCGTTTTGAAGGTATCGAAAATAGCGGGCTGTACGAGAACGATGCGGATCTGCGCATCCGCATCTCGTACGATAAAGCCGCTCGCACCGTGACTATCGACGACAACGGCATTGGCATGAGCCGCGACGAAGCGATCTCGCATCTCGGCACGATCGCGCGCTCGGGGACGAAGGAATTCTTCTCGAAACTCTCCGGCGATCAGCAGAAAGACGCTGCGCTCATCGGCCAGTTTGGCGTGGGCTTTTACTCGGGTTTTATTGTCGCCGACAAGATCACGGTCGAAACGCGTCGCGCCGGTTTGCCGGCAAGCGAAGGCGTGCGCTGGGAAAGCGCGGGCGAAGGCGATTTCGTGGTTGAACAGATCGAGCGCGCGCAACGCGGTTCGAGCATCACGTTGCATCTGCGTCCGGAAGAAGACGAATTCCTCTCCACGCACAAGCTGAAGTCGATCATCCAGAAGTATTCGGACCATGTCGCGCTGCCCATCCTGATGAAGAAGGAAGAGTGGGATGCAGAGAAGTCCGAGATGGTCACGAAGGACGAAGACGAGACGGTAAATCAGGCGAGTGCGCTCTGGACGCGTCCGAAAAGCGATATCACAGACGAGCAATACAAGCAGTTCTATCAGCACCTTTCCCACGATCACGACGATCCGCTCACGTGGACGCACAACCGCGTTGAAGGACGTAGCGAATACACGCAGTTGCTGTACGTGCCGAAGCACGCGCCGTTCGATATGTGGAACCGCGACCATAAAGGCGGGTTGAAGCTGTACGTGAAGCGCGTGTTCATCATGGACGACGCTGAACAACTCGTGCCGGTGTACCTGCGGTTCGTGAAGGGCGTGGTTGATTCCGCTGATCTGCCGCTGAATGTATCGCGTGAAATCCTGCAGGAAAGCCGCGATGTGAAGGCCATTCGCGAAGGGGTGACCAAGCGCGTTTTGTCGATGCTGGAAGAAGTGGCGTCGTCGTCGGCAGAAGCCACGGATGACGCCGAGAAAGCCAAATACGACACCTTCTGGAAAGAGTTCGGCCAGGTGTTCAAGGAAGGTATTGGCGAGGACTACGGCAATCGCGAACGGATTGCGAAGCTGGTGCGTTTTGCATCGACGCATACCGATTCCTCGGAGCAGACCGTGGCGCTCGCCGACTACGTGTCGCGCATGAAGCCGGAGCAAACGAAGATCTATTACGTCACGGCTGACACGTGGCAAGCGGCGAAGAACAGCCCGCATCTCGAAGTGTTCCGCAAGAAGGGCGTGGAAGTGCTGCTGCTGACGGACCGTGTCGATGAATGGATGCTCTCGTTCCTGAACGAATTCGATGGCAAGCCACTGCAAAGCGTCGCGCGCGGCGACCTGGATCTGGGCGCGCTGAACGACGAAGAAAAGCAGGCTCAGGAGAAGGTCGGCGAAGAACTGAAGCCGCTGGTGGAAAGCATGAAAGTTGCGCTGGAAGGCAAGGCCAAGGATGTGCGGCTCACGTTCCGCCTGACCGATTCACCAACGTGCCTCGTTGCCGATGACGGCGACATGAGCGGTTACCTGCAGCGCATGTTGAAGCAAGCGGGTCAGGCCGCGCCGCAGATGCAGCCGATCCTGGAAGTGAATCCGGAGCATCCGCTGGTCAAGAAGCTTCACGCCGATGACGCCAACTTCAGTGACTGGTGCCATCTGCTGTTCGATCAGGCAATGCTGGCGGAAGGTGGATCGCTGGAAGATCCGGCGAGTTTTGTGAAGCGCACGAACGCGTTGTTGCTGGCGCGTTGAGTTAAAGAAGTTCACGTTGCGCATGCGCCCTTCGGGGCGCATTTTTTTACGTTGAAAGCGTGGATCGGAGGTTCAAACACTGTCAAAGCGGAGATAGGGCGCTTCTAACGAACAGAATAGGAATCCTCTGGTGTATATAAGTTGACTAACTAAAGACAATGCGCTCTGCAATGGCGATCGCATAAACGGCGGAACGCCGCCGCTTTTCGATTGTTCATGGCAATTAAATTCTGCTGCGTTGGTCATTCATCTTAGAAGGTCTCAAATATGTCTACCGTTCTTTCCGCTTCAACCGCTCCGGCAGCGCCCTGGCATCTCGATCTGATCGACCATTCGATGAGCAACTATGCCGACTACGGCAATGGCTCAACTTTGCACGACGCGACTCCCGGCCTCGTCTTCCCTACGGAAGTGGGCATTATCTACAGCCTTTACGACAATGGCGCGTTGATCGGTACGATGGTTGCGACGGGGACCATCACCAACTGGACCGTTCCCACGCAACTGTTCAACGGCGTGCATGACCTCGCCATCATGGGGACAAACGCGGCGGGCCAGAACAGCCCTCAGGTCCACATCAGCTTTACCGTCGACGCCGGCCCGGTTGCTCCGCGCTTTACGGGCATGGTCGATCACACGATCAGCAATTACGCGGAAGCCGACATCACGAAGGTAACGCACGACGTGAACCCGTCCATTGTGCTCCGAGGTACGGCCGGCGATACGCTCAACGTGTTCGAAGGCGGCCACCTGCTTGGAACGGTGGTGATGACCGAGGGTGTGGCGCTGTTCACGTTGCCGACCATGTCCACCGGTGTTCATAACCTGAGCATCACTGAGTCGAACGCATCAGGCACGAGCGTCCCGACGCATCTGACCCTGACAGTTCAGGCGCCTGTTGCCCCGACGTCGCCTTCGCTGCTTGGCATGATCGATCACACGGTCGACAACAACTTCAATTTCAACCCGGGTGAGCTTTCGAACGATCCGAACCCGACCGTCGTCCTGACGGCCAAGGTCGGCGATGTGCTGACCGTGACCGACAACAACGTGGTTATCGGCTCGATCGTCGCGACCGCTGAGCAAATGTCGTGGACCTTGCCGACGTTGTCCAACGGCGTGCATACCCTGAAGATTACCGAGTCGAACAGCGTAGGCACGAGCGACCCGTTGACCCTGAAGCTTACAGTCTACGCCGACGGCGCTCTGGTTCCGGCCGATACCACGCCGGACACTCCGCAGCCGGCTGCTGATACCAGCGTTCATACGGCCGTTGGCCTGCACGACGCGTTTGTCGCAACGGGCGATCATCAGACCGTCGACCTGAACGTGGATCCGGCTGCTTATTTCAAGCAATCGACCGCGCACATTGCAGGCGGCGAAGCGGGCGTTCATACGCTGCATCTGACCGGCAGCCACGAAGTTCTGGACCTGACTTCGTTGACCGGCAAAACCGCTGCCGCCAAAATTTCGGGTATCGAAGTCATCGATCTGGGCGGCCACGCAAATTCAGTTAGCCTCTCTATTGTCGACGTGCTGAACCTCGGCCAGACCGATCTGTTCCAGTACGACGGCAACAAGCAAATGATCGTGAACGGCTCGGCCGCCGATACCGTCGACCTGCTGCACGCCAAGGTCGCGCGCGTGCAAGACACCGACTGGGAAAACCACGGCACGGCTAACGTAGGTGGTGTGGAATACAACGTCTATCAGCATGAAGGCGCGCAGACCGAATTGCTGATCCAGCAAGGCGTGCACGTCGTTGTTCATTGATAGTTCAATGATCCGCGTCTGAGGTTAGGTGCACGCGGATCATCGAAGATCGACAAGTCGTTCCGGGAGTGATTCCGGAGCGGCTTTTCTTATTTGGCCTTGCGTTCCTTGTTGGCTTGCGCGACGACCGACGCCGCCAGCGTCTTGGTGTCCTTTGAATATTTGTCGCTGTGAAGAACCTGCCCGGCCTTATGTTCCATCTCGGCGCCTGTTTGATTTTTCGTATGCGTCTGCGATAACGCCGACGCAGCGAGGCTCTTGGCAATCACCGACGCCTTCGGATCGTGCAGCGTATGCGATGCGAGCGTGGCAACGACCTTCGACGTCTGTTTGGTATTGACCGACATGTCTTTCCTCTCATGCTTTATAGATGACACGCAACAAGATTGCCGCGAGTGCCGGTCATATCCCGACCGGTTCATCAGTCTCACGTGAGCGCCCGCCGACATCTATACGAATCCTCCTATATACGCGTCTGGTTTTATAATCTCGCGCATGCCAAAAGTTCCTCTTGCCGGTACGCATGCCTGGCGTGACCGTCCGCTTCCCACTTTCACCGCCGATCAGAAGGACTGGCTCACGCGCGGAGGCTCCTTGACCGCACATTTGCGTGAACTAGGCGATGTCACGGTTGTTGTCACTCGTGAGGTCGTCGGCCAGCCGTGGCGGGACGAAGCCGCAGCGCTGGATATCACGCCGCGCACCCCGGTGTGGATTCGCGAAGTCGTGCTCAATGTGAACCGTGTGCCGTTCGTCGCAGCGCACAGCGTGGTGCCGCTCTATGCCAGTTCGGGCGTGTGGCAGGCTATGCGTCGATTGCGCACGCGGCCGCTCGCCGAGTTGTTATATAGCGATAGCAGCGTGTGGCGCTCGCCGCTGACAAGCCGAAGGATCGACGCGCGCGATCCGCTTTATAGACTTGCCGCCAGACAACTGCCGCATGAAAAACCACATACGTTCGTTGCCCGCCGTTCGGTGTTCTTGCGACAAGACGCGCCGTTGATGGTGACCGAATGCTTCCTGCCTGCGCTCTGGGCGTTCCTCGAGCGCCGCGAAAAATGTTGAAAGGCTTCCCACCCGTCGCCGATGTCAACACGCATACGCTGATTCTCGGCAGCTTTCCCGGCGTGGCATCGCTCGATGCCGCGCAGTATTACGCCCATCCGCGCAATCAATTTTGGCGCCTGGTGGGAACGGTGATTGGCGAGCCTTTGAACGAACTCCCCTACGATCAGCGTGTCCTTAAGCTTCTTGAACATGGCATCGGACTATGGGACGTGCTCGCGGCCTGCGAGCGCGAGGGCAGTCTCGACACCGCGATCCGCCATGCCAATCCTAACGATTTCGCATCATTCCGCCTTCATGCACCGCGACTGAAAAAGCTCTGCTTCAACGGCAAGACGTCAGGCCGTTTCGAGCCCGTGATCCGCGCGGCAGGCTATGAAACCCTGGTCCTGCCGTCGTCGAGTCCGGCGAATGCTATCCTCTCGTTCGATCAAAAATTGCGCATCTGGCGCGACATCCTTAAATGACCCAATTAATCAAACGCGCGTCGGCGGAAGCTCGCGCGTTCGGCAGCAAGCGCCAAGACAAGCTCGACAAGCAAGACAAGACCAACGGCAAGCACGGCAAGCGCTCGAAGCGCGAGCGCGACGACGATCTTGACGACGCGCCGCGCATCGATGTCCCGCGCAAACCGCGTTTCGCGCCAGTGACGTTCTCGGAAGAGGGCGGTGTGCGTTTCCTGCATTTCGGCACCGAATGGGTGCAGGGCGCGATGCGCCTGAAAAAGCCGAACCACATCGAGCTTGAATACGCTCAGCAGATGATGGCGTGGCTGTTGTTCATCGAAACGCCGAAGCGCATCGTGCAACTCGGACTGGGCTCTGCCGCGCTGACCAAGTTCGCCCATGCGTTCCTCAAGCGCGCGAAGGTGGAAGCGGTCGAGCTGAACCCATCCGTCGTGATAGCAGCGCGCACGATGTTCGAACTGCCGAACGACGACGCCCGCCTCACCGTCCACGAGCAGGACGCGTGGGACTTCGTCAACGACCGGTCGAATCACGGCACCGTCGGCGCATTGCAGATCGATGTCTACGACGCCACCGCGCGCGGTCCCGTGCTGGACAGCGTGGCGTTCTATCGTGCGTGCCGGGCTTGCCTGACGGCACCGGCGGGCGTGGTGACGGTCAACCTGTTTGGCGATCATCCGAGTTTCGTGCGCAACATGAAGCGCCTGAACGAAGCGTTCGATGGCCGCGTGATCGCGCTGCCCGAAGTCCACGACGGCAATCGCATTGCCATCGCGTTCGCCGGTCCGCAACTCGACGTACCGTACGCGCAGCTTGAACAGCGCGCGAAGCTGATCGAGAAGGAATTGAAGCTGCCGGCCCGTCAATGGGTGAAGGGGCTGGCAATCAGCGCCAGCGCGGACGACGCAACAAGCTTCTCCATCTAACGTCTAGTAAAGCCACGAGAAAGCCACGAGAAAGCCAAGACGAAGCCCCGACGAAGCCCCGACGAAGCCGCGGGCCGGACCACGAAAGCACAAGTAAACATTACATAGTACTTTCCGTGCTCATTACGGTTCGGGTTCGCCCTGCTTGACCCACTTTTATGCGTCCATATACTCCACGTGTTATTTCGGGGCGCTATTAGACTGAGACTGAGCTTTGCTGCGAGACCCGCTCAGAGCCTTGGTTGAGCAGCACATTTCAAAAGAAAAGAGGAGAGCGTCATGGCTCAAGAGGCGGTGACCGCCAGTGGTCAAGTTCGCAACAAACGGTGGCTCTGGCTGCTGGTTCTTCCGTGGATCGGCGTGGTCTGGGTGCCGTTCTACAACAAGATCGAGCCTGTGCTCATGGGCTTTCCGTTTTTCTATTGGTATCAGTTGCTCTGGGTGCTGATCAGCGCGGTGATTACGGCCGTGGTCTATGTGAAGACCAAACCCATCCACGATGTTCCCAAGCTCACACCCGGGAGCCCGCGATGATGAACTCCACAGCAACCTTCGTCTTCGTCCTGTTTTTTATCGGCGTGACGATCCTGGGTTTTGTCGCTGCTCACTGGCGCAAGGCCGATCTCGGACAACTCGATGAATGGGGCCTGGGCGGCCGTCGTTTCGGCACGATCGTCACATGGTTCCTGCTCGGCGGCGACCTTTATACGGCGTATACGTTTGTCGCGGTTCCCGCGCTCGTGTTCGGTGCTGGAGCTACCGGCTTCTTCGCGTTGCCGTACACCATCCTGATCTATCCGTTCGCTTTCGTGGTGTTCCCGAAGCTCTGGGCGATCTCGAAGAAGTTTGGCTATGTAACCGCTGCCGACTTCGTGCACGCTCGCTACAACAGCCGCATGCTGGCGTTGGCCATTGCCGTGACGGGGATTGTCGCGACCATGCCGTACATCGCGTTGCAGCTTGTCGGTATTGAAGTGGTCATCGGCGCGCTCGGTTTCGATACAACCGGCTTCGTTGGCGATCTGCCGCTGATCATCGCGTTCGCGATTCTCGCGGCCTACACGTACACGTCAGGCCTGCGCGCGCCGGCCATGATCGCGGTGGTGAAGGACGTGCTGATCTACATCACGATCATCGCTGCCATGATCATCATCCCGGCGCAGCTCGGCGGGTTCGGCGCGATCTTCGCCCATGTCGATCCTGCGAAGATCCTGCTGAAGGCACCGGATGCGTCGAGCCTGAATGGCTACAGCGCATATGCCACGTTGGCGGTCGGATCAGCGCTTGCGCTGTTCCTGTATCCGCACTCGGTGACGGCGGTGCTCTCGTCGAAGTCGGGTAACACGATCCGCCGCAATATGGCGCTCCTGCCGGCGTATTCGCTGGTGCTCGGTTTGCTTGCGTTGCTGGGTTACATGGCGCTGGCATCGGGTGTGAAGGACATGCCGGAATTCGCTCCGTACTTCAAGGCGTACGGTTCGAACTTCGCTGTCCCGGCACTGTTCCTGCACTTCTTCCCGTCGTGGTTCGTGGGCGTGGCGTTTGCAGCAATCGGTATTGGCGCGCTGGTTCCGGCGGCAATCATGTCGATCGCAGCCGCCAACCTGTACACGCGCAACGTGCACAAAGAGTTCGTGAACACGAACATGACGCCGGAGCAGGAAACCAATGTCGCCAAGCTGGTGTCGCTGCTGGTGAAGGTGGGCGCAGTTGTGTTCATTCTTGCGCTGCCGCTGACCTACGCCATCCAGTTGCAACTGCTCGGCGGGATCTGGATCATCCAGACGCTGCCGGCGCTGGTGCTTGGGCTTTATACGCGGGTCCTGGATCACCGTGGCCTGCTGCTCGGCTGGGCTGCCGGCATTGTGACGGGGACGTGGATGGCGGTGTCGCTGAAACTGGCTGGCTCCATTTTCACGATCCACCTGTTTGGCTATGCGATCCCCGGTTACGCCGCAGTCTGGGCGCTGGTCGTGAATCTGGTGGTATCGATCGTGGTGAGTATCCTGGTGCGCGTGATCGGTCTGAAGCGTTCGCATGACCATACGAGTCCCGAGGATTACCTGGACGTCGCGGAAACCTGATCCAAAGGGGAAAAGGCGGGGATCCAACCCGTTCTGTCCCGAAAGCTGGTAAAACGCCCGTAACGGATGTTGCGGGCGTTTTGTATTTCTGCGCCCGATTTTCATCAGCATTTTGCACGGATTTTGCTCGTCAACTCATCGGAACCGTATGTCTTCGACCGATACGACCAAGCCCCATCGCAGCCACGCACGGCGCTTAATGCATGTGCTGGCCTCGCCGTATTTTCGATATCGTTACGCCAAATACCTGCACGGGGCGCGCGTGGCGCTGGCCATGCTTACCTCGATTGCGCTGACCTCGGGTATCGATATTCCGCACGGCGAATGGTCTTCGGTGACCTTGCTGGTGGTGATCGGCGGGTTGCAACATCACGGCAATATCCGCAAGAAAGCCGCGGAGCGCGCGTTGGGCACGCTACTTGGTGCGTCGCTCGGGCTCGGGCTGATCCTGGTGCAGTCGGCCACCCATTCGACCATGATCACGTACGTGCTGCTGGCGGGGATTGCCGGCGTGTGCGCGTATCACGCCATCGGCAAGCCGGGATATATCGCGTTGCTGACGGCCATTACCACGATCATCGTCGCAGGGCATGGCGACCTGTCTATTGAAGTTGGGCTGTGGCGCACCTTGACGGTGCTGATCGGGATTGTGATCGCGCTTGGGTTTTCGTTCGTACTGCCCCAATACGCCACCTACTCATGGCGCTACCGGCTCGCCGACAACATGCGTGAAAGCGCGCAGATCTACAGCGCGATCATGGAAGGGCGGCCAATTCCCGCCGACACCCTGACCAAGCACTTCCTCACGATGAACTCGCGGCTGGTGAGTTCACGCTCCTTGCTGGCGTCGGTGGCAAAGGAAATCAATGTGCCGGCTGCCGTACTCGACGACATCCAGCGCCAGCACCGCTCACTCCTCACCGCGCTCGAAATGATGGCGGCGGCCATGCCGGCCGGCGCGCCCGGATTCACCGGGAGCGCTCACCCGGATGAGCGCGCGGTGCGGCACACGTTGCTGCTGATTGCACGCGCATTGCGTTTTGGGCGCGTGGGTTTGCTGCACGCCGCGACTGGGTCCGCTGCAGCGGCGGCGCGTCTGGAACAGACGGCGAATGTCGCCGCAGGCCTCGCGCCCGAACTGCAGGGACCGTATTGGCTCGCGCAACGGCTGGCGGAACAGGTCGACAGATTGCGTTTGCGGCTGATCGAGATCGAGCGGCAATGGAATATCGAGGGTGCGCAGCCGTTTCATCGATGAGCGGGTGGGGGGTGACGGGTGACTACGCCGGTCCGTTCCGCTCCGAGGGTTCGCTATTCTTCGAGGTCGTCCATCACGGTCACCATCCACGGGATGCCGAATCGATCGGAAACCATGCCGAACCCGCTTGTCCAGAACGTCCGTTGCCACGCCATGCGAACGTCGCCGCCGTCGCTGAGTGCCGCGAACATTTTCTGGCCGGATTCGACGTCGTCGGCGGCTATCGAAATACTGAAACCCGAGAAAACCTGTGGCGCGGCGTTCACGCCATCGGACGCCATGATCAGGCTTGACCCTATCCTGAACGTCGCATGCATGACCTTGTCCAGCCATTCCGGCGTGGCATTTACGCCATCGGGAGAATCCTTGAAGTGCAGGACGGACAATGTTTCCGCGCCGAGCGCTTTCTGGTAGAACGCGAGCGCTTCTTCTGTGCGGCCGTTGAAGAACAAATAGGGTTCGAGACGCATTGGCAACTCCTGGTGAGTCGGGCAGCTTCGCCGCCCGTGCCAAAAGTCTAGCCCACGCCGGAGGGCTAAAAACGCACCGCGCAGCCTCGATCCGCATAAAAAAAGGCGCCGGCGCAATAGCGCCGACGCCCGTTTTCAGACGCGAAATACAGGTGTTGTAATCGCGAAATTATTTCAGCGCTTCGATCAGTTTTTCGAGCTTGACTGCGTCAGCGGCGAATGCGCGGATGCCTTCCGCGAGCTTTTCGGTTGCCATTGCGTCGTCGTTGACGAGGAAGCGGAAGCTCGATTCATCGATCGCGATCTTGCTCACCGGATCGTTTGCGACCGCTTCCGGCGACAGCTTGCGTTCGACTTTGTCGTTGCTGTCAGCGAGCTTTTTCAGCAGGTCCGGGCTGATAGTGAGCAGGTCGCAGCCGGCCAGTTCGGTGATCTGGTTGACGGTGCGAAAGCTCGCACCCATCACTTCGGTCTTGTAGCCGAACTTCTTGTAGTACGCGTAGATCTTGCGCACCGATTGCACGCCCGGATCATTCGCGCCGCCCATTTTGACTTCGTCCCAATCCGCGCCTGCCGACTTCTTGTACCAGTCGTAGATGCGGCCAACGAACGGCGAGATCAGTTGCGCACCGGCGTCCGCCGCGGCTGCAGCTTGAGCGGTCGAGAACAGCAGCGTCATGTTGCAGTGGATGCCGTCCTTCTGCAGCGTTTCCATGGCGCGGATGCCTTCCCATGTGGAAGCCAGCTTGATCAGGATGCGCTTGCGGTCAATGCCCGAGTCTTCGTACAGCTTGATGAGCTCGTGGCCCTTCGCGATTGATCCCTTGATGTCGAACGACAGGCGGGCGTCGACTTCTGTTGAGACACGACCCGGAACGATCTTCAGGATTTCCTTGCCGAAAGCGATCAGCAACTGGTCGATGATCTGGGCCATCGGCTTGCTTGCGTGGTCCTTGACGGTTTTCTCGAGCAGCGGCTTGTACGCGTCGTTCTGGACGGCCTTGAGGATCAACGACGGGTTCGTGGTCGCGTCTTGCGGCTTGAATTCGCCGAGTTGCTGGAAGTTGCCGGTATCGGCGACAACCGTGGTGTATTGCTTGAGCTGGTCGAGAGCGGAGGTCATATCTGGTCTTCGGCGCGTTGTGCCGTTGTCAAAGATGCGGAATGCCCGCGGTTGAAAGGGTTCTGCGAGGCCGCCGGTGCTGGTGTACTGCGCCAAACCTGCTGGCGGGCGGCTCGCCCCAAATTGCCATTCTATTCCTGCTGCGCCATTTAACGCAGAGAACGCCACGAATCGCAGTCATGCTTCCTGCGGTTGGCCGTTCAACTGCCGGCGCATTGCATGCTGATACGGTGCTCAACTCTCTTCGACGGCGGGTGGCTTCGAGAGTTCACCCGCTGCACCAGTCGCCGCGATTGCTGACCTTCGAGTCCAAGATGGCGGGGTGTCGTGCAAGAGGCATATGCATGTCTCCTGTGCAATTCCAATGCCAGAGCCAGCATCGGCTCACGTCCTATTACACGTTGTTCGCGTGAACATTTCGCGTCGGCACGATCAATCTACGCCCGGCGCGCGTTGAGCACAATCTGCGTGACGACGCCCGCTACCAGGCCCCAGAACGCCGAGCCGATCGACAGCAGCGTCAGTCCCGACGCGGTGACCATGAACGTGACAAGGGCGGCTTCGCGTTGCCGTGGATCGTTCATCGCATTGGTCAGGCCGCTCATGATCGAGCCAAACAAGGCCAGCGCGGCGACTGACACGACCAATGCTTTCGGCATCGACGCGAACAAGGCAGCAATGGTTGCACCGAACACACCGGCCAGGAGATAGAAAATCCCGCACCAGACGGCGGCCATATAGCGCTTCGACGGGTCTTCGTTGGCTTCGGGGCCGGTGCAGATGGCAGCGGTGATGGCGGCCAGGTTGATGCCGTGAGAACCGAACGGCGCGAGCACCAGAGAGGCGAGGCCGGTTGTCGCAATCAGCGGCGCCGACGGGGTGTGATAGCCGTCCGCGCGCAGCACGGCGATGCCCGGAACGTTCTGGGAGGCCACCGCGACCACGAACAGTGGTATGCCAATACTGATGACCGCCGCGAGCGAGAAGTGCGGCATGGTGAAAACGGGGTGGGCGAGCGCGACGTGGAATTGGCTGAAGTCGAGCAAACCGAGCGCCCCTGCGGCCACGATGCCGACCACGAGCGTCATGAGAATGGCATAGCGGGGCGCGAGGCGTTTCACGACCAGGTAGGTGAAGAACATCGCCAGGACGAGGGCGGTCTGGAACTGTGCGGCCTTGAATATCTCGATGCCGATCTCGAACAGGATGCCGGCCAGCAACGCGGCGGCAATGCTGGCGGGGATTTTCCGCATGAGCGTATCAAACCAGCCGGTGAGGCCCACGATGGTGAGCAATACCGCACAGACCACGAAAGCGCCGATTGCGTCGGGATACGCCACGTTCGGGAGCGATGTTACGAGCAGGGCGGCGCCGGGCGTCGACCAGGCGGCAACTATCGGTGCGCGAAACTTGAGCGAAAGGCCGATCGTGCAAAGCGCCATGCCAATGGAGAGGGCCCAGATCCAGGAGGAGATCTGGGCATCCGAGAGATGGGCGGCGCGCCCGGCCTGGAACATGAGGACGAGCGAACTGGTATAGCCCGTCATCATGGCGACGAATCCCGCAACAAGCGCGGAGAGGGAGGAGTCGGCGAGGGGGCGGAAGGTCGTGGCGAGCGGATTCATGCGAAGCCTTGGAGGACAATCGCAGATCCTACTGGCCGAATGCAATTAAGGGCAGTGACAGTCTGAAAAAAAATTGCCGTGCCACTTCAAAGCGACGTGAATAAAATTCGCAAAGCCGGCGGAAAAAGTGCTCGAATGTGTATTGAACCGCGCGCGAGGCAAGAGAGCCGCTCGATCAGCACCGCTTATTTGGACAGCGCCCGCATTGCACTTTCAAGTCCGCCAAGCGTCAACCCAAACATTCGACCGCCAAGTATTTGCCGAATAATCGATACCGATTGCCGATATTCCCACAGCCTTTCCGGTTCAGGATTGAGCCAGGCGAAATGGGGAAACTGATCGGCAAGTCGTCTCAGCCAAACGGCGCCGGCTTCGGCATTGTTATATTCAACCGATCCGCCGGGTTGCACGACCTCGTATGGACTCATGGTTGCATCGCCGACGAAAATCAGCTTTGTATCCGGCGAAAATTTGTGCAGCACATCAAACGTGGCCGTGCGCTCTCCATGCCGTCTCCGGTTATTTTTCCAGAGATAGTCATAAACGCAGTTGTGGAAGTAATAAAACTCCAGATGCTTGAACTCTGATTTCGCTGCGGAAAAGAGTTCTTCAACGCGCTTGATATGGTCGTCCATCGACCCGCCTACATCCAGCAGCATCAGAACCTTCACATTATTGTGGCGCTCCGGCACCATCTTCAGATCGAGCCAGCCGGCATTGGCGGCGGTACTCCGAATGGTGTCGGGGAGGTCGAGTTCATCGGCGGCGCCTTCGCGCGCGAAACGCCGCAGGCGCCGCAACGCCACTTTGATATTGCGCGTGCCTATTTCGACCTGATCGTCGTAATCCTTGTACGCGCGTTCATCCCAGACCTTGACCGCCGTGCGGTTGCCCGCGGAATCGCCGCCAATCCGAATTCCCTCTGGATTAAACCCGCCGTTGCCGAACGGCGACGTTCCGCCTGAACCAATCCACTTGCTGCCGCCTTCGTGCCGTTCATGCTGCTCTTCGAGAAGTTGCTTCAGCCGGTCCATCAACTTGTCGATACCGCCAAGCGCTTCTATCTGGCGTTTTTCCTCGGGCGTGAAATCCCGTTCCAGTCGCTTTTTGAGCCATTCGAGCGGCACATTGAACGAATCTTCATCGAGCATCGCGATGCCGTTGAAATAGGCGCCGAACGCCTGATCGAACTTATCGAAGTATTTCTCGTCCTTGATCAGCGTCATGCGCGCGAGAAAATAGAACTCGTCAATAGACGGCCCGATGACCTTGGCCTTGAGCGCTTCAAGCAGCGTCAGGTATTCCTTGACCGAAACTGGTAGCTTGGCGCCGCGCAGAGAATAGAAAAAGTCGATCAGCATGCCGGGCTCCTTGCCCCAATCTGTCGCAGTACGAGTCGCGCTATGAGTCGAGCGGCAAGTCGAACCGCGCTTCGAGTTTCGCGCTCAGATTCGCGCGCACGGCCGGCCACTCGGACTCGATAATCGAAAATACCACCGTATCGCGGTAAATGCCGTCCCGGCCGATCTGGTGATTGCGCAGAATTCCGTCTTCCTTCGCCCCCAGCCGCGCAATAGCCGCGCGCGATTGACGGTTCATGAAGTGAGTCCGGAATTCGACGGCGATAGCCTTCAGCGTATCGAACGCATACGAGAGCAGGAGCAGCTTGGCTTCGGTGTTTATCGCCGTGCGCTGCACGCGTTTTGCGTACCACGTGCTGCCGATCTCAAGCCGCCGATGGGCCGCTTCAACATTCATATAACGCGTGCTGCCGACCACGTCGCCTGTCCGCACGTCGATGATGGTGAACGGTTGCGCGCCGCCGGAATCGCGCAGGGCAAGCGCCGTGTCCATCCATGCGCCGATTGTCTCGGGCGAGGGGACGCTTGTGTACCAGAGCTTCCACAACTCGCCGTCCGTGGCGGCGTTGGCAAGCGCGTCCTGGTGCTCGCGCTCGAGCGGCACGAGTTTCACATACCTGCCTTCCAGCGTAACCGGATCGATCCAGCGGCTCATACGTGCAGCCCTTTCAACGGTTGTTGCGGTTCATGAACAGCAGGCGCTCGAACAGGCTCACGTCCTGTTCGTTCTTGAGCAACGCGCCATGCAGCGGCGGGATGACTTGTTTCTGATCGGTGGAACGCAGCGCTTCCGGGCCAATGTCCTCGGCCAGCAGCAGCTTCAGCCAGTCGAGCAATTCCGATGTCGACGGTTTTTTCTTCAGCCCGGACACATTGCGCAGCTCGAAGAAACTTTGCATCGCGGCGGCGAGCAGATCCTGCTTGATGCCTGGAAAATGCACCTCGACGATCTGCTTCATCGTCGTGGGTTCGGGGAATTTGATGTAGTGGAAAAAGCAGCGGCGCAGGAACGCGTCGGGCAGTTCTTTTTCGTTGTTCGACGTGATGATCACCAGCGGCCGGTGTTTTGCTTTCACCAGTTCGTGGGTTTCGTAGACGTAGAACTCCATCCGGTCGAGCTCGCGCAACAGGTCGTTTGGGAATTCGATGTCCGCTTTATCGATTTCGTCGATCAGCAGCACGCCGGTTTCATCGGCGTCGAAAGCCTGCCACAGCACGCCCTTGACGATGTAATTGCGGATGTCCTTCACGCGTTCGTCGCCGAGCTGGGAATCGCGCAGGCGCGACACCGCGTCGTACTCGTAGAGGCCCTGCTGGGCCTTGGTGGTCGACTTGATGTGCCATTGCAGCAGCGGCATGCCGAGTGCGGCGGCGACTTCCTCGGCCAGCATGGTCTTGCCGGTGCCGGGCTCGCCCTTGATCAGGAGCGGGCGCTGCAGGGTGATGGCGGCGTTGACGGCCAGCTTGAGATCGTCGGTGGCGACGTATTGCGATGAACCTTCAAAACGCATGACGCGTCCCTCGGAGAAGGAAAAATTGCAGTATAAGTCAGAAGGGTTTTGGCTGAGCCGCCCCCCGGAGCGCCCGGTCGGGCTCAACCGCGCCTCAATCGCGCCGTTGTTGCCGAAGGAGAACCCGATGTCCATCGGACAGATTGTCGCAGTTCCCCGGAACCCCAGGCGCTGCGGCCTTGCGCGATGGGGGCGACCCCACTGCGGCCGGTGGACGCAGGGTAGGTCGCGCGGTACAATTAGCGCGATTTTTTTGGCCCGCGTGGCTGGAAAGAACGGATCCGCGCGGATCTGCGGCAAGGTACGATTCAGTGCCGTTGTTCAGCGCGGGCTTTAGCAAGGGCTTTAGTACAGGCTTCAGCGCGCGTCCGTTTGACCAGTCCCGAGAAAGTCCCGGAACGCCAGGCGTCCAAGGTGCCGGATTTCCCCTCATGCCAGGTTAGAAGCTATGAATAAATTCGTCGGCAAATGTGCCGTGATCGCAGCGCTGTCGGGGCTTGCCGGCTTCGCGACACAGGCATCCGCCGATGTCGTGGGCAACGCGAAAGCAGCCCAGGGCAAAGTTGCGATGTGTATTGGGTGCCACGGCATTCCCGGTTACCGCACCGCGTATCCCGAGGTGTACCGGGTTCCCATGCTCGGCGGCCAGAGCGCCCGTTATATTGAGAACGCGCTGCATGAGTACAAGAAAGGCGACCGCCATTTCGAGACGATGCATGGCATAACGGCCAACTTGTCCGATCAGGATATCGCCGACATCGCTGCGTATTACGCCGCGCAAACCCCCTCTTCGAAGAACAATCCCGACAAGTGATCCGCGTTGCGCCCGCATCTGATTGTCAGATCCAGGGCGCCCGTCACCCGGTAATCACTAATCGCGGATAGGAGAATTCATGAAGGCACTCGACACAGTGTTGAAGACAGCATGCACGGCAGCCGCGCTGATCGGCGCGATCGGCGTTCTGGCCATGCAGCCGGCGCACGCAGCCGATGCAAGCAATGGCAAGGTGCTCACCGAGGCCCACAATTGCGCGGCCTGCCACGGCCCGAACCTGAACAAGCCGGTGAGCGCGGAGTATCCGAAGCTCGCAGGCCAGCACGCCGACTATCTCTACTGGGCGCTGCGCCAGTACCAGATGGGCAACGGCAATCCGAACTTCGGGCGTAACAACCCGATCATGGCCGCGCAGGTGCAAAGCTTGTCGCAAAGCGATCTGAAAGACATTTCGGCGTATATCGAATCGTTGGACGGCGATCTGGTCGTGAAGAAGTAAACATCGCCCGATTGTCGTTGTTATTGTGATGCGCGCATAAACAAACACCCCGCCGGTGAATTACCCGCGGGGTGTTTTCGTTTTGATTCAACCTTCAGTCTCGCGACGCCCGCTGTTCGATCAGCGCAAGATAGGCGTCGGTGTCCGGTGGCGTGTTGTTGCGCTGTGATTCCCAGATGATCTGCCCAAGGCATTCCATGATGGCGTGCTGAGCGTCGTGCGTCGAACCCATCCGGCTGACCAGCCGCTCATGCGCGCGCCGGATGCCGGGCGGTTGATCGATGGACAGTTGCTCGGTAATGGCGAGATGCATCGATAAATGCAGGAAGGGATTGCTCTTGCCCTGATCCGGCGAGTAGTTTGCGTGGGTTACGTCGGGATCGGCGAGTTCTTTCTGGTATTCAGGATGCTCGCCGATCCAGTCTGCCGCAATGCTCTCAAGCGGTGTCAGGACGCCGCCCTCGCGCTGCTTGCGCCAGGTATCGGTAAAAAATTGGCGAACTTCGTCGCGGCTAGGGTTGAACATGTTGTGGGGGTGCTTGCGGGTGTCGTTTTCAGGGGCTCATTTTAAGCTGCATCGCCGCTTCTCGCCTGTCTCTCGCCCGTCTCTTGGCCGACCCTCGCCCGCTCGGCTCGTGCCGGATTTCCCGCCGCTTATTCTGCTTATTCGATAGGCGCCGGCGTTTTCGGCCGAAACTCGCACAGCGGCTCGATCGCGCAATGCCAGCATTCCGGCACGCGGGCCCGGCATACATAACGACCGTGCAGAATCAGCCAGTGATGGGCGTCCTGTTTGAATTCATCGGGGACGAATTTCTCAAGCGCAGCCTCCACGGTGCGCACGTCTTTCCCCGGCGCGAGGCCGGTGCGATTTGAGACACGAAAGATATGCGTGTCCACTGCGATGGTCGGATGGCCAAACGCCGTGTTCAGGATTACGTTGGCAGTCTTCCGTCCTACGCCTGGCAGCGCTTCGAGCGCCTCGCGATCGTCCGGGACCTCGCCACCGTATTGCTCCACCAGGATCTTGCACGTGGCGATCACGTTCTTCGCTTTCGTCCGAAACAGCCCGATGGTCTTGATGTACTCCGTCACGCCTTCTTCGCCGAGCTCCAGCACCTTGGCCGGCGTATTGGCAACCGGATACATGCGCCGCATGGCCTTGTTCACGGAGACATCGGTGGCTTGTGCCGACAGCAGCACCGAGATCAGCAACTCGAACGGCGATTCATGCTCGAGTTCGGTCGTCGGATGCGGATTCAGGCTTTGCAGCGTTTCAAAGATCGCGCGGCGTTTTGTGGGGTTCATCGTGTTCAGGTGTTGTTATCGTTACCAGGGTTGCCGGGTTCACCGAGTTCACGATCGGGGTCGATGGCAGGTGCCGAGCTTTTGTCGTCATCGGCGCGGATCATGCCAAGCCGGCGTCGCCGCGCCTCCGCTGCGTCGATCTGCGCCTGAACCTCCGGGCTGACCGCATCGATGTTTTTCGGCCCCGCGCCGAGTCTGGCCAGCTCTTCTTTCTTCTGGCGTGCACGGTCCATCGCGGCCTGGATGATGGCGCGCTTTTTCGCTTGCGCGTCGTCGTCGGGCGTGGCGGCGGGTTGCACCGCCTTTGATTCAACCGATCCGTCCGGCCCAGCATCTGGCTGAGCAGCCGGTTGCGTACGCGGCTCAGTGCCCGACTCAGTGCGCAACGACGCGACCACGCGCGCCGCCTTGCGCGCTTCGGCCGCGTCGCGTTCACGTGCGAGGCGTGCCAGGCGCCAATCGTGCCGCTCGCGCGCCGCGTCGGCTTCCTGCTGGCTCCATGCGTCCCAGCCAGTTTTCTCGCCCGTGACCGGAACCATGGCGATGCAATCGACCGGGCAGGGCGGCACGCACAGGTCGCAGCCGGTGCACAGTTCAGGGATGATCGTGTGCATCTGCTTCGCCGCACCCACGATTGCATCGACCGGACACGCTTGCAGACATAGCGTGCAGCCGATGCAAAGATTTTCATCGATGATCGCTTGCGGCCGTGGCCGTTCCACGCCGTTGTCCGGATTCAGCGGGATGACAGGCTTGCCGAGTAGGCTGGCCAGGCGGACCACGCCTTCCTGGCCCCCCGGCGGGCACTGGTTATAGTTAGCCTCGCCTGCTGCAATGGCCTCTGCATATGGCCGGCAAGCGGGATACCCGCATTTGGTGCATTGCGTCTGGGGCAGCCGGTCTTCGATCTGGTCGGCGAGAGTCTTGGGGGAGGTTGCAGTCACTACAGTCACATTAACGGCTTGCTAACAGCGTGGGGAGGGCAGCGCGCACGGGCTCGTGACCCTGGCGCGAAGTCGTTGCAACACGAACGGCACGTTCGTCTGGCATTGCCCGGGCCGGTGGGTCATACAAAACAGACGTTCGGCCATGGGCGCGACCTGGTCGATCCGCATTCGCGGGCATTCGACAACATTAGTGACGGCACGTGAGGACATGTCGACCGCTCAGGTTCGCGCTCATTTTTGACGTCATGTTCGAGCGTTTCCGGCCGTTGCACGGGAAGCGGCATTATCGCCGAATTTCAAGCTGTTCCCAATCATTCCCAATTGCCAACACGCCAACGATGTGCACATAATCAAATCGCTTTCGATTGACTGCAGGACGGTATTCCCCACTCACGTTGGCGTAACCGATCCATCGCATGCTTCCTGAGGACACGGGAACGCGTGACGCTATTTCGATAACGCGGTTTGTCGATCACAAAGCCACCATGAACCAGCCAAAAATCAAAAGAGATCCCGAGGGTACACGCCGTCGCATCCTGCTGGCCGCCGCAGAGGAATTTGCTGCGGGCGGCTTGTTCGGCGCGCGTGTCGACCAGATTGCGCGCCGTGCCGAAACCAACGAGCGAATGCTCTACTATTATTTCGGCAGCAAAGAGCAGTTGTTCACGGCCGTGCTCGAACATGCATTCGCCGCACTCACGGACGCTGAAAAGACGCTGGATCTCGATGGCGTTGCACCCGTTGAAGCCATCACGCAACTGGCGCATTTCATCTGGAATTATTATCGTGAGCATCCCGAACTCTTGCGGCTCATCAATAACGAAAATCTGCACGAAGCCCGCTATATAAAGGGTTCCACGCGCATTCGAGAGTTGATATCGCCGGTGGTCGCGACGCTCGCGAAGATTCTCGAACGTGGTCAGCATGCCGGACTATTTCGCAATAACGTCGACCCGCTGCGCTTTTACGTGACTTTGTCGGGTCTTGGCTATTACATCGTATCGAACCGATTCACGCTCGAAGCCACGTTCGGACTCGACTTCAGCCGCGACGCCGAACGCGATGAAATCATCAAGATGAATACGGAATTGCTGCTGGCGTATTTGCTGCGACGCTGACGCATTGGCTTCCTCGCCGCAGAGGGGCCGCAAATGAAACACGCCGCGTAAAACGCGGCGTGTTTTGTCATGCCAATTAATTTCAAACTGCTTTTCCGTCAGACCGCGATCAAGCCGGCACAGCTTCCTTTTTCGGCGCCTTGTCGTGCGAGAGAATGAATTCGCGCAGTTGCGGATACACCATTGTGCGCCAGCGGCGTCCCGAGAAAATGCCGTAGTGGCCGGCTTTCTCCGCCATGTAATGGCGTTTGTTCTTCGCCGGAATGCCGGTGCACAGGTCATGTGCCGCGCGTGTCTGGCCGCTGCCGGAAATGTCGTCGAGTTCGCCTTCGATGGTCAGCAGTGCCGTGTTCTTGATGTCCTGCGGACGCACGAGTTCGCCATTGACGTCCCACGTACCTTCGGCCAGGCGGAACTCCTGAAACACAATGCGAATGGTGTCGAGGTAGTAGTCGGCGTCCATGTCGAGCACGGCGTTGTATTCGTCGTAGAAACGGCGATGTTGCTCCGCATCTTCGTCGTCGCCGCGCATCAGGTTCTGATAGAAGTCCCAATGAGCCGTCACGTGCCGCTCCGGGTTCATGGCAACAAAACCGGCATGCTGCAGAAAGCCCGGATACACCTTGCGGCCTACACCTGGATAGTTCGCCGGCACCGTGTAGATCACGTTGTTCTCGAACCATTCGTATGAATGTTCGCTCGCGAGCGAGTTGACCGACGTCGGGCTGCGACGCGCATCAATAGGACCGCCCATCATGGTCATGGTGCGCGGAGTGTCTTCACCGCGGCTCGCCATCAGCGAGATCGCGGCGAGCACCGGCACGGTCGGCTGGCATACCGAGATCACGTGAAGATCTTTCGCGCCAATTTGCCGGATGAAATCCTGGATGTACTCCACGTAGTCGTCGAGATGGAACGACCCGTCTTCGAGCGGCACCATGCGGGCGTCGAGCCAGTCCGTCAGGTAGACCTTGTGATCGTGCAGCAGCGTCTTCACCGTGTCGCGCAACAGCGTGGAGTGGTGACCCGACAACGGGGCGCAGACCAGCACAATAGGTTCGGTCTTAAGTTCGGTGACGGTGGCGCTGTCGTCGGAGAAACGCTTGAAGCGGATCAGCCTGCAGAAGGGTTTTTCCATCACGATCTGCTCGACGATAGGAATGGCATGGCCGTTCTTCTCGATCTGATGCAGTTCGAACTCTGGCTTTTCGTAATCCTTGCCCAGGCGGTACAGCAATTCGTAGCCGGCTGCGAGCCGCGTGGAACCGGGTACGTACGCGAGCGGGCTGGAAGGATTCGTGAACGACTTCGATGCCGCTTCCGCCCATGCCGTAAGGGGGCTCAACATGGCCCGCTGAAATTCGTGGAATTGATAGAGCATGGTTAACCTGTATAAAACCGGCTGCGCGCATGTCCGTGAGCATAGCCGGCGGTTGGCCTCTATCGGCGGTGGCGTCATGCCGGAGTCAGGCTTGCGCTGGTTCCCGGCTCGGCGTGCAGGTCGTCGATTGCACCGCATTGCTGGTGCTGGCAGTTATTCGTTGCTTCTTTTTTGCTGAACGAGGGGTCACGGGGAATGGGGCAGAGACTGAGCAAAAGCCGGGCGTTGCGCCTTCTGAGCTGAACATGGAACAGCACACGAAACACGCCAGCCAAGCCGCAGTCCAGACCCTATTTAAACTGTTTCATTCGCCGAACGACCGGTCGGAAAAGCCTCTTCGATCATAGCCAAGAATAGGCTTTTGTGCAATGCAACATACGTGGTCTTTGCCGCTATTCGCCACGAATTAGCGTTGAATTTGTCAATTTCCGTCAATTATTCGAATAAAATTACAATTAGCTTTCTTTTGTGGATGTCGCGTCCGAGGGTTTGTCCTGACGCGACGTGGGCTGGCCCGTAGCCTTCGCCATGCCTTGTTCGTGGCGCATCAGGTTCATGCCGGTATGCACGAGCGCGACGTGCGAGAACGCCTGCGGAAAGTTACCAACCAGACGTTTCGCGACTGTGTCATATTCCTCGGCGAGCAGGCCGACGTCGTTGGCGAGTCCGAGCAAACGCTCGAACATCGCATACGCTTCCTCGTGGCGGCCCTGCAACGCAAGATTGTCGACGAGCCAGAAGCTGCAGGCCAGGAACGTACCTTCGCCGGGCGGCAGGCCATCCGATACTTCCGCTGTGTGGTACCGCTTGACCAGCCCGTCGTGGGTGAGATCACGCTCGATGGCGTGGACAGTGGAGATCACACGAGGATCTTCCGGTGGCAGAAAACCGAGCAGCGGAATCAGCAGCAAACTGGCGTCGAGATCGTCGCCGCCGTACGTCTGGACGAACGAGTTCATTGACGGATTCCAGCTTTTCTCGCACACGTCCGCGTGAACGGTGTCGCGCATGGTGCGCCAATGGTCGATCGGGCCTTCCAGATTGAACTGTTCCGCCGATTTGACCGCGCGGTCGTAGGCGACCCAGGCCATGACCTTCGAAAACGTGAATTGCTGACGACCGCCGCGCGTTTCCCAGATGCCTTCGTCCGCTTCCTGCCAGATGGTGTCGAGATGATTGAGCATCGCGCGCTGGATCGACCATACGGTGTCGTCGCCCTGGAGGCCGCCCACGCGCGCGAGATGCAGCGCATTCATCACCTCGCCGTAGACATCGAGTTGCAACTGGTTGACCGCGCCGTTGCCAATGCGCACGGGCTTCGAGTCCTCGTAACCCGCCAGCCAGTCGACTTCCCATTCCGGCAAGCGCCGCTCTCCCGCAATGCCGTACATGATCTGCACCTGATCCGGCGACCCAGCCATCACGCGGCCCAGCCATGCCCGCCAGGCGCGCGCTTCGTCGTAGTAGCCACTGCGCATCATCGCGAGGAGGGTGATGGTGGCGTCGCGTAACCAGCAGTATCGATAATCCCAGTTGCGCGTGCCGCCCAGTTGCTCCGGCAACGACGTGGTCGGAGCCGCGACAATGCCGCCGGTGGGTTCGTAGGCGAGCGCCTTGAGCGTGATCAACGAGCGGCGGATGGCCGGACCCCAGCGGCCGTCCAGGTTGCTGCGTCCCGACCATTCCAGCCAGAAGTTCTCGGTGCGTGCGAACTGCGTATGGGGATCCAGCGCGCGAGGCAGGCGCAGGTGCGATTGCGAATACACGAGCGAGAAGGGGACGCGCTCGCCCTCGCTCACGGTGAATTCGCCGACTGTGCGCATGTTCTCGCCAGTGAGTTCGATGGGCGTGCGCAACACACACAGATCGGGACCGGCAATCGCGCGAATACCGCTTTCGTCGGGGAGCCGGCTGACCCATGGAATGGAGGAGCCGTAGTCGAAGCGCAGCACCAGTTCCATTTTCATCTTCACGGTGCCGCGCCGGCCGACCACGATCCGCACGAGGTCGGAAGCGCCGTCGCGGACCGGCATGAAGTCGATGAGCGATACCTTCCCGTCGGGCGTCTCGAAATCGGTTTCCAGGATCAGCGTATCGCCGCGATACCGGCGGGTGATGAGCGGCGGTGGGGCGCCGTCGGGCAGGTCGGGCGTGATCAGCCAGCGGCCGTTTTCCGGTGTGCCCAACAGGGCCGCAAAACACGCGCCGGAGTCGAAGCGCGGCCAGCACAGCCAGTCTATGGAGCCCTCTTTTGAAATCAGGGCGGCGGTGTGGCCATCGCCGACCAGGGCGTAGTCCTCAATCAATGCGGGCATAGGCTAGGGAAATGAGGTCGATGCGGCCGCAGTTCAGGTGCCGCGCGGTTGGGGGAGGCCAAGCTGTTCCAGCCCTTCGAGCGTTCGATTATGAAGCGCATTCGTGTTTCGCGTTTTTGGTGCACGTCTTTGCATCTTGTCTTTGCATCTTGTCTTTGTATTTGTCCGCCAGCCGCCTCAGTCCCACGTTGCAACCCGTCACGCTGAGCCCCAAGCTTCCTTACAAAAACCGCAATTGCAGGAAGGTTGAAAAAACGTGTGACAAATGCATAGAATGAATCTTCGCGCATGACGGTTTGGCCGGAGGGTGTTACGCGGGTTCATGGCACAGGACTCGTTGATGCACGTCACGCGCTCCCTGCTTGCTTAACGTTTTCGAGGACATCGAAAGTGAAAGCCATGCTGAATCCGTCGAGAGCCGATTGCATCGCCATCCTGTCGGCTGCGAGCCGTATCGCCGATCAAAACACGCTCCTGGATCTCAATTACAAGAATCTTGGCCTTTCCCGCAACGGGATGGAAACCGCTGCGTCGTTCCTGATCGAACGCGCGTGCTTCACGCGGCATCGCGAGGTCGACGGACAAACCGCCGTGGGCGGTTTGTCACTGCAGGGCCGCATGCGGCTCGACCAGTTGGCCAACAACTGATACTGATTGCGCCGCAACACGCAGCGCCTTCGTTCGACTTCAGAACATTCCTAGCGCGGGATCGCTGCTTGCGACCCCGCGGTCAGCATTTGCTCGCCCGTTTGTTCGTCTTTCGGAACCTCACCCCAGTAACCGCGTCTTATGGAGCGCATTGGGGACAGCACGCGATCGCGGTGTTCGGGCCGGGGCCGTCAGAAATGGGTCGCGCTAAGCCCGAACACGCCAATCAGTCCAATGATGATGAGGTAAATCGCGACGATGAAGTTGAGCAGGCGCGGCACGATCAGGATCAGAATGCCTGCTATCAGCGCGACCAGCGGTCCGAGACTCAGATGGATATCCATGGTGACTCCTTGTTGATTTTGTGATGGGAATTGGTCTGCATCATGCGCCGAAGCAGTGACCGGTGACAATCGGGACAATTGGGCGATTTCCTTGGCTCACATATCCTGAAACAAGCCTGAACAAGCCGTAATAACGAACGATCAGGAGGCTGTATGCAATTGGTGGATTTCACTCATTTCCCCCGTTTGACGCTTTTTACGCGTCGTGTTGGTTCTACGCCCCGTGTCCAGGGCTTGGCTTCCACGCAAACATCGTGCCGCGACGCCGGGCCGGCGCGTTTGTCTCCGTCCGGACATCAGCCCGGGCGGCCGCGATTGATGTTGAAAGGGGCCGCGGCGAGTGTTGCCGCCGTGTTGTCGCTCGCTGCTGCCCAAGTCTTTGCACAAGGGGCCGGGACGGCGGCCAGCACGTCAACGACGGCTTCCGGGGGTTCCGATAACGGCGTGTTCGACCTGCTCGTGGGCACGTACACCGGCAGCGGCAAGAGCGAGGGTATCTATGTGTACCGGTTCGACGCGGGCACGGGTGCGATCACGCGCCTTGCATCCGCGCAGGCGGTGAATCCCTCGTATCTCGTGGTAAGCAAAGACCGCCAGCATGTCTACGCGGTCAACGAGCTTCCCGGCGATAACGGTCCCGCTTCGCAACGCGGCGGTATCAGCGCATTCCGCTTCGATCCGCCGAGCGGGCAGCTCACTTTCGTGAATCGTGTCTCCTCCGATGGCAACGATCCCGCGTATCTCGCTTTATCGCCGGATGGCCGTTATCTGCTGACCGCCAACTATTCGGTGGCATCGAATCCGGGCGGCAGCTTTGCCGTGTTTCCGCTGGAAGGTGACCGGGTCGATCCGTCCGTGCTTACCGTGCATCACGACGGCAGCGGTCCCGTGAAAGGGCGTCAGGACAATTCGCACGTGCACTCCACGGTGTTTTCGCCCGACGGCCATTATCTGTTCGCGCAGGACCTGGGCGCGGACAAGATCTATTCGTACCGATACACACCGGACGGCAGCCGCGGTTTGTTCGGGCCGACCGAGTCGCGTTATACGCTCGTGAAACCCGGTTCCGGGCCGCGTCACCTGATCTTCGATCAGGCCGGCAAACATGCGTACCTCACGACGGAAATGAATGCGTCGGTGTCGGTGTACGACTATGACGACGGCAAGCTCACGTTGAGGCAAACCCTGCCGATGACCGCGCCCGGCTTCAAGGGCAAGGTGGGCGGCGGCGCGATCCATATGTCGCCGGATGGCCGCTTTCTGTACGCTACCAATCGCGGCGACGCGAACGAAATCCTGACCTACGCCGTGAATCCGTCCGATGGTCACCTCAAGCTGCTCGGCCGCCGCTCGACGCTCGGCAAGACGCCGCGCGAATTTGCTATCGATCCGACCGGACGCTGGCTGATCGTCGGCAACCAGGACAGCGACAGTGTTTACTTTTTCCGGCGCAATCCGGACACGGGCGAACTTGCGTCCGATCCTAAGCGCCTGGAGATCGGTTCACCGGTCGATTTCAAGTTCGTTTCGCCATCCTGAAGATTTATTTATTCAAAGGTGCGGGTCGCGGGTCGTCAGTGGCTCGCGGCCCGCACAGTTTTCTTGATTCTCAAGTAACGTGGTTTTGGTTTAACCAGTAAGGCCGGGAATGTCCAGCGGGGTGATCCTGCCGCGGGGCCGTCCTGGCATGGAAGGAATTCAACGTTGAACATTTTGTCATCACTTGGCACGGAGTCTGGTCCGTCCGCTCGCCGCACCGCCCGGAGTCCGGAGCAGGACGCGCCCACACCGCCAGGTTTCATCTGCGCGTTCCGGTTTTCCGGCGCGGAGGCTTTGCGGCTTTCCTGGGATGAAGCGCGTCACGACATAGCGGGCGAAGGCACGACGTGGCTGCATTTAAGCGCAAACGACGACACCGTCGAAAGTTGGCTGACCGGCGTGACCGCAATGCCCGATGTCGCGCGCGAATTCCTGAACGGTGAGGACAAGCGTCCACGGGTCCACATGGGCGGGACGTTCATGTACGGCGTCGTGGCGGATCTGGAGCGCGTCGCGGAAACACCCGACGCCGATCCGAACGAGCAAGCCACGCGCCGGGCGACGGGCGCGCTGCGCTTTTACGTCGATAAGAACCGAATGATCACGGTGCGCGCGCAGCCGCTGCAATCCACCGACCGCTTGCGTCACGCCGTGCTCGAAGGCGCTACGTTTCGCGATACCGTCGATCTTTTCGCCGGCCTGATCCGTGCGTTGAACGAGACGTTTGCCGATCGTATCGATGAAATTGGCGACCGGCTCGACGACGTGGAGGAGGGCGTGCTTGACGGTCGTCACTCGAACTGGCGCGCGGAGCTGGGGGCCGTGCGCAGGCGGCTGGTGGAGGTCAAGCGGTTTGTGGACCCTGAACGCAACGCGCTCACGCAGCTGGTCATGCGGCGGCTGGAGTGGGCGGAGCCCCGGTCGATGGAAACGCTGATCCAGGCAATTCAGGTGCTCAACGGGCTGGCCGCCGGGCTCGAGGTGCAATACGAACGCTCGAAGCTGCTGCAGGAGGAGATCGCTGCGTTGCTCTCGGAGGACATCAACCGCAAGCTGCTGTGGCTCGCAATCATGTCGGCGTTGCTGATGCCCGCAACGCTGGTGTCCGGTATCTTCGGCATGAACGTGGCCGGGCTACCCGGCACGCACAATAACCATTCGTTCTTGATCGTGATGGGTGTGATGGCCATTTGCGCCGTCTTTACGCTGTATTTGTTGCGGCGCTTGCGGTTGTGGTGAGTTGATATAGCCGACGCCCAGGATTGGGTTCTCCAACCTTGCCTGGGCATCGTCGTCCGCTAATGGCTTATTCCGCCGGCCCCGGTGCGAGCACTTCGCGGTTCCCATTCGTGCCCATCGGCGAAACAAGGCCCGCTGTTTCCATCTGTTCGACCAGCCGCGCCGCGCGGTTATAGCCAATGCGCAATTGCCGCTGCACAGACGAAATCGATGCCCGGCGCGTACGCAACACGAACGATACGGCTTCGTCGTAGAGCGGATCGGCTTCGGCATCTGGCGTATCGCCGAACAGGTCGGGCGTGCCGCCTTCGGGCGTCGGTCCCGACAAGATCCCTTCCTCGTACTCCGGTTCGCCGAACTGCTTCAAATACTCCACGACGCTATGCACTTCCTCGTCCGCGACAAACGCGCCATGCACGCGTTGCGGGTAACCCGTGCCGGGCGGCAGGAACAACATGTCGCCGGCGCCGAGCAGGGATTCCGCGCCCATCTGGTCGAGGATCGTGCGCGAATCGATTTTCGATGACACCTGAAACGCCACCCGCGTCGGAATGTTCGCCTTGATCAGCCCGGTGATCACATCCACCGACGGCCGCTGCGTCGCGAGAATCAGGTGAATGCCGGCGGCGCGCGCCTTCTGCGCCAGCCGCGCGATCAGCTGCTCGATCTGCTTGCCCGCGACCATCATCAGGTCGGCGAGCTCGTCGATCACGACCACGATCATCGGCAGTTTGGCGAGCGGCTCGGGCGCATCGGGCGTGAGCGAGAACGGGTTCGTCAGCTTTTTGCCTGCAGCTTCGGCATTGCGGATTTTCTGGTTGAAACCCTGCAGATTACGCACGCCCACCGCTGACATCAGCTTGTAGCGCTTCTCCATTTCCCCCACACACCAGTTCAGCGCGTTCGCGGCCAGCTTCATGTCGGTGACCACCGGCGCGAGCAGATGCGGAATGCCTTCGTACACCGACAACTCGAGCATTTTCGGGTCGATCATGATCAGGCGCACGTCCTCGGGTTTCGCCTTGTATAGCAGCGACAGGATCATCGCGTTGATCGCCACGGATTTGCCGGAACCCGTCGTGCCCGCGACCAGCATGTGCGGCGCGCGCGCGAGGTCGGTCACGACCGGGTTGCCGACGATGTCCTTGCCCATCGCGATCGTGAGGAACGACTTCGAGTCGCGATAAACATCGGCTTCCAGGATTTCGGAGAGCCGGATCATCTGCCGTTTGGCGTTCGGCAGTTCGAGTCCCATGCAGGTCTTGCCGGGAATTGTTTCAACGACGCGGATGGACGTGAGCCCAAGCCCGCGCGACAGGTCCTTCATCAAGCCGACGATCTGGCTGCCGCGCACGCCTAGCGCCGGTTCGACTTCGAAGCGCGTGATGACCGGTCCCGCCGACGCACCAACCACGGTCACCGGTACTTTGAATTCCTGCAGGCGCTGCTCGATCAACTGGCCCGTTTCGGCGAGGTGTTGTTCGGAGACGGGTTCGACTTCGTCGGATGCAGGTTCCAGGAGATCGAGGCCGGGGAGATCGACGGCCGACGCCGCGGGGGCGTGGAACTCGAATTCCGTCGCGATGAAACCGCGGACCGGCGGGCGGGATTCGGGTTGGGGCGAGGTTGTTTCAAGCGCGGGAACCACGCTAGTGCTCGCATTCGCATTCACACTGGCACGCGGGAAGTGGACGACGTTCGAAGCGTGGTCGTGGTTCGGGTCTGCTTGTGCTTCGGTCGCGGTTTCCCATTCCGTTTGCGCCGTTTGGTCGGTTGGAGTTTGCGCCGCGTATCCGTTCGGGGCGAGGGGGGCGGGCGGGGTGCCGGTGCTGGTTTCAACGTTTGCGTTGGTTACGTCCGGCGTGGCGCGGGGTATATCGACGACTGTGAACGGCGGACGTGTCGCGCCCGCATCTGCTTGCCAAGGGGGTGTGTGCACCTGGCCCGTGGATGTGGTTGCGGAGCTTCCCGGTAGCGGCGGCGACATCGGCGTCAACGGGACGATGTCACGCGTCGTCTGCACGGGGTGCGTTTGACCGGCGCGGACAGCCCACGGCGGGAGATCGGCGAGCTGCACCGGCAAGTTCGACAACGGGTTCGAGCGTGCATCGACGGATTGCGTCATGACCGGAGCGGTTGCCGGCGTTTCTTCGATACCGTTATTGCGCGGTGCAGGCGATGCGGGATAGGGCAGGGCGCCGTTGTTACGGATGTCCGCGTTGCTCGTGCTTGCGGTCGCGCCGGCGTTCGTACTGGTCTCCGGCTGCGTTGGCTCGCGCACGATAGTCTGGGCGCCCGGGGCGAAGGTGTAGCCGTCGCGTAACGATGCGCTCGACGAATACGTGCCCGCAACACTCGATGCCGCCATTGATGGAACGCCCTCCGTCGTTCCCGGCTGGTCGGCCTGGTTCGCGGGTAAGTTGCTTATTGGCGATGCCGGGCTGGCCGGGGCCGTTGCCGTGATCGTTTGCTGATAGGTATCGACAGCGTGGTTAGGCAATCCGGTCGTCGACGGAGCTTGTGAGGGCGCTGTCGGGTTATGCGTTGTGTATGCCGGGACCGTAGGCTGGTTTGGCGTTATGGGCGATGGAGTATTCGTGCCCGACGTCGGCGGTGAATTGGATGTGGCCGAAGCCTGCGCAGGAGCCGTCGCGTTCAGTGTCGGCGCGCTGGGGGTTGCCTGACTCGCGAGACCAGCATTTGCCAACGATGCAGAAACGGCCGAGGGCACAAACGCCGACGCGAGAGAAGCTGCGGGCGTAGGGATAGCTGAGGACGCTGATGGAACAGAACTCGTGGAACTAGCGGAATGAGCCGAAGCGGCCAGCGGATCGGAGAAACCCGAAGTACCCGAAGTACCCGAAGCGTTCAACGCCGCTGCATCGCGTCCCGTATCCGAGCGACTCGTATCTGGCAACGCTTCAGCTTCCCGCGCGGCATGGACGCCACCTGCAAGCGTGGTCCATTGCGCCGTACTTTGCTCGATGGAGCGCAACGCTTCCTTGATACGTTCAGGTGCGGGCGGCGGCCCGGCGGGTTTGGCGGGAACACCAGCAGACGCTGTTGTCGCATCAAAAAAGGAGTCGATCGACACGACCGGAGGAACCGACTGGCCGCGGGCCGGATTCATCGCTGTGTTGCGCGAAGCGGCGTGAGAAACGCTGGAGGAACCCGACGTACGACTTGCGCCCGGTGCACTCCTGTTCAGTGACGAACGCGATATGTCTGGGCGCCGTGATGCGGCAGTATCCACAGAGCGGTCGGTTCCCCGCATTGTCGATGTCTGGGTAGCATTCGACGGCGCGGCACCCGCCGTTCCCCCGGTACCTGTACCCGCCGCATTCCCGACCCGCGTGATTCCAGCCGATCCAGCGCCTGCAGTCGCCGCCGCGGACGCATTCGCGCCCGCTGATCTTTCCCGCGTTCCCGAAGACGTTCCCGTGGCCGTTCCCGACGCCGCGCCGGTCTTCAGCCAGCCAGCTGGCGCGATGGGTTCGATCGGCTCCCGAGCTCCCGCTCCACGACCGCTGTGCGAAGTGGCGGTGTGGGCATCGGGGAATCGGTCCGAGTAACTATCCTTGCCCGCACCCGGCTCACGACGCATCGGCGATAAGGGTTCGATCGGACGCGCAGCCTCGGGGCCGCGCAGCGGCCGCTCGGCGTCGCTACGCCGCGCCGGCTGCGGGCGCCAGACGGTCGGCCGCTGATAGCGTCCGCCCTGGCGTTGCGTTGCAGTCGGCAAGCCGAGTGCCGGAGCATCGTGCGAGGTTCTACCCGAAGTCGTGACACCGCTCCCAACCGCGCTCCCCGCCTTGAAACTGCCGAGACCCGTGCTTGCCCCCCGCGTTTCCGTCTTGTCGCGAGATGCCCGGGCACGCGCCGGTTTCTCGCGGACCGTCCGTTCCCGTGGCGTGAACCATTCGGGTTCGAGGCCCAGGCCGAACGCGCCGTTTGCCCAGCCAAGGGTCTCGCGCCATTGGAACCCGCAGAGCCACGGCAAGCTGATGAGAAACACGACGGCCGCACCGGCCCCCACGCTCAGCGCAGCCGGCGTGCTGACGACACCGGCATGTCCGCCCAGGCCGAGCAGCAGCGCGTGGCCGAGATGGTCGACATTGGCTGCGAATGCGAACGAATGAAACAGCGCGGCTTCGAGCGCGCAGCTCGCGAGGAGCACGCAGAAGAAACCGAGCCAAAGCCGGATCGTGCCCGGACCGCGCAGGCCGCCGCCGTTGGGGAGAACGGACTTGACGATGCGCCAGAGAAGGGGGATGAACCAGACGGCCGAAGCACCGAACCAGCCGAAAACTACCGTGTGCATGCAAGGAACCAGGAATGATGTAAGCGATGTGAGCAGCGAACCCAGGCTCAGACAAAGATGAATCGATACCGCCGAGTTTAACCGCCATGAACGCGGCGAGGGCGGGCGATGGTCAAGCGATCAAGCATTCGGCTGCGGGTGTGGGATTGATGCATCGAGACGATGTGACCGGGTCAGGCGGAGGTTCATCGGATGTAGACGTTCCGTTTCGCAGACGAACAGCCAAACAAAAAACCAACGCGTTTAACGACGTCAAACGCCTGAATGCCGAATGCGCTGACAAGATCAGGCTAGACCTAGCCTCAGCCCCAGCGTCTAACGTCCATCAGACTGCGGGACGACAGCCTGAAACTCAACGGCCGCCCCTCGACCTGCACCCTCAAGCACCTCAACCCTCCAAACCGGCCTTCATCGATCTCAAGGTTTTGCGGCTTGTGTGAACGTCATTACGTCGCCGTTCTTGAGCGTGATTTGCAATTGCTGGGGCGGCTGCATTTGCACGCCGGTCTTTTCGATATCCGCGAGGCCCTGGAGGAACGGTTGTTCGAGCGCGCTGCCCGGTCCCGGCGCGCAGGCCATCCGAGTGCTGGCAAGGGGGCCGAAGGAGAGCTTGCCGCCGGCCAGATCGTAGGTACCGGTGAAGCGGTTGCATCCGGAAAAGCCATTGGTTTTTCGTTGGCCGCCTTGCGTCGAAAAATTCAGGGTGATCGGCGCTCCGCTAGCGCCACTGCCAGCGGCACCGGCCGGACTGGACGGGACCGGGCGCGTCTTGCCGTCGGCATTAGCCCAACTGGTGAGTTGCCATTGGGTATCGTCGAGAAGCTGGGTTGCGGCCGGATTGTAAGGATCGGTCGGAGGCGCGGCGCTGTCGGGATGCGTCGGCATTGTGCAACCAGCTAACGCAACACCGAAAGCGAGGGTCACGATTGACGCCACGGCGGCAAATGTGGGCCTGGAACGCGGGAACGCAGCATGGACCCGGCTGCGCGCCGAAACACGCGCAGGTTGCGAACGGGAAGGCTGCATAGACATGGAATTTCCTTGGGGCTGGCAAAACCGTAAGGGTATCGCACTCGTCCTAAGATTGACCAAGGCAGATTGCGGCAAAGTCATTGCAACATGTAATGAAAAGTTAACCGAACCTCCCGTTCGATGAAGTGAAAGCCGTCGCGCAGATGGCTGGCGGCCAAACTCATCGCTATTCTGGATCTGGCACCTAGCGCCCCGAAACACAACACCGATCGCCTTCGAAAAAGAGTGCGCGTGTTAACATCGCGGGCTTAACAGGCCTCTTTTTCTGGAGCATCCATGCCGAGCGCGAAGTCCGCTGCGTCCGCCGTTTCTTCCCCTCAATCCGGCGCGCGGCCGTTGAAGCAGCCGGCGACAATCGGCACGCCGCTCACGCCCGGCGCGACGCGCGTGATGCTGCTCGGCGCAGGCGAACTCGGCAAGGAAGTGATCATCGCGTTGCAGCGGCTCGGCGTGGAGACAATCGCGGTCGACCGTTACGCCGATGCCCCCGGTCATCAGGTCGCGCATCGCTCGCATGTGATTGACATGACCGACGGCGCGGCGTTGCGCGCGTTGATCGTTGCTGAACGGCCACATTTGATCGTGCCGGAGATCGAGGCCATTGCAACCGATACCCTCGCCGAGATCGAAGCCGAGCAACTCGCCGTCGTGATCCCGACTGCGCGCGCGACGCAACTTACGATGAACCGCGAAGGCATTCGCCGTCTCGCCGCGGAAACGCTTGGTCTGCCGACGTCACCGTATGCGTTCGCCGAGTCGCTGGACGAGATGACGGCAGCCATCGGCAAGATCGGTTTTCCGTGCGTGGTGAAACCGGTAATGTCGTCGTCGGGCAAGGGACAGTCGGTGCTCAAAAGCGCCGCGGATATCGAACCGGCCTGGCAACACGCCATGGCTGGCGGACGCGTCAATCACGGGCGCGTGATCGTGGAAGGGTTTGTCGACTTCGAGTACGAGATCACGCAGCTCACCGTGCGCGCGGTCAGCCCGGAAACGGGCGACCTGCAGACGTATTTCTGCGAGCCGATCGGCCATGTCCAGGTGGCGGGCGACTATGTGGAATCGTGGCAACCGCAGGCAATGAGCGCTGCGGCGCTTGCAAAATCGCGCGATGTTGCCGCGAAAGTCACTACGGCGCTCGGCGGCCGCGGATTGTTCGGGGTTGAATTGTTCGTGCGCGGCGACGACGTCTGGTTTTCCGAAGTCAGCCCGCGACCGCATGACACGGGCCTGGTCACGCTCGCCACGCAGCGTTTCTCGGAATTCGACCTGCACGCGCGCGCGATCCTCGGCCTTCCCGTCGATACAACGCTACGCGCGCCGGGTGCATCGGCGGTGATTTATGGCGGGCTGGACGAAGTGGGCGTTGCGTTCGAAGGCGTCGCCGACGCGCTCGCCGTGCCCGATTCGGATCTGCGCCTGTTCGGCAAACCGGAAAGTTTTGCGAAGCGCCGCATGGGCGTTGCGCTTGCAACCGGACGCGATACCAACGAAGCGCGGGAACGCGCGAAGCTGGCCGCGTCTAATGTAAGACCCGTCTCCACTCGATGACGGCAACACGCCGCTCGCGGCGAGCTTTTCGCGAGCGGCACGGAGGTTTTAAGTGAAATGGTGTGCAATGGTTGCGCTGTGCGCGACGGTGGTTGGTTTGGCCGGGTGTGGCGTGGCGGCGGCGCCGTGCCGGGTGGCATCGGCGGGATTGAAGATGGTGCCGCTCGTCGGGCATGTGGCGGCCGCGCCTACCGATGCGTGCGCGGGCGTAATCGATCCTTGATGGATGTTGGGGTGAGTGCCCTGAAAAGGCGTCGGCTATTCCGGCAGACCGGATTCGACGCTGCGCCGCGCTTGCGAAGCTTCGCTGTTGCGCGGCAGGTTCACTGAGAAAGAGGTAACGAAAGGATAGAAAGATGAAGGATGGAAAGACGAAACAGCTGTTTGAACGGATCGAACGAGTAGCACGAACGATCAGATCGATCGCTTTGACGGCGGGTACGCTGTGCTTGATGTCCGTGACGCATTCGGCGATCGCGATGCCGCTGACCGTGCCGCAGATTCAGACAGCGACGACCAACACGCTGCGTTACGAATGCCACGGCGGCAGCACGCTAACCGTGCAATACATGAACACGAAGAACAAGCAGAGTTTTGCGCTGCTGACCGTCGATGGCCGGAAGATGCTGTTTGTGAATGTTCTGGCGGCATCGGGGGTGAAATACGTTGGCGATCACTACACGTGGTGGACCAAAGGCCCTGAAGGTTCGCTAACCGACGAGACCGCCGATCCGAAGGCCCCGCCAATGCTTGCCGACTGCAAGACGGGAAGCTAAAGCCCCATTCCTGCCGGCGTGATGAAAAAAGAGCCCGTTCCGATTCACGCCGGAACGGGCTCTTTGCATTCGACGTTCGTTCCTTCAAGGACCTCAACTCCAGCCTACGTAAGGTTTGAAGGCTAACGCGCCCGCCAACTTCAACCCGCGCCGTCGTTCGCGACATCGAATGGCTATCGGGAGTATGGTTGTATTCGCGCGCGGAAACCGCGTGCGGGTCAATTGACCATAAACGGACGGGCGGGTGCCGCGCGGCCTTACTTTGCAGCACCCGGTCCATTTCATTTCCGTCTTTTGCACGACATTCACCGTGCACGCGTCCCCAAGCGAGACTCTTCATGAAAGCATCGGATCTGTTCGTCAAAGCGCTGGAAGCAGAAAAAGTCGAATACGTGTTTGGCATTCCTGGCGAGGAAAATCTCGATCTCCTCGAGTCGCTGCGCCGCTCCAAAATCAAGCTCGTCCTGACTCGCCACGAACAAGCCGCGGGTTTCATGGCCGCGACCTACGGCCGCCTGACGGGCAAGACCGGCGTGTGCCTCGCCACGCTTGGGCCCGGCGCGACCAATTTCGTGACCGCCGCCGCCTACGCGCAACTCGGCGGGATGCCCATGCTGATGGTCACCGGCCAGAAGCCGATCAAATCGAGCAAGCAGGGCAGTTTCCAGATCGTCGATGTCGTGCGGATGATGGAGCCGCTCACCAAATACACGCGTTCGATGGTGTCTATCGGCAATATTCCGGCCTCGGTGCGCGAGGCGTTCCGGCGCGCGGAAGAGGAGCGCCCGGGTGCGGTGCACCTGGAACTGCCGGAAGACGTGGCGCACGAAGAGGGCGACGGCGCGCCAATCCCGGCGAGTTTCAGCCGTCGTCCGATCGCGGAGGAAAAGGCGGTCGAGCGTGCCGTCGAAGCGATCCGCGAGGCGAAATATCCGCTGCTCATGATCGGCGCGGGCGCCAATCGCAAGACGACGACGAAGATGCTGCGCGAATTTGTCGACCAGATCGGCATTCCGTTCTTCACCACGCAGATGGGCAAGGGCGTGATTGATGAATCGCATCCCATGTGGCTCGGCAACGCCACGCTCTCCGACGGCGACTTCGTGCATCGCGCGATCGATCACGCCGATTGCATCATCAATATCGGCCATGACGTGATCGAAAAGCCGCCGTTTTTCATGCGTAGCGGCGACGGCGACGAAAAGACCGTGATCCACGTGAATTTCCTGGGCGCACAGGTCGATCCGGTGTATTTCCCGCAGATTGAAGTGGTGGGGGACATCGCGAACGCGGTATGGCAGATGAAGGAATTGCTGAAAAAGAGCGAGCAAGACTGGGATTTTTCGCGCTTCAAGATGATCAAGGAACATTTCGACGCGCAGTTGGCAAAGGGCCAGCACGACGACCGGTTTCCGCTTTATCCGGTGCGGATCGTGAAGGACGTGTACGACACCATGCCGAAGGACGGCATCATTTGCCTCGATAACGGCATGTACAAGATCTGGTTCGCCCGTTATTACCGCGCCCACGAGCCGAATTCCATTCTTCTGGACAACGCGCTTGCATCGATGGGAGCGGGCCTGCCGTCTGCTATCGCAAGCAAGATCGTGCATCCGGACCGCAACGTGATGGCGGTCTGCGGTGACGGTGGTTTCATGATGAATTCGCAGGAACTGGAAACGGCCGTGCGGCTCAAGCTGAATCTGGTCATCCTGCTTCTGCGCGACGACGCGTTCGGCATGATCCGCTGGAAGCAGGAAAACATGAATTTCCCGGATTACGGCATGACGCTGCAGAACCCCGACTTTGTCGCGTATGCGCAAAGTTACGGGGCGATCGGGCATCGGGTGGACTCGGCGGGCGCGTTAGCGCCTTTGATTCGTGAATGTTTTGCGACGCCGGGCGTGCATCTGGTCGATGTGCCTATCGACTATTCGGATAACGAGCGCGTGTTGAACCGCGAAATCAAACGGCTTAGCGCGCAACTTTAGACTCATGCAGAGGCTGACATGCTGAAGAAAACCTATCCGTATTACCTGGCAAACGAAGCCGTCGCGGCGAACACAGACCTGGAAGTCACCGATAAATTCAGCGGCGAAGTGGCCACGCGCGTGGCAATGGCCGACGCGAAGGCTATCGATGCGGCTATTGGCCACGCCGTTGCCGCTCAGCGCGCGATGCGCGAATTCAAGCCGTATCAGCGCCAAGCGGTCCTCGATCATTGCGCGAAGCGTTTCCGCGAGCGTTTCGACGAACTCGCCGAGGCGCTGTGCATTGAAGCGGGCAAGCCGATCAACGATTCGAAAGGTGAGGTCACGCGGCTTATTGATACCTTCCGGGTCGCGGCAGAGGAGTCGGTGCGTATTGACGGCGGCATGATCAACCTGGAGATTGCGCCACGCGCGGCCGGGTACCATGGCTATTACAAACGCGTGCCGATTGGCCCGTGTTCGTTCATCTCGCCGTTCAATTTCCCGCTGAACCTGACGGCGCACAAGGTTGCGCCGGCGATCGCGGCGGGTTGCCCGTTTGTGCTGAAACCCGCGAGCCGCACGCCGGTCGGCGCGCTCATCATGGGTGAAATTCTCGCCGAAACCGATCTGCCGAAGGGCGCGTTTTCGATCCTTCCGGCTCATCGCGACGGCGCTGATCTTTTCACCACCGATGATCGATTCCGTCTCCTGTCGTTCACCGGATCGCCGGCGGTCGGCTGGGAGCTGAAGAAGAAGGCGGGCAAGAAGAAGGTGATCCTGGAACTGGGCGGCAATGCGGCGGCGATTGTCGATCGCGATCAGGGCGACCGGCTGGATTACGTTGTGGACCGTCTGGCGTTTGGCGCGTTTTATCAGTCGGGGCAAAGTTGCATCGGCGTGCAGCGCATATTGATTCACGCCGATATCTACGACGCCTTGCGCGAAAAGCTCATCGCCAAAACGAAGTCGCTGAAAATGGGCGATCCGAAGGATGAAAAGACCTTCGTTGGCCCGATGATCTCGGAGTCCGAGTCGAAGCGGCTGTCCGGCTGGATGGAAGCCGCCGTGGCGAGCGGCGCGAAAATAATTGCGGGCGGCAAGGTTGAGGGCGCAATGTTCGAAGCGACGCTGCTGGAAGGCGTGAAGCGCGATCAGGATCTGTACCGGAAGGAAGCGTTCGGGCCGGTCGCGATCCTGGAAAAGTTCACGGACTTCGGACAGGCGCTCGAAACGGTCAATGACAGCGATTTCGGTCTTCAAGCCGGCGTGTTTACGGACAGTCTCACGAACGTGAATCTTGCGTGGGACGAACTGGAAGTAGGCGGCGTGGTGGTCAACGACGTTCCGTCATTTCGCGTTGATAACATGCCCTATGGTGGCGTCAAGGATTCCGGGCTGGGCCGGGAAGGCGTGAAATACGCGATCGAGGACATGACGGAATTGCGTCTGATGGTCGTCAGGGATGTGCCGAAAGCCGCGCCGAAACCAGTGCAGAAACCGAAATAGGCTGTTATAGCAATCGAGGCCACGGCGCCGAGGTCCGTCTGGACGGGCTTCGCGGCCGTGGCGCCGCGTGAAGGCAAGTCGCTGATCAACGTGCTGGCGGGCGGGGGAGTGCTACAATAGCGGGCTTTCCCGTAGTCCGAAAGCCAAGTCCGAAGACCACACCCGGCCGGACTGGAAGCGGGACGTTGGGCCGGCAGGTTGATGTCCTTTCGTATCGATTGATATCGATTGGTATCGATTGCCGAGGTTTTCCATGCCCGCGCTGGTTGCCGTCATGGTCACGCAGCACCAGTACTTGCCACCTGTACTTAGCCGTTTGCACCGCTTTGTGCCGCGCTTTGTACCGCTATAAGCACTGCGCCATCCGGTTGCTTCAGACCGGATCAAGCGAGGATTCGCAGTGACCGAAACCCTGCGGATCTGAAGTCCGCGCGTTGATCGTCGTTTGCCGGTTGCATCGACGAAACACGCGGTTCTTCTTCATCCGATGTCCATGAGCGGTGGAATGACCGCTCGCGCGCCGCTCCGGCGCATTTTTAGCGAAAGCGAAAGCCACCAAAGTCACCATGTCCGATTCCGTCGCCACGAACCCGTCCGCCGCTTCATCCGACGCTGCACCCGGGGCTGATTCCAGCACTGAAGTTCAAGCGATTTCAGCCGCTCCCGCGCTCGAGTTGGGAGCCACTGAATCCGCGGTTCCCGGTCCGGTGCCCACGTTCGACCAGTTCGGCCTGTCGCCCGACATCCTGCGTGCGGTGGTCGATTCCGGCTACACGATCCCCACGCCGATCCAGGCACAAGCTATCCCCGTGGTGCTGGCCGGCCGCGACATGATGGGCGCCGCGCAAACGGGCACGGGCAAGACGGCGAGTTTTTCGCTGCCGATCATCCAGCGCCTGTTGCCTATGGCGAGCACGAGCGCATCGCCCGCACGCCATCCGGTGCGGGCGCTGATTCTCACGCCAACGCGTGAGCTCGCCGACCAGGTTGCAGCGAACGTGCAGGCGTATTCCAAGCACACGCCGTTGCGCAGCACGGTTGTGTTCGGTGGTGTCGACATGAACCCGCAATCGGAAGCGCTGCGGCGCGGTGTTGAAATTCTGATCGCCACGCCCGGGCGCTTGCTCGATCACGTTCAGCAGAAGACGCTGAATCTAGGTCAGGTGCAGATTCTCGTTCTCGACGAAGCCGACCGGATGCTCGACATGGGCTTCCTGCCGGATCTGCAACGCATCTTGAATTTGCTGCCGAAGGAACGTCAGACGCTCTTGTTCTCGGCCACGTTCTCGGGCGAAATCAAGAAGCTTGCAGCAACCTATCTGCGCAATCCGCAAACCATTGAAGTCGCGCGTAGCAATTCCACGAACGCGAACGTGCGGCAGATCGTTTTCGAAGTCGCGGAAAGCGATAAATCCGGCGCAGTGACCCAACTGATTCGTGAGCGCGGCCTGAAGCAGGTGCTGGTGTTCTGTAACAGCAAGATCGGCGCGAGCCGGCTGTCGCGCGTGCTGGAGAAGGACGGAATTGTTGCGACCGCGATTCACGGCGACCGTACTCAGGGCGAGCGCATGCAAGCGCTCGAGGCATTCAAGAAGGGCGAGATCGAGGCGCTGGTCGCAACCGATGTGGCCGCCCGGGGTCTCGACATCACCGACTTGCCCGCAGTGATCAACTTCGATCTGCCGTTCAGCGCGGAAGATTACGTTCACCGGATTGGCCGTACGGGTCGCGCGGGCGCGTCGGGCGACGCTTTGTCGTTGTGCAGCCCGAACGAGCGCAAGCAACTCGCGGATATCGAAAAGCTGATCAAGCGACCGCTGGAAGTGATGGTGCTGAAGGTTGATGTGCCGGTGCGGCGCGAATCGTCTTCTGCTCCTCGTCGTGAAGAGCGCTCGGGCCGGCCGGAGCGCGGTGAGCATCGACATGCGCGTAGCGAGGAGCCGCGCCGTCGTTCGACGTCGTTCGAGCGTTCGCATACGCGTCAACAACCTATCGACGATTTCTTCCTGAAGCCGTACGAGCCGTCGGCGGCATCGACGAGAAAAACGCAGGACGACGCCGCTGCGGAAGCCGAACGCAAGAACACGCCGCGTCAGCCGCTGGCTGCGCTGCTCGGTGGCCTCGGTATGCCGCGGAGAACGCCTTCGGGGTCTTGAAGTTATCGGCTGGTTGATATGGCCGGTGAAAGAGAACCGGTGCAACAGGTCAGTAAAAAACGATGAAGCGGCAGCGATGCCGCTTTTTTGTTTTTCAACGCTCTATTTTCAACGTCCTGAGATCAACGCCCTAAATCGCGAACCGCTTTGCCCACTGCGCCGTTACATCGGAGAAAAACGCTTCGAGCGAACTGGCTGGTGAAGGGCGCAGACCGAGATGTTTCGCTGCTTGGGTCAACTCCACCAATGGGGCTCCGGTATCAAGCGCCGTTGCGCCCGTTTGCTTGCTGAGTTTCTCACCTTGCTCGTTCACTATGACAGGCACGTGCAGATAAGCGGGCGTTGAAACTCCCAGGCAGCGCTGCAAATAAATCTGGCGCGCGGTCGAGTCCAGCAGATCGGCGCCGCGCACGATATGCGTAATGCCAGCATCCGCGTCGTCGACGACTACCGCCAGTTGATATGCCCACTCTCCATCCGCTCGCTTGAGCACGAAGTCACCGACTTCGCTTGCCAGATCCTGCGTCTGCATTCCCTGCCAGCGGTCCTTGAAGCTCAGAACAGCGTCGTCGCCGTCTGGAACGCGCATCCGCCACGCGCGCGGTTGTTTGCCATGCAGCCCGTCACGACACGTTCCCGGATAAGCCAGCGTGGCGTGTCGAGCGTGGTGGGTGTGACGGGGGTGACCGTTAGCGAGCGAATCAGCTATTTCGCGACGCGTGCAACCGCATGCAAAAACAAAGCCGGCGGTTAGCAATTGCCCGAAGGCCTGCTGGTAGGCAACTTCACGTTGACTTTGCCACACGGGCTGTTCGGCGGAAAACATGCCGAACCTGCCCAGCGTGTCCAGGATTTCCGCGGCCGCGCCCGGCACCGTGCGCGGACCGTCGACATCTTCGATCCTGACCAGCCACGTTCCGCGATGAGCCCGTGCATCGAGAAAACTCGCCAACGCGCTCACCAACGAGCCGAAATGCAGTGGCCCCGTGGGTGAGGGCGCAAAACGACCCCGATAGCCCGGCGCTGGGCTCATCCCGCCCGCCGACCCATGAGTTTGGGTTCCAACGCGGCCGTCAGATGAGCGCGGGACGCACAACGAAAGGTCATGCACTGCCGGCGTGCGGGAAGCGTCTGCATGCTATTCGTGCCGGCTGTTGTGGTTCGGGCTGGGGAACGATGCCTGGCCGTCCGCCGTGATCGCTGCGTGCGCCTCGTCGGTATCGGTTGCATCGTCGTCCGTGCTTGCCGTGGCCGACGTTCGATCCTCGCCGTTCTGCGCAATTGCCGCTGGTTCGAGCGCGGCATTCAACGCCGTCCGGTGATCGAATACAAAACACTCACCGTGGTAGTGCGCGCCGCCCACTTCCTCGAAGTACTTGAGAATGCCGCCCTCGAGTTGATAGACGTGGTCAATGCCCACTTCCTTCATGTGGATCGCCGCTTTCTCACAGCGAATCCCGCCCGTACAGAATGACACCACCGTCTTGCCTTCGAGATCCGCGCGACGCTCCTCAATTACGGCCGGAAACTCGCTGAATTTCGCGATGCGGTAATCGAGCGCCTGATCAAATGTGCCGACGTCGACCTCGAACGCATTGCGCGTGTCCAGCATGACAACAGGACGGCCCTCGTCGTCATGTCCCCGGTCCAGCCACGACTTCAGCGTGGTCGCGCCGACGGACGGCGCGCGGCCCAGTTCAGGTCGAATTGCCGGCTTTTTCATGGTGATGATTTCGCGCTTCAGCTTGACGAGCATCTTGCCGAACGGCTGGCTGGCCGACACGCTTTCCTTGAACTCGAGATCGGCGAATTTGCCCTCGAAAAGCGTGTCCGTACGAAGGTAGTCCATGAACGTGCCAATCTGCTCCGGCTCGCCCGCAACAAACAGGTTGATGCCCTCCGGCGCGAGCAGGATGGTGCCGCGCAAGCCGAGTGCGGTGCATCGGTCAACAATCTGCGGACGCCATTCGGCGCCGCTCTCGATGGTCACGAACTTATAGGAGGAAAGATTGACGATGCTCATGACGCAAATGCTCTTAAAGTGCTGGAAAACGGGCGTTGCCGGAGGAAAAAGCGGTTTCGACGAGCGCCTGGGGCATTCACCGAATCCGTATTATCCCGCAAACGGCGTGCGCTTCCGACTCGACCGATCGGCCGATGACCCCAAGCCGATGCGGCACTTTTTTCACGCTGCTTTTTATCCAACTTATTGACCGAATTAATTAGCCTTGTCCGAACGGCTAACGCGTGCTGCCGGGCGAATTTCGCGAATAGGCGCATGTACAATAACGCTCATGTCAGATCCCCGCTTTGTTCATCTTCGTGTTCACTCCGAATTCTCGATTGCCGACGGCATCGTGCGCCTTGACGACGTTGTTAAAGCCGCTGCCAAAGACGGTCAGGGCGCGCTCGCGCTGACCGATCTCGGCAACGCTTTCGGCCTCGTCCGTTTCTACAAGGAAGCGCGCGGCAAGGGTGTCAAGCCCATTGCCGGCTGCGACGTCTGGATTACCAATCCTGCAGATCGCGACAAGCCCGCGCGCTTGCTGTTGCTGGTGAAAAACCAGCGCGGTTATCTCAACCTGTGCGAGTTGCTTTCAAAAGCCTGGTTGACGAACCAATACCGCGGCCGCGCGGAAGTCGAATACGAGTGGCTGGAAAGCGGGTTGTCGGAAGGCTTGCTGGCGCTCTCGGGCGCGCAGTATGGCGATATTGGCATGGCGTTCGCCGCCGGTAATGATCAGGCCGCGGAACGTCACGCGGAGCGCTGGGCCAAGCTTTTTCCGGGCGCGTTTTACATCGAGTTGCAGCGCGCGGCGCTACCGGGCGGCGAGACCTATATTCAACAGGCCGTCGCGCTGGCCGCGAAGCTCAAGCTGCCGGTAGTCGCTACGCACCCGATGCAGTTCATGACCCCCGACGACTTTACGGCGCACGAAGCCCGCGTGTGTATTTCCGAGGGCGATATCCTCGCGAATCCGCGGCGTCAGAAGCGCTTCACGACTGAACAATATTTCCGCACGCAAGAAGAAATGTGCGCGCTGTTCGCGGATATTCCGTCGGCACTGGCTAACACGGTCGAAATTGCGAAGCGCTGCAACCTGAAGCTCGAACTCGGCAAGCCGAAACTGCCGCTGTTCCCCACGCCCGATGGCATGTCGCTTGACGACTACCTGGTGCATTTGTCGAAGGAAGGTCTCGAGAAACGGCTGGTCCAGCTTTATCCCACTGAAGCCGCCCGCGAAGCGCAGCGCGAGACGTATTACGCGCGCCTGGAATTCGAGTGCAAGACCATCATTGGCATGGGATTTCCGGGCTACTTCCTGATCGTCGCCGACTTCATCATGTGGGCGAAAAACAATGGCGTGCCGGTCGGTCCGGGCCGTGGCTCGGGCGCGGGTTCGCTGGTCGCGTACGCATTGTTCATTACTGATCTCGATCCGCTCAAATACAACCTGCTGTTCGAACGTTTCCTGAACCCGGACCGTGTGTCCATGCCTGACTTCGACATCGACTTCTGTCAGGAAGGGCGCGACCGCGTCATTCAGTACGTGAAGCAGAAATACGGCGCTGACGCCGTGTCGCAGATCGCAACCTTCGGCACGATGGCGGCGAAGGCGGCCGTGCGTGACATTGGCCGGGTGCTCGACCTGGGCTACATGTTCACTGATGGCATCGCCAAGCTGATCCCGTTCAAGCCGGGCAAGCACGTGACCATCGCGGACGCGTTGAAGGAAGAGCCCACGCTGCAGGAACGCTTTGACAACGAAGACGAAGTGCATCAGTTGATCGAACTTGCGCAGCGCGTGGAAGGGCTGACGCGTAACGTCGGCATGCACGCGGGCGGCGTGTTGATCGCACCGGGCAAGCTCACGGATTTCTGCCCGCTTTATACGCAGGGCGAAGACGGCGGCGTGGTCAGCCAGTACGACAAGGACGACGTGGAAGCGGTCGGGCTGGTGAAGTTCGACTTCTTGGGCCTGACCACGCTCACTATTCTCGACTGGGCTGAACGGTATATCCGCCGTCTGGATCCGTCGAAGAAAGACTGGAATTTGTCGCAGGTTCCGCTCGACGACCCCGCTTCGTTCCAGATTCTCAAGAAAGCGAACACAGTCGCCGTGTTTCAGCTGGAAAGCCGCGGCATGCAGGGCATGCTGAAGGACGCACAGCCTGACCGCTTCGAGGACATCATCGCGCTGGTGGCGTTGTACCGGCCGGGTCCAATGGACCTGATCCCGAGCTTCTGCGCGCGTAAGCACGGCCGCGAGATCGTCGAGTACCCCGATCCGCGTGTTGAGTCCGTCCTGAAAGAGACCTACGGCATCATGGTCTATCAGGAGCAGGTGATGCAGATGGCGCAGATTATCGGCGGATACTCGCTGGGTGGCGCCGACTTGCTGCGTCGCGCGATGGGTAAGAAGAAGGCCGAGGAAATGGCCGAGCATCGCGAACTGTTCCGGCAGGGCGCGGCGAAGAATGGACTGACGGCGGTAAAAGCCGACGAAATCTTCGACTTGATGGAGAAGTTCGCCGGCTACGGTTTCAACAAGTCGCACGCGGCCGCTTATGCGCTGCTCGCGTATTTCACTGCATGGCTCAAGGCGCATCATCCGGCCGAATTCATGGCGGCGAATATGTCGCTCGCCATGGACGACACGGACAAGGTCAAGATCTTGTTCGAGGATTGTCTAGTCAACAAGATGGCCGTGTTGCCGCCGGACATCAATCAGTCGGCGTACCGGTTCGAGCCGGTGGCCGAAGCGGACGGCAAGCGATCGAAGACCATTCGATACGGCCTCGGCGCGGTGAAGGGCAGCGGGCAGAGTGCTATCGAAGAAATCTTGCGCGCGCGGGAAGAAGCGCCGTTCACTGATCTCTTTGATTTCTGCATGCGGGTGGACCGGCGCATGGTGAACCGGCGCACGGTGGAAGCGCTGATCCGTGCCGGCGCATTCGATTCGCTGCACAATAATCGTGCGCAATTGATTGCATCGGTGTCTCTTGCAATGGAAGCGGCCGATCAAGCGGCGGCCAACGCCATGCAGTCCGGTCTCTTCGACATGGGCGACGAACCGCAGCAAGGCCACGACCTTCTCGACGAACCCATGTGGTCGGACAAGAAGCGTTTGCAGGAAGAGAAGAGCGCGCTGGGCTTCTACCTTTCGGGCCATCTCTTCGACGCCTACAAGACCGAAGTGCGGCGCTTCGTGCGGCAGAAGATCGGCGAGTTGAAGGAAGGGCGCGACAAGCTTGTCGCGGGCGTGATCACCACCATGCGCACCCAGATGACCCAGCGCGGCAAGATGCTGATCGTGAATCTGGACGACGGCACCGGCCAATGCGAAGTGACCGTGTACAGCGAGCAATTCGAAGCGAACAAGGCACTCTACAAGGAAGACGAGTTGCTGGTCGTGCAGGGTCAGGCGCGCAATGACGCGTTCACTGGCGGCATTCGCTTCACGGTGGAAGCGGCAATGGATCTCGAACGCTCACGCAGCCGTTATGCGCAGGCGGTGAAGGTGGAAATGAACGGCAACGCCGACGCGCTGCGGCTTAAGAAGGTGCTGGAAGCGCATAGCGCGCCGCCTGAACAAGCCGCTGCGCCAGCGGCAGCACCGGCGCCATCGCGCGGAGGTTCGCGTGGAGGCGGTGATCGTGACGGCGGCCGTGGACAAAGACAGCCCGTGCATATCCCGAATGGCCTGAATGTGAGCGTTGTGTATCGCACCGAGCATGCCGAGGGCGAAGTGCGGCTCGGCGACGCGTGGCGTGTCAAGCCGACCGACGATCTCATCACGGCATTGCGCGGCGAATTCGCGGGAAGCTCAATCGAAATTGTGTATTGATGCGCGCCGGGACGAAAGTCGCCATCTCCGCCAACGCGCTGAAACTGAGCGGCGGACTTGAACGTTACGCGCTGGACCTGATCCGGGGGCTCAACGCGGCCGGCTTCACCGGCGAGCGCAAACCAGTGTTTTTCGCGCGCAAGATTGATACGTCGCAGCCGGAAAGCCAGATGGTCGATGCGCGCCGGATCAACGTGTCGTTTCTGCCGTCCAAGCTGCGCGATACGTACTACAACTGGGTGCTCAAACGGGCACGCAAGAAAGCGCGGGTGGATCTGCTGATTGGCTGCAACCGTGTGGAGTCCTCCGAGATAGCGATCTGCGGCGGGACGCATATCGGCTTTCTCACCGCGACCGGCCGGCGCGAGCGCCGCTCGGACAGCCGCCAGATTGTGCTGGAGCGTTTGCAATACCAGCAAGCCAAGGTGATCGTCGCGCACTCGGAAATGATGCGCAACGAATTGCGCTCGTTGTACAACGTGCCGGATGCAAAAATCCATGTCCTTTATCCGCCCGTGGACGGTACGCGGTTTTCCCCGGCGCCGCCCAACAAACGTGCTGAATTGCGCAAGCAGTTTGGTTTCGCCGATCAAGAGATCGTGCTGCTGTTTCCGTCGAGCAGCCACGAGCGCAAGGGGTTGCCGCTGATCGAGGCGGCGTTGCGTGACAGCGGCCTGCAAGTGGTTGTCGCGGTGGCCGGACGGCCGCCTGCGCAGACCTCGGCGCAGGTGCGCTACATGGGTTATGCAAAGAATATCGAGGATGCTTATCGGGCGGCCGATTTCACCGTGCTTGCCTCGAAGTACGAGCCGTTCGGGCTGGTCGGTATCGAATCCGTGATGTGCGGCACGCCGGTGATTTTTCCAACCAGCGTAGGCTGTTGCAGCGCGATTGCGGACAACGCGAAATTTACCTTTCAGCCGGGTGATGCAGATGGCCTGCGGCACGCCGTCCAGCGCGCAGTGGATGCAAAAAGCACAAACGTGACGGCGGCATCCATTCTCTACGACACCAGCATTGCCGCGCATATTGCGTCGTTGCTGGCGCTCGCCGAGGGCATTACTGCCAACATGCCGGTCAGCGCATCCGGTTCAGTTCAGAGAGCTTGAGAAACCGGTAATACACGGTCTGCGCATTGAACACGGCAATCATGAAACCCGCGCGGCCGTCGAGAAAACCGCGTCGCAGAAAGTAGGTACGAACGAAGGCCCACGCCCCGCGCAGCACCGCAGTGGCCAAGCTGCCGCGCTTGCCCGCCGCGTGGCGTTGACGCGCCCCGGCCGTGGAATAGTTATCCAGCTTGCGCAGGACGGTCTCGAAGTCCTCGTAGGAGTAGTGCATCAGCTTGCCCTGCAGGCGCGCGACCTTGGTTGCATCCGGGTCCGTCAGCACCAGCCGCTCGTGCACGAGGTCATCGGAGAAACGGGCTGTGCCTCGTTTGAACAGACGCGGAATCCAGTCTGGATACCAGCCGCTGTGCCGCACCCATTGCCCGCAAAAATTCGACAGCCGGTCGACCGCGTAGACCTCGGCTTGCGGCTTCGAGAGCGCGGCACGGATAGCCGCGCCCAATTCCGGCGAGACCACTTCGTCCGCGTCAATGGACAACACCCAGTCGGTCGCGAGCGCATCGAGCGCGCGATTTTTCTGCGGCCCGAACCCCGGCCAGTCGCGCGCCTCAATCACGCGCGCGCGGTGCGCCTCCGCTATGCCAACAGTCGCGTCGGTACTGCCGCCGTCGATCACGACGATTTCATCGGCGAAGGAAACAGCTTCGAGACACTGCGCGAGGCGTGCGGCTGCATTGAAGGTGATGAGGGCAATACCGAGCGTTGGACGAGTCATGGGGCTTAAGCGTGGGATATGCGAATTGCGATAATTTGATGCGAAAAGTTCCAGCGATGAATGCTGCGTTTATAGTCGCTGTCTCGTTGCATTGTCTCGTCCATGACAGGGCCTGCCGGGCTTGGCGAGGCCGGGTGAATTCACACCATACGCATCGCGCATCAATCCTGGCCGCCCGGCCACTGTTATACCAGACCAGCGGCAACATGCCACGGTCGGCAGGGCCATGGGCCTGAACGACCGTAGACGGCGGTGAGACCGAATACATCGCCGCAAAAAGACGCAAATGCGATCGACTTGGCGCGTGAAATTCAGCGTATTGACACAGCGCATGAAATACGCGAATCGAAGGGTCCGCAAACTGGAATCCAGTGCTCGGCGCCATTCAATTTGAAACTATCAAGATTCACTCGGAGTTCACCATAGTAATGAAACCGCTGAGAATTCTGCACAGCGAATCGTCCAACGGGTGGGGCGGTCAGGAACATCGGACGTTCAAGGAAATGCTCGCACTGCGCGAACGCGGTCATACGCTCGAACTAGTGTGCGTGCCGGGCGCGCGGCTCGGCGAACGTCTTGGGGCGGAAGGCTTTACGGTTCACACCACGGCCATGCGTTCAGGCGCCGACGTCAGCGCGGTTGCTCGCATTCGGCATATTCTCAAGCAAGGCCGTTTCGATGTGCTAAATACCCATAGTGGTCGCGACAGCCTGCTCGGCGGCGCTGCCGCACGGCTCTCGGGAACGCCGCTGATCGTGCGGACCCGGCATCTTGCGCTCGCCATCACGTCGCGGGCGACCTACACCTGGCTGCCGCACAAGGTGGTGGCCGTGAGTCAGTCGGTGATGCGTTACCTGGTGTCCGCGGGCGTGCCGCAGCAGGATATCGTCACCATTTATACAGGCATCGTCAAGCCGCAGCCGGTGAGCCGCGCGAGCTCCACCTTGCGCGCGGAACTGGGTCTCGGCGAGGACGCCGTGATCGCGGGCACCGTGGCAATCCTGCGCGACAAGAAGGGACATCCAGACCTGATCCGTGTCGCGAAACGGTTGATCGAACAGCGGCCGAACCTGCATTTCGTCTTCGCTGGCGACGGTCCGCTCTTCGACGAGACCCGCGCGTACGTGCACGCACAAGGTCTTGTCGATCACATTCATTTACTCGGCTTGCGCCGCGATATTCCGAACGTATTGGCGGGCTTCGACTTGTTCGTGCTGCCGACTCATCAGGAGGCGCTGGGCACGTCGTTCATCGAGGCGATGGCAGCCGGCCTTCCGGTGATCGGGACGGCGGTGGACGGCGTGCCAGAAGTGATCGATGACGGCGTGAACGGCCTGCTCGTGCCCCCGCACGACGACCAGGCGCTGGCCGCGGCGCTGCTGCGTCTGGTCGATTCTCCGGACGAACGGCGCCGCATGGGCGCGGCCGGTTTGCAGACCACGCAGACGCGCTTTTCGGTGGATACCATGGCTAGCGAGATGGCCGCGTTTTACCGAAGCAGCCTGAGCGAGCGGGGCGTTGCATGAGCTCGGCGCTGAGCACGGCGCGTGCCGTGCCCGTGCTGATGTACCACCACGTGAGTCCGTCGGCGGGTGCGGTGACGGTGTCGCCGGTGCATTTCGCGGATCAAATGGCCATGCTCGCGCGCGAGGGTTACACCACGCTCGGCGCGCGGGCGTTCAGCGAGTATCTGGCGGGCAAGCCCGTGCCGTCGAAGTCAGTCGTGCTCACCTTCGACGACGGTTATCTCGATAACTGGGTTCACGCGCATCCGGTCCTCGCCGAACACGGTTTTACCGCACTCGGATTCCTTGTGTCGGGCTGGGTGAACAGTGGCCCGGTGCGCCCGAACGCGCTGGACTCTACATCCACGCTCGACCTGCTGGGCCACTCAGCAGCAAAGGCCGCGATCGAGGCCGGCGAGCCCGACCAGGCCATCTTGCGCTGGTCGGAAATCGACGCAATGCGTCAAGCCGGGACCTTCGAGTTTCACAGCCACACGCACACCCATACACGCTGGGACCGCGTGAGCGCCAACGCAGACACCAAACGCGCGCGCCTGCGCGACGATCTGCTGCAGGCAAGGGCGGCGCTCGCCCAGCACCTTGGCGACGTATCGGATCATCTGTGCTGGCCGCAAGGCTATTTCGATACCGACTACGTTGAAGAAGCGCACGCGGCGGGTTTTCGTCATCTGTACACCGTTGAGCCTGGCACTAACCCGCGTCACGACAATCCTGCGCGCATCTTGCGGCTGGACGTGCGCGACAAGCCGGCCACGTGGCTGAAAAGACGTCTGTGGGTGCATAGCCGGCCGCTTCTCAGCCGGCTTTACCTGAAAATCAAATGATGGCCTGCCCGTGGGTCGCGCGTCCCTTGCTGACACGGCGGGAGCGGCCTTCAGGCCTACCTGTTTTAATAATTCAGAGTACTTATTACCATGCATGATCGCCACGTCTCTGTCATTGGCCTGGGCTATGTGGGTTTGCCCGTCGCCATTGCATTCGGCCTGCAACGCCGCACGATCGGTTTCGACACGAGCCCCGCCCGGCTCGCCGATCTGCGTGCGGGCCTTGATCGCAATGGCGAAACCAGCCGCGAGGAATTGGCCGCTGCTCGCCTCGAGCTGACCGATAGCATCGAGGTGCTCCGGCAAGCCAATTTTCATATTGTCGCGGTGCCCACGCCGATCAGCGCGGGCGCCCAGCCGGACCTGATGCCGGTGAAACAGGCGTCCGAAACGGTCGGCCAGGCGCTCAAACGCGGCGACGTGGTGGTGTACGAATCGACCGTCTATCCTGGCGTCACCGAGGAAATCTGCATCCCGATCCTCGAGCGTGAGTCGGGCCTCAAGCTGGGTATGGATTTCACGGTTGGCTACAGTCCGGAGCGCATCAACCCCGGCGACAAGCAGCACACGTTTCGCAATATTATGAAGATCGTGTCCGGGTCGGATGCCGCGACGCTTGATCTGGTGGCGCAGGTCTATAGCTCGGTGGTGACGGCCGGGGTGTACCGTGCCGGTTCGATCAAGGTGGCCGAGGCCGCGAAGGTGATTGAGAATACGCAGCGCGACCTGAATATTGCGCTGATGAACGAGGCGGCCATCATCTTCGATTACCTCGATATCGACACACGCGAAGTCCTGGACGCCGCCGGCACCAAGTGGAACTTCCTCAATTTCACGCCGGGGCTGGTGGGCGGACACTGCATTGGCGTGGATCCGTACTACCTGACGCACAAGGCGCAGGTCTCCGGTTATACGCCCCAGGTGATCCTCGCCGGCCGGCGCGTGAACGACGGCATGGGTCGTTTCGTGGCCGATCGGGCCGTGAAGACGCTGATCCGGACTGGCCGCGCGCCGCTGCGTGCAAGGGCGATCGTGCTCGGGCTGACGTTTAAGGAAAATTGTCCGGATTTGCGTAATTCGAAAGTCATCGATATCGTGCATCACCTGCAAGACTACGGGCTTGAGGTTCAGCTTCACGATCCGCTCGCGGACGCGGTGCAAGCCTTCGATGAATACGGCGTGACGCTGACCGGTTTCGACGCGCTGGAACCCGCCGATCTGATCGTGCTGGCGGTTCCGCATCGCGATTTTTTGGCGAAGACGGACGCGTTGCTGGCGCTGGCGAACCCAGGCGCCGTGTTCGCCGATGTCAAGTCAAGCCTGCCGCTGGACGTCATCAGCGGGGCCGGTCTCGTAGTATGGCGGTTATGAAAATCCGGGCTCGCCGCGACCAACCGGCATAATCTCGATTTCACGTAGGAAACGCCACTCGATGAGCCGACTTTCCGGACGCGTGCGCATTTTCGCCCGCGCGTTGCCCCGGCTGGCGTTGAAGCCGCTGCGTCGCAAGCCTCAAGTCTTGAAGCGCATCCTGATTGCGCATCATTTGCTGCTCGGCGACACGCTGCTGCTGACGCCGCTCGTCGCGAAACTTCGCGCACAATATCCTGACGCGCAGATCGTGCTGACCTGTCCCAAGCCGATCGTGCCGCTCTATGCGGGCAGGCCGTTTGGCCTCGACGTCATTCCGTTCGACCCGCGCGACTTCCGCTCGGTCAATGCGGTGTTGCGCTCGGGACCGTACGATCTTGGCATCGTGGCCGGGGATAATCGGCATACGTGGCTCGCGCTGGCGGCGGGGTGCCGCTGGATCGTCGGACATGCTGCGGACACGCCGGCCTGGAAAAACGTGCCGCTCGACGAAGCCGTGCCGTATCCCGACGCGCCCGCAGCATGGGCCGATCTCGCCGCCGAACTGGTGGCCGGGCCGCCGCCGCGGCCGTATCGGCTGAGCGACTGGCCGGCGCCTGCGCCTGCCGCGTTTTCAGAATCTGACGCGCGCGCGTTGCGAGGTCCTTACGTAGTGTTACATCCGGGGGCGAGCACGGAGGTCAAACGCTGGCCCGATGAACGCTGGAAAGCACTGGCGGCGTTTGTCGAAGCACGGGGTTTCACGCCCGTGTGGAGCGGCGGACCGAGCGAGACGGCGCTGATCGACACAATCGATCCCGATGGCCGTTATCCGAACTTTGCTGGCCGGATTGATCTGGGACAGGTGTGGCATTTGTTCTCCGGCGCTCGGGCCATCGTCTGTCCGGACACGGGCGTGGCGCACCTCGGGCGTCTGACCGGTGTGCCCACGGTTACATTGTTCGGCCCCGGTAATGCGTTGATACACGGCGCGGGAAATTACTGGCGCGATGCGCCGTTCATGCCGGTTACTATCGCGGACATGCCGTGCCGCAATGAACCGGATATCTTCAGACGGCACGTGGCTTGGGCTCGCCGCTGTGACCGCAATACGACGACTTGCGTAGCGTGGCGCGGTGACCATGCGGCCTGCATGGGTTTTATTTCGCTTGAGGTCGTCTGCAACAGCTTGCAGACGGTCCTTCCGGGAGTGCAATGACGAAGACGTGCAAGCAGGTGGAACGCGTCCTGTGGGTGGCGTGTCCAGTGATTATGTTTGTCGCGATGTTCGCCCATATGACCGCGTTCGAGAACATGGCGCTGGGGCTGGTGGGTATCGGTACGATAGCGGCGGCTTGTTCTTCGGAACGGCCGTCGCCGCTGCACTGGCCGCTGCTGTGGCCTATTGTTGTCTGGAGTGCGTGGGCGCTGGCGTCGATCGCGTGGTCGCCGTATCCGCGCGACAGCATGCATGCCTGGCTCGATGAAGTGTTGTATCCGCTGGTGTCGTTCTTCGCGTTCTGGCTGATGGGCACGCGCACGACCAGGCCCGAGCGCATGGTGTTGATCAACTGGGTGGCCTGCGTCCTGCTGGCCGCCGGCAGCTTGTATTACTGGGGCCGTTTGCAGCCACCCACGGATCCCGCTGATCTCCTTCTCCACTATTACAACCGTGTCGGCCATACGAGCACACTCGTCATCTTTTCGATGACGCTCTTCACCGGCCTGATGCTGAACCGCCGCTGGTGGCCAATCGGCCTGAGCGGGCTGGTGCTTGCTCTTGTCATCGGGTTGGCAACGTTCAACCGTTTCTTCTGGCCGGCCGCGGGCGTGACGCTCGTGATTGCGTGCTACCCGTTGTACCGGAAACACATGCTGATCGCGGGCGTGTGCGTTGCAGTGATCTGCGTAGCGGTGGTCGGCACGCTCGAAATGAGCGTACGGCTTCGTTACGGTCACGCCATGCCGAAACCCGCTGCACGGGAGTTGAAGGTGGGCCGCGACCAGGTGTACGTTCCCGAGGCGCTGGCCGGAATTGGTGACGCCATGTCTGCCGATACGCGTCCCAAACTGTGGGCGTTCTACGGCCGGGAAGGTGAGTCGCATACGTGGACGGGCATTGGTTTCGGCAAGCCGTTGCCGGGGCGGGTATTTCAAAACGAAATACCCCCTGCTTTGCTGGAGAAGGAACCGCAGGCTCTGACGCATGCGCACAACCTGTTTTTGAATACCTGGCTTGAGACGGGAATAGTGGGCGTGGTGCTGGAGGCCGCGTTGCTGCTTGCGCTGATCTGGCGCTTCTGGAGGCTGCGGCACGTGGTGCCCTGGCTAAGCGCGGCGGGCATGGCGCTGGTCATCGGAATGATTGCAAAGAATTTCACCGACGACTTCATGTGGCAGACCACCGCGCTCGCCTTCTGGTCGTTTTCAGGGTTGCTGCTCGGTCGCGGCGAGCGTCTGGCGGGGCGGGTTGCGCCGGCGCGACGGGCTGTGTCGCAGCAGCAGTAGCGGCGGAACTTCAACCTTGCTGCGGCCCCTCGCCTGGACGAGCCTCTTAATGAGACAAAGAGGGCCGGCGCATTACAATAGCGGTTTGCCGTGTCGGCGGGTTCAGCGCGCTTAGAGCCGCCCGGGCGCAGGTTCAGTCCTGCTCCGCCCGCCGTCCGACCTACGGATCCACGGATCCACGGATTCACGACTAAGGACACCTTTTGAGTCAGAAGCCAACCTTGAGCAAGACGATCGGCAGCGGGCAGACCACGTCGCCGGCCGCCGTGATGAGCCGGCTCTGGCCGTATATCCGCCCCCTGATCTGGATTGTCGCGCTCGGCCTGATCGCCATGGGCTTCGTCGCCGCGAGCGAGGCAGGAATTCCCATGCTGCTCAAGCCGCTGCTCGACCACGGCTTTGGCGCGAAAGGCAGCGCCAGCGCCAAGTGGATCGTGCCGGCCGCCGTGGTCGGCCTTGCCGTCGTGCGGGGCGGCGCGCAATACGCGTCGGGCTACTTGCTCGCCTATGTCACCAACAAGATCCTGCTCGAACTGCGCCTGAAAATGTTCGACCGGATGATCCACACCAGCGCCGGTTTCTTCCAGCGGGAAACGGCCAGCACGATCATCAACGCGATCGTGTTCGAGGTGAATCAGATCCTCAACGTGCTGCAAAGCGTGGTCGTCACGCTCGTGCGCGACTCGCTGACGGTCGTATTCCTGTTGGGATACCTGTTCATCCTGAACTGGCGGCTGACGCTGGTGATCGCGGTCATCCTGCCTGCTATCGGCTGGCTGGTGAGCAAGATCAATCGCCGGTTGCGACGGCTCAATCGCGAGTCGCAGTTGCTGACGAACGAACTGTCGTACATCGTGGAAGAGACCGTTGGCGGTTATAAAGTCGTCAAGGTGCACAACGGCCAGCGCTACGAAAACGACCGGTTCACCGAAATGAGCAATCGCCTGCGCGGCTACCAGATGCGCATGACGGTGTCCGGTGGTCTCGCGCAGCCGCTCACGCAGTTTTTGGCATCTATTGCGCTTGCCATTGTGATCACCATCGCCGTGGTGCAGTCGGCGAACGACCAGACAACTGTCGGCGGTTTCGTGGCGTTCGTCACGTCCATGCTGCTGGTGATCTCGCCGCTCAAGCACCTGATCGATATCAACCAGCCGCTGCAGCGCGGCATGACGGCGGCGGAACTGATCTTCGGTCTTATCGATGAACCGGCCGAGCCCGAAGGCGGCGGCCGGCCGCTCGAGCGCGCGAGCGGCGAGGTGGAGTTCCGCGAAGTGTCGTTCAGTTATGGCGTGACCGGACAGCCCACGCTCGACGCGATCTCGTTCAAGATCGCGCCCGGTGAAATGGTCGCGCTGGCCGGTGCGTCGGGAAGCGGCAAGACCACGCTGGTCAACCTGTTGCCGCGTTTCTTCGATCCCGCCAGCGGTGCGGTGCTGGTCGACGGCGTGCCGCTCACCGAGTACAGCCTGCACGATCTGCGCGGACAAATGGCCATGGTGAGCCAGGACGTGGTGCTCTTCAACGACACGATCGCCGCCAACGTGGCGTACGGCCAGACGCCGGACCGCGAGCGGGTGATGGCGGCGCTGGCTGCCGCGAATCTCGCCGATGTCGTCGCAGCCATGCCCGACGGCGTGGATACGCGTGTGGGCGGCAATGGCATGCGCTTGTCGGGCGGACAGCGGCAGCGACTGGCTATTGCTCGGGCAATCTACAAGGACGCGCCTATTCTGATTCTCGACGAAGCGACGTCCGCGCTCGATTCTGAGTCCGAACGGCACGTGCAGGAAGCCTTGGAAACGCTGATGAAGGGACGCACGACGCTGGTGATTGCGCACCGCCTTTCGACCATTGAACGTGCCGACCGGATTCTGGTGATGGAAGGCGGGAAAATCGCCGAGCAGGGCAGCCACTCCGAATTGTTGCGCCACAACGGGCTGTACGCGAACCTTCACCGGATCCAGTATCAGCAGCAAGCAGCCTGACGCTTTTTCGATTTAATCGATGCGCGCCCATGGTCCAAACGGCCAGGGGCGCGTTTTTGTTTTCGGGAACGCGGATTGGGGGCGTTTGTGTACCGTGCGGCGGACGGTGTTTCAGTGGTGCCTGGGATGGAAGGCCGTGCGTAACGAAGTGCTGAGAAGCGCTGAAACCTGACGTACTCGGGAATTGACCGTGCATTTGCGGACCCCTTTCCGCTATGGACGCACGGGCTTGCGGATCAACCGCCGCATTTGTACAGCCCTTGCAGGCCAGGCAACCCTTTTCGTCACGGACGAAGCGCCGCCGTCGGCGCGGCCGTAGCACGCCTTTGCAGCTTCTTGCGATACATCAGCGTCCATACCGTGAGCGCGCCATAGATGGCGTAACCGATGAACGGCGAAACGACCAGGAAACGTTCGATCGGCCAGTGCCAAGCCAGCCAGCTTCGAAGCGCATTCTCGCCCGTCAGGCCGAGACCCCACACGCCCGTCATCAGACGAACCGATCTACGCAGCGCGGGCCGCTCGTTCCAGAGCGCTTCGAAGCGTGCCGCGCCGCCTTCGCCTTCACGCGCGACGGTTGCCCGAGCGAGATAAAACGTGAGCGGACGCCGCATCGCGAGGGACAGCAGGAACACTACGCCGATAGCACCAGACGCCATCGATTCACGCATCAGTAGAAGCCGTGGACTGCCGCCGAGCGCCATGAGCACGACGGACAGTGCGATCCCGAGCAAGACCAGCACGCTGAGGGCATCGACGCGGCGGCTTCTCGCGAATTCCACCAGGCTCCAGACGACAGGCGGCACCGCCGACGCATACAGCGCGCCGAGCTCGCCCCAATGCGGCAACGCGAGCCGATACGCAAGCCACGGCAGTACAAGATTGACTCCGAGTTCAACGACAAGACCTGCTCGTATCTTCATGGCGAAATGGCGCTGAGGAAGAGAAAGCCGACTGCTGAAACCACGGCGGGAGCGATTTTCATCACGATCCTTATTACGTGAACACCGACACCACGATCGCCAGCCACAGCGCGCCTACGCCACCCAAAAAGGCATGACGTGCGATACGCACGCGGGATTCATCGTCGGGGCGCTCTGTGGGAGACGTGGCGAGCCACGGCACTGAGCCGAGGCACGCGAAACCGGCGAGCGCCAGGAGGGCGACGGATACATCGATGGAACGCCAATGCGCCCCCTCGTGGATGCCCCAGTAACCGAGGAACACGATACCGATGGAAAACACCGTCGATGCAGCCGAGCTGAGCGCCTGGACTGATCCCGCTGGAAATTGCATGACCTTCCTCCTGATACGCGTGAAAGCACGCAAGATGTTGCCATCATAGGGGAATCGGATTTGAGGGAACGCGGACGCCGCAAGTCGAGCGCGAGCCCAGGCGCCTGGAAGCGGCGCATCCGGTCAGGCTCAGCCATTGTCTGCAAGTGGCGTGTTCTCGTTCGTGACTTTTGTTCGCGCCACGGCTAGAACCCACTTCTGAAGCGCACGGCCTATCCGCTATCCCTCTTGTGAGCCTTGAACGTCGCCACCCGGCGCCTCGGACTCGACGTTCGCCGTGACCTTCTCCCGTGTCATCGACTTCACCCGGCTTTGAATGAACCGCTGCCCCGACACGACGATATAAAACGCCAGCGGCGTGAACACCAGCCCCAGCACGGTCGCCGTAATAGCGCCGCCGAATACGCCGGTCCCGATTGATCGCCGGCTCTCCGCCCCGGCGCCGCTCGACACGAGCAAGGGCACGACGCCCAGCAAAAACGCCGCCGATGTCATCACGATCGGGCGGAAGCGCGCACTCGCCGCTGCGACAATTGCGTCCGGTAACGGCGCGCCATCGGCGTAGAGCGTGCGCGCGAACTGCACGATCAGGATCGCGTTTTTCGCCGATAACCCAATCACCGTGATCATCCCGACCTTGAAATAAACGTCGTTCGGCATGCCGCGCAGAAGCATTGCGATTACTGCGCCAATCACGCCCAGCGGTACGATCGTCAGCACCGCGAGCGGGATGGTCCAGCTCTCGTAAAGCGCCGCGAGCGCCATGAACACGGCCAGCAGCGACAAGCCAATCAGTATTGGCGTCAGGCGAGCGGCACGAGTTTCTTCAAGCGCCGAGTCCGTCCAGTCGTAACCCACGCCCACCGGCAGCGCTTGCGCGAGCCGCTCCATTTCGGCCATCGCCGCGCCGGAACTCGTGCCGTTGGCCGGACGGCCGCTGACATCGAGTGAAGGCGAACCGTTGTAGCGCGTAAGGACCGTCGGGCCGGTCGTCCAGTGCAGCGCCGCCACCGACGACAACGGCACCATCTGCCCCGCGGCGTTACGCACCGAGAGGTTCATCAGACTGTCTTCGGTCATGCGCGAGGGCGCGTCGGCGGCGACCATTACCCGGCGCATACGGCCGCCTGACGGGAAGTCGTCGATATACGACGAGCCAAAGGTGTTCCCCAGCGCGTCGCCAATTTTGTCGAACGAAACGCCCAGCGCATAAGCCTTCGCGCGGTCAACGTCCAGCACGATGCGCGGCGCGTCCGGCAACGCTTCCGAGTGGACATCGGCGAAAGCGGGATTGTTGCGAGCCTGCTCGAAGAGTTGTTCGCGCGCGGCGCTCAAAGCCGCAATGCCAATTCCGCCGCGATCCTCCAGCCGCATCACAAACCCTTCCGAATGGCCCATGCCGGGCACCGACGGCGGCATCTGGGCAGCCACGTCGCCATCCATGATCTTCGAGAGCGAGCGGTTCAGCGTGTCACGCAGCGTGGCCGCGTCGGTATCGCGCGCTGCCCAGTCTTTCAAATCGACAAAACACATGGCCACGTTCTGGCCGCTGCCCTGAAAACTCCAGCCGACCACCGTCGTCACATTCGCCACCGCTGGCTCGCGTTTCAGGATCGCTTCCGCCTGCTCGACGACCGCGAGCGTGCGCGCCTGCGTGGCGCCCGCCGGCAACTGCACCATCACCTGAAGCTGCGCCTGGTCTTCCTGGGGCAAAAAGCCGCCCGGCATATGCAGATAAAGCGCCGCGCACGCGCCGGCCAGCACGAGATACACCGCGAACATGGGACCTGCGCGGCGCAGCACGCGCGCAACGAGCCCGCGATATCCCCGCGAGGTCCAGTCGAAGGCCGCCGTGAAGCCGAACGAACGGCCACTGGCCGCGTGTGAACCGTGTGATGCCCCGTGAGCGCCGTGCCGCACGGCGCTCCGCGGCGGCGCTTTCAGCAGGTTCGCGCACAGCGCCGGCGTCAGTGAAAGCGCCGTGAACGCGGACACGAGAATTGACGCGATCATCGCGACCGTGAACTGCCGGTAGATTCCGCCGACGCTGCCGGGGAAAAACGCCATCGGCACGAACACGGCCGTCAGCACGGCGGTAATACCGACGATCGCGCTGCCCATCTGCTGCATCGCCCGGCGCGTGGCCGCGCGTGGCGCGAGACCCTCTTCGCGCATCACGCGATCGACGTTCTCGACCACGACAATGGCATCGTCAACCAGGATCCCGATCGCCAGCACCATCGCGAACATGGTGAACACGTTAATCGACATGCCGAGCACATAAAGCGCCAGCAGCGCGCCGGTCAACGCGACCGGAATGACCACGGTGGGCACCAATGCATAACGCAAGTCGCGCAGGAACAGCCACATGACCAGGAACACCAGCAGCACGGCTTCGAACAGCGTCAGCGCCACTTCGTGCAGCGCGACGTGGACGAACTTGGAACTGTCGAACGGAATCTCCACGGCCACGCCCGGCGGCAGGCTTCGCGACAGTTCCGCAAGCTTCGCGCGGATCGCAGCGGAGGTTTCCATCGCGTTGCCTTGCGGGGAGAGCCGGATGCCGACCGTTGCCGCCGGCTTGCCGTTCAGCCGCGAAAACGACGCGTAGCTGTCGCGGCCCAGCTCGACCCGCGCGACATCCTTCAGCCGAACGGCGGATCCATCCGTGCGCGCTTTCAGCACGATCTCGCCGAATTCGGCCGGCGAGATCAATTGCCCCCTGACAGTAACTGACGCCGTCAATTGCTGACCGGTGACGAAGGGCACGTCGCCGAGCGTGCCGGCCGTAACCGTTGCGTTTTGCGCCGCGATGGCTTGCGTCACATCGGCGGCGGCCAGATTGAATTCGCGCAGTTTCATCGGATCGATCCAGACCCGCAGCGCTTCTCCAGCGTCCCACAATTCGGCTGAGCCAACGCCCGGTGCGCGCTTCAGATCGCGCAGCAAAGTGCGGTTGACGTAGTCACTTAATTCCACGGAATCGCGCTGGCCGTCAGTGGACGTGAGCGCGACGAGCATCAGGAACGTGCCGGTCGACTTGAAGACGCTGATGCCTTGCTGCACGACTTGCTGCGGCAGGCGCGACTCGATCTGCTTCATCCGGTTCTGGACATCGACCATGGCGATGTCCGGGTTGGTGCCCGCCGAAAACGTGGCTGCGATCTCGAGTTCGCCCAGGCTGTCGCTGGTGGTTTCGTAGTATTGCAAGCCTTCGGCGCCGTCCAGGCTTTCTTCGATCACGCTCGCGACGGTGTTATCCACGCTTTCCGGCGATGCACCCGGATACATCGCGTCAATCACAATGCGCGGCGGTGTCAGCCGCGGATATTGCGCGACCGGCAGAAAGGGGGTGACCAGTCCACCTGCCACAAAAATGGCCAGGGCAACAATCCACGCAAAAACCGGACGATCGATGAAAAAAGACGGCACGCGGGTCCTGACGATTCAATGAGGTTTATTGAAGGCTACCGGGATTTACCGATCGTGATCGGGAGTCGTTGCGGCAGGGATGCCACGCCATTCGCGCCGCGACCGCCAGCCACAAATTATTCGGAATTGCGCCAATCGCGTGCGCGAAACGTTGCGTCAAGATCGTTACGCCGCATAAGCGAGCTTTGAAACTTGGAGACGATGGCTTTCGTGTTGGCTTTTCGTCCAAGCCTCAGCGGAGTGATCTTAAAAACATAAAATAATTGTGTCCAGTTTTATTAAGCAGCGGCTTTTTTTAGAACACGTTTTTCAATGAAAATCTCGCTGGACGCGGTAATTTTCATCGTTATCTAATATTGCAAGAGGATGGGATTATGCTTTTAAGGCATGGGCTATTATTAAATGTGATATTCAACAACGCCCTTTACGGACGATCGGATTCAGAGCGAATCAATCTGGAAAATTGAGCGTTGACAGGCCGTTCGGGCGGCCTGTCGACGCTTGCCCGGTCATCGGTCAGTCATCAACCAAAGCGGGAGGTCTTGCTCGAAGCGGTTTGTTCAAGCATCGAGATGGCCGCATCTATATGGCCTATGCGTTTGCGTTGCGCCGGCATGAGGCTCATCGACAATACAGAATCAACACGTTTTCGCCAATAGGATAAAGACAACCCGTGACTTGATGCAATCCGGTTGATTATCTGTTCCAGATGCGCAATGTCGGTCTCTATGAGTACATGATTCATGGTGTTCCCCGCTAGCGCCGTCATTTTTGCGGTCGCTGGTTATTGCCATCCGGTTCAACGCGGTTATATGCATTGTAAAAGGCAGTACGGCATGGCATTTTCATCAAAATCCGGCCCTGACAAGTTGAGCAAGGCCGCTTCGCCGTTGCACTGGTCAATGCCCGGCTTGCAGGGCTCTCAGCATAAGTCGTGCCACACTCCGTTGCGCTCCGGGGAAACGCTACCGGTCCTTCACTGGCAACGTTTGGCAGGCGACAGGAAGTAGCCGCAAAGCGATGAGGGGCGGCGATGCACACGATCGCTGTTACGACGTAACGCGTGCGGCGTTATGTTCCTTCGTGTCGATGAACGGGAATTGATCTGACGCAAGCGATAAACTGACCGAGCGTTCTGATCGGTATTGATGCGCGAGTTACGAATATAATCGTCGTGGCATTTTTCGATAAAATCTACCGAATTTGTCATTGATCGTTCGATATCAATAATCGTTGGTGCCGAATTGAGCGGCGGCGTTTTGCAATGCTTGGTAAATGCCTGCAGAATTAAAACAAACTGATTAATCAAGAATTTTCCTCCGCAGGGACCGATAAGGATTAACATCGTTGAAACAAAGTGGAAAAGGATAACGTCGTTGTTACCTGTTTCTATCTAGCGAGGCGGAAGGATACGCGGCGCGGATGGCTGAGGAAGCAGGCTTGCAAAGTGCTTTTAACCGGGCGGTTTGCAAGTGCCAGGGAGGAGCCTCCAATGGCCAATAAAAGGCGGCCCGGCGCCAGGATCGTTTCGTCGTCGGACCCCTCGCCGAGTCCCCATTCCGTCGACTTCCCGATTGTCGGAATCGGTGCGTCGGCGGGCGGAATCCAGGCGCTGATGCGTCTGCTCCAGGGCATGCCGGCGGACGGCGGCATGGCGTTCGTCGCCGTGCTGCATATATCTCCGAATCACGCGAGCCATGTCGACGAAGTGCTGCAACGCTCGGTCTCCATGCCGGTCGTGCAGGTCTTCGGTACTACGCCGATCGAAAAGAACACGGTCTACCTGATTTCACCGTCGAACGATTTATCGATCGCGGATGGTTGTCTTCATGTCGCCCCGAGCGATCCGTCGCGACGCCGGCCGGTCGCGATCGACCTGTTCTTCCGGAGTCTGGCGGACGCCCACCGGGCACGCTCGATCAGCATCATTCTCTCGGGAATGGGCAGCGACGGGGCAATGGGCATTGCGCGGATCAAGGAGCAGAACGGCATAAACATCGTGCAGGACCCGACCGACGCGGAGTTCGATGAGATGCCGCGCAATGCGCTGGCAACCGGGTTCGTCGATATCGTGCTGTCCGTCGAGCGGATGCCCGCCCGCCTGATCGAGCTGCGCGACAACGCCCGTGCGATGAAAATGCTGCATGCCGTCGATGACCCTCCGCGAGCCGAATCTGGCATTGAATCCGGCATCGCGCCGTCCGTTTCGAACATCGACGCCGACGCGGACGTGCTCAACGCATTGCTGACCATCCTGCGCATCCGCACCGGCCATGACTTCCGGCACTACACACGCGGCACGGTGATGCGGCGCATTGAACGGCGGCTGCAGGTGAATGGCGTAGCCGATCTGGCCGGGTATAAGCGGTTTATCGAAGCGCATCCTGAAGAGACGACCGCGCTCCTGAAGGACATGCTGATCGGCGTGACGAATTTTTTCCGCGACCGCAAATCGTTCGATGCTTTCGAACAACTCGTGGTGGCGAACCTGTTCAAAAGACGCTCGCTCGACGAACCCGTGCGCGCGTGGTCGGCGGGGTGCTCGACGGGGGAAGAAGCGTATTCGCTGGCGATGCTGCTGATCGAGCATGGGCCGGCCGAAGGCAAGTTTCCACTGATCCAGGTGTTTGCTACGGATGTCGACGCGAGTGCGATCGATACGGCGCGCGCGGGCGTTTATGCGGGATCGATCGTGGCAGACGTCTCGCCGGAGCGGCTGAGCCGGTTTTTTGTGAAGCCGGGCGGCCGTTACCAGGTGAGCAAGGAGCTGCGCCAGAAGGTGGTGTTTGCTGTCCACAATATGCTGAGCGATCCGCCATTTTCGGGGATGGACCTGATCTCATGTCGCAACCTGCTCGTCTACCTCGACAGAACGGTGCAGCGCCAGGTGCTTGAGATGTTTCACTTTGCGCTGCGGCCGGGCGGGTTCCTGTTTCTCGGCGCCGCGGAATCGACCGAGATTGCGAGCGACCTGTTCGGGCAAGTGGACAAGCGCAACTGCATTTACCAGTCGAAGCGCCTTGGCACGCGCGCTGTACCGCCGCTGCCGCTGATCCGCTCCGTGCCTTTCGATGTCCCCAGACGACCCGGTCTGGGGCACGATGCGCCCGTTTCACTAGCGACGCTGCGTCAGCGCGTGTTCGAACGTTATGCGCCGGCTAACGTCACCGTGGATCGTGATGGCGTGATCCTGCATATGTCCGATCGCGCCGGGCGTTTCCTGCAGTATGTCAGCGGCGAGCCTTCGCGCAATCTGCTCACACTCGTCAACCCGGAGCTGCGCGCGGAGTTGCGGACCGCGCTGCATGGCGTGTTGCGCGGCGGTGAGAGTGTTGTGTCGCAGCGCGTGCGCTTTTCTCGGGGTGAAAAGCAGTCGTTCGTCAATATCTCGGTTCGGCCGTTCAAGGACGACGCCAGCGGGCACGACGTGATCGTCGTATTCTTCGACGAAATCGAGGACGAGACAGCCGTGCAGCAGGGTGCACCCGTGCGGGACTTTTCCACTGATTCTGTGAAACTCGTCGATCTGGAACAGGACCTGTATCGCACGCAGACGCAGATGGACACGTTGACGGAAGACGCGAACGTGTTCTCCGAGGAGTTGATGGCGTCGAATGAAGAATTGCAGGCGATCAACGAAGAGCTGCGCTCGACCAGCGAGGAACTGGAAGCGGGCAAGGCAGAGTTGCAGTCGGTTAATGCAGAGCTGGTGACGGTGAATCTTGAACTCACGGATACCGTCGCCGAAACGACCAAGGCGAACGATGACCTGCGCAACCTGATCTCGTCCACCGGCATTCCGACGGTGTTCGTCGACCGCGAGATGCGCATCAAGCGATACACGCCGCCGGCGGTCGCGCTCTTCAAGCTGATCCCGTCGGACATCGGGCGGCCGTTGCTGGATCTGACGCATCGGCTCGACTATCCGCAAATGGCTGCCGATGCGCGCGCGGCCTTCGACACGCTCACGCTCACCGAGCGCGAGATCCGCACGGATCGCGGCGACTGGTTCCTTGCGCGGGTGCTGCCGTATCGCACGGCAGACGATCAGATTGACGGCGCGGTCATCACGCTGATCGACATCACGGCTCGCCGGACGGCCGAAGCGGCGGCCCGCAGCAGTGAAGAACGCCTGCGGCTGGCGGTCGCCACCACGAACGACTACGCGATCATCGTGCTGGACATGGACGGATTGATTGTCACGTGGAACGGCGGTGCGCAACGCATCTTTGGCTATACCGAACGCGAAGTGCAAGGCCAGCCGCTTGATCTCATCTTTCTTCCCGATGATCGTAAAGCGCATGTGCCCTTGCTTGAACGGCAACGCGCCACTCAGGCCGGCCGTGCCGAAGACGAGCGCTGGCACGTGCGCGCCGACGGCACCGAAATCTATTGCAGCGGTGTCACTACGCCGATCGAATCCGATCAGTTCCGCGGTTACGCGAAGATTGCTCGCGATGTCACCAACAAGGCCAGCATCGAGAGCCAGAAGCAACTCGCACTCGCGCTCGAACGTGCAATCCGTGCGCAGTCCGAAGCGGCGGACCGGGTGAAGGACGAGTTCTTTTCCGTGCTGTCGCATGAGCTCAAGAATCCGCTCAACCTGATTCACGTGAAGGCCGAATTGCTCACGCGCATACCCGATGTGCGAGACATATCAAGCGTTCAGGACGCTGCGGATGCTATCCAGCGCGCGGTCGTGGGACAGGCCAGGATCATTGATGACTCGCTCGACCTGTCGCGTGTGCGCACCGGCAGGCTCGCGCTCAGGTTCGCGCCGGTTGAGGTCGCGTCCTTGCTGCAGGCGGTCGCGGCTGCGAGCGCGGCGGATGCGCAGGCGGGGGATATCGAGTTGTCCATAGCGGGCACCAATGCCGCGGTGATGATTCATGCCGATGCCGAGCGCGTCGAGCAGATGGTCTGGAATCTCGTGCGCAACGCGCTGAAATTCACGCCGTGTGGGGGGCGGGTGCGGATCGCGTTATCGCGGCAAGACGGGTTTGTTTGTGTCGAGGTGGCGGACACGGGGCAGGGCATCGCTCCCGCTTTCCTGCCCCGTATCTTCGAAATGTTCAGCCAGGCCGATGGCGGTGGCTGGCGTGATCGAGGCGGCCTTGGGATCGGGCTGTCGCTTGTGAAGCAATTTGCGGAGTTGCACGGCGGGCGAATTGAAGCCGAGTCGGCGGGGCCGGGGCAAGGGGCGACCTTCCGGCTGTGGCTGCCGGAAAACGCGCCGTCGGCGCCGGTGGAAACACCACGTGAATGCGTCGATCGGAGCATCTTGAAGGGGTTGCGCGTGTTGCTTGTCGATGACTCTATCGACGCGCTAGAGGCGTTTCGTACGCTGCTTGAAATGGAGGGCGCGCAGGTGCGTGCCGAGCCGAGCGCCGAGCAGGCACTTGAAGCGGCGACGCAGCAGGAGTTCGATGTGGTGCTGTCCGATATCGGCATGCCGGCCATGACCGGCTACGAGATGATCCGGCAGATGCGAAAGACGCCGCGGACCGCGCGATTGCCTGCGCTGGCGCTCACCGGGTTTGGCCGTGAACAGGATGTCACCCGGGCGCTCGATGCCGGGTTTAATGGTCATTTGAGCAAGCCGGTATCGCTGAAGGGGTTGGTCGCGGCGATTGACCGGAGTTTGCGGAGGTGAGGGGATAGGCGAAGATAGGTGCTACACGCCGAGTCCCTACATCAGGACGATATCGTATTGCTCCTGACTCAGATTCGACTCGACCTGCAACGAAACCGGCTTGCCAATAAAGTCCATCAACATCGCCAGATGCTGTGACTCTTCCTCGAGAAACAAATCGATAACCTGCTGCGACGCCACCACGCGAAACTCGCGCGGATTGAACTGCCGCGACTCGCGCATGATCTCGCGCAGCACGTCGTAACACACGGTGCGCGGCGTCTTCACCTGGCCTTTGCCATCGCAGGTCGGGCACGGTTCGCACAACACATGCGCGAGCGACTCACGCGTGCGCTTGCGTGTCATTTCAACCAGCCCTAACTGCGAAAACCCGTTCACCGTCACCCGCGTCCGATCTCGCGACAACGCCTTTTTCAATTCGCCAAGCACCTGATCGCGATGCTCGACGTTCTCCATATCGATGAAATCGATAATGATGATTCCGCCCAGATTCCTCAACCGCAATTGCCGTGCAATAGTGTGGGCTGCTTCGAGATTGGTTTTGAAGATCGTATCGTCGAAATTACGGGCACCTACATAACCGCCCGTATTCACGTCGATAGTGGTCATTGCTTCGGTCTGGTCGATCATCAGATAACCACCCGACTTCAAGTCGACCCGGCGTGACAACGCCCGCTGAATCTCGGCTTCGATGTTGTACAGATCGTACAGCGGCCGCTCGCCCGCGTAGTGATGCACGCGGGAAGCCACAGCCGGCGTGAACTCGATCGCGAAGTCGGCCAGCATTTGGTACGTCTCGCGCGAATCGACCTGAATACGCGAAGTGTCGTCGTTGACGAAATCGCGTAACACTCGCTGTGCAAGATTGAGATCCTGATGCAGCAGCGAGGTTGGCGCGACCCGCGTTGACTGCGCGACAATGGTTGCCCACGTCTTGCGCAAATAAGCGACGTCAGCCGCGAGCTCTTCACTCGAGGCATCTTCCGCGATCGTCCTGACGATGTACCCGCCTTTTTCGTCAACAGGAAGAACGGCCGTGAGCCGTGCCCGGATGGCTTCGCGTTCGGCCTCGCTGGCAATCTTTTGCGAGATCCCGATATGCGGCTCCTGCGGCAGATAGACCAGCGTTCGTCCCGCGATACTCACCTGCGTGGAAAGCCGCGCACCCTTGGTGCCGATCGGATCCTTGACCACTTGCACCATCAGCGCCTGGCCTTCGAACACGATCTTCTCGATGGGCGTATGCGGCGCATTCGAATGCGTTTCGCCAGCAATACGCGGATGCCAGATATCCGCTACGTGCAGGAACGCTGCGCGCTCGAGCCCGATATCGATAAACGCCGATTGCATGCCCGGCAGCACGCGCACGACCTTGCCGAGATACACATTTCCTACCCGTCCGCGCGACAACGTGCGCTCGACGTGAAGCTCTTGCACCGCGCCTTGCTGAACGAGGGCAACGCGGGTTTCCTGCGGTGTGACGTTGATCAGGATTTCTTCGTTCATGGACGGTTTAGAAGTCGACGCGCGCCACGCGCAGGAGTGCTGCTGTTTCGAAAAGAGGCAGGCCCATGATACCCGAATAGGACCCTTCGATCCGTTCGATAAACGCCGCAGCGCGTCCCTGAACGCCATATGCACCGGCCTTTCCGAGCGGTTCGCCGGTGGCCGCGTAACGCTGCAGTGCAGCACGCTCGACGGCCGCGAACTGCACAAGCGAACGCGACAGAACCGGCGTGAGCACAACGCCGTCGGCGTCGACCACGGCGAGCGCTGTCAGCACCTCGTGATCGCGCCCGCATAGCCGTTCGAGCATCGCGACGGCATGGTCCGCGTTGTCCGGTTTGCCCATGATCGCGCCATCGAGGGTGACGGTCGTATCGGCAACCAGAATAGGTGCTGCAGCATGTCCGCCCTTCAAGCGGCGAGCGTACGCCGCCTCGGCCTTTGCCGCACAGACGCGCAACACGTATGCATCGGCCGCCTCGCCGGGCAGCTCCGTTTCGAGCGCTTCGGCGTCTTCATCGGGACGCGGCAGCAACAGCTCGAAATGCACGCCGAGTTGCTGCAACAGCTCTTGTCGCCGGGGACTTTGCGACGCGAGATAAACAAAAGGGAAGCTGGAAGATGAGGTGGACGATGGCATGTTCGTGGATATTGAAGGTCACGCGCCGTAGCCCCAAGCGTGGTCGTTCAACGCCCCGATGCCACACCTCATACGTTACGCGCGATGATAGGGATGATTCTGCGTGATGCTCCACGCGCGATAAAGCTGTTCAGCCAGCAGCACGCGGACCATGCCGTGCGGCAGCGTGAGACTTGAAACACGCAGCAGGACTTCGGCACGCCCCTTGACCTGCGGGTCGAGACCGTCGGCGCCGCCGATCACGAACGCCACATCGCGGCCTTCCTGCTGCCAGTCCGGCAATGCGCCGGCAAGCTGCATGGTGGTCCAGTCACGGCCGCGTTCGTCGAGCGCGACCAGCCGCGCATTCTTGGGCAGCGCCGCCTCAATTCGCAGGCGTTCGGCAGCCATCACGCTCTCGGCGTTACGTCCCGATGAGCGCTGTTCGGGTTTGATCTCGCGCAACTCGACGCGCAGCTCAGGCGGCATGCGTTTCGCATACTCGTCGAAGCCGGTCGCAATCCAGTCGGGCATCTTGTGGCCGACCGCAAGAATATGAAGTTTCATGGCGACATTGCAAAGCGCTTCACCTGCGTCCCGCCCGCGCTTTTGCCGTGATGGACAGCGCGTCGGACAGCGCGATGTGCGCGTTCGGCTAGCGTCAGCGGCGCGTGGTCTTGCGAGCCGGCTTGGCGGCTGGCTCGTCGTCTTCGTCGTCCGACACGCTGACCTGGGCGCCGCTGAAACCACCTGAGCTTTGCAGCTTTACGCGCACGGGTTTGTCGCCCCAGACCTCTTCGAGGTTGTAGTACTGGCGCAGCGCCGGTTGGAGGATATGGACGACTGCGTCGCCGCAATCGACCAGCACCCACTCGCCGACCTCTTCGCCTTCGGTGCTGATGACGTCGCCGCCCAGCCCCTTGACCTTGTCACGCACGCTGTTGGCGAGCGCCTTGGTCTGACGATTCGACGTGCCGCTCGCGACGATGACACGGTCGAAGAGGGCGGTCAGGTGGGTGGTGTTGAACACCTTGATGTCCTGCGCCTTGACGTCTTCGAGACCGTCGATGATCGCGCGTTGAAGCTTTGTGATTTCCATATTTTTACCGATGGTTTTACCGATGATACAAATGGTGTTGAACAATATAGTCCCATACGGCGGACGGCACATGACTCTCGGCGTTTATCTCGCCTGCCGCCTGCGCCCGCAGGCGTTCTCTCAACTGCTCGCGGATCCCGGTCGCCGACACTTCCAGCTCCAGCGCGGAATCGATCAGCAGATGACCATGCGGCGTGGCTTGCAGCACCTCAGCCGGGGCGCTGCGCACGGCAATTTCCGCGGCTACAGCGGGAGAAACCGTCGAGACATCAAAACCCGCGCGAGTTTCCACGCACACGTGCGCAAATTCGAACAGGCGTTTCCATTCGCGCCATGAATCCAGGTGCACGAGCTGGTCAGCGCCGATCAAAAGTGACAGCGACGCGTCCGCGCCTTCTCGCGCGCGCCAGCGAGCCAGCGTCTCCACGGTATAGGTCGGACCGTCGTGATCGATTTCATCGGTGGCGACGATGACTTTTAACCCTTCCGCATGCAGTGAGTCCGCCGCCGCGCGGGTCATCGCAAGCCGGTGGTGCGCCGCGGTGACATCCTTTTTCTGCCACGGCTGGCCGGCCGGCAACAGCACGAGTTCGGTCAGGTCGAGCAACTCGGCGAAACGGCGAGCAAGGGCCAGATGAGCGTCGTGAATCGGGTCGAACGTGCCGCCCAGCAAACCAACGCGTCGAGCACAAGGGAGATTCGATTTCAGTGGACGATCCTCTTCGGGGACAGATTGCAACAGGTGCGGCGATCCGGTCTCATAGTCTGCAGCTTTCTTGCGGCCTGCTTTGTAGTTCTTTTGAAGGCAGTTCTTTTATAACCACTCTCGTGCCACCAGGAAATCCGAGTAAAGCCGCGCTTCGGGCGTGCCAGGCTCCGGTTTCCAGTCGTAGCGCCATGAAACTGCCGGCGGCATCGACATCAGGATGGATTCCGTACGGCCGCCGCTTTGCAGCCCGAACAGCGTGCCGCGGTCGAAGACGAGGTTGAATTCCACGTAGCGGCCGCGCCGGTACGTCTGGAATTCACGCTGCGCTTCGTTGTAAGGCGTGTTGCGCCGGCGTTCGATGATCGGCAGATATGCGGCGAGGAAGCTGTCGCCGACGCTGCGCACCATGGCGAACGATTCGTCGAAACCGGGTTCCGAGACGTCATCGAAGAAAATCCCGCCGACCCCGCGCGCTTCATTGCGGTGCTTGAGATAAAAATACTCGTCGCACCATTTCTTGAAACGCGGGTACAGATCCGTGCCGAAGGGTGCCAGCGCGTCCCGGCACACGCCGTGAAAATGCCGCGCGTCTTCCTCGTAGCCATAATAAGGCGTGAGGTCCATGCCGCCGCCGAACCAGAACAGGGGGGGCTCACCCGCTTTTGTCGCGATCAGCAGGCGCACGTTCATGTGCACGGTAGGGCAGTGCGGATTGCGCGGATGCATGACGAGCGACACACCCATGGCCTCGAAGCCACGCCCGGCAAGTTGCGGACGCGCGGCGCTCGCCGAGGCTGGCAAAGCGTCGCCGGCTACATCGGAGAAACCGATGCCGCCGCGTTCGAAAAACTGGCCGCCTTCGAGAATCCGCGTGCTGCCGCCTCCGCGCAACCGTTCTTCCGGGCCACGCTGCCAGGAATCGATGAGGAATTCGTTGCCGTCGAACGCGCCAAGCGTCTGCGCGATCTGCTCTTGCAAACCGGTCAGATAAGTGCGGACAGCTTGTACGTCGTAGGTTGGAGCGGTCATCGTGGACTGTTTTTACTGCTTGCCGGAGAAGGACCCGGAGTTGGGTGAACGTTGGTTTTGCCCAATGTTGCCTGGTCCCGTGCGCGTTCCTTCTAAAACGCACTGCCGGACGCGAAGGTCCGGCAGTGCGTTGCTCAATTTGTTGCGTTGCTGCGGTGTTGCGTTTGCGGCGGCTTCTGGCGCCAGTTTCGCGTCACGTTAGCCGGTCACGTTGCCAGCGGCCCTGCTTCAGCTGTGGCGATCTGCCGCTTTACGATTCAGCGCGCGATAACCAATGTCCCGCCGATACTGCATGCCGTCGAACGCGATCTGATTGATCGTATCGTAGACGATGGACTGCGCGCCGCGTACCGAGTCGGACAAACCCACGACGCACAGCACGCGTCCGCCCGACGTGCTGAGCTTGCCGTTTTCCAGCGTCGTGCCGGCATGGAAAGTCACGGCTTCCGGCGTCTCCGGGGGAATGCCATTGATCCGGTCGCCCTTGCGCGGCGTGTCCGGGTAATTGTGCGCGGCCAGCACCACGCCGAGCGCTGTGCGCCGATCCCATTCGATCTCCGCCGTCGCTAGCGTCCCGGCGATCGCCAGTTCCACTACCTTCGAGAAATCGCCCTTCAGGCGTGCCATGATCGGTTGCGTTTCCGGATCACCCATCCGGCAATTGAATTCGAGCGTTTTCGGATTGCCGTGCGCGTCGATCATCAGGCCGGCATACAGGAAGCCGGTGTAGCGGATGCCTTCCTGCTCCATGCCACGCACCGTCGGCAGGATGATTTCGCGCATCACGCGGGCGTGCAGTTGCGGCGTGACGATAGGCGCGGGTGAATAAGCACCCATGCCGCCGGTGTTCGGGCCCTTGTCACCGTCGAGCAGACGCTTGTGGTCCTGGCTCGACGCCAGTGCCAGCACGTGTTTGCCGTCCACCATCACGATAAAGCTCGCTTCCTCGCCGTCCAGGAATTCTTCGATCACCACGCGCGCACCGGCGTCGCCCAGTTTGTTGTCGGCGAGCATGGAGTCGACGGCCGCGTGCGCTTCTTCAAGCGTCGTTGCCACGACCACGCCCTTGCCGGCCGCGAGTCCGTCGGCCTTGATGACAATGGGCGCGCCCTTCGTGTCCAGATACGCGTGGGCCGCAGCGATCTCCGTGAACGTTTCATATTCCGCAGTCGGAATGGCGTGGCGCTTCATGAACGCTTTCGCGAAGTCCTTCGAGCTTTCCAGCTGCGCCGCTTCTCTGGTAGGGCCGAAAATTTTCAGGCCACGTGAGCGGAACAGATTGACGATACCCGCCGCGAGCGGACCTTCAGGGCCAACCACGGTCAGCGCAATCTGCTCGTTCTCGGCGAAATCGGCGAGTGCAGCGGGATCGGTGATGTCGACATTGAGCAGACGCTCGTCCTGAGCCGTGCCGCCGTTACCCGGCGCGACATAAACCATCTGCACGCGCGGCGACTGCGCGAGTTTCCAAGCGAGCGCATGTTCGCGACCGCCGGAACCGACGACGAGTAACTTCATTTAAATCCTCGAAGATCTTAAGAAATTCATGGCGGCAGGAGGGCGGACCCGTTTGAATCGATTTTTACCAATTCGAGTCGGTTTAAACTAGTCCACCGCGCCTGATCCGCGGATATCTGCTTTGCCGCGCGCCGGATCTTTGCCGGACGTCTGCCGAATCCTGTGCGGGCGCTTTGACACGGGGAAGTGGCTCGCGCCATCGCGCGGCTGCGTCACGCAACTTCCCTGCTGTCAAACGCGGCTTCCGGCCAGGTTCGACCCACCTCAACAACACTATTCAGCCAGTATTTCAGGCCTATATTTCGGCGGACATACCCGGTGTGATCTGCCGCCGGTCTTTCACATAACGTACTCGCCGGCGGATTTATTCACCCATGGCCACCGTATTCGCCTGCGCACGCGTCCAGGTTCCGTTGTTCAAACAAACGACTGAAACGCACAGCGACACATGCACCAATCGAGCCAGAAATGGGCACCGGCGTCTGCCGCCCCGCCGCGTACATGCCTGGCGCACCGGTGTCCAGGCAAGCCGATGCGGCGCGACTCGGTGGCCGGTCGGCTCACGGCGGCTCCTCATTACCCGATGATCATTCCTGGTCGATAGCAGCGTTCGTGTACACCTCTTGCACGTCGTCCAGATTTTCCAGCGCGTCGAGCAATTTCTGCATTTTCGCTGCGTCTTCGCCGGTGAACTCGACTTCGGTCTGCGGTTTCATGATGACTTCCGCCACTTCGGCCTTGAAACCGGCAGCTTGCAGCGCGTCTTTCACCTTCTGGAAGTCGTTGGCCGGGCAAACGACTTCAATGCTGCCATCGTCATTCGTGACCACGTCGTCCGCGCCCGCTTCGAGCGCCGCTTCCATCAGCTTGTCTTCGGACGTGCCGGGAGCGAACAGGAACTGGCCGACGTGATCGAACATGAACGCCACCGAGCCGTCCGTGCCCATGTTGCCGCCGAACTTCGAGAACGCGTGGCGGACTTCCGCAACGGTCCGGGTACGGTTGTCCGTCATGGTGTCCACGATGATCGCCGCGCCACCGATTCCGTAGCCTTCGTAGCGAATTTCTTCATACGTAGCGCCGTCGACACCGCCCACGCCGCGCTGGATCGCGCGGTTGATGTTGTCCTTGGGCATGTTGGCGTCGTAGGCCTTCTCGACGGAGAGCCGCAGGCGCGGGTTCGTGTCCATTTCTCCGCCGCCCATGCGTGCTGCGACCTGGATTTCCTTGATAAGACGCGTCCAGACCTTGCCACGCTTGGCATCGGTCGCCGCTTTCTTATGCTTGATGTTGGCCCATTTTGAATGACCCGCCATACCTTTCTCCATAGCGCGCGAGCTTCTCTCGCACGCCTGTATGTCAATGATGCCGCCTTATCCCGAAAAGGCGCTTTTCGCCAGCCGGCATTTTTATGTTCGCGCTGCATGGTTGCAGGGCCTAAATGCCCGAGCGTGGCACGGCGCACGCCCTGTTTTTGCGGTTCCGTGGGACAGGACCGGTTGCTGATAAGCCGCAAATCCACTATTGCGCGAACTAACACCCCCGCCGAGAACTTGCCGCTGGCCGAATGACGCCAGACAATTCCGAATGACGCCGGCCAACCCCTTCAGCCAACTCATTCAGCCAGCCCAATGCACGAACCGCCTATTTGGCGGACCCGAATTTTATCATGGCGCGCCGTTTCGGCAGGCGTTGGCCTTGCTGACACGGCGCGCACGTCCTCTCATGTTGCCGGGTTGAAGCTCGGTTCTGTACTAGTTTTTCGTGCCAAATAGCCGGTCACCGGCGTCGCCCAGACCAGGCACGATATACGCGTGCTCGTTCAGATGAGAGTCGAGAGAGGCCACGTACAGCTTCACGTCCGGGTGGGCGTCCGAGAAGACCTTCACGCCTTCTGGCGCCGCAACCAGTGCCACGAAGATGATGTTTTCACCGAGCACCTTGCGCCGTTTCATTACGTCCACGGCATGGACCGCTGAATAGCCGGTTGCCACCATTGGATCGCACAGGATAAACACGCGCTCTTCCAGGTCGGGTGGCAGACGCACAAGATACTCGACCGGCCGGTGGTCTTCCGCGCGATACACGCCAATATGGCCGACCCGCGCCGACGGAATCAGGTCCAGCAGCCCGTCCGACATGCCGATCCCGGCCCGAAGCACTGGCACGATAGCCAGCTTCTTGCCGGCGATCACAGGCGAGTCCACGGTGACCAACGGGGTTTCGACACGCTTGGTGGTCAGCGGCAGGTTGCGCGTGATTTCATAACCCATCAGCAGCGTGATTTCGCGCAGCAACTCGCGAAACGTTCGCGTGGACGTGTCCTTGTCCCGCATGTGCGTCAGCTTGTGCTGAATCAGCGGGTGGCTGAGGATGAAGAGATTGGGGAAGCGGCTGTCCTGTTTCATGGAATTCGCGCGGTTGCCGCGGCATTAAGTGTGGATTCGGGTGATTCGTTCGGTTCTGAAGCCGCGTTGGTTTTGCATGGCTGTGCTCAAGCAATGACGCCAGTTTACCCAAATTACGCGTGCCGAAAGCGGAGATTGCGGGCGATAGGCCGTCCGGCTTATTGCGCGGCCGACGTCCGATCCCTCATTCTTCTAGAATTGCATCAAGCGGTCCGCACGTACGGAAGGCGGACCAGGATTCGGCGCAAGACTTCACTACCCCGGTTTTAATCGTTTCCACCGGTTTCAACGCGGACAACCAGAAAGGGACAGCAATGGACATGGGAATCAAGGGGCGCACGGCGCTCGTGTGCGCGGCCAGCAAGGGTTTGGGACGCGGTTGCGCCGAGGCGCTGGCGGCCGAGGGCGTCAACCTCGTAATCGTGGCGCGTACGCCCGGTCCGCTCGAAGCCACGGCCGAGCATCTTCGTGCAAGCTTTGGCGTGACTGTGACGGCGGTAGCGTGCGACATCACCACGGAAGAAGGCCACGCCGCGGCTCTGGCCGCGTGCCCTGCGCCGGACATTCTCGTGAACAATGCCGGCGGGCCGCCGCCGGGGGATTTCCGGCAATTCTCGCGCGACGACTGGATCAAGGCGCTTGATTCGAACATGCTGACGCCGATCGAGCTGATCAAGAAGACGCTCGACGGCATGATCGAGCGTGGCTTTGGACGTATCGTGAATATAACGAGCTCGTCGGTGAAGGCGCCTATTGACGTGCTGGGTCTGTCCAACGGTGCGCGTTCAGGGTTGACGGGTTTTGTCGCGGGTTTGTCGCGCAAGGTCGCGGCGACCGGTGTCACCATCAACAACCTGCTGCCGGGCTCTTTCGATACCGACCGGCTCGTCACCACGTTCGAGGCGGACGCGAAGGCGAACAACATCTCGGTGGAAGAGGCCAAGAAGCGCCGCATGAGCCGGCTGCCGGCGGGCCGCTTCGGTACGTCGGAGGAGTTCGGTAAGGCGTGCGCGTATTTGTGCAGCGTCCACGCCGGCTATATCACGGGGCAAAATCTGCTGATCGACGGCGGTGCTTATCCGGGCACATATTGAACGTATTGATCGTCGAATCCCACAAAACATCACAACCGGGAGGCATTTCATGACCCCACGCGTCGCGCTGATTGCGCACGACATGAAGAAAGATGACATCGTGGCGCTAGCCGGCGAATTCGCGGCCACACTGGCACAGTGCCGGTTGGTGGCGACCGGTACGACCGGTGCGCGGATTGCGGCGGCCCATGGTTTGGAGGTCGAGCGCAAGCTCTCCGGACCGTTTGGCGGCGATCTGCAGATTGGCGCTGAACTGGCCGAGGGGAGGGTCGACGTGGTGGTTTTCCTGCGCGACCCCATGACGCCGCAACCGCACGAGCCGGACATCAATGCGCTGGTGCGCGCGTGCGACGTCCACAACGTGGCGTGCGCAACGAATCTCGCGACAGCACGCATGATTCTCGACGACCTGAAGCTACGGCTGGGTCGAGCTTAGACCGCGCTGAATAGTAACAATTGGTTAGTGACCGGCAGACGCCGGCAAAGGGAGACAAGGGTGACAAAGGCGATTCGATTCGATAAAACCGGTGGCCCGGAAGTGATGAAATGGGTCGACGTCGAAGTGGGCGAGCCGGGCAAGGGCGAGATTCGCGTGAAACATCATGCGGTCGGCTTGAACTTCATCGACGTGTACTTTCGTACCGGGCTATATCCCATGCCGCTGCCCGCCGGACTGGGCATGGAAGCCGCAGGCGAGGTAACCGCGGTCGGCGAAGGCGTGACAGGTTTCAAGGTAGGTGACCGGGTGGCTTACGCCTCACGGCCGCCGGGCGCTTATGCGCAAGAACGGGTCATGTCGGCGCAGTATGTCGTGCGTCTGCCTGACGCAATAGCGTATGAGGACGCGGCGTCGGTGATGTTGCAGGGACTGACTGCGCAATATCTGCTGCGACGGACGTATCGCGTGAAAGCAGGCGACACGATCCTGATCCACGCGGCGGCCGGCGGCGTGGGCATGCTCGCGTGCCAGTGGGCGAAGGCGCTCGGCGCGACGGTGATTGGTACGGTTGGATCGGACGAGAAGGCCGAGCTCGCGAAGGCGCACGGCTGCGATCATCCGATCGTCTATACCCGTGAGGATTTCACGAAGCGGGTACGCGAGATTACGAATGGCGCGGGCGTGCCTGTGGTCTACGATTCGATCGGCAAGGACACCTACACGGCATCGCTCGACTGCCTTGCACCGTTGGGCATGTTCGTGAGTTTCGGCAATACATCAGGGCCGTTGCCACCCATCGATTCTTCCGAGTTCGCCGGGCGTGGATCGCTGTATTTCACGCGGCCCACGTTGTTCAGCTATATCGCCAAACGCAGCGATCTTGAGGAGATGACGGGCGAACTGTTCAATGTGTTGAGCACAGGCCAGGTTAAGACGAGCGTGCGGCAGCGGTATCCGCTGGCCGAAGCGGCAAGGGCACACGAAGATCTGGAGGCGCGCCGAACCACGGGGTCGACAATTTTCCTGCCTTGATCAGAGCGTAAGAGCGTAAGAGCGCAAGAGCGCAAGAGCGCAAGAGCGTAAAGGGGGCGGACGCGGCGCTTTCGTGCCGCGCCGTCCATTGCGGGCAGCGAGATGAACGCGATTAGAAATATTCGGCGGATAACGCATCGGACGGGGCCGCCTTGCGATCCGCGTTACTGGAATGTCCGCTGTAAGACCACCGCAACAGAGCCTCGCCGGGAAGGTCTGTCGCAGTGCCATTTACACATTCTTTACGTCCGCATCCCGATCTTTGACCTGCCTTTTACGTCGGCGCGCTTAATGTTCGGGCCAGCGTTCAATACTTGGGGAAAATGCCTGGCAGCAAAACCTACATCGGACCCTGCGCCGGAGACACGACACGTACCGGCCCGCCATACGGGGAAAGCCGCGTGTCAGTATGTTGATGTTGAAACAAAGAAATCGAACCTCGCCTCGGATGCGACCGTTCTAAATAGCTAAAAAATGAATCGCCCAAACCCAGACGAGCTGCTCGGAAGACTGCAAAGAGAGGAAGAGAAGCGTCATCGCGGACGGCTGAAGATATTTTTTGGCGCATCGGCGGGGGTGGGCAAGACCTACGCCATGCTGCTTGCGGCGCGGGGAAGGAAACAGCAGGGGGACGACGTAGTTATCGGCGTCGTGGAAACGCATGGCAGAAGCGAAACCGCCGCGTTACTGGAAGACCTCGAACAACTGCCGTTGGCGAACATCACGTATCGAGGCCATGCGCTCCAGGAATTCGATCTCGACTCAGCGCTTCAGCGCCACCCGCAACTTGTCCTCGTCGACGAACTCGCCCACTCCAACGTCCCCGGCGCGCGTCATCTGAAACGCTGGCAGGACGTGCATGAACTGCTGGACGCAGGCATTGACGTCTACACCACGGTCAATGTCCAGCATCTGGAAAGCTTGAACGACATTGTTGGCCAGATCACGCAGATCCGCGTGTTCGAGACGGTTCCGGATCGCGTGCTGGATCAGGCCGATGAAGTCACGCTGGTCGATCTTCCGCCCGAGGAACTGCTGGAACGGCTGCGCCATGGCAAGGTCTACCTGCCGCAGCAGGCGGAACATGCCGTCCGCAATTTCTTTCGCAAAGGCAACCTGATCGCGCTGCGTGAACTGGCGTTGCGGCGCACGGCGGATCGCGTCGATGCCCAGATGCGCGAATACCGCGCGGATCGTTCTATCGAGAGAATCTGGCAGGCGCGCGACCGGCTGGTGGTGTGCATTGGGCCGGGACCGGAAGCCCCTACGCTCGCGCGCGCTGCGGCAAGGCTCGCGGCAAGCCTGCGCTCGGACTGGATCGCGGTCTATGTCGAAACGCCGCAACTGCAAAAACTTTCTGATGCTCGTCGCGAACGCACGCTCGCCGCGCTCAAGCTCGCCGCTGAACTGGGAGCCGAGACGGTGACGCTGGCCGGTGACGATGCAGTTGCGACGTTGATTGGGTACGCGCAGGCGCGCAACGCGTCGAAACTGGTGGCAGGCGCGTCGAAACATCGCGGTTTCGCACGATGGCTACAACGGCCGTTCGGCGAGCGCTTGGCAGAGCACGCTGGCGACCTCGACCTCACGCTGATTCGAGCGCGGGAGAGCGACCGAAGCGAAGCAAGCGACTCGGGCGATCGGAGCGGATCGTCGTCGCAAGAAGAGGGGCTCGCCCCCGACTGGCACGACGCGCTGAGCGCCGCGCGCGAGCAGCGCTCGGCGCCGCGGGGCTACGCGTACGCCATTGCGATCTGCGCGGTCATCACGCTGCTCGCGAGCCAGATCCGCAATCATTTCGATCTCACGAACCTCGTGATGTTTTATCTGATCGGCGTGATTTACACAGCGGCGCGTATTGGCCGCGGTCCGGGCGTGCTGCTGTCGTTCCTGAGCGTCGCGGCCTTCGACTTCTTCTTCGTGCCGCCGCGCATGTCGCTGTCCGTCTCCGATACCCAATACCTGCTGACCTTCGCCGGCATGCTGCTGACGTCGCTGGTGATCAGCCACCTCACATCGAGCTTGCGACGCGAGGCGCGCGTTGCGTCCAAGCGCGAGCGTCGCACCGGGGCGATGTATGCAATGGCTGGCGAACTCGGCGCGGCGCTTGGCGTCGAGCAGATCGTGGGTATTGGCATGCGGCACGTAAGCGAAGTATTTCGCGCGAAAGTGGCCCTGCTGCTGCCCGATTCCAGCGACAAAGTCCGCCAGAAACTCGATCCATCGGATATGTCGGTGGCTGCGCTGCTGCTTGATGCAAGCGCGCTGGATCTCGATGTTGGCCAATGGGTCTACGACCAGCAGAAGCCGGCCGGTCACGGAACCGACACGCTGCCTGCTGCCGCCGCGCTTTATCTGCCGCTCAAGGCACCAATGCGCACGCGCGGCGTGCTCGCGGTGCTCACGCGCAACGCTGGCGAACTCGATGTCCCTGAACAAAAGCGCATGCTCGACGCATTCGCCGCGCAGATCGCGCTGGCGCTCGAACGGGTGCATTACGTCGAGATTGCACGCGACGCGCTGGTGAGCATGGAGTCCGAGCGCCTGCGCAATTCTCTGCTGTCCGCCATCTCGCACGATTTGCGCACGCCGCTTACGACCATTGTCGGTTTTGCATCCATGCTCGCCGAAGCGCACGGTGATGCCCGTTCGCCGGCCAACGCTGAGTTGATCGCGGCAATCCACGATGAATCGTTGCGCATGACCGGCATTGTCACGAACTTGCTGGACATGGCGCGCTTGCAGGCGGGCGGTCTGCGGCTGAACCGGCAATGGTCGCTCCTTGAAGAGACGGTCGGCGCGGCGCTGCGGGCGTGCCGGCGCGTTTTGAACGGCCGCCCGGTCGAGGTGCGTCTGCCCGCGGACCTTCCGTTCCTGCAACTCGATGCCGTGCTGATGGAGCGCCTCTTCTCGAATCTGCTCGAGAACGCTGCGAAATATACGCCGCCGGGCTCGAAGCTCGTCATTGGCGCGGAGAGCCTGAGTATGGATGGCAAGCCGTTCGCGCGTGTCTATATTGACGATAACGGTCCGGGTTTGCCCGCGAACATGGGAGACCGCGTGTTCGAGAAATTTACGCGCGGCGAGAAGGAGTCGGCGAAGCCTGGCATTGGGCTCGGGCTCTCGATTTGCCGCGCAATCGTGCAGGCGCACGGCGGTACAATCGGCGCGAATAACCGGCTGGACGGCAGTCTTCCGGACCCGCAGGTCCAGGGCGCGCGCTTCTGGTTCACCTTGCCCGTGGATGCACCGCCGCCTGTGCCCAGTTTCTCCGACGAAGCCGAACAGGATTTCGTCGATTTTTCCCCGTCGGACCTTAAGCCCCATGAAGCCCCATGAGCGAACCTAACCTCACTGTCGTGTTGATCGAGGACGAAAAGCAGATTCGCCGCTTTGTGCGCGCGTCGCTCGAGGCCGAGGGCATTACCGTGCACGAAGCGGAAACGGGCAAGCAGGGGCTGGTGGAGGCGGCAACCCGCAAGCCGGATCTCGTGATTGTCGATCTCGGTCTGCCCGATACCGACGGTCTCGATGTGATCCGCGAACTGCGAAGCTGGACCGAATTGCCGGTGATCGTGTTGTCGGCGCGTACGCAAGAAGAGGAGAAGGTCGCGGCGCTGGATGCCGGCGCTGACGATTACCTGACCAAGCCGTTCGGCGTATCGGAACTGATGGCGCGGATTCGCGCGCATTTGCGGCGTCGCAATCAGGCGGCGTCGAGTGAATCGCCCCTGGTGAAATTCGGCGATGTAGTCATCGACCTCGGCCTGCGCCAGGTCACGCGTGCAGGCGCCCCCGTGCATCTGACGCCGATTGAATACCGGCTGCTTTCAACGTTGGTTCGGCACGCCGGCCGCGTGTTGACGCATCGCCAGTTGCTGCGCGAAGTGTGGGGGCCGTCGCATGTGGAAAGCCACCACTACCTGCGCATTTACATGGCGCACCTGCGTCAAAAACTGGAACGCGATGCCGCGCAGCCGGAGCATATTGTCACGGAAACGGGCGTGGGTTATCGGCTGATCGGAGCGGTCTGAATTGCATCGAGCACATCGTCTATTGGCACGTCGCCGCCGACAAACCCGATCACCTCGTTGCGTATATCGCGTTTGATGCATTCCACCGTGACGCGTGCAACGTCGTCGCGTGAAACGAGCGCCGCATCTGCGCTGCGTTGGATGGAGAGTGCAATCGTGCCACGGCCAATTTCGTCGGAGAGCGGTCCTGGTCGCAAGATCACGTGTGGAACGCCGCTTGCTTGGACGTAGTCATCGGCTTCGCGCTTCATTTTCGAGTAGTGCTTGAGCGCAAGCGGGCTGGATTGCGGCCAGTATGCGGAGATCGCGCTGATGACCACCAGCTGTTTTGTCCGGCGGCGTTTCGCGTAGTCGGCGGTGCGTAGGACGGCGTCGCGATCGATTGCACGTTCCTCGTTCACGCCTTCGCTTTCCGCCGATCCTGCTGCGTAGATTACGTGGGTGACGTCGTCAAAGGCGTGGGAGAAATCGTATGTCAGATCACCGAGCACGATTTCGGCGCCGAGTGCGGCGAACTCACCGCGGTGCGCGGATTTGCGCAGCAAGACTTTGAAGGGGAGGGATGCAGCGCGTAGTTGCCGGGCAATGTGGCGACCGGTCCGGCCGTGCGCGCCGATGAGCAGGACTTTCATTGCTGGTTCGCTCCTTCTGTTTGTGGGCAGGAGCTAAAACGGTAAGCGATTTTTGGAATCCATGCACTGGGGGCGGGCACCTACCAGTCGCCGTAACCCGCCCACGCCTACCCACGCCGCCCGTCCCCTGACAAGCAAAACCGTCACTCAATGACTTGAGCCGGACCTGCCTGACCCCTGCGCGCGCGCCGTTCCTCAGACCAAATCCGGATCCGGTCCATATAAAGATAAACCACCGGTGTTGTATAAAGCGTCAGTAACTGACTCACGATCAACCCGCCCACAATCGCGATCCCGAGCGGTGCGCGCATCTCCGATCCCTCGCCAGTCCCGAACGCCAACGGCAACGCACCCAGCAGCGCCGCAGCCGTTGTCATCATGATCGGCCGGAAACGAAGTAAACACGCCTGCTCGATCGCCTCGCGCGACGTTGCAGCGCCATGCCGCTGCGCCTGGATCGCGAAGTCGACCATCATGATCGCGTTCTTCTTCACAATGCCAATCAGCAAGATCACCCCGATCAACGCAATGATGCTGAACTCCGTCCTGAACAGCAGCAGCGCGAGCAACGCGCCAATACCCGCCGAGGGTAATGTCGAGAGGATCGTGATCGGATGAATGTAACTCTCGTACAAAATTCCAAGCACGATATACACCGCGGCAAGTGCAGCCAGGATCAGGATCGGCTGATCTTTGGTCGAATCCTGAAACTGCTGCGCCGTACCCGCAAAACTGCCGTGAATCGTGCTCGGCATGCCAATGGTCGCCATGGTCTCGTAGATGGCAGCGGTGGCGTCGGAAAGTGACTTGCCGGGCGGCAGGTTGAACGAGATCGTGGACGCCACGAACTGGCTCTGGTGATTCACCGACAACGGCGTGTTACCCGGCCCGAACTTGGCAATGGTCGAGAGCGGGATCATCGTCTCCTTCGACGTTGACACAGCCGCTCCCGACGACGAACTGGACTTGCCGCTCGCCGCAATGGCGTTGGTCGCGGCATTGCGGATGGACGCCAACGCCAGCGAACTGGTCGTGTCAGTTGACGAAGCGCTGCTGCTCGAACTCGTGGACGTTGACGTTGAAGTAGTCGTGGTCGCGTTCGTCGATGCCGACCCGCTCGCGGTCCCACCCGACGTGCTCACATAAATCTGCTTGAGCATTTCCGGGTCTTGCCAGTATTTCGGCGCGACTTCCATCACCACGTGGTACTGGCTCAACTCGTTGTAGATGGTGGACACCTGACGCTGGCCGAACGCGTCGTAGAGCGTGTTGTCGATCTGCGCCGGCTGAATGCCCAGGCGCGCGGACGTCGCCCGATCGATCGTCACGAACGATTCCAGACCGCCTTGCTGCTGGTCCGAATTGACATCAGCGAGTTCGGGACGGTTGAGCAGGGCGTCAGTGAGCTTCGGTCCCCACGTGTAGAGATCGGTGGTGGAATCAGCCAGCAGCGTGAACTGGTATTGCGCATTCGATTGCCGCCCGCCCGCGCGAATGTCCTGCACCGCTTGCAGGAAGGTCCGAACGCCCGCGACATCGGAAAGAGGTGCGCGCAGGCGCTGGATCACCTGTTCAGCCGATACCTTGCGGTCCTTCTTGGGTTTCAGCGAAATGAACATGAAGCCCGAGTTGGTTTGCCGTCCACCCGTGAAACCGGCGACGCTTTCCACAGCCGGATCGGCTTGCACGATCTTCATCATCTCGGAAAACTTGCCTTTCATCGCCTGGAAAGACGTGCTCTGGTCAGCCTGAATGCCACCAACGAGCCGCCCGGTATCCTGCTGCGGGAAAAATCCCTTCGGCACGATGATGTACAGATACACATTCAACCCGATGGTCGCGAGCAACACCAGCAAGACGATCCTCGGATGTGCGAGCGCCACGCCGAGCGTGCGCGCGTAGCCGTTCTGCATCCGCACGAACTGGCGTTCAAGCCAGCGCGAAAACCGTCCCGGGGGTTTCTGGTTGTGCGGTTCGTGCAGCAAACGCGCGCACATCATGGGCGTGACCGTCAGCGAGACAACCAGCGAAACCGCAATCGCCAACGACAACGTCAACGCGAATTCGCGGAACAACCGGCCAACAATGCCGCCCATCAACAGGATAGGAATAAACACGGCGACCAGCGAAATGCTCATCGATAGCACCGTGAAACCCACTTCCTGCGCGCCAAGAATGGCGGCTTTCATGCGCGGCACGCCGTTCTCTATGTGCCGCGAGATGTTTTCAAGCACGACAATGGCGTCGTCGACCACGAACCCCGTCGCAATCGTCAACGCCATCAGCGAGAGGTTATCGAGCGAGAACCCAAGCAGGTACATTGCGGCGAAGGTGCCGATGATCGAGATCGGCACGGCCACGCTTGGAATCAGCGTCGCGCGCCAGTTGCGCAGAAACAGGAACACGACCATCACGACCAGCGCCACCGCAACAATCAGCGTGAATTCCGTATCGTGCAGCGACGCGCGGATCGTGGTCGAGCGATCGGAGGTCGGCGTGATCTCGACGTCGGCGGGGAGCGCGGCCTGGAGTTGTGGCACCATGGCCTTCACGCGATCGATGGTGTCGATAATGTTCGCGCCCGGCTGGCGGTAAATGATCACGAGCACGGCGCGCTTGCCGTTGATCAGGCCCAGGTTGCGCAGATCCTCGACCGAATCGACTACTTCACCGACATCGCGCAGATGCACCGGGGCGCCGTTCCGGTAAGCGACCACCAGGTCGCGATACTGCTCGGCCTTGCTCGCCTGGTCATTCGTATAGAGCTGAAAGTGGGTGCCGTTGAACTCGATGGCGCCCTTCGGGCTGTTCGCATTCGCCGACGCCAGCGCCGCACGGACATCTTCCAGGCCGATGCCGTAGTGGAACAGCGCGTTCGGTTCCAATTCCACACGCACCGCAGGATTCGCCGAGCCGCTCACATCCACCTCGCCCACACCGGGCACAGTGGATAGCGTTTGCTGCAGCACGGTCGCGGCCGAATCGTATAGCGAACCAGCCGTTCGAGTCGGGGAGGAGAGCGCGAGGATCAGGATTGGCGCGTCGGCCGGGTTGACCTTGTGGTAAGTCGGATTGCTTTTCAGCGCCGTGGGAAGATCGGCGCGCGACGCGTTGATGGCGGCCTGCACGTCGCGCGCGGCGCCGTCAATGTCCCGGTTCAAACCAAACTGCAACGTGATACGGGCTGAGCCGACCGAGCTTTGCGACGTCATTTCGGTGACGTCCGCGATCGAGCCAAGATGGCGCTCCAGCGGACTCGCCACGCTGGTCGCGACGGTTTCCGGACTCGCGCCGGGCAAGCTCGCCTGGACCGAAATGGTCGGGAAATCGACTTGCGGCAACGGCGCGACCGGCAGCTTCGTGAACGCGAACAGGCCGGCGAGCGCAATGCCGATAGCGAGCAACGTGGTAGCGACCGGGCGCGCGATGAACGGTTGCGACAGGTTCATGCGCTTACTCCGTTCCGCTTGCCGGGCTCGCCGGGTGGGGCGGCGCGTTCCGGTGGAAACGCGAACGCACGCGGCGCGCGAGCGAATCGAAGCCGAGATAGATCACCGGCGTGGTAAAGAGCGTCAGCGCTTGCGACACGATCAAGCCGCCCACAATCGCAATCCCGAGCGGTCGACGCAGTTCGGAGCCCGCGCCCCAGCCCAGCATCAGCGGCAACGCGCCCAAGAGCGCGGCCATGGTGGTCATCAGGATTGGCCTGAAGCGCAGCAAACACGCCTGATAGATTGCATCGCGCGGACTCTTGCCTTGCTCGCGTTCGGCTTCCAGCGCGAAGTCGATCATCATGATGGCGTTCTTTTTCACAATGCCGATCAGCAACACGATGCCGATGATCCCGATGATGTCGAGATCGTGTCCTGTAATCATCAGTGAAAGCAGCGCGCCGACACCCGCCGAGGGCAGCGTGGACAAAATCGTGATCGGGTGGATAAAGCTCTCATACAGCACGCCGAGCACGATATACATGGTGACGATCGCGGCCAGGATCAGGAACAGTTCGTTCGATAGCGACGCCTGGAAAGCCAGCGCCGCGCCCTGGAAACGGATCTGGAACGAGGCGGGCAAGCCGATGTCCTTCTGCGCCTGACCGATCGCCTTCACGGCCGCGCCCAGCGACGCGCCGGGCGCGAGGTTGAACGAAACGGTGGTCGCGGGGAACTGCCCGAGGTGCGTCACCAGCAGCGGCGCCGCGCGTTCATGGAAGGTCGCGATAGCCGACAGCGGCACCTGACCGGAGCTTGCCGTGGAGGACGGCAGATAGATGCCGTTCAGCGTCTCGCTGTAATGCTCCTCGGTCGGCTGGGACTCCAGGATCACGCGATACTGGTTCGACTGCGTGAAGATGGTCGAGATGATGCGTTGACCGAATGCGTCGTAGAGGGCGTTGTCGACGGTAGCCGGCGTGATGCCGAAGCGCGCAGCCGTCGAACGGTCGATCTCCACGTACACCGACTGGCCGTTCTGCTGCAGGTCGGTCGCGACATCCGCCAGTTCTGGCGATTGCTGCAGCCGCGCAGTCAGTTTAGGCACCCATTCCGCGAACTCCGCCGAATTCGGGTCCGTCAGCATGAACTGATATTGGGTCGGGCTGACGGTGGAGTCGATGGTCAAATCCTGCACCGGCTGCATGTAGAGCCGGATGCCGGGAATGTTCGCCACGTCTTTCTGCAGCGTGCGGATCACGTCACTCGATGTATTGCTGCGGTCGTCGCGAGGCTTCAGGTTGATCAGCATCCGGCCGCTGTTCAGCGTGATATTGGTTCCGTCCACGCCAATGAACGAGGTCAGGCTTTCAACATCTGGGTTCTTCAGAACCTGCGCGGCGAGTGCTTGCTGCTGTTCAGCCACCGCTTGGTAAGACGCGGCTTGCGGCGCCTGCGTAATCGCCTGGATCACGCCGGTATCCTGGATCGGGAAGAAGCCCTTCGGAATCCAGATGTAGAGCAGAGCGGTGAGCACGAGCGTGAGCAGCGCGACCACCAGCGTCGAGCGCTGCCGGTCGAGCACCCATGTCAGCGCGACGCCATAACGCCCGATCACATAGTCAATGAACTGATGCGCACGTGCTTCGAACTGGTGACTTTCCTTCGGCGGCGTATGACGCAACAGCTTCGCGCACAGCATGGGCACGAGTGTGAGCGAGACGATTGCGGAGATCACGATGGTCACGGCCAGCGTGATCGCGAATTCGTGGAACAGGCGACCGACCACATCGCCCATGAACAGCAGTGGGATCAGCACCGCGATCAGCGAAACGGTCAGCGAAATGATGGTGAAGCCAATCTGCTTCGAGCCCTTGAGCGCCGCTTCGAGCGGTGGCTCGCCTTCCTCCACATAACGCGCGATGTTCTCGATCATCACGATGGCGTCATCGACGACAAAACCCGTCGCAATGGTCAACGCCATCAGCGAAAGGTTGTCGAGCGAGAAGCCGCACAGATACATAACGGCGAGCGTACCGATTAGCGAGACCGGTACGGACAAGCTCGGAATCAGCGTGGCCCAGACGTTCGCGAGGAACAGGTAGATCACGAGCACGACCAGCACTACGGAGAGCGCCAGTTCGAACTGCACGTCACGCACCGAGGCGCGAATGGTCGTGGTGCGGTCGGTGACGATGCGCACGTCGAGCGCGGCCGGCAGCGCCGACTGCAATTGCGGCAGGATCTTCTTGATGCCGTCGACCACCGCAATCACGTTCGCGCCCGGCTGGCGCTGCACGTTCAGGATGATGGCCGGCGTGTTGTCCACCCACGCGCCGAGCTTGGTGTTTTCCGCACCCTGGATGACCGTCGCGACATCCGTCAGCATCACCGGCCGGCCGTTCTTGTATGCGATGACCGCGCTCTGGTAGGCGCTCGCGTCGGTGAGCTGGTCGTTCGCGTTGATCGTGTAGGCCCGCGACGGACCGTCGAAATTGCCCTTCGGCGTGTTGACGTTGAGGTTCGAAATCGTGGTGCGCAAGTCGTCGATGTTCAGGCCATACGACGCCAGCGCGCGCGTGTTCGCCTGAATACGCACAGCCGGCCGGTTGCCGCCGCTGACCGACACCAGTCCCACGCCGCCGACCTGCGAGATCTTCTGCGCGAGGCGGGTGTCGGCGAGATCCTGGACCTGCGTGAGCGGCAAGGTCTTCGAGCTGATCGCGAGCGTGATGATGGGCGCGTCAGCGGGGTTCACCTTCGCGTAGATTGGCGGAGCGGGCAGGTCGGACGGCAGCAGGTTGCCTGCTGCGTTGATCGCCGCTTGTACTTCCTGCTCGGCAATGTCGAGCGGCAAGTCGAGACTGAATTGCAGCGTAATGACGGAGGCGCCCGCCGAACTTTGCGACGACATCTGGTTCAGGCTGGCCATCTGCCCGAACTGCTTTTCGAGCGGCGCGGTGACGGAAGTGGTCATCACATCCGGCGACGCGCCCGGGTAGAACGTCTGCACCTGGATGGTCGGATAGTCGACGGCGGGCAACGCGGACAGCGGCAAAAAGCGCAGCGCGACGAGGCCGACCAGCATGATTGCAGCCATCAGCAGCGCCGTGCCGACCGGACGCAGAATAAAAGGACGCGATGGATTCATGCGGGTGCAGTGCGGTTATGGATCATGAGTACATCATTGTTGCTGTTGCTTGCGATGGTGACCGTGATGCGCGCCCGAAGCAGCCGATGCCGCCGATGCCGTCGCGGCTCCGGAAGCGCCGGAAGCAGCCTTGGGCTTGTCTGCCGGGATCGTGATCTTCGCGCCTTCCTTCAGGCGGTCGGAGCCGTCGATCACCACACGTTCGCCCACTTCCAGACCTGTCTTGATGCTGGTGCGTTCTCCATCGACCGGACCGATCTTCACATTGCGCACAGTCACTGTATTGTCCGGCTTCACCACATAGACAAACGCGCCCGATGAACCGTTGAGCACCGCCGGCGTGGGCACGATGGTCGCGTCCTTGATGACATCGACCAGTAGTTTCGTGTTCACGAACTGGTTCGGAAACAGCATGCTTTCCTGGTTGTCGAAGGTCGCGCGCAGCTTGACGGTGCCCGTGGTGGTGTCGATCTGGTTATCGATTGTTTCCAGATAACCGCTTTCGAGCGACTTGGTGTTGGCCCGGTCGTAAGCGGTCACCGACATCTTCGTGCCCGCATGCAGCGGCTTCAGGATGGCGGTGAGGTTGTCTTCGGAGGTCGTGAAAATGACGCTGATGGGCTGCAGTTGCGTAATGACCACCACGCCGTTCGTGTCGCCGGTTGTCACGTAGTTGCCCGGATCGACTTGCCGCAAGCCGACACGGCCCGACACCGGCGCCGTGATGCGCGCGTACGTCAGGTCGAGCTTGTAGGTATCCACATTAGCCTGGTCCGACTTTACCGTCCCTTCGTATTGCTGCACGAGCGACGCCTGTGTATCCACTTGCTGGCTCGCGATCGAGTCTTGCGAAAGCAGCATTTGATAGCGCTTCAGGTCGAGGCGGGCAGTCTGCAGCAGCGCCTGGTCTTTCGCGAGCGTGCCTTGCGCATTGCGCAGCGAGATCTCGTAGGGGCGGGGGTCGATCTGCGCCAGGACGTCCCCCTTCTTGACCATCTGCCCTTCCTGGAAGGCGACGTCCTGCAGCGTGCCGTTGAGCTGCGTCTTGACCGTGACCGACGCCAGCGGCGTCACTGTCCCGAGCGAGTTGATCACCACCGGCATTTCACCTTGCGTGACCGTTGCGACATGCACCGGTTGCGGCGGAGCCGCCATGCCTGGACCGCCGCCACCGTGCCGGCCGCCGCCTGCCTGCCGCGCTTGCTGCGAGTTATCAGCACCACCGCGGTTCCACGGATGCCATGCGATCAAGCCTGCCACGATCAGGACCGCGACGACGATCCAAACGAGCCGGCGCCGGCGGGGCCGGGAGGCGGGCACAGGAGGAGTCGAGGCTTGGGAGGTAGGCGAACGGGCTTCAGAGTAAGGCGGTGGTGCTGGGTGTTTTTTTTGTTCGTCCATCGTTTCAGTGGCTCGGTGAGTCGGTGGGCTCGGAAACTGTCTTGAGGTGCTGGCGGGGTGGTTTGCCGGCGTTCGCGTGGACGGGTTCTGAAGCGTACTGGGAACGCCGTCGATTTACGTCACGCACTTTACGCGACGCATTGGTCAGCCACGCGGCGAGCACGCCATTGGCGCCCGATGTACTCGCGAAATGTTCATTTGAGTGAAAGCTTCGAAAGGTGGCCCGGGCGCGCGAAGCATGATGCTACGTCCCGTGCTTCGTTGCAGTCCAGCTATCTTTCTTTCGATTGATTACGAACGTTACGAATCCCGATGAGATAGCAGGCAATTCGAAAACAACGCGCGGAAGGACGTCAACGCCGACCGACATCGTATCGTCTTGCGCATTCACGAGTGACGCGAAGCCATGAAAAGGCGTGATCCATGAGTCTGGACTCGAAGCAGGGGGGGCGTGCGGCGGGCGCATGCGCGAGGAAGCGCAACGATGGGCGGCAAAACGTCCCGATTTGCCGATGCGGGCGCACAACGGTACATCGGGTGTTTTGCCGCCCATCAGGCGCATGGGGCGAAGCGAAGCGTAATGTGGCGAGACGTCGCGGGCGTTATTCGGCGCGTTATTCGCTCAGGCGCGCGGACGGTGTTCCGCCGATCTCGTGCGTGATCTTCGCGACGCATTCGAGCAACGCAGGCGCCACCTTGTTCAGCAGCACGTCCCGTGGGGCCTGATATTCAGCGCCGCCGCAATTGACCGCGTAGCGTTGTCCCGACGGCCCCACAAACCCCGCTGCCACGGCGTTGAGCCCCTGATGCCAATCACCGGTGGAGATGGCGAAGCCACGGCGCACCGCGTCTTCCAGGCCCGGCTTCAAGCTGCTGTCGATGCTCGGCCAGTCGTCACCCGAGGCGGTCCGCAGACTGTCGAGCAGGCCGGCCCTGTCGGGCTCGCCGAGCGCCGCCAGATAAGCACGGCCGACCGCCGTGCGGCCGAGGTCCATCCGCGAGCCGACTTCGAGCCGCGATACAAGCACGGCCGAGCGCGGCCGGATGGTATCGATGACGACCATGTCCAGCCTGTCGCGTACGGCGAGATGTACGCTTAGCGTGGTCCGGTCCGCCAGTTCTATAAGAAACGGCCGCGCCCGCGCCCGGATGTCGAAGTTGCGCAGGAAACCGTTGCTCAATTCCAGGACTGAAGCCGTCAGTACGAAACGCTCACTGTCGGGTAATTGAAACAGCAAGTTGGCGCTCACCAGGGTCGCCGTTAATCGCGAGATGGTCGGTTTTGGAATGCCCGTCCATTCGGCTAGCTCGCGATTGCTGACCGGAGCGTTGGCGGCGGCGATACGACGGAGTACGTCGAGGCCCCGCGACAACGCGACAACTTCTTCCCCATCACGCCCTTTTTCCTTTTCCCGGCTCGTAGGCCGGCTCTCAGTGATTTGCATTATTTTTTTCGGAACTTGGTTTCGTTGGAAAGGCCGGAGACGCCATTCGTCGAAGTTGACTGAGCACGCGCGCCACCGCTCACCGGAATCGTATTATCCAGCAGTGAAAACGTGTATCTGCCGGACCCGTTTTTGTCATCAAACCCGCGTACCTACAGTCAGATAGTCGCTCAAACCTCGAAATTTCGCTTGACTAGGTTTCGCATAACGTAAAAAATGGAACCCGATTTCGAAAGCACTCCGGAAGCGCTAGTTGCGCGCGTCGAATTGCGATCGATAACCAGCTCTCAGGTTCTAGCACGGCCCTCGGAATGGCTAGAACTTTTAAGGCGCTACGGCAACGTAGCGCCTTTTTTTTGCTTGCGGAAGAGGGCGCTCCCGAACGTGTTCGGACAGCGCTGTCCTTATAGCGTGTTTGCGTTCGCGCATGCAAAGGCGTTGTTGCCCGGTGCCGACCTCGCTCCAATACAAACAATGATGGACGCAGGATACGGTGCGCGCGATCGAAAGCCGAGCTAGGGCCTTAGGCTACCTTATCTCAGGTTTTCCAATGCATTCCCCGCGCATGTTTAGTATTTCGGGTGAACTAAAGATTTTGATGCTTTCGCCAATAAGCCGATGCCCTTCCGAAATGAAAGGGCATCGTGAGAAGCGCTGATATGCGCACGGCGGTTAACCCGGCGCAGGGCTCACGCCGTCGTCAATACCTCGTCAATACCACTAACGGTGCGCAGCAAACATCTTGCCGGGTTTCAGCAAGTGCCGGCCGCGTAGCGCCCAGTAAATGCCCGCCACTCCTAGTACTGCTGCGCTGCCGAACACGAACATAGGAGAAACCTGCTGCGGCGAGGGATTGCTGGTAACTACAATCATTGCGGCGACGAGTGCCACGCCTGCCTGCACAAAAGCGCGCATGGCTCGGCTGCGATGGTCTGAAAAACGCACTGAACGCGACATGGGCGTGCGCGTGAATGGCTCAAAAAGGATCAGGCCGGCGACGAGGGCAACTAGCAAGTTCATCAGGATCATGACAACACTTCAATATCTAATTCAGGGATGGCCGCACTATAAGAAGCGGCGTCGGTGAAATGAATCAGAAGCGTCTTAAAGCAGGTCGAATTTTGATTGTTTCGAGACTGGGCGGGTGGGGTTACTGCGAGTTACTGCCGTTTATCCGGGGATACGCCCGAAACCCGGCCGAATGGCCAGCATCGTTTGGTTGTAAGGAGATGGGCTGGCGTGCACGGTTATCATGGGGTTCGGATGACCCGTTCAAGCGGTGAATGTAACAATCGGGTGGGCAGCATTTTGCTCGCCCAAGAGGACAATGACGATGCAAAAGAACTGGATGAACCGGCTGGCCGGCGCCATGGTTGCGCTTGGACTTCTCGCCGCGTGTGAGAAGCACGACGCCGCGGCGGGGCAGGCCGCCGGTGCGCTGAGCAACGTAGCCAGCCAGGCTGGCCAGAAATTCGATCAGGCAGAGAACTATGTCGGCCAGCAGGTCGACTCGGTCAAGCAGTCCGCGCAGCAGAACCTGCAGTCGGCGGGCACCTTGCCGGATATGTCGGCGAGCGGCGTGGCTGCAGCCGCGCGCGCCAATCTGGAGGGCGCGGCAAGCGCGACAAACGCGGCTATCATCAACGCCGCAAGCGATACCGGTGCGGGCCTGCAGTCCGCCGGGCACAAATTGCAGGACTGGTCGGCAAGCTCAGCTATGAGTCAAAGCGGGGCGAGCGGAGCATCGGCAACAGGTTCGGGCAGTTCTTCGAGCGGTGCATCGAGTGGTTCGGCCGCCACCTCAGCAGACCCAGGCAACGCCCGCTCGGACATGGACAAATAGGTGACAACCCCGTGGAGTCTCGGAACCTGTCGCGCTTTCCAACGCGGTAAACACGGCCTTTGCGGGCTAACATCTCGTTACCTGCGTGACCGTATTGTCTAAAGATTATTTCAGCGCAGCGGCTAAACTGGCGGTCTTTTACCTCTTTTGCCTATTGCGCACCGCCATGAAACCAAGCCGCATCCGGGCGCTTGCTAGCGCGCTGGTATTCGCCGCGTTGGTCAGCTCGGCGCTCACTGTTTTCGCCCTGAACGCTAGCGCCGCGCCTCCTGCGCTCACGTTGCCGTCGTTTCAGGAACTGATCAACAAACCCGCGGCATCAGACCCGGGATCGGGGGCCGCTGCCGCTTCCGGCACGGCGGACGCCACGGCAAGTCCGGCCAGCGACGCGGATCTGACGCGCTCGCTCGACACAGTCATTTCCACGCTGGACAACGACCGGGAACGCACGACGCTGGTCGCGCAGTTGAAAAAGCTTCGCGATGCCAAGCGTGACGCCGAAGCTGCCGCGCAAGCCGCGGGCACAGCCGCTGCGTCCGACGGTTCCGGCGCGGCAGTGCTGCCGGAGGTAGCCGCGGCCTCGTCCGCAAGTTCAACGACGGCAGCGTCGGCGGTCGTCGCCGCTATCACGCCTAAAACGGGGCTGCTCGGGGCGATCGCGTCGGGGCTGTCGAGCGTAGAAGCCGACTTCAGCCGCGGTCGTACGCCGCTCAATTATTGGGGCGGTCGCCTGAACGCCGCGGGCAATGAGCTTTTCACCATTGTCTCGGGACAGAGCCGCGAGAGTTTCGGCCACACGCTGCTCAACTATTGCCTGATGTTGACTGGCTGGGGCGTCTGCGCGTTCCTGCTGGTCTACCTCCAGCGGTACTTGCACGCGCGTTACAAAGTCCATTTCGGGCTGCGTGCCAATCCCACCACCAGCGAGCTTTTGATCTTCGCGCTGCGGCGGGTCGGGCCTTACCTGTTCGCGTTCATCGCGGCGCTGACTTTTGTGCGGCTGATGCCGGTGTCGCTCGGCCGCACGCTCGCGATGGTGACGGCGTACGCGATTGTCGCGGGCGCCGTGTTTTCATCGATCTGCCTGATCATGTTCTCGTTGTTCGGCTCGGCGCATCGCCGGGTGGCGGTGCATCTGCTGATTCTGCATGCACGTCGCCTGCTATTTCTCATTGGCACGCTCGGCGCACTGGGCGACGCCGCATCGAACTACGACGTGGCACAACAGCTCGGCACGAATCTGTCCGGGCTCCTCTCAACGGTCGCGAACATGGGCGCGGCGATCCTGACCGGCTATTTCACGCTGGCGTTCCAGCGGCCGGTGTCCCATCTGATCCGCAGCCGTTCGTATGAGCAGCGCAGCCAGCACAAGGCCGCGACTGAAACGTTCGAGGTGGTCGGTTCGCTCTGGCAGGTGCCAATGCTGCTGCTCGCATCCGCTTCGGTGATCGCGACGCTTGCAGGGATTGGCACCTCCGAGAACGTCCTGCAAATGGCGATCGCAACCGCCGGCTTGCTGGTGGTCGGACTGTTTCTCAGTGCTGTTGTGTTGCGGGTCACGCGATTGCCGCAACGCAAGACGCGCCGGCAATCGGCGTATGTACGACGGCTTTTCAAGTTCTTTGGCCGTATGGTCGTGCTGATGATCTGGTTAGCCTTCCTCGAACTTGCCTCGCGTTTCTGGGGGTTTTCGCTCACCAAACTTGCGGAGGAAAGCGTGGCCGCACGCGGCATCACGCATGCGGTGAGCGCGATCCTGCTGACCATTCTTATCGCTTGGCTAGTGTGGATCCTGATCGATACGGGGATTCAGGAGGCACTCAACCCGAACACGTCGCGCGGCAAAGGGCGCGGTCCAAGCATGCGCGCTCGCACCATGCTGCCGCTGATCCGCAACGTGGTGTTCGTGGGACTGCTGAGTGTTGCCGCGATCATTACCGCCGCCAATCTGGGGCTGAATGTGACGCCGTTGCTGGCTGGCGCCGGCGTGATCGGGCTGGCGGTCGGCTTTGGTGCGCAGTCGCTGGTGGCGGATCTGATAACGGGACTTTTCATCATCATCGAGGACACCATTTCTGTCGGCGATTCGATCGAGGTCGACGGCGGCCATGCGGGCGTAGTGGAAACGCTCACCATTCGTACCGTGCGACTGCGCGACGGGCAGGGCGCCATTCACGCCATCCCGTTTTCGCAGATCAAGGTCGTGAAGAATCTGTCGCGCGATTTTGCTTATGCGGTGTTCGAAGTGCGGGTGCCGTTTTCCGCCGATGTCGACCAGATCACGCAGATGATTCGGGAAGTCGGTGCGGAATTGATGGCCGATTTCCGATACCGGCGCGAGATGCTTGGGCCGATCGAAGTGTGGGGGCTCGACCGTTTCGATCCCAACTGGATGGTCGTGAAAGGGCAGATCAAGACCCTGCCGCTCAAGCAATGGAGTGTTGCGCGGGCATTTAACGTCAGGGTCAAGCGCAAGATGGACGAAATCGGCATGGACGTTCCGGTGCCGCAAATGCAACTACGGGTATCGCGGGAATCCGGGGGCATGGACGCCGACTTGAACGATCTGGAGGAGTTGACGGAAGCGGTTCCGCTGTCGCCGGTGGAGCGCAGCGCGGCCGCGATGGCCCGCGATGTTTCACACAAATCCCAGCCCGCACCGCCGCCGACAGATCAATCAGCGCAAGTGCCACCGCAGATTCCAACGGCGTCGGAGCCGGGGAAAGGGTAGTGCGGGTCTCGCTGCTGTTTCGCTATCGGCGTGTGCCAACCAATCCGACGCCCGCTAAGCGGCAACCATGACGAGATCATTGACGTGCGTCGAGATGTGCGCGCCAGGCACGCCATAGACATGGAGCGAGACCGCGGTGCGTCCCGTGAGCGATGTGTTGCCCAACTGGTGAATCGCCCCGCGCCCCGCGCCGACAAACGACACCGCGCCGTGCGCCCGTTCGTGGCGGCGCGTTTGAACTGCCCGATTCGTCTCGGCATCCCATGCGAACAGTGTCTCAGACAGCGTTCCTTCGAGCACCGTATAGGCGCACCAGGTGTGATGTCCATGTACCGGACTCGCCTGACCCGCTTGCCAGACGAGTGCGGCGACGGCATAGCGGCCGAGCGGATCGGCAACCAGCAAATGCCGCCGATAACAATCCAGCCCGCCTTCACGCTGGGCATCGGACAAAAAGCCGACTTCCCCGGACAGTCCATTGAGAGCCGACCGTACGACAAGTGCGAATCCCGCCGACGACGGATCAAGGCAACAGGCTCGATCGAGTGCATCGGACAATCGCGCGAGTGGCGATTTTGTATCAGGGGCAGAGGTCATGGCGAGGCTCGTCAGGATGGCGGAATCAGGTAGAAAGGAGCGGAAAGCCGAGCCTCTTTTATACCGGTTTGCATGTGGAAAAAGTTTCCATATAATTTCGCCAAGGCACGGAAAAGTAGAATAATTTCCTATCAGGGGCGGGCTGTGGGCATGGACCTTATCGATCGCAAGTTGCTGGAGCTGCTGCAGGAAGACGTGACAATGCCGATTGCCGAACTGGCGACGCGCGTCAATCTCTCGCAAACTCCATGCTGGAAGCGCGTGCAACGGCTAAAGGAAACGGGCGTGATCCGTGCTCAGGTCGCGTTGTGCGATCCGCGCAAGCTGGGGGTTGGGACAACGGTGTTTGTCGCCGTGAAGACCAATCAGCACACGCAGACCTGGGCGGAGGACTTCACGCGCGCGGTGCGCGATATTCCCGAAGTCGTCGAGGTGTATCGAATGAGCGGTGAAACGGATTATCTGATGCGCGTGGTGGTGTCGGATATCGACGATTACGACCGCGTCTACAAAACGCTGATTCGCGCTGTCCCACTCTACGACGTGAGTTCGAGTTTCGCGATGGAACAGATCAAATATTCCACCGCCCTGCCTGTGCGCTCGCCGCTCGGGGTGACGGGAAACTGAGGTTTTGCGGTTGAGGTGGAACGCGTTCTGCGGTGTGGACGGAAGGCTGACGCAACCCTTCTGAAATCCATGTCGGGTAAGATCGTGCGCTTCGTCCAATCCCACTCAGAGCTTCGATTTCATGACCGATGACCGCCGCAAAAAGGCCCCGACGCGGAAGAACCCCACCTTCGCGATCAGTATTCTTATCGTGGTCGTGGTGATGCTTGTGATGGGCACGTTGTTCTTCAACGCCATCCGCGACAAGCGCGAGTACGAAAGAGAGAATCCGCCGGATGCAGCGAGCGCTACTGTACCCGCCGCGGCTGCGACAGGGGCTTCGCAGTAACGCTTTTCCGCCTAGCGGTTTGTGCGGTTATGCGTTTATGTGCGATAGGGTGGGTGTCCGGGCCGTCACTCCGGCAGGTTGATCAGGCTCGCGTTCTTGCGAATCAGCAACGACGCCGTCAGCATTTGCTTGCACTGATGCGCAAGCAGCTTCAGATCCTGGACGGCATCGACCGGGATATCCTGGGCGCGCTCCGCACCCACCACCATGGAATCCAGTTCGCGCGTGAGCAGCTTCGACTGCTCGGCTTGATCTTCGGGGGCGGGCACTCCATCCTGCGCCTGCGTTAGATTGTCGCGGATGACGGTCAGCGCGCGTTGCACGGGTTGCGACGCGTGCCCTGCGGCAGACTTCCCTACCGATTGCAGCAACGGGCCCGCCGCCGTGATCTGCGACGCGAGCACGTGGCTGCGGATCAGCAGATCGTTGAGTTCAGGCACGAATTTTTGCTGCGCTTTCGGTTCGAGCATCATGCGCTGAAACGCCTGGCCGAGATTCGCAAACGCTATATGCACGTTCTTACGCGCGAGGCGATAGCGGAAGTCGCTGTCGAGCGCCTCCGCTGCAATGGCTGCCGCGGCGGAGGCGCCTGAAATGGCGGTCGCGGCCGCGCTTTCGCCGGCGACGTTTTTTTTCTTCGACACCGCAGCCGGGCGATTGTTACCCGTTTCAGTGACGGTTGGTTGATCCGAGGTCTTCGCTGTCGCGCCCGCGAGCGCCTGGGCCGGGGCGTCCGCTTGCTTCATGGGCGCGGGAGGCTGCGCTTCGCCGGACGTCTCCATGGCTGACGCGGCGACCGCATGCCTATCAAAGCTTGCGGCTAACTCGTCGTTCGCGAGGTCTGCTGCGGTGCTTCCGTTCGATACCACCGTCTCCGCCAAAATGGTTGCCCGGTCGCTCACGACGGGCGAAGGCCCGGCGTCGTCTCCATTTGCCAAGCGGAGGGAAGCATTCCCCGCCGTCGCGAGTTCCGCTTCGCCGGCTTCCACCCGCGCAAGCGCGGCTGTTGCTGCTTGCGCTGTTCCGGCGTTGGCATCGGCGAACAGATTGGCGTCCGCCGTGCTCTTCGCTTCAGCCTGAGCGGAGGGCTTGCCGGTCCACCACCAGCTTGCCTCGAGATAATTTCGCATTGCGCCGATCATGTCGCGCACCTGCTTGCCCATCAACCGGTATTCCCAGTACGGGAACAGATGGCTTGCGGCAATGGCGATAGCGCATCCGACGACGGTGTCAATGGCGCGTTCGCCGATCAGCCGCATGCCGCCCGGCGCGAGCAGGTGCAGCATCAGCAACACGTAAGCTGACGTGAACACTACGCTCGCCGTGTAGTTGAACAGCAGCAGGCTGTAGCTCATGACCATGCAGGCGAACATGGCCACCAGCAACACGTGCGGGTCCTTTACCACCAGGATCAGCCCCACGCACGCCGCGCAGCCGATTGCCGTGCCGATGATCCGCTGCACGTTACGCTGTTTGGTGAGCGAGTATCCGGGCTTGAGAATGATGACGGTTGTCATCACGATCCAGTACGCGTTGGTGAGCGGCAGCAGCCGGCCTAGCCAGAACCCTACCCCCACTGCAATAGTCACGCGCAGGGCGTGCCGGAAGCTCGGCGAGGCCATGGTCAGGTTCGAAAAAATCTGCATGAACGGCACACGGCGGCTCGACACAAAACGGGACAAGGTCGGATCGACGCGAATCACCGTTTCCGTGATGCTCGGATCATGCCGTGTCTGGCGACGCATTTTGTCGATCAACCGTGTCGCACTCCAAAGCCTCCTGAACGCGGCGGACACCGCCGAATAGGCCTCCGGATTTTTCTGCGGGACGTCGTGCCGGCGCATCTGGTCGAGCTCGTATTCAATCGCGCGCAACTCGGCTTTCACATTGATGCGTGCCCGCGCCGGGCGGTTTTGCAGCACGGCCAGGCCGATGTCCTCGAGATCGAGTGCGGTCTTTCTCATCAAGTCGCGATAGAAAATCAGGATGTCCTGACCGCCGAAGGAGTTGCGCACGAGCGGGTAATCGGTGTGCGCGCCCACGAACATCTCGTGCAGGTCGACCACGTTGATAAAGAGGTTGAAGAGCATGACCCGGCGGGCATCGAGCTTGCCGCTTCTCAGTTTCGGCAGGTTGCGCAGCACGATGTCGCGCGCCGCGTCCTGGCGCTCGACAGCCGCGATCTGATTTTCGATCAGTTTTCGGTAACACTCGTCAAGATTGGCGTCCAGATCGTAAAAAGCCGAGCGTGCGAGCAGATATTCGGCGCACCTGAACACGCTCTCAGCCAGCGCCTGGCGCTCGATGCGATAGACGAGCGAACGGCTGACGAAGGTCGCCCAGTAGGTGTACCAAAGGCCGCCGAGGAGAATCCATGAAGCGTTGACAAGCGCCTGCATGGGCGTGAAATGCTCTTCCAGCGTCACGATCATCATGAAGAGCGTGGCGAAGCTGATCTGCGGCCAGCGGTTGCCGTACACCACGATCAGTGACAACACGAACGTGAGCGGCACGACGGTCAGCCACAGCGTCACCGCATTCGCGCTCGCGATGCCGGTAGCAAGCGCCGATAAAAAGCCAATGACCGTACACGCCAGCATTTCGTTGTGCTTGTACTTCAACGGCCCAGGCATGTCGACGACGCTTGCGCCTAGCGCACCCGTCGCAATCGTGAATCCGAGTTCACGATTGTGAAATACAGTCAGCATCAGGATGGCCGGCAGCGACACGCCGAGCGCGATCCGCAAGCCACCGAAGAAGTACTGGCTATAAATGAATTTTCTGATTTCTAGCGAGTAACGCATCGACTTCCTAATTTGCTGCCCGGATTTCTTCGGGGTGTCTCAGGTCCCGCCATGGTCTTGATATGCCACGTCGGGGCACTGGACCTGACTTAATGTGGCATCGAGTCTAACCCAACTCGGCGGTGTCCAAACCTAGGCCGTTCGGACGAGTCCCGGTTAAGAACGGCCTTTGCTATCCTGTCGTTTCACCTCGCGACACGTCCGCGGCGTTTGCCGAACGAGCCGTTGCCTTTCATGCCCAACTAGCAGGATCCATGCTCGAACTTTTCTATTCGAATCGCCATGAAACGCTGTCGCAGGCGCTGCTCGACGACGTCGCCGCGTTCGCGCTGAATGGCGGCGATCCATTCGCGAGCCAGACGATCATCGTGCCGAGCGCGGCAGTGCGCCGTCGGCTCGAACTGGACATGGCCGCCCGCTTTGGCATTTGTGCAAACGTGGACCTGTGTTATCTGGCGCAGTGGTTGTGGGCGAGGATCGGCGGTGTGTTACCCGTACCCGAGCATTCGCCGTTTGCGCCCGACCGGTTGGTGTGGCGCTGCTTCCGGCTGCTCGGAGCAATGACGGAAGCAGCGCCGGAGAGCTCGTCGCGACTGCGCGTCTACCTAGATGCCGCCGACGACTCCATGCGCTATGAACTCGCGCGCCGTATCGCAACGGTGTTCGATCACTATCTGACGTATCGGCCGGAATGGCTGCTGCACTGGCAGGCCGGTGGGTCGATCCTGGCGTCGGCCGGCGGGGCAATCGACGCAAACGGTCCGCGCTTGCCGAACGCCACGGCCATCCAGCGCGAGGACGAACGCTGGCAGGCCTCGCTATGGCGTGCGCTGCTCGCCGACCTCGCGCAAGACGCCGGCGCGCACGATCCCACGCCGCCCGCGTACCGGTTCCTGAGCGAATCGCCGAAACTCGATCTCGACGCCGTGATGAAGGCCGAGTGGCCGGAGCGCGTGAGCGTGTTCGCGTTGCCGACCATGCCGCCGTTGCATATTGCGTTGCTGCGCGAGTTGTCGCGATGGATCGACGTGCGGATCTATGCCATTGATCCGTGCCGCGAGTTCTGGTTCGACATCGTGAGCGAGGCGCGTGTGGAGCAACTCGAACTGGCGGGGAAGCTGGATTTCCAGGAAGTGGGCCATCCGCTGCTCGCCGAATGGGGCCGCCAGACGCAGGCGCAATTGCACATGCTGCGCGAGCTGACGGAGAGCGCGGCGTCGCGGGAAGCCAGTCATTTCGAGGAGAATCCCGCGCCCACATGGCTCGCCCGCGTGCAGAACACGATCCTCAATTTGAACGAGGTTGCCGAACTGGGCGAAGCGGACGAAGCGCTTGAACCCGGTATCGAAATTCACGTGTGCCATAGCTTGTCGAGGCAGCTTGAAGTGTTGCACGATCGTTTGCTTGGCTGGTTCGACGAGATGGACGGGCTGCAGCCGTCGGACGTGCTCGTGGCGTTTCCGGATCTCGCGGCGGCGGGTCCGCTTATTGATGGCGTGTTTGGCACCGCGCCCGCTGGCGTGGCCGGTGAGCGCCGGCGGATTCCGTATCGGATCACGGGCCTGCCCCCTTCGCAGGCAAACCCGGTCGCGCGCGTGTTGCTCGATTGGCTGGCGTTGCCTGAACGCAGTGTCGGCGCACCCGAGTTGATCGAATGGTTGCGGGTCGACGCGGTCGCGGCGCGTTATGGCATAGATGCCGTCGCGCTGGAAACCGCGCAAACGTGGCTCGCGGCGGCCGGTGCACGGCGCGGGCTCACGCCGTCGGCCGTTACTGCTGCGGACGTGCCTGCTGCCCGTCACACCTTTTCCGATGCCCTCACGCGGTTGTTCCTCGGCTATGCGTTGCCGGATGGCGGCGCGCCTGTCGACGAGTGGCTGCCGGTTGGCGGCGCTCAGGGGTCGGACGCGGAATTGCTCGGCCGGCTGACGCGGTTTATCGACGACATTGACGCGTTCGGCGAGCGTATAGCCACACCGCGTACGCCGCGGGCCTGGACGCAATTGCTGCTCGACGCACTCACGCAGTTCTTCGATGCCGGTCTGCCGTTTGCAGACTCAATCGCCGACGTCCGGTCGACACTCGATGCACTGATGCTTTCCATGAGCGAAGGCGCCGTGGATACCGAAATTGCCGCCGACGTTCTGCGAACGGCACTCACCGACGCACTCGACGACGCCGCGCGTGGCGGCGTCCCATGGGGCGGCGTGACGTTTTCGTCGCTGACGAGCTTGCGCGGGCTGCCGTATCGCGTGGTCTGCCTGCTCGGCATGGACGACGGCATGTTGCCGAGTCTCGCGCGCGCTGACGAATTCGACCTGATGGCGAGTTTCGGCAAGCTCGGTGACCGGCAACGCCGTGACGACGAACGCAACTTGTTCCTCGACTTGTTGTTGTCGGCGCGAGACCGTTTGATGATCGCGTACACGGGACGCAGCATTCGCGACAACGCCGCGCTGCCGCCTGCCGCGCTGATCGACGAATTGCTCGACTATCTGGCGGAAACGGCGGCGGGCGAGGGGGCATCGCCGAAGGAGATCGAGCGCGCGCGCAGCCGTTTCGTATTCGAGCATCCGTTGCAGCCGTTCGCGCCCGAGTACTTCAGCGCGCCGTTGTTCACCTACGAGCCGGAGCGCGCGGAACTGGCGCAGACGCTCGCGCTCGGCAGGAGCGAGCCGGCAACGAAATTCTTTAGCGGGCCGTTGCCGGCGGAAGAGGTTGAACCCGTTGCGTTCGATGACTTCGAGCGTTTCTGGCGTCATCCGGCGCGCGCTATCTTGCGTGATCGGCTCGGCATTTCGCTCTTCGACGCTGAGACCGAACTCGGGGATACGGAACCATTCGAGCTTGAATATCCGGGCCGGGCCGCGCTGGCCGATCGGGTGCTGCCCGCGCTGCTCGAGCTCACCGCCGACAATGAAGCAAGCGGCCTCGACCGCGCGCGGCGAGTCGCGCGTGCGAGTCCCGAAATGCCAGGCGGCGCGACGGGCGGCGTGTGGCAATCGCGGGAAATTAGCGCCTTGCATTCGCTTGCCAATAGGGTGCGTGTCGCGACAGGGGAAGGCGCGGAGCGCTTGCCGTTCACGCTGGATATCAAGCCACGCTGGCCGGATGCCGAATTATTCGGCCGCCACGACGCTACGTTGCAAGATGATGCTTTGCAGCCGCTGCAGCTTCACGGCACTCTGAGTTTGCTCACCGAAGAAGGCCAGATCATTTACCGATACGACGTGCCGCGCGCCCGCGACTACCTCTCTGCATGGCTTGCACATCTTGCCTATTGCGCCGCGTTGCCCGATGGCCCGCGACGTACGGTGTGGCACGGGCGCGGCACGCAATCGAGTGGCTTTGAACTGACGCCCGTCGACGATCCTCACTCGCACCTGGCAACACTCGCTGCGCTATATCGTGCCGGGCGGCGCATGCCGCTGCGGTTCTTTCCGAAGAGCGCGTGGACATGGGTCAAGGAAAGCGAGTCCAAGGCGCAGGGCGTGTGGATATCGGACAGAACGCGTGGCGAGTCGGACGATCCCGCGCTGCGTATCGCGTTTCGCGGCGCTGAACTGAGACTCGATGAAACTTTCGCCAAGTTGGCCAGGATCGTCTTCGAGCCGTTGATCCAGCACATGCGGAGCGACGCATGATGCGTACCGAAATAACCACAGTGACGGCTAACGCGGCCGACGAACTCGACGTCTTCGAGTGTTCGCTCGATGGCGTGAGCCAGATCGAAGCATCGGCGGGAACGGGGAAGACGTGGAACATCTGCGCGCTCTACGTTCGCCTTCTGCTGGAAAAGAAGCTCGCCGCCGACGCCATTCTTGTCGTCACCTTCACGAAAGCGGCCACGGCTGAACTGCATGAGCGCATCCGCTCGCGGCTCGTCCAGATCGAGCACGCGATGAAAACCGGCGACACCGCGGGCGACGCATTCCTCGAGCGCCTGTTCGAGACTACGCTTGAACGTGTTGATCCTGATGAAGCGCTCAAGCGCATCAAAATCGCGCTGCATACCTTCGATCAGGCCGCCATCCACACAATCCACGCGTTCTGCCAGCGTGCTCTGCAAGAGGCCCCGTTCGCTGCAACCATGCCGTTCGCGTTCGAACTGGAAGCCGACGACAGCGCGTTGCGCTTCGAGATGGCAGCGGACTTCTGGCGTGAACGGGTCGAACCGGCCGCCGCTCGGGATTCGTCGTTCGCCGCGTGGCTCGTGAGCCGAGGCGCAGGACCTGCATCGCTCGACGCACAGCTTTCGCGCCGGCTGAAAAAGCCACTTGCCACGTTGCGCTGGGGAGAGTCGGAGCTCGCCCACCGCGAGGACGCGCAAGCGTTGTTCGATACGGCGTGCGCGGTGTGGCACGCCGAACGCGACACCATAGTGCAATTGCTGGTCGACGCCGAAGCGAAGCTCAGCAAGACCACGCACAAGCGCACGCTGATTGACGCGGCGATTGCTGCGTGGTCCGACTATTTCGCCAGCAACGATTGCCACGCCGCGCCGCCGAAAGAAGCGCTGAAGCTCACCGCGAGCGCGTTGAAGAAAGGCACGAAGGTGAAGAACGAACCACCCTCGCATGCTTTCTTCGAGCACGCCGAGACGCTTGCCGCCGCTGCTGCTGCCGCGGAAGCGGCGCAGCGCGCGGCATGGCTTGGCATCGTGCGTGAGTGGCTTGACTACGCGCCGCTGGAACTGGCGGTGCGCAAGCGGACGCGGCGCGTGGTGTCGTTCGACGACTTGCTGTCCAACCTGTATCAGGCGCTCGCGGCTAATCCGTGGCTCGCCGATGCACTTCGGGCACGTTACCCGGCTGCATTGATCGATGAGTTCCAGGACACAGACCCGCTGCAGTTTGCCATCTTCAACAGCATCTTCGCGCCGCAAGGGCCGTTGTTTCTGGTCGGCGATCCGAAGCAGGCCATCTACAGTTTTCGTGCCGCCGACCTGCATACGTATTTGATGGCGCGCGAGCGGGCGTCGGCGAGATATACGCTTGCGGTCAACCAGCGCTCGACTGCGCCGATCATCGATGCCTGCAACCGCATTTTCGGTGCGAACCCGGCGGCGTTCATTCTCGACGGATTGACTTACCAGCCGGTGCGCGCAGGCACGCGCGAGCGCAAGCCGTTCAATGACAACACAGCGTCGGCGGCGTATTCCGATACCGCGGATTTCTGCGTGTGGATGTTGCCGCAAGGCGATTCAGCGCTGTCGAAAACGAACGCCAACCGTCAGGCGGCGGAGGCCTGCGCGGCCGAGATCGTGCGATTGTTGCGCGGTGCTCAAAACGGCGAAGTAACGATAGGCGACAAGCCCCTGTCGCCCGGCCAGATTGCGGTGCTTGTGCAGACGCACCGGCAGGGCAGTCTCGTCAAGCGGGTGCTCGCAAGCTGGGGCGTGGGCAGCGTGGAACTGGCGCAAGCATCGGTATTCGGTACGTTCGACGCGGAGCAGATCGAGCGTTTGCTAGCCGCCATCGATACCCCCGGCGACTTGCGCCGCTTGCGCGCGGCGCTTGCGACGGACTGGCTCGGGCTCGACGCCGCCGCGTTGTGGAACCTCGAGCATAGCGAAGCGGTGGAGGGTTCCGCCGCGGCCGATGCCATGAGCTGGGTCGAACGTTTCTCGCGTTACCGGATGCTGTGGCACGAGCGCGGTTTTGCGGTGATGTGGCGCACGCTCGCGCGTGAGCTGATGATCGCGCAGCGTCTTGTTGTCGGTCCGGATGGCGAGCGCCGCCTGACCAACGTCAATCATCTGGCCGAGTTGATTCAGGCACGTGGCGCGGTTCAACCGGGCATTGCGCCCACGCTGCGCTGGCTAGCCGCGCAGCGCGCGGAGCAGGGCGGCGGAGAAGATGCGCAGTTGCGGCTCGAGTCTGATCGTAATCTTGTGCAGATCGTCACGGTGCACAAATCGAAGGGTCTGGAATACGCGGTCGTATTCTGTCCATTCCTGAACGACGGCGCGTTGCGCGACCCGCCGTCCACGGGACTGCCCGACGCCCGCGAATATCACGATGACGGCACGGCCATACTGCACTACGGCTACACGGACGAAGAGGGCGAGCGAGCGTCGGGACTCGCCACGCGCGAGCAGGCTGCCGAACGCGCGCGGCTCGTGTATGTGGCACTCACGCGCGCGGTGTACCGGTGTTACGTGGTCGGAGGCGTGTATCTGATCGGCAAATCAGCGAAGGAATCGCGGCGCAGCGTGCTGAACTGGCTGGTCGCGGGCGCGGGCCATGCGTTCGGTGACTGGCTCGCCGAGCCGCCCGAAGAAGACGATGTGATCGGAAGTTGGCAAGCGCTTGCGACGGGCTCCATCTCCGTCGAACCGTTGCCTGTGATCGACATGCGTGAACCGCTCGTGGTGATCCGCGACGCGGGTTTCACGCCTCAGCCGCGAACCAGCCGTCGCGTGTTGCGTGACAGTTGGCGGACCGCCAGCTTCAGTTCCATGATCGCCGCCGGCGCACGTGAGGAATCGAATCAGGCGCAGCCGACTGACGAACGTCCCGACCACGACGGGCGTATCGACGCAATAGCGGCGCTTACACTGGTCACGCCAATTGAAATGCCGTTGCCCGCCGCCCCGATCCAACTCGATACCGACGATATCCTCGCGTTCCCGCGCGGCCCGTCGGCAGGCGAGTGCTTGCACCGCATGTACGAGCTCGCAGATTTCACGGACTCCGCAAATTGGCCCGAAGCGATCGAGCGCGCGTTACATGAACATCCCATTCCCGTCTCAGCGACCGACGCGCTGGCTGCCAACCTGCCCGCGATGATGGCGCGTCTGCTCGCCGATACGGTTGCGACCGAACTCGTGCCAGGCATGCGCCTCGATACCATTCCCACCAAGCGGCGCATGAATGAACTCGAGTTCCTGTTCCCAGCGGAATCGCTTGATTTCACGGCCTTGCGGCGCGTGCTCGTCGCGCATGGCTTCCCCGACGTCGCGCTGGAAGCCGGAACCTTGCGCGGCTTCGTCAAGGGGTTCATCGACTTGATCGTCGAGCATGAAGGGCGTTTCTGGATCGTCGACTGGAAGTCGAATCATCTCGGGCTGACACCCGCCGATTACGACGAGGAATCTCTTGACGCCGCAATGGCCTCGCATGCCTATCACTTGCAGGCGCTCTTTTACACGGTGGCGCTGCATCGTTATCTTCGCTTGCGGCTGCGTGACTACGCGTTTGAGCGGCACATCGGCGGTTATTTGTATTTGTTCGTGCGCGGCGTAAGACCCGATTGGCGCGATGGTGACAGGCCAGCGGGTGTGCATGTGGGCAAGCCATCGCTGGAACTGATCGAGGCGATCGATCGACTGATGCAAGGAGTTGCTGCATGAACGCGCCCGACCTCACGCTTGTCTCCGACGATAACGTTGCGCTCGCCGATGGTTTCGCGCGCCGGATAGGCGCGTTATCGAAACGCCTTCAGGGCGACGCCGACAACGTACGCTGGGCCCAGCGGGCGGCGTTTGCAGTAAGCCGCGCGACGACGCAAGGGCACGTGTGTATCGCGCTCGATGCACTCGCGCAGCGGTATGGCGAAACTGCCGGCGTGGTACATGCCGCATTGCTGGCGAGCGGCGTGGTGTGTGACGGCCGGAAAGCTGCTGCGGACCTGCTTCCTCTTGTTATTGATTCCAGTCGGCGTATCTATCTCGCCCGGTATTTCGACTACGAACGGCGGCTCGCGCGGGCGCTGGTCGAACGTGCCCAGGTGTCTGCTGATGCACCCGATCCGGCTGAATTGAAGGCGCGCGTGGGGCGCTATTTCGCGGCGTCAAAGAACGACGATGACAACATCGACTGGCAGCGCGTCGCCGCGCTCGTCGCGTTGTCAGGGCGTCTCACCATCGTGAGCGGTGGCCCGGGAACGGGCAAGACAACAACGGTTGTCGGCGTGCTCGCTTGCCTGCTAGACGAAAACCCGGCTTTACGCATCGCGCTCGCGGCGCCCACGGGCAAGGCGGCGCAGCGCATGCAGGAAGCGCTGGTCGAACGCGCCAATGTGTTGCCGCCCGAGCTGGCGGCGCGTTTGCCGCACACGTCGTTCACGCTGCAGCGTCTGCTAGGCACGCAGGCGAACGGGCGCTTCCGGCATCATCGCGACAATCCGCTGCCGTTTGATGTGATCGTGATCGACGAGGCGTCCATGATCGATGTCGCGCTGGCCGCGCATCTCCTCGAAGCGGTCGCGCCCGGTGCGCGGCTCGTGATGCTTGGCGACAAGGATCAACTTGCCGCCGTAGAAGCAGGCGCTGTGTTCGCTGAACTGAGCGCGCAGCCGGTTTTCAGCGATGCAGGCGCGGCGCGGATTGCTGCAGCGTTGTCGATGCCGGCAGATCGGTTCATCGCCGCGTTGCCGAGTGGCCGTGAAGGTGAAAGTGACGCTGATGGTCAGACCGAGCTGCTTGAAATCGAGCCCATGTGGATCGACGAACCTGGTTATCTGATCCCGGACGACGACAAAGACGCTTATGACGGCTACAACGTATTGGCGAGCGTGAGCGTGCCCGAAGTCGACTGGCATCCTGCGGCGCCTGCCGCATTCGATCAAACCGCGATCAGTCCGTTGACCGATTGTGTCGTGTGGTTGCAGCGCAATTATCGTTTCGGCCTGGATTCGGATATTGGCAGGTTGTCGGTCGCCATCCGTCGTGGTTCCGTCGACGACGCGCTTGCCGCCCTGACACTCGGCAGCCAGGACAACCCGACAAAAGCGGCGCTGCTTATCGACGACGCGGGACCTCATCTCTCCGAGCGCACGCTGGCGCGCCTGAACGCCGGTTTCGAACCGTACGCGCGAATGCTCGCCGAAACGCTCGAAGCGGGAACCGGGGCGGCACCGCTTTTCGATGCGCTCAACCGCTTTCGCATCCTTGCCGCCACGCGTCATGGGCCGCGAGGTGTCGATGAAATCAACGCGCGTGTATCGGCGTGGGTCCGGACGGCTGCATCGGTCACCCTGGGCGCGGGCGCTCAATGGTTCGCGGGGCGGCCAGTGATCGTTACGCGCAATGACTACGCGTTGGGCGTGTTCAACGGTGATATCGGCATTGCGCTGCCGGCGGCCAGCGGCGCCATGCAGGTCTGCTTCCGCATGGCGGACGGAACGTTGCGGATGCTCTCTCCCGCCGCATTGCCGCCTCACGACACGGCATTCGCGCTGACCGTCCACAAATCACAGGGCTCGGAATTCGATCACGCCGCGCTGGTATTGCCGAGCGCGTTTGGCCGCATGTTGTCTCGGGAACTGGTTTATACGGCGATCACGCGGGCGCGTAGCCGCATAGACGTGATTGGCTCGACGGACGTCTTCGCGCAGGCCGTCCGTACACCTACGCGGCGTGACTCGGGCCTGGCCGCGCGGATTGCGGAGGCGGCATTGTGAATCATACGATAGAGTATGTGATCCGGCCGAACGAGGTCGAGCTGATCGCCGTGCGCGCACAAGGGGCGGGCGGGCAGAACGTCAACAAGGTGTCGAGCGCGATTCACCTGCGTTTCGATATCCAGGCGTCGTCGCTGCCGGAAACGATCAAGATGCGCTTGCTCGCATTACGCGACAGTCGCATCACCCGTGACGGGGTGATCATCATCAAGTCGCAGGAACACCGTACGCAGGACATGAATCGTGCCGCGGCACTTGCGCGGCTCGACGAGATTATCCAGCGCGTCAGCGTGACACGCCGTACGCGCGTGGCGACGAAACCTACCCGGGCGTCGCAGTTGCGAAGGGTGGATGGGAAAGTGCGGCGGGGCGCGGTGAAGGCAACGCGTGGACGGGTAGTGGGAGATTGAGGTGCAGTCAGCCAGTTTCGTACGGCGGTCCGCTTTGGGGCCGGCCAACGATTGACTTGGCCCGTCGCCAGCACAGCCCCGGCCCGCGTAGGAGGGCCACCTACGCCGACCATCCCGGCTCTCAACGCGATCAGCGCTGCCCACCGGAAGCCAAGCCCTGCCACCCGCATTTACGCGTGACAGGAACAGTGCCCTTCAAAGCGGCCGTATAAAAATCAAGGCGGCCGCGTATTACCGTCAATGCGGAATCATCCACGTCAGCACATTTTGCTGCAGCCAAACCAGCACGCCGAGCAGCACGGTCAACAGGATGGAGTGCTTGAACGTCTTCGCGAAAACCACGCCTTCCTTGCCTTTCAGTTCGGTGGTGGCCACACCCGTCGAGATGTTTTGCGGCGAGATCATCTTTCCCATGACGCCACCCGATGAATTCGTGGCGGCCATCAGGATCGGATTGAGATTGAGCTGCCGTGCCGCGACCACTTGCAGATTGCCGAACAGCGCATTACCCGATGTATCGCTGCCGGACAGGAACACCGCCACCCAGCCGAGGAACGCCGACACCAGCGGGAAGAATGCCCCCACCGACGCCACGGCCAGTCCCAGCGTGTAGTTCATTCCCGAGTAGTTCATCAGGTACGCGAGCCCGACAATAGTGGCGACCGTCAGAATGGCGATGCGGGTCTGCACCCACGTATCCACAATCGCCGCGCCGAATTCGCTCACCGGCAGCCGCACGATCAGGGCGGTGATGATCGACGCCAGCAGGATCGCGGTGCCGGTCGCGAGTGGCTGGAAGTCCCAGATCGCCCCGTACGGCTGGTTATAGAGCGTGATGAAGACGGCTTTGTCGAGGCCCGGCCACGGTACCTTGACATCGCCGATCAGGAAGATCTTGGCGACCGTCCACACGATCACCACCACCGATACCGCGATCCATGGCACCCAGCCGTGGCCGCCGGAAAGCTTGCCGCGGACCTGCGCCGCCCGATCAACATTGACGGCGAAACGCTCGTCCGGGGCGGGTTTCCAGACGCGCAGGAACGCAATCGTGAGGATCAGCGAGACCATCGACGCGAGCACGTCGGTGAGCGAGTAATTGATGTAGTTCGCCGTGACGAATTGCGTGAGCGCGAACGTCCCGCCGGCTACCAGGAGCACCGGCCAGATCTTGAGCATGTTGCGAAAGCCCGCGTACACGCCAATCACGTAGAACGGCAGCAGCAGCGCGAAGAACGGCAACTGGCGGCCGACCATCTTGGCGAGCAGGTCAGGGGAGAGATGGGTCACGGCGCCGAGCACGGTGATTGGCACGCCGAGCGCGCCGAACGCGACCGGCGCAGTGTTGAAGATCAGCGTGAAGGTGAGCGCTTCGAGCGTCGGAAAGCCAAGCAGGATCAGCAGCGAACTCGTAATGGCGATCGGCGTGCCGAACCCGGAGATGCCTTCCAGAAGCGCGCCGAAGGAGAAGCCGATCACGACCAGTACGATGCGCCGGTCGTTCGGGAGGTTGTCGATCATCCATACCCGGAACGCTTCGAAGCGGCCCGAACGCTGCGCGATGTTATAGAGCAGGATGGCGGTGAAGACGATCCACATGACCGGCCAGACGGCGAACACGGCGCCTGCCGCGACGGAATCAATCGCCAGTCCCACAGGGAAATGCCACACGGCGATGGCGATTACTATGCCAACAATCAATCCGGCGAGCGACGCTTGCCAGGCAGGGCGGCGCGCCCAACCGAGCAAAACAAGCACGACTGCGATAGGTAGCACGGCGACGAGAAAGGACAAGCCGAGTGAGCCGCCGACAGGCGTCAGAATCTGATGAAACATATCGTCTCCTGGTTTTTATTTTGCTGAACGCTTGGCGTTCTTCGGTCATGGCGACCGGTACTGACAGCCCCGTGAGCTTCGTCCGCGTTGCAATAAGCGCGCCGCCGCTCGGCACATCGTGGCAACTAAGCGTTTGCCTAATGCGTCAGGACTAAGGATAGAGCGAGGATGGCGCGCGTCAAGCAAGGAATACCCATAGCCGTCCGGATTGGGCTGAAGTCTTAACGTGTGGTGGGCTCGTGCGCGTCGGAAGCGTCGGTTTTGGGCGAGCCGTGCGGCGCCGAGCGCAACACCCAGATGGAGATCACGCCAAGACAGGCGGCGAGCCAGAGGAGGACCAGCGCGAAGACCAGCATGATCAGGGATTCCTGTAGCGGCAGCGCCCGGGAGGCGCAGCGATCAGGTATTCCAGCGAAAAGCGTGCCATATCGCACGAGCTGTCACGGAGCGGTCCGAAACGCGTTACTCATACGGCCAGACACGCCACACAAGAGGGGTACAAAACGCGCACAACAACAAACCGCGCTAGTCCAAGCGCGGTTCGTGTGGAAGCATTACACCGAACGCGTAAGGCGCGCCTGCGCAGCAACGCGGAGCGTTGCTCAGTGACGACGCTCAATGACGATAATAATGTCCACGCCCACCGCCGCCGTACCAGCCGAAACCGACAGACAGCGAAGGGCCGTAACCGTACGGATAACCGTAGCCACCGTAATAGGCCGGATATGGCGCGTAGACCGGGTAGCTCGGGTAATAAGCGGGATACGGCGCGTAGACGACAGGCGGCGCAGCAACGTATTGCGGTGTCGTTGACGCATAGGCGGACGGCGGATTGTCGGCGCCTTGGTAACTTTGCGCATAGCCGGTGCCAGACGTCCCCACGGGCGCGACAGGGATCTCCTGCTGCGTTTGTGCTGTACTGACTACCGGGGTGCCCGCGTAGGGTGGATACGCTGGGTAATATCCGTACGCACCATATGGCACGTAGTAACAAGCGCTCAAGCTCAAAGCGCCCACGAAGGCGGATAGTGCGAGCTTCGGGCTCATGATGCGACTCCAAATTGCGTCGAAACGCGACCGTTCGAATGAACGGGATGTCAGGAGCCTAGCGCATCGCTCAAACGTGGGAAAGCAGGGGCACGTGCCCCAATGTTTCTCGCTGTTTCACCGGCTGGGATCGGGCACACGACCGGACACACCCAAGCACTTAAATTAGGTTGTACCCGGCCGCTGTGTTGTCTAAGCGATGGGGCGGTCAAACCGACCGGGCAGAGCGTATCGGATGAAAAATCATCCGGTACGCTTATTCGATACGCTGAGGTATCAACCTACTTGCCGACCTGATTACCGATCAGGCCGCCCGCGGCCGCGCCGCCCACTGTAGACAGCGCGTTGCCGCCGAGTGCCGCCCCCGCTACGCCGCCGATACCCGCGCCGACGGCCGTATCGCGTTGACGTGTTGTCATTTGATCGCATGCAGACAGGCCGCCGAGAAGTGCGGCGATGAGAGCAGCAGCGCCAATCTGTTTGATCTTGTCCATTTCAACTCTCCAAAAACGATGAATCACGAAGGTGTAACGGGTTGCAGTTAAACCGGCGAGGCTCCTTCGGCAGATGAGCCTGACTGTCCACGTCCAACCCGGCGGCGAAAAGACAGTTGCTGCCGATTCTTTCAATGTAGAAGCAGAAACAGTGCCCGACCATCGTATTCGGCAGACAAATGTGAAATCGCGGCCTCCAAATCCTCCTAACCCTCCAAACGAAAAGCGGCGCGTCGCACATGACATGCGACACGCCGCTTTCATTTGCCACCGGGTCGTCGCGCCTTTAGGGGCGCCCAACTCGCTTGTTCTTAGGTGCGCTGGTAAATCTCAGCGCCTTTTTTCACGAACTCGATCGCCTTCGTTTCCATGCCTTGCTTCAGCGCCTCGATATCCGATACCCCTTGCTTCGCCGCATATTCGCGGACGTCCTGGGTGATCTTCATCGAACAGAAGTGCGGGCCGCACATCGAGCAGAAATGCGCGACTTTAGCCGAATCCTTCGGCAGGGTTTCGTCGTGGAATTCACGCGCCTTGTCCGGATCGAGGCCGAGGTTGAACTGGTCGTCCCAGCGGAATTCGAAGCGCGCTTTCGATAACGCGTTGTCCCGCACCTGAGCACCTGGATGACCCTTCGCCAGATCGGCGGCGTGAGCCGCGAGCTTGTAGGTGATGATGCCGGTCTTCACGTCGTCCTTGTTCGGCAGCCCGAGGTGTTCCTTCGGCGTGACGTAGCAGAGCATGGCCGTGCCGAACCAGCCGATCATCGCGGCGCCAATCCCAGACGTGATGTGGTCGTAACCCGGCGCGATATCCGTGGTGAGCGGTCCAAGCGTGTAAAACGGCGCTTCGTCGCACCAGTCGAGTTGCAGGTCCATGTTCTCTTTGATGAGCTGCATGGGCACATGGCCCGGACCTTCGATCATCACCTGCACGTCATGCTTCCACGCAATCTGCGTCAACTCGCCAAGCGTCTTCAGTTCGCCAAGCTGGGCTTCGTCGTTGGCATCGTAGATCGAGCCGGGACGCAGGCCGTCGCCAAGCGAGAAGCTCACGTCGTAGGCCTTCATGATTTCGCAGATGTCTTCGAAGTGCTCATACAGGAAGCTTTCCTTGTGATGAGCCAGACACCATTTCGCCATGATGGAACCGCCGCGCGACACAATGCCCGTCATGCGGTTCGCGGTCATCGGCACGTAGCGCAGCAGCACGCCGGCGTGGATCGTGAAGTAATCCACACCCTGTTCCGCCTGTTCGATCAGCGTGTCGCGGAAAATTTCCCAGGTCAGGTCTTCGGCCTTGCCGTTGACCTTTTCGAGCGCCTGATAAATCGGCACCGTGCCAATGGGCACCGGGCTATTGCGGATGATCCACTCGCGCGTTTCGTGAATGTGCTTGCCGGTCGACAGATCCATGACGGTGTCGCCGCCCCAGCGGATGGCCCAGGTCATCTTGTCGACTTCTTCGCCGATGGATGATGTCACCGCCGAATTGCCGATGTTCGCATTGATCTTCACCAGAAAATTGCGGCCGATGATCATCGGCTCGCTTTCCGGGTGGTTGATGTTCGCCGGGATGATCGCGCGGCCGCGGGCGACTTCCTCGCGCACGAACTCGGGCGTGATTTCCTTGGGCGCGTTGGCACCGAAAGCCTGGGCGCCGAACGCCTGGCCGGGATGCTGGCGGCCCATCATCGTGGCGAGCTTTTCGCCGTTCGGGCCGCTCGTGCGCAGCGATTCCAGATATTCAGCCCGGCGCTGGTTCTCGCGGATCGCGATGTATTCCATCTCCGGCGTGATGATGCCTTGGCGCGCGTAGTGCATCTGCGAAACGTTCTTGCCCGGCAGAGCGCGGCGCGGCGTGCGATGCAAGCCTTTGAAACGCAGGTCGGCAGTAGCCGGATCGGCGGCGCGCTCACGGCCGAAGTTGCTTGAGAGACCGCCGAGCGATTCCGTATCGCCGCGTTCTTCAATCCAACCCTGGCGAACGGCTGGCAGACCCGAGCGGATATCGATCTTTGCCTCCGGGTCCGAATATGGGCCTGAGCAATCGTAGACATAGACCGGCGGATTTTTTTCGCTGCCGAAACTTTCGTTGGTATCGGATTGCGTGATTTCCCGCATCGGCACGCGGATGTCGGCACGTGAGCCCGTCACGTAGATCTTGCGTGAGTTGGGCAGCGGCGCGATGGCAGCAGCGTCGACGACAGCGTCGTCGGACAGAAATTTCGGATTGGCGTTCATGCGGCTCTCCTGTGTCGACCGGATTTAGCGTGTCGACCGGAGTTGGTGCAGAGCACTTACTCCGGTCTCATGCGATTACCCCGGTCCCATGCAGATGGTTGCTTTGGGGAAGGGTGTTTCCCAGCCGGCCGGCGAAAAAACGCTAAGCGCGAAATCGCACGAAAAACGGCTGAGTCAAACGCTAGCTACGGGAGACCGAAGAAAAGCAGAGAAGGAGGCGGGCGGACTTGGCGGGGATGCGCGAGAAAGAAAAAGACCCCAGCGCGGCAAAATCCGAACGCTTCCCTGCGCTGGCATTATCCAGATCAGGTTCAAAGGGTATTTCTCACCCGCGACACACGGACAATCCGGTGACGGATTGCGATGTGCAGCGCAGGACCCCCGCGTTAGCAGCCGTCACAATACACCTCGCCGTAGCGTGTTGGCAACCATCTGTAACACTCACGCGTGCGTCTGCATTGCTTACTGCATAATGACGACCACCGTGTTTTCCCGGATAGGGTCCAGCAACTTTGACCCGATCAGTCCGGCAAACTCGCGGCGGCTCCTGCCGGCTTTTCAAGCTGGTATCGAGCTTCGGCACGTTGTTGCCCGACCCCTTTTTCTGCTTCCGACATGTTGTCCTGCCTTGCCCGTTTTGCCGCGACGCTCAAGCGGCATGCGCGCCGTTCTTCGCTTCCCCTGGTTTTGGGCGAAGCGAAACCGGCGGTTGTCAGCCTGCCCGTCTGGCCGGCTGACGTTGCAATCATCGTCGTCGCGGAGTAACGAATGTCTACACCGTTGCCGCCGCGTTCGCCGGATTCTGATTTGCCACCACCGCAGTTCGTGCCTCCGCAGTCCCAACCCTCGGCTGACGTGCTGCCGTTTCCGCAGGCAGCAGCCGGCGCGCCATTGCCATCTTTGGCGTCGCCGGACGTTCTGCAGGGCGTGACGAGCCCGCAACCCCCAGCCGATACCCCCGCGCGCCGCCCGTTCAATCTTCCCGGCCATTTCCCATTCCGGCTTCCCGCGACGCGTAGCGGCCGCGTGGCGCTTGCCCTTTGCGTCGTGTACCTCGTATGGGGTTCGACCTACATGGCGGTGCATCTGTCGCTGGAATCGTTCCCGCCGCTGCTGCTGTCCGGATTGCGCAACCTGTTCGCCGGCATCGGTTTGTTCATCTTTGCTGCGCGTCGGGACCCGGTCTGGCCGACTTTCGTCGAAGTGCGAAACGCCGCGGCGGTCGGAACGTTACTTGTGGGTTTGTCGAGCGGGATGCTCGCGTTCGGCATGCGCACGGTCGAAACAGGCACGGCTGCCGTCATGGTGGCGACCGTTCCGTTGTTCGCCACGGTCATTGCCGCCATTGCCGGGCGCAAAGTGGCGAAGGGGGAGTGGGTCGCCGTCGGGCTTGGGCTAGTCGGAATTGCGTTGCTGAATCACGGCGATCCGTCGTCGGGTTCAACCGCCGGCAGTCTTGCGATCCTGTGCGGCGCGGTTTTCTGGGCAGGCGGCTCGTTTCTCGCGGGGCGTCTGAAGCTGCCGTCCGACCTGCTGGTATCGACCGCACTGCAGATCGGCCTGGGCGGCGCGATGGCGACAGTCGTTGCGTGGGTCTCGGGCGAGCGTATTGTAAGCATGGGGTTCACGCCGTTTTTGGCTTATCTCTACCTGATGCTCGTCGGCTCGATGGCTGCGTATGTCGCGTATGCGTACTTGATTCGCCACACGAGTCCGATTATTGCGAGCAGCTGCATGTACGTAAATCCCGTTGTGGCTGTGGTGATAGGCGCGCTGTTTCTCGGCGAAGTGATCACGAAGTGGACCGTGATGGCGACCCTCATCATCCTGGCAAGCGTGGGTTTGTCGTTCTGGTTCGATTACAAGAGGCGCGGGCTGGTTTGAAGGCTTGACGACCAGCAGTACAAAACGGCGGACCGTTTCGGGCAATTCCGGAGAAACGGTCCGCCGTTTTTTATGGGTCGGCCGGATAGCCGGGAAAAGATAGACCTTGAGGCTTGCTCTCGTTCGACGCGATGAAACTGGCTATCCACGTGGCCAACGCCCAAAAGGGCCGGTCGCCACGTCATCGCAGACCGTCTGTGCCAGCATAGTTTTCGTGAAAACCATGCGCGAAAAATCAACGGAATTGACGTCAATTTACGCCGCGCAACTTCGACTCAGCGTCATCCCGAGGTCTTTGTAGTACAGGATTTGGCTAGGTCTTTGCCCAACTTCATGCTGAGAAAAGCATAGAACTCTAATTATAGTAAAGCATAAAACTCAAATTATAGTACGACACAAAACTCTGGATATAATACGACACAAAACTCTAATTATGGTCTGAAGTGTCTGGAGCGAACCGCGTGGCCGCACCCAACGAAAAACTGGCTTCTTCCCTGTCGATCCTCAAAATGCTGCAGGACAGGGGACTTTCCGTATTCCAGATAAGTGCGCATCCCGAGCTCACCCGCACGCACCGTGAGCGGCTTCAGAATGCCGGTTTCCTGAAATTGGTTATTCAAGGCTGGTATCAGTCGAACAATCCGGACGACGGGGAGGGGGACTCCACCCATTGGTACGCAAACATGGAAACCTTCGTGGCCGCGTACGCCAACTCCAGGTTTGCAAACCAATGGCAGGTGAGCCCCGAGCTGTCCCTCCTCAAGCACAGCGGCCACACGAGCATCGAAAAGCAGATCCTGTTGTACTCGCCGCTGGCGACCAACCAGCCCCAGGCATTGCCTCACGGCTGTTCCATGTTTCTCTACAAGACCAAGCCCGAGATGCTGGTGGACGGCCGTGCGCCGAACGCGAGCGGACTCATGCTGGTTCCTCTTCCCGAAGCGCTGATCCGGGTCAGTCGTAGCTTCTTCCACACGCACGAGCTTGCCGCGCAGATCGTCACGCGCCAGGTCGATATCAGCACGCTTACCGCCCGATTACTCGAGGGCGGTCACAGTGTTGTTGCCGGCCGTATGGCGGGGGCGTTGCGGGCCGTCGGCCGGGATCAGGACGCCGACCAGCTCCTCGATACGATGAAAGCGGCGGCCTACGTCGTGGCCGAAGATAATCCGTTCGAGCGGCCGCTGGCCCATATTGGCGGCCGGATGAACGAGTCGCCTTACGTGCAGCGCATCCTGGCCATGTGGTCGGGCATGCGAGACATCGTGATCGACCGCTTCCGTAATATTCCGTGCTCGCCGAACCCCGACAGCGAAGCGCTTCTTCACGACATAGAGGCAAGGTACGTTGCGGATGCCTACCACTCGCTGTCTATCGAAGGTTATCGGGTCAGCACTGACCTCATTGCGAAGGTTCGCAATGGCGACTGGAGCCCCCTGACCAACAAGGAAGACCGGCTGACGCGGGATGCCATGGCGGCTAAAGGTTACGCGGAAACCCATGCCCGCGTCCGCTCCCTGATCGGCCGGGTAGTGGCTCAAGCTGACGATCCTTCTGCCACCCTCAAGCGAGATTTTTCACAGTGGTACGTGACGCTGTTTTCGCCGAGCGTTACCGCAGGTATCCTGAAGGCAAGCGATCTGGCCGGGTATCGCAACAACAATGTGTTCATTCGAAATGCGTTGCATGTACCGCTCGCGCCTGAAGCTGTCCGGGATTGCATGCCGGCTCTCTTCGACTTGCTGCAGGCGGAAGAACACCCGGGCGTGCGAGCGGTATTAGGTCATTTCATCTTCGTGTTTATCCACCCGTACATGGATGGCAATGGCCGCCTCAGCCGCTTTCTCATGAACTACCTGCTGACCACGGGAGGCTACCTTTGGACCATCGTGACCGTTCAGTCTCGTACCGCGTATCTGGCGGCGCTGGAGCAGGCCAGCACCTACCGGAATATCAAGCCCTTCGCCGATCTGATTGGCGGACTTATCGAATCGCAGGCGGCTGAACCGATCGAGCGCATCACGCAACGTCCCGAGGCCGGAAGCTGGACCGCTTTACCGTCTGCTTTGGACTGACGCGCGTTCGGGTTCCTTTTGCCGAAACACAAAAAAAGCGAACCTCCGCCAGGGAGGTTCGCTTGATCGAATTCCAACGAATTCCACGACCCGTTCAGTTGTCGGCGGGGCGTCACAACGCTCCGGAACCGGTAAAGGCCGCAGTCAGCAAATCGCCAGCGTGCTAGCGGCCATTAACCGCTAACTATCTGTTGCCAGCTTCCTCGCTTACTCGGCGTTGTGCTTATCGGCCGAATTCGTGATGGCGTTGCCGCCCTTCGAGAGGTCCTGGCCGGCGCCGGCCACCGTGTTGCAAGCTGCGAGTGCGGCAGTTCCAACGAGCAACAGCAAAGCGATAAGTCGAGTCATGAGCAATTCCCCTTGAGTTTGATGCGAGTACGCTGGCCGTTCGGCCATGAATGCGTACCCGATGTTCGAATCCTGTCCGCCGACGTCCAACAGCAAAAGCAGTTGCCAGACACGTTGCGGCCTTGGCTACGACCGATCCTTGAAACGGTTTTGCCGGGTTTGAACAAGCAAGAAAACCATGGCGACTACCACTTCGATCGACCACACCGTCTGAAGAATCATAAAAAACTGCGCGTTCGCAAGCTGTAGGCGCGGATGTTTTTATCGTGTCGGCGCAGTCTGTAACTTGTGTCGGCGCCGTCCTACAAGCGCGGCCCTGGAAGCGCAGCTCGAGCGCGCCAATCAAGAGCCAAGGGGCGCTAGACCCTTAACCCTTTAAGCATCGAAGTTACGCGCGCGGGGCATGGTGACGCGGATATCGGTGCCATGCGGCTGGCGTCGTTCGATCTCGATGCGCCCGCCGCGCGCGCTGACCCGCTGGCGCATGCCCAGCAGTCCGTGCGTGTGCGTGCGCCGCAGATCCTGTGGGCGAATGCCGACGCCGTCATCGGCTATATGCATTGATACGCGCTCGTCATCCAGCGCCAGCGCTATCGACACGCTCGACGCACGCGCGTATTTTGCCGCGTTGGTCAGCGACTCCTGCGCGACCCGGAACAACGCGATTTCGACTTCTTCGCCGAGCTTGATGTCGTCATCGGGGAGCGCGAGTTCGAGCGTCCATCCGGTGCGTTGCGCGGTTTCATCGGCGAGGGTGCGCAACGCCGTGACCAGCCCGAAATTGGCAAGCACGGTTGGCCGCATGTCTTCGATAATCCGTCGCTTCAGCGCAATCCCCTGATCAAGATTCGCAAGCGCACGTCCAAGTTTCTCGGCCATCGCGGGCTCGGCGCTTTTGAGCTTGTTGTTGACCCACGCCACATCCATCTTGCTGGCCGTCAGGATCGAACCGAGTTCATCGTGCAGTTCGCGGGCAAGCTGGGTCTTCTCGTTTTCGCTCACCGATTGCAAATGCCACGCGAGCGCCTCAAGTTGCCGCGTGCGGTCGAACACGAGCTGGTCGAGCTCTTCTTGCTGCGTAATCAGCTTTTGCTGCACGCGGTCTTGCTTGTCCAGCTGGATACCGAGATTGCGAAACAACAGCAGGAACAACACGATATTCAACGCGCACAACGCGCCCACGCAGATCGTGGAAATGCGCTGGTCGGCGCGGCTCGCGTCGAGCGCGGACTGCGCCCGCCGTTCTTCATTCAGACGCAGCAGGGCGAGCGCGCTGTCGAGGACATCGGTAGCCGGTGCAGCGTCTGAACCGGAGCGGGCGGCGAGTCCCGCGTTGATCCGCGCATCGAGGGTCGCGCTGATCTGCTTGAAACTGGCGAGCGCGGTGTCGTCCGATTTACGGCGATAGTACGCATCCAGCGACGCAACCGTTTGTCTGATTTCAGCCGCAACTGCGTTGTAGTGGGCCGAGTAGGTGTTGTCGGGCGAGTTGCGGAACGCGCGTTCATCGGCAGTCAGCGACGCGATATCCGCAGCCAGCACGGTCAACTGCGTGGTGGCGCCTTTCGCGTCGAGCGCGGTCTCGTATTCCGCGGCAATTCGCATGCGGCCGGACTCGAGTATCACCAAGCCGCCGACGGTTATCACAATGGCTACGGTCATGGCGACGGCCCAGCTCCAGCGGCGCATCCAAGCGTTCAGACGCGTGCTGAACCGCGTTGCGCGCCGCGTGATGCCCGCTACCGGATCCGCCGCGCCGCCTTCGTGCAAAGAGGAAGTCATAGGGAAGTCGCCGGGTTTTCTGTCAGGCCAGTGTAGCTTTTCACGCCGTGTCGGGCCGATCGAATTACGTCGACCAGTGCTTGATTGAGGACGGGCCGGATTAAGCCAGAAGTGAATTGAAAGCGTTTGTCGGTGACGTCCTACACGAAAAACGGCCTGCATCCAGATGGCAGTTCATAACCGCCTCGCTAACATTCTGTTACTAGTCCAACCTTATTGGGGAACCGATCATGTTGAAGTGGGCATTGTTTTTCGCCATTGTCGCCGTCATCGCGGGCTTGCTCGGCTTCACCGGCGTGGCAGCGGGCGCGGCCAGCATCGCCAAGTTCCTGTTCGTGCTGTTCCTGATCCTGTGCGTGGTATTCCTCGTGCTCGGTTTTATCGTGACGAAGAAAATAGTCGATTAGCGGACACGCCATCGTCGTAGCCAGCGTTATTTAAACCTCGCGCGCTTCGACCGGCTTTATCTAAACCTCTGTTCCGCGAGTGGCCGGCTTTGCGCTTTACGGCAATCGTCCACTCGAGTCCATCCTGAAAGCCGGATTCGACGCCCGATCCGAGGCCGATAAAACCCAACAAAAGGGAAGGTCGCCATGCTTCATTACGCCGTTGTTTTTTTCATCATTGCGATTATCGCGGCTGTGTTCGGTTTTACCGGGATTGCAGCAGGCGCTGCTGAGATCGCGAAGATCCTGTTCTACATCTTCCTCGTGGTTTTCGTTGTTACGTTGCTGCTGGGCGTGTTTCGAACGTGATGCTCGCGAGCAGGCACGCTGTATGCGGGCAAGGACAAGAGTGACTGCGGACGGCGGTCCGGGCCTATATCCGGCCAGGCTGCCGTCACGAGCCTGTCCAACCGCCAAACAAAAAATCGATTCTCTTTCTGGAGCACATCAATGTCGAAATCGTCTGCTGTAAAAGCTGCACCGGCACAATCGAAGGAATCCGGCGGCAAGTCGGATCCGTTCGTGCTGGATATGGAAAAAATTCGCGCCAACGCACGTCAGCACATGGACGATGGTTCGGTCACGTCGACGTATGGCGCAGACAAGGAAGTCGTTCTGAAGCTGCTGAACGATTCGCTCGCCACCGAGATCGTTTGCACGCTGCGCTATAAACGCCATTACTTCATGGCCAAGGGCATCCATTCGGAAGCCGTCGCTGCCGAATTCGCGCAGCACGCGACCGAAGAGCAGGAACATGCCGACACCATCGCGGAACGCATTGTCCAGTTGGGTGGAGAGCCGAATTTCGCACCCGACAGCCTCGCGTCACGCGCGCATTCCGAGTACAAGGAAGGCGCCAATCTGATCGACATGATTCGCGAGAATCTGATCGCGGAGCGCATTGCGATCGACACGTATGCTGAAATCATTCGCTACCTCGGCGAAAAGGATGTCACCACGCGCCGCCTTTTCGAAACGATCCTGGCGGTCGAAGAAGAGCACGCCGACGACATGGCCGACCTGCTCGACGGCCTCGACGGCTGATCGTTCGTTAGCGGTAAGAGAATACTGAAGCTCCAGGACAACGCGCGGCGGGATGATTCCCGCCGCGCGTTGTCGGTACGATGATTCACCATAAATATGGCCGCAGGCAGCGCAGATGATTCGAGTGTTGATAGCGGACGATCACGCCATTGTGCGAAGCGGATTCCGGCAATTTGTCGCCGATGAACCCGACATGGAAGTCGCCGCCGAAGCGTCCACCGGCGACGAAACCATCGCGCGCGTGCGCGAAAGTGCGTTCGACGTCGTGTTGCTGGACATCGCGATGCCGGACAAGAACGGTATCGATACTTTGCGCGTGATCAAGCAGATCCGCCCGGACCAGGGCGTGCTGATGCTGTCGGGTTATCCGGAAAGCCAGTACGCGATCAATTTGCTGCGCGCTGGCGCCAACGGGTATCTGAACAAGGACGCAGCGCCTGACGAAATCGTGCGGGCAATTCGGACGGTGGCGAGGGGCCATCGCTACCTGTCGGAATTTATCGCCGACGCGCTTGCCGACAAGCTTGAAAAGCCCGCAACCGAGCGTCCGCACGAAGCGTTGTCCGAGCGGGAGTTCCAGATTTTTTGCAAGATCGCGGGGGGCCAGATTCCGACCGAAATAGCGGAGGAGCTGCATTTATCGGTGAAGACGATCAGCACGTACCGCGCGCGCGTTCTCGAAAAAATGCGGCTCGCGAACAATGCCGATCTCACGTATTACGCGATCAAGAACGGTTTGATCGAGTAGGAGGGTGCCCGCCGTGGGCCAACAAACGATCGTCGACAAAACCGGTCTCGCCCATAAGCGGCCGCTGAGCGTGCTGTTGATCGAGGACTCGCCGTTGATTCGGCGCAGTCTGGTGGAAGCGATCGATGCATCCGGCGAACTGCAGGTCACCGCTTGGGCGGATACGCCCGAGACGGCGATCGGCCTGTTGGAAGCGGAGCGATTCGATGCAGTCATTGTCGATCTGCAACTGAAGCACGGTTCCGGCGTCGAGGTGCTGGCATATTTGCAACGCACCGGGATGACCGATTCGGCCTTCGCCGCCGTGCTCACGAACCATGCATTACCGGCGTACCGTGAGCGCTGCCTGCAATACGGCGTGCGCCATTTCTTCGATAAATCCCTGGAATTCGACCGCGTTCTCGACGCGCTGCATCATTACGCTCGCGCGCGGGATTAATCGCGCGAGGGCCGTTCAGCGTGGTTCAGGTGGCTGATCACGCGTTTTTCGAACGGCTTCGTGAATGGCTCAACCCGGCAAGCCCGGTGGCCACCAGTCCCGCGATACACACGCCGACCCATCCGAACGCATGCCATGCCAGCGATGCGACGGCCGAGCCCGCGGCGCCGCCAATGAAATAGACCACCATGTACACGGTATTCACGCGGCTGCGCGCCTCCGGCTTGAGCGCGTAGATTCGCGATTGATTCGATATCTGCGCGGCTTGCACGCCGATATCCAGCACGATCACGCCGATCACCAGGCCCACCAGGCTGCGTCCCGACAGCGCGAACACCACGAACGAGACGGCCACGAGCACGATGCACAGCGAAACCACCGCCCGCGGCCCGCGCTTGTCCGCCGACTTGCCGGCAAGCGGCGCGGCCAGCGCGCCCGCTGCACCGACAATCCCGAACAAGCCGGCCGCCTGAGGGCCGAGATGGAACGGCTCTCCCGCGAGCAAAAGCGTGAGCACCGACCAGAAGATGCTGAACGCGGCGAACAGCGCGCCGCCGGTCATCGATGCCTCGCGCAGCGCTGGCGACTCGACCACGAGATGCCACATCGACACGAGCAGTTTCCCGTAGGGCAGCGTTGAAGTTGGCTTGCTGCGCGGCAGCCGCATGACGACGAGTACGGCAAGCGCGATGGTTGCGGCCACGGAGGCGCCATACACGGCTCGCCATCCGAAATACTCCGCGACAAAACCCGAGACCGTGCGCGCAAGCAGGATGCCGATCAGCAAACCGCTCATCACCGTGCCGACCGCGTGGCCGCGTTGCGCTGGCGGCGCGAGTTCCGCGGCGAACGGCACGGCTTGCTGCGCGATGGTTGCCACGATACCGAGCGCCAGGCTGGCGGCAATCAGCACGCCGAGCGTGGGCGCGGCCGTTGCTGCGACGAGTGCGATACCGAGCGCGGCGAGTTGCAGAAGGATGATCAGGCGGCGGTCAAAGCGATCGCCGAGCGGCGCCAGCAATAACATGCCGATCGCATAGCCGAGTTGAGTGACGGCCGGCACCGCGCCGATCATCCCGGCGCTTTCCGGGAAGGACGCGCGAAACGCCGCGAGCAGCGGCTGATTCGTATAGATATTAGCGACCGATACGCCTGCGATCGTCGCCAGGACGAGCAGCGTTGCCCGTGAGTAGTGTTGGTGGTGCGGCTGATGCGGTGCGTGGGAATTTGAATCGGTGGCGGCAGCGGACATGGGCGGGGGCTCGAGGATTCAAGGCATGAAGCGAGCCGCTGATGATACTAAAGACGCCCGGGATTCGCTGACCGTGGCGCCGTCGTGCGTGATGCAAGTTACAAGTTACAAGTTACAAGTTACAAGTTGCGGCGTGTTCGGCGCCAGCCGTTGATCGGACAAGTCCCCGCTTTCGTTGAAGCGTCGACCTGACGGCGTGTTCCGAACTTGCTGGAATGCATTTACTCCGTGTCGTCGGTGCCCGGCTTCAGCGGGTATTTTTCCGCGAGACTCGCCGGGGTCAGCCACTGGAACGTCTTGAGATTACCGCCTTCAAAAGTGCATTCGACGGCTGCCTGTACCGGCACCGACGTTACTTTGATGGGAGTCACGCCCGCTGGTGGAATTTTTTCGGTGTAGCTGCCCTCGACCACGACACGCGTGCCTTGGTACGAGACGCGTGGTATTTCGTAGCTCAGCTTGGGAAGAGTGGCCGGGTAGGTCTCGACCATCTTGGTCTTGCACTCCTGGCCGTTGCGGTACGGGGTCGTGCAGCCAGCGGTGCAGGTAAGAACGGCAGCAGCGGCCACCGCATAAAAGGTTCGATGTTTCATGATGGCTCGCGCTAGGTAGGACGCGCAGTCTACTTCAGTCGATTAAGCGAAGACAGGATGACTGGCGCTTTCGGCATCGATAAAACGGGGCGATGCGCCCAATCGGCGTTCCTCTCGTTTTCTTTCAGCCAAACCAAATGAAATCCCGGAAAGTGCCCAACGGCGTTGATATGTTCTGTATGAATATACAGTGATCAGCGCGTTGATCGGCGCGCGGCGAAAAACATCCCCTTCGTGCAGGGACGCTCGATCAATCTGACGCTGGTAGCGGGGACCGGACTTGAACCGGCAAGCCGTTAGGCGGCGGATTTTAAGTCCGCTATGTTTACCAATTTCATCACCCCGCCAAGCGGACGGGATTCTACCATCGGACGGCCGGCGGGCCAATCCAGACAGGCGCCAGCGTCTTGCGTCCGCCTGGTCGTCGGGGATCGCGGGACCGGTTTTCATCGTTCGCATTAATCCTCGCGGCATCTTTGCACCGTATTTCGCAGGACGGAAGCCGAAAAATATTCTTCCCGGCTGCATCCATTCGAACCGGCGCTCGCGTATTCAGACACATGAAAATCCGCCGTCACTGAATGGCGGGGTCAACGAGTCGGCGCATCGATTTCAGGAGGCGAGTATGAAGAACGTTTCTATCGGCGCATGGCGTGAGCGCACGCGTCTGGGACTCGGGCTGGCAATTCTCGCAGCCGGAGCAGGGTTGCAACTGCTGCAATGGCTTCACACTTCCGTTCCGGGATAACATCTGAAGATTTCCGGTGTATGGATGCACTGCATTTCATCCCTATACCACGACGTTCTTTCTCTCATTCACGCTAAATCGACAACGTCAGGTCGCTCGCGCATAATTTGCTGCGCGTGGCCGGGGTGGGGCCATATCAGGGGCATCCAGGCCGCCGTGCGGACCCCTTCACTTCGGAGCCAGCGCCTGCGCGTCAGACCATCAACCCCAGCGTTGGAACGAGAAAGGACGAAGATGGGCACAAACCGGATCGAGGCATTCAGCGACGGCGTGATCGCCATCATCATCACGATCATGGTGCTGGAACTCAAGGTGCCGCACGGCGCCGATCTGGCGTCACTCGGCGCGCTCGGTCCCGTGTTCTGCGCCTACGTGCTGAGCTTCGTGTATGTGGGCATCTACTGGAACAATCACCATCACCTGATGCACGTAGTCGAACGCGTCAACGGCAGCGTGCTCTGGGCGAACCTCCACGTACTGTTCTGGCTGTCGCTGTTTCCGTTCACCACCAACTGGATGGGCGAGAACCATCTGGCGTCATGGCCCACTGCCCTCTACGGCTTCGATCTCTTCATGACGGCGGTCGCGTGGTACATCCTCACGCGCGCGTTGATCAGCCTGCATGGCACCAACTCAATGCTGGCGCGCGCACTTGGCGCGGATCGCAAGGGAAAGATTTCAGTCGTGCTGTATCTCGTTGCCATCGGGGCATCGTTTTGGGAGCCGTGGATTGCCGCGGCCTTATACGCGATCGTGGCGGTAGTGTGGCTCGTGCCCGACCGGCGCGTGGAGAAAGTCCTGCTGACTGAAGAGCAATGACCTTGGCCCAGGTGATTTCATCGGCATGAACAGTGCTACGCTCGGACCATAGCGTTCTGCGAGCGAAGCCCATGTCATCTGTCATCCGCATTGGGATCATCTCCGATACCCACAACCTCGTGCGTCCCGAGGCGCTCGACGCGTTACGTGGCTGCGAGCACATCATTCACGCCGGCGATATCTGCAATCCCGCTGTCCTCGATACGCTCAACGAACTCGCGCCCGTCACCGCGGTCCGCGGCAATAACGATTCGGGCGCACGGATCGATGACTTGCCGGAAGCGCTGACGTTTCATATCGGCGGTACGGCGATTCATCTCGTCCACGACATAGCCGACGTTCCGAAGCAACTCGACGGTATTGACGTTGTTGTCACCGGGCATTCGCACAAGCCTTTGATCGAACGCCGCGGTGCGACGCTGTTCGTCAATCCGGGAAGCGCCGGTCCGCGTCGCTTCAAGTTGCCGGTGACGATCGGCATCATGCTGATCGACAAAGGCGAGGTGCAAGCGGAGATCGTGCGGCTAATGGAGTGACTAGCGGCCCAATAACCGGCTGCGTTTTGAGCGAAAAGCAAATAACAAAGAGGCCATCCAACGTTAGCTGGATGGCCTCTTTGTTTAACAACGGAACGATGAGCTAAGCATCATCCGTCGTTCAGCTGAAGCAGTGTTACGCGCGTGCGGTTGCTTCCGGCATCCGGTCATCCATTTCGGCGGCTTGCCGCACGCCGCGCAGCACGGCATGCGCTTCCGATCGCGAACCCACACACGGCGGCGAGCCCTTCAGTGGCTGCCTGGCCGTCTCATGGAGCGCGAGGACCGATACGATTCCGATCAGCGATGCCCCCATCAAGTAGTACGCGGGCATCATCAGATTTCCCGTCGATGAAACCAGCCATGCGGTGACTAGCGGCGTTGTGCCGCCGAACAACGAAACCGATACGTTGAAGCCGATCGCGAGCGCGCCGTAGCGGATCTTGGTGGGGAAGAGCGCGGGTAACGCGGACGGCATGGCGCCGGTGAAACATGAAAGCAACACGCCGAGGATCAGCATGCCACCGAAAATTGGCAGCATGGTGCCCATGCGGATCAGGTTCAGCGCGGGTATCGACAACAGCAGCAACCCGACGCATCCGAACAGCATCACTGGCTTGCGCCCGACCTTGTCCGACAGATGACCCGCTCCCAGCGTCATTGGCATCATCAGCACCATGACGATCAGCACGATGAAGAGCCCGTGCGTTTCGTTGAATTTCAGCGTGGCGGACAAATAGCTCGGCAGGTAAGACAGCGCCATGTAATCGGTCACGTTGAAAATCAGCACGAGCCCGACACATTGCAGCATCGGCCTCCACTGCTTGACCAACATATCGCGCAACTGCTCTTTGGGCGTGCTGTGCGCTTCGCTCTCGCGTTTATCCGCTTCACGCTGGAAGGCAGGCGTTTCTTCAAGCTTCAGCCGGATATACAAGCCGATCAGTCCCATTGGTCCTGCGATCAGGAACGGAATGCGCCATCCCCAGGAGAGCAGCGATTGCTCGGACATGGTCGCGGTCAGCACGGCAACACATCCCGCGCCCAACACATACCCGACGAGCGTACCGAACTCAAGAAAACTGCCCATGAAACCGCGTTTCTTGTCTGTCGCGAATTCTGCGATGAACGTCGCCGCGCCGCCATACTCACCGCCCGTCGAAAAGCCCTGGACCAGACGCGCGACCAGCAGCAGGATCGGCGCAAGAATGCCGATGCTTCCGTACGTGGGAATCAGGCCGATACAAAACGTGCCGATGGCCATCATGATCATGGTCATTGCGAGCACGCGCTTGCGGCCGATGCGATCCCCGAGGGGCCCGAACACCATGCCGCCAAGCGGGCGCACGAGAAATGCCGCGGCAAACGTCCCGAACGTGGCGATCAGTTGCGCCCCCGGATTGGCCGACGGAAAGAACACCTTGCCGAGCGTCACCGCTATATAGCTGTAGACGCCGAAATCGAACCATTCCATTGCATTGCCGATTGCCATCGCGCCGACTGCGCGCTTGAGCAGCGACTTATCGACAATGGTGATGTCGTCGAGCGACAGGTCTTTTTCGGGTTGGGGTTGTCGCCAGAGGCCGACGTTCGGTATTGCCATGAAGAAAAGCTCCAGGTTGTTGCCGAGCCGCCCGTGGGACGGTTCGGCGTGCGCCAGGCGCACGTTGCCGGGAAAGTGCAGTTTCGCGACGAGGCGAGTTTCAGTGCGTGCACTGAAAGCGGTGGCCCGCCCGCCGAACGCAGGAGATGCGCTGACGGTGCGATGGACAATGCCGATGCCTCGCGGCGATGTCGCGAAATGGCACTTCGTGGGAAGCACCGATACTGCGTGCACGGGTACTACGGGGATAGATGGCTGGACGCAGCTAAATTGGGCAACGGAGGCGCCGAGGGTGCAGCAGTCCGGTTGCGTGCTGTGTCGCGGATTGAGAAGGCTTGAGAACAACGTGTCCACGGGCAAATCCAGACCCGGGGAAGCCTCCACAACCACTCGCCGATATCTTGAATTAGCGCTTGAATGAATGCTTCAGGCGCGTCATTGCGAAGAAATTGACTTTGAATTGCAGTTGGAAAGAGGGAAATGATAGCACGATGCAAGACGATACGCAAACCGGCTCTCAGAGAGGGGCGCTCGCGCACGTTTGCACAACCGTTTGCATGATCGTCTGCACCAGTCACGCAAAAAGAAAAAGCCGGCCTCGAAGGGCCGGCTTTTCATTGCCAGAAAACAACTCGTCGGATCAGCTTTGCGTCGGCGGCACGTAGCCTTGAGCGGTATCGGCGCCTTCACCGAAAAAGTACTTTTCCGTCTGCTTCAGCAGGTACTGGCGTGCGCGCGGATCAGCCATGTTCAGGCGGTTTTCGTTGATCAGCATGGTTTGCTGCTTGAGCCAGCCTTGCCAAGCCTCCTTCGAAATCGTTTCGTAGATCCGCTTGCCGAGTTCTCCCGGCAGGGGCGGAAAGTCGAGTCCTTCGGCTTCCTTGCCGAGTTTCGCGCATTGAATCGTTCGGGCCATCTGTCATTCTCCTGTAGCGGGGTAGCTGGACGCTTCGCGTCGGGCGGCCGATCAGTCAGATCTGATCGCGCTCGCAGCCGGACGGACGCCTCGAAATAAGTTAAAGCTGCTTCATCAGCACAAGCGATTTACGTTGCCAGTTGTAAAGCCGGCGGCGATCTTCAGGCAGGTCATCAACGGTTACCTTGATGAATCCGCGTTTGAGAAACCAGTGCTCGGTACGCGTGGTCAGCACGAAGATATGCGTGAGTCCACGCGCCCGTGCGCGTTGCTCGACGCGTTTGAGCAAGCGTTCGCCGTCGCCAGAACCTTGCGCTTCGGGCGAAACAGTCAGGCAGGCCATTTCGCCTATGCGCTCTTGCGTGTACGGGTACAGCGCCACGCAGCCGAACAGCACGCCATCGTGCTCGATCACCGAGAAATGGTCGATGTCACGTTCTATCTGGTGCCGGCCGCGCCGCACGAGCGTGCCGTCCATTTCCAGCGGTTCGATCAGCGTCAGAATCCCGCCGACGTCATCTGGCGTCGCTTCACGGAGGCTTTCGAGGTTCTCGTACGAGATCATCGTGCCGACACCATCGTGCAGGAACAATTCGAGCAGGATGCTGCCGTCGAGCGCGTAAGGAATGATGTGCGCCCGCGCGACACCGCCGCGGCATGCACGAATGGTGTGCTTCAGGTAGAACGCGGCGTCGCCTTGCAGTTCGCCGCTTTCATGCAGCCTGTAGGCGTCGTCCAGCGACATTTCACGCACCAGCTCGCCGTTTTCATCGACGAGGCCGGGGGTTTCGGTCAGGAAAATAATCTTGTCGGCGCGCAGTGCAATGGCTGCCGCCGACGCCACATCTTCCATCGACAAATTGAACGCTTCGCCCGTCGGCGAAAAACCGAGCGGCGAAAGCAGGACGAGTTTGCTGCTCGTAAGCGAATGGCGAATAGAATCGCCGTCGATCTTGCGGACCACGCCGGTGTGCTGGAAATCGACGCCGTCCAGGATGCCGACCGGCCGCGCTGTCACAAAATTGCCCGATACCACGCTGATGTGCGCGTGCGCCATGGGCGTGTTCGGCAAGCCCTGGCTGATCGCCGCCTCGATGTCGAGGCGCACTTCGCCTGCCGCTTCCTTCGCGGATTCAAGCGCGCGGGCGTCGGTGATTCGCAAGCCGTGCGAAAACTCCGATTCCACGCCGTGCAGGTTCAGCTGTTCTTCCACCTGGGGTCGCGAACCGTGCACGAGCACGACGTGGATGCCCATGGCGTGCAGCAGCCCGACGTCCTGAACGAGTGCGTTCAGACGTCCTTCTTGGACCAGTTCGCCACCGAACGCGACCACGAAGGTCTTGTTTCGGAACGCGTGGATATAGGGCGCGACGGAACGCATCCATTCCACGAACTGGCCGTGGTCATCAGGCGCTTCAGGCTCGGTCGAAACCGGCGGAGGCGCGGCAGGGAGGTCGGTTTGAGAATTCATGCCGGGATTATAATGCCGTGCTATGCCGAATGTTTCCAAACGTGCCGCCGATGCGGACAAGCTTGACCCCCAGGAGCAGTTGAAAAAGCTGCGTGAAGCGCTGCTGCGCGATGCAGCGGCGCGCGAAAGCGATGGCGAAAATGACGCCGATGACGACGCGGGGAGTGCCGTCAACCGCAAGAAGGAAGCCGCTGCGCGGCGGTTTGCGGGGGCCTCGGCCGATGCGTCGAAAGCGCCGCACGGCGGGGCGGCCGCCAGCGCGCAAGCCGCTCAGCAGCTTGCCAAAAAAAATGTTCAGAAAAGGCCGGGAGTTTCGCCTTCTTCACCGTCTTCGTCATCTGCTCGGCGCGATCAACCGGGAGGTTCTTCGACCAGTCCCGCGTCTTCTCCGCAGCCCGCGCGAAGAAACGAGCGTGGTGGCAGTTTGGCCTCGTTGTCGTCGTTATCGACTTTGTTGTCCGACAAGGCGGACGCTGCGGGTTCGTCGGCTACTGCCGGAGAAAGGCATAGCGATGCCGCGGGCGCGAACGGTCGGAACGCGGGCAATCCATCGTCGGGCAAGCAAGCCACTGAAAGTCGAACGGCACGTCCTTCCTCAACACCTCACGTTCGCGGTCCTGCCGATGTTTTTGTACAACAACCGGCGGCGGCCGCGCGTCAGGCAGAGGCCAAGAGCATTCAACGTGGGCCGGAAGCCCGCATTGCCGGGTGGAGTGATTCACATCAGCCATCGGGCGATGCTGGCGCGCGGGCCGAAAAGCGCGGACCGGTAGCGAAGGCCGGCCCTGCTCCAGAGGGGACGTCGAATATCCCTGCGATCAGTTCAAGCGCCGAACCTGCACGTCGTGAAGCCGTTGCGAGCGTCGAACGTATCGCGCATCCTGCCCGTCAACGCGAGCGACCGAGTGATGGCGATACTCGACCGGGCGATGGCAAGCAGACTGCGAGCGTCGGGCGTAGCGGGGAACAGACGCAGGATAGAAAACCGTCGTCGACCAATTCCGCCGATCGGGCCGGACGCAATCCGCAGGATGTGAACGCCCTACGAGACGCGGGAAGAACGCATCCTCGCGAAAGCGGCAACGCGGGACGACTGCGAGACGCATCCGTAAATCGGTCCGACGCAACCGTTTCACAGCAATCACCGATCGCAGCGCCGTCCGGAACTCCAGCCGGAAAACGTCCGGCGCGAAAACCTGAACGCCCTGCAACGAAGACAGAGCAGCGTCCCCCCCGTCGTTCCGACGAAGCGGGCAGCACTGGTTCCGTTTCCGGCGCTCAGGAGACCCGGCCGGCAGTCCGGCCGCAGAAGGGCGAACGCAATGAGGCCGATACCGATAGGCAACAGCAATCGGCCGCTGACCCGGCGAACCGGCAGCGGCGTGAGTCCCCACGCCCGCGTCGCGTAGTCGAACCCAACCCCATTCCGCCTATCCGTTTCCCCGAAACGCTCCCGGTGTCTGCCCGACGCGACGAAATCGCTGCGGCGATCCAGGCGAATCAGGTGGTGATCGTCAGCGGCGAAACGGGCTCCGGCAAAACGACGCAGTTGCCGAAAATCTGTCTCGCGCTTGGTCGCGGCCTTGGCGCGGGCGGCACGGGGCTGATCGGCCATACTCAACCGCGCCGGATCGCGGCATCGGCTACGGGTCGGCGGATTGCGGAAGAACTCGGGACGCCGTTCGGCGAAGTAGTCGGATACAAGGTCCGCTTCACAGACAACCTGTCGCCGGGTGCATCGGTGAAACTGATGACCGACGGCATTTTGCTCGCCGAGACGCAGACCGATCCGCTGCTCGCCGCGTACGACACGATCATCATCGACGAAGCGCATGAGCGCAGCCTGAACATCGATTTCCTGCTCGGATACCTGCGCGAAATCTTGCCGCGCCGGCCGGATTTGAAGGTGATCGTGACATCGGCGACTATCGATGCCGACCGTTTCGCGCGCCATTTCGGCAGCGATGAAAAGCCGGCGCCAGTCATCGAAGTGAGTGGGCGGCTGTATCCCGTGGAAGTGCGGTATCGGCCGGTCGAGGAAGAGAGTCCGGCCATCAAGGCTGCTCAGGGCACAGCACAAGGCGCGCAGCAAAAAGATCGCCCGGATCGCCCACGAACCCAGCGCGAAAACGACCGCGATTTGATGGAAGCGATCGTGGACGCCGTCGACGAACTCTGTCGCGAAGGCCCTGGCGACGTCCTCGTGTTCCTCCCCGGCGAGCGAGAAATTCGCGACGCCGCCGAGGCGCTGCGCAAGCACCATCCGCCGCACACCGAAATCCTGCCATTGTTCGCGCGCTTGTCCGCCGCCGAGCAGGAGCGTGTGTTCCGCACATCGAACGCGCGCCGGATCGTGCTGGCGACGAATGTCGCGGAAACGTCGCTGACGGTTCCGGGCATTCGTTATGTCGTCGATATCGGGCTTGCACGCGTAAAACGCTATTCTTATCGCAACAAAGTCGAGCAGTTGCAGATCGAGCCAATTTCGCAAAGCTCGGCGAATCAGCGTGCCGGCCGTTGCGGGCGCGTGGCGGACGGCGTGTGCATTCGTCTTTATGAAGAAGACGATTACAACCTGCGCGTGCGTTTCACCGATCCCGAGATTCTCCGGTCGTCACTGGCCGCGGTGATTTTGCGGATGAAATCGCTGCACCTGACGGCGATCGAAACATTCCCGTTCCTCGAGCCGCCGCCGGGCCGGGCGATCGCTGACGGTTATCAATTGCTGAACGAACTTGGCGCTGTCGATGACGACAACGCTCTCACGCCACTCGGGCGCGAACTGGCGCGTTTGCCGCTGGATCCGCGCGTCGGCCGGATGATTCTTGCCGCACGCGATCATCAGTCGTTGCGCGAGGTGTTGATCATTGCGAGCGCGTTGTCGGTTCAGGACCCGCGCGATCGGCCGATCGAGGCGCAGGAGCAGGCCGATCTGGCGCACAAGAAATTCGCCGATGAACGCTCAGAGTTCCTGCAATGGACAAAAATCTGGACGTGGTTCGAGGACGCGATTGCGCACAAAAAATCGAACAAGCAGCTCACCGATGCCTGCCGTGCGAACTTTTTGAATCACGTGCGGCTGCGTGAATGGCGCGACGTGCATTCGCAATTGCTGACAGTCGTCCGTGAACATGGCTGGCGCCTGAACGAGTCCGAAGCGACGTTCGAGCAGGTTCATCTCGCTTTGCTGACGGGTTTGCTTGGCAACGTGGGCCTGAAAGCCGACGACGAGCCGTATTACCTTGGCGCGCGCGGCATCAAGTTTTATCTGTGGCCGGGTTCGGCGCTGCTGAAGAAAGCCGGGCGTTGGGTCATAGCCGGCGAACTTGTGGAGACGAGCCGGTTGTATGCGCGGTGTATCGCGAAAATCGAACCCGAATGGCTTGAGCAGGTCGGCGCGCATTTGTTGCGCAAGTCGATCTCGGAGCCGCATTGGGAAAAGAAGGCCGCGCAGGTGGCGGCCTTCGAACGCGCGACGCTGCACGGCCTGACGGTCTATGCGCGACGGCGCGTGAGTTTCGGCAAGCAGGACCCGGAGCGCGCGCGTGAGTTGTTCATTCGCGGTGCGCTGGTCGATGGTGAATTCGAAACGAAACTGCCGTTTTTTGCGCACAACCGCAAGTTGCTCGCGGATATTGAACAGTTGGAGCACAAGTCGCGTCGCCAGGATGTGCTCGTCGATGACGAATTGATCTTTGGTTTCTACGATTCGCTCGTGCCGAAGGGCATCTACTCCGGCGCGGCGTTCGAGCGCTGGTATCGGGATGAGGAAAAAAAGAACGGCGCGTCATCGCGCCTGCTTTTCCTCTCGCGCGACGACCTGATGCGCCACGAAGCTGCTGGCATCACAACCGACCTGTTCCCGAAACGGATGACGATGGCCGGTATCGAAATGACGCTGACCTATCACTTCGAACCCGGTTCTCCACGCGACGGTGTGACGTTGACCGTGCCGCTGTTCGGCCTGAATCAAGTCGACGCCCGCCGTTCGGAATGGTTGGTTCGCGGCATGCTGAAGGAAAAAATACAGCTGTTGCTGAAGTCGCTGCCGCAGAAATTGCGACGCCACCTCGTGCCATTGCCCGAGTTTTCGGCGGGCGTCGTCGAGCGGCACAGCGGCAAGACTTTCGGCGCGGGTGGTTTGCTCGAAGCGTTGATCGCGGACATTCGTGAGCAAACGCAGGTCGCGATGAAGTCGTCGGACTTCAAGCTCGAAACGCTGCCAGCGCATTTGTTCATGAACTTCAAGGTCATCGACGAACACGGCCGGCAACTCGCGATGGGCCGTAATCTCTCGCAATTGCGAACCGAGCTGGGCAGCCAGGCGCAGCAGCATTTCCAGAAGCTGGCGGCGGGGGCGACTTTAGACGGGAGTAATGATGCGACGGCGCCGATTACGCGAGCGGCTTCGGCGTCCGAGTCTTCCGGATCCAGTTCAAGCACCGCGCTCTACGAAAACCTCACCACGTGGGATTTCGGCAAATTGCCCGAGTTGCTGGAAATCCGGCGGAGGGGGCAGACGCTATTTGGCTATCCGGCGCTCGTCGATCGGGGGACGCATTGCGACGTCGAAGTGTTCGATTCGCCGGAAGAAGCTGCGCGGATTCATCGGGCGGGTTTGCGTCGATTGTTCGCGTTGCAGTTACGCGAGCCGATTCGCTATCTCGAACGTAATCTGGGCGGGTTGCGCGAGATGTCGTTGCAATACATGGCGCTGGGCACGCAGGAGGAGCTTGCGAACCAGATCATCGAAACGGCGTTGGACCGTGCGTGCCTGCAAGATCCGCTTCCAGATAACGATGTGGATTTCTACGCGCGCCGTGACCAGGGCAAGAGCCGGCTGACACTTCTCGCGCAGGAAATCGCGCGGCTGGCGGGGCAGATCCTGATGGAATACGCGACGGTGTTGAAGAAACTGACGCAGGCCAAATCGTTCGGCGCGCCGTATGCGGATATGGTCGCGCAACTGAACGCATTGATCGGCAAGCGCTTTGTTATCGATACGCCTTACACGCAGTTATCTCATTTCCCACGGTATCTGAACGCGATGGCGTTGCGGATTGAAAAGCTGAAAGCCGATGCTGTGAGGGACGCGCGATTGTCGGCGGAAATAGCGCCGCTGCTGCAAAACTATCAGCGGGCGGTCGCGCAACGCGGTGGTGTGGCGGATGTGCGATTAAGTGAATACAGGTGGCTACTGGAAGAACTGCGGGTGTCGCTGTTTGCGCAAGAGCTTCGCACGCCAATGCCTATTTCGGTCAAGCGCTTGTATAAGGTGTGGGAGTCGATGCAGCGTTAACGCTGGCGGGAAAGCGCGAGGCTCGATTGATGGCGAGTTCGCGCTTTCTTGCTTCTGTTCCGGCTTCTACAAGATTACTTCGCCGTTTCGCCCGAAGGCTGGACGACTTCAAGACTCAGTGGCGCACCTGACAGAACGACGGGCTCGCTGTTCACTGAACCGCTTGCCTGCGTGCTGACGGGGGCCACCACATACTTCTGCCATTTCCCGGCCACAAGGCTTTCTACGCTGTCGCCGCATTTGCGATAGAAATTGCGCGCTTCGTCACTCGAGGTGAATACAGCCTTTAGCTGGCAAACCATTTGCGGTGTGCCGGCATCGTTCGTGACGTTCAACACGTAGTCCCATTCGCGGACGCCGAAGAACCCCTCCTGAAACTGCGGACGGCCGAGAAGAGCGGCGATCTGGTTTTTGTTCATTCCCGGCTTGAGCTTGCGCAAGGCTTCGGTCAACGGATAGCTGCCACCGAGATTCGACGCCGTGTCGGGTGCCGGAAACACCAGTTGATCTTGGCTGCCGTCACTGGAAAGCCGGCTGCCTGTGCCGCAGCCCGACAAAAGAAGGGCAGTGGCGAGTGCAGCGGCAACAGGAAGTGCGCGTGATGCTTTGCGGAGGGTGAAGTTCATCTCTTGATCGGATTCCGTTGTTTTCATTGATCCAGTGTCGCGGGCTTTTGCAACTGCCCGCGACACCCCTTCTGGATGATGCGTTGACTTACCAGTGCATGCCGGCACCGACCGAGACGCCGAACTGACCGCGCGTGCTTGTCGTACCGCTTACCTTGTAAGCCCAGATGCCGTTCTCAGACAGTTGCGATACACCGATCGCGACTGCGGATTGACCGCCATACGTGCCGCCACCCAAGGCCACCATGCCGCGGCCTGGCAATACCGCTTGCGGCAAGCCTGCGACTGCGAGCGCCGACGCCGTGCCGGCGTAGGCATCGCGACGCGTGCCTTCCGTTTTCGAGTCGGTGTAGTCGTTGGCTTGCTTCAACGTGCTGCCGGCGCTTTGGTTCAACTGGTTCAGGTTGACTGCGTCGGTGCCTTGTGTGCCCGGCGCGACGTTCGTGATCTGACGTTCGCTTCCTGCGGCACCGACCGAAACCGTGTTCGCGCGATCTGCGACGGAGTTCTGGCCGAGCGCGACGGCGTTGTCGGCCGAAGCTTGAGCGCCGTTACCGGTGGCAACCGAACCGGTGCCAGTGGCAATTGCGTTCTGGCCGAGCGCGACAGTGTTGTCGGCTGAAGCTTGAGCGCCGTTACCCATGGCAACCGAGCCGGTACCAGCGGCCAACGCGTTCTGGCCGAGCGCGACGGCGTTATCGGCAGAAGCCTGAGCGCCGCTGCCCATGGCAACCGAACCCGCGCCAGCCGCCACTGCGTTTGCGCCTATTGCAACCGCCTCAACACCCGTCGCCGATGCGGCTTGCGTGCTGCGCGAACCATCCGCGCTGAACAGCGAATCGCTCGGGTCGACAACGATGTTTTTCACTGCGTTGTTCACCGCGTTGTTGACGGCATCGCCAACGCTCGCGTTGACCTGACCGATAGCGTCGTTCAACTGACCGACGTTCACCGCGTCAGTTGTTTCTACACCGGCAGCGACGTTGTGAAGAGTCGTACCGCCATCACCTTCCAGCGTGGCGTTTGCATGATCAACCGAGCCGTCGGCGTTGCGGTCATATTTGACTGCGCCGTCGGCTGCGGCGGTTGCTGCGGTGATCGCAGCGGTTGACTGGTCGCTGACTGCTTTCAACTGTGCAACGTTGACCGCGTCGGTATCTGCCGCGCCAGGTGCAACGCCGCTGATCGTGCGGCCACCGACGTTGACTTCACCCGTCGACGTTTGCGATCCCGACAAGCCGTAAGCGGCGTAGCCGGATTGTGCACCGACCGTTGTTGCCGATCCCGCGCCGAGCGCCACGCTGTTGGCGTTATTCGCAATCGCATTGTTGCCGATGGCGATCGAGTTTTCGAACGCTGCGTTGGCGTTGCTGCCAACCGCGATGCTGCTCGTGCCGGCTGCGATTGCCGAGTGGCCGACTGCGAGGGCGTCGACGTCGGTTGCTTGCGCCGAATCGCCAAAGGCGGTTGCGTCGACAGCGGATGCCTGAGCATTCGCGCCAATAGCGATGGATTGCGCTTTCGTTGCCAGGGCCGTGTCGCCGACCGCAACAGCGCTGTCCGATGCAATTGTATTCGCGCCGGTTGCAACGGAGTTTGCGCCGGTGGCACCTGAGTTAAATCCGATTGCAACACCGTTCGTACGGTTCGCGTTGGCGAGCGAGCCGACTGCAGTTGAGTCGTCCCCGAATGCCACGGCGCCCTGGCCTAAGGCTGTCGATCGTGCTCCGATAGCAAGGGAGTTCGTGCCGATGGCCGACGAAGTGTCACCTTCGGCTTGTGCGTTGAATCCAACGGCCACAGCGCTTTGCGCCGATTTCGCGGAGTTGCCCGCAGCGACGGAGTTGTCTCCTGCGGCAGTGGCGTAACTACCCGCCGCAAGCGCGTTCGCGCCCTGCGCCTGGGCCGAAGTGCCAACAGCGGTTGAGCCCACGGCTGAGGCCGTAGCGTTCGCGCCCAAGGCACTCGACTGGTTGGCGTTCGCGATGGCTGTATCGCCGAGAGCTATCGAACTTTCACCAAGAGCCGCAGCGCGTGGTCCGACCGCAGCCGCGTTTTTCTTCGCTGCCGAGTTCGTGCCGACGGCGACGGAGTTCTCTTCTGCGGCGACGGCATAGCTGCCAACGGCCACGCCATTAAGCGCGTTTGCCTCTGCAAGCGCGCCAACAGCGGTCGCGCTGTCGGCGGACGCCGCAGCGCCCGCACCAGCGGCGATTGACTGCGCTCCGGTCGCTACTGCGGTATCGCCGAATGCCATCGAGCTGGCTCCGCTCGCCGCAGCGTTGGGGCCAACCGCCACCGCGCTATCGCCGGATGCGGTGGTACTTGCGCCCAGCGCAACCGCGTTGGCTGCCATGGCTCTACTTGTTGAGCCGATTGCGATCGCGTTTGCCGCAGCGTCCAGGTTCGGTCCTTGCACAAGCGCGTCACTGCCTAAGGCAATGGCACCGTCGCCCTTTGTTCGGGCGTAAGGACCTACCGCAACAGCGTTCGTTCCGTCTGCGGTGCTGAACATACCGAATGCAGTCCCGCCGTCGTCGTAGCCTTTCGCCCCAGCACCGACCGCCGTGGACCCCATGCCCGCAGCGACGCTCCGGTTTCCAAGCGCTGTTGAAAATTCACCCGATGCTGAGGCCTTCCAGCCGACTGCTGTCGTCTGGTCGGAGGATGCGTTACTGTCAATACCGATGGCAACCGACTGCGCTCCGCTTGCTACCGCGCTCGGTGCGAGGCGAGTCGAATCGGATCCCGTGCCTATTCCAGCCCAATCATCGACCGATTGCGCGTGCGCGGCCGAACCGGCCAGCAGGCCGCCGACGATTGCCGCTTGCACCATGACCAATTTGCCTGCTGATGAAGAGCGCTTGCTCTTCGACTTCGACGTCTCGGAAGCCGCGACCCATGTGCCGGAGGTTTCGTTCCAGACCGCTTTAAAGATTCTATTCATGAAAGAAGGATGTCTAACAATTTGACAAATACATGTCGGGTTGATCGATGGAGCATGTCGCGCTCATATCCGCATTGGTAGTCGGCATTAAAACGCGGCCGTTCCTTGTAACGAGGATCTCCCGCCTCGCAAATTCTGGCCCGCTTGGGCGTTGGACAGGCTTCCTACATTGCTGCGCTTCGGACTCAGAAGAGCAGGATGATCCCGGTTGTCGAGTCGGCGATATACACGATCTTTCCTAAATTGATCTCGATCCGCAATAAATAGTTGGGATTGCAAACTAAATGAAGTTTGTGTGGAAATGAGTGGCATTTGTATGGAATTTTGTCGCGTCTCCGGAAACCCGTTCGCGCGCTTCTCCCTTGGAGCTATTGGCGCGCCGGCGCGTGTCGCATTCCTGGGCCGCGATTTAGATTGAGCTGCTGCAGCGTTTGCGCAGCAAGTGCGAAAAAATGCCAGAACCCCGGTCTGCGTCAACCCTCTTAAAAGCGCAAACGTTCTACAATGAGTGTTGTTTTCCGACCCGAGTTTTCATGCGTAATTCTTCCCGTACTCGTTTCTCTCGCGCGATTGCTGCAACCGCTGCTTTGATCGCTGCCTTTTCCATGGGCACCGCTGCCCGTGCCAACAATGTGATCGTGTTGAATTCCGGGGAGGCTACGCTGAGCATCATCGACGAAGCGACTCGCCAGGTTGTATCCACGATCCCGACTGGCAAGGAACCGCATCACCTCATGGCGACGCCCGACAATTCGTCATTAATTGTCGCGAACTCGGTGTCGAACAACCTGATGTTCATTGACCCGAAGACGGGCAAGCTGCAGCGCTGGGTAGAAAACATCGAGGACCCGTACCAGATTGGCTTCTCGCCGGACAAAAAATGGCTTGTGTCCACAGGCTTGCGACTCGATCGGCTCGATATCTACCGGTATGACGGCAGCAATATTTCGATCGCAAAGCGGATTCCGCTGGCGGTCATGCCAAGCCATATCGCGTTCACAAACGACAGCAAGACAGCATTCATTTCGCTGCAGGTGTCGGGCGAGGTCGCGGCCATCGATCTGGCCACACAGACGGTGAAATGGAAAATGAAGGTCGGCAAGGTGCCGGCTGGCCTCTGGATGACGCCCAACGACCAATACCTGTTGGTCGGCATAACCGGCGCGGACTACGTTGCGGTCGTTGACTGGCGTAATCAGAAGGTCATCAAGACGATCAAGACGGGCAATGGTGCGCACAATTTCCGTTCGCTGGCCGACGGCAAGCACGTGTTGGTGTCGAACCGGGTCGCGAGCACGATCAGCATCATCGATCAGGATTCGCTAACGAACGTCGGCGACATCACGGGATTGCTGCCAGGCCCCGACGATATGGAGCTTTCCGCCGACAAACGTTATCTTTGGGTGACGTTCCGGTTCGCAAAACGTGTTGGGGTCATTGACCTGAACGACCGGAAACTGGTCCAGACAATAGCCGTGGGTCGTTCTCCTCACGGGATCTACTTCTTTAATCGAGCTCCGGTGACCGGCCCGAACGGCGGTTGAGACTGTTGGCCGAATGACCAGTTGAATTGAAGGGCTGCTGAACCGCGTCCAGCCGCATTGAGCCGTATAGCAGCGAAGACGGGGTAGGGCACCCGGTAAAAGTAACGGAGCACCATGTTTCATTCCATCTTCTCCATGTTCGACAATGTCGTTTCGACCATGCAGACGCTGCTGTACATCAACGTGGTGCAGCCGTTCCTGTTCAAAGCCGATCTGATGGGTTACGACGAAGACACGTTTGACGCGCTCTATTGGGTGATCGTGGGTGTGCTTGAAGTTCTCGTCATGTATGTCATCCTGCGGCCGCTCGAAGCGTTGCGGCCCGCCGAGAAATGGCAGGACCGCAAAGGCGTGCGCGTTGACGCGCTCTATACGTGGATCGTCAAGCTGGGCATCCTGAATCTGTTCTTTTTCTTCACTTTCCAGCCGTTCTTCGACAGCTTCCAGAGCTGGTTGCGGCTTCACGATATCTCCAATATCCAGCTCGACAACCTGTGGCCGGGCGTGACGTCCCAGCCAATCGTTGCGTTTCTTATCTATCTGGTGGTGCTTGATTTCGTCGGCTATTGGTATCACCGGCTGGAGCACAGAATCGGCATCTGGTGGGAATTGCACGCGGTGCATCACAGTCAGCAAAAGATGTCGTTGTGGTCGGACGACAGAAACCATCTGCTCGACAACGTCATGCAAGCAGGGGTTTTTGCTACCGTAGCGCTGGTGATCGGTGTGCAGCCGTCGCAGTTCGTGGTGCTGGTCGCGATCACTAACCTGATGCAAAGCGTCCAGCACGCAAATATCCGTGTGCACTTCGGCTGGCTAGGCGAGCGCCTGCTCGTCAGTCCAGCGTTCCATAGGCGGCATCACGCGATTGGTTACGGCCACGAGGGCACCACATACGGATGCAACTTTGGCGTGCTGCTTCCATGGTGGGACATGCTGTTCAGGAGCGTGTCGTGGAATCGCGAGCTCGAGCCGACTGGCATCCGTGATCAACTGGCTGTGGGCGATGTGCCCGGGCGTGATTACGGCGATGGTTTTGTCTCGCAGCACTGGCTTGCGTTCAAACGGATAGCGGAACGGCTCGCGTCGCATCGGGCAACTCGAGTTCCAGGCTCGGATTCGACCGCTGTCTGAGCGGCCCCGGTGAGGGGCCTTTCGGGGCGCAACGGGCGCACTTGCTTGGGCTTGGCGCTCTTGGGCAATTCAATCCAAGTCGCCGGCCTCGGCCGGCGACTTTGTTTTCTGCTGCAGCGTTAGCCATCTGGACGAGCAGCGCGGCATGCGCTCTCTGGTTTATCCTGTCTCTTTCCCCTTAAGACACCCCTTTGCATGAATGACTTGCTGCGTTCGTTCGTGCGCGCACTCGCGAACGCGTTTCATCCGAGAATGCTGTGGCTGACCTTCATGCCTTTCGCCGTGGCGACAGTGGCGTGGGGCGCGCTCCTATGGTTTTTCTGGCAGACGCTGACGGGCGCCGCGCGTGACTGGCTTGATGGCTGGGCGTTGACGTCGGCAATGTACCGGCTGTTCGATTCCATCGGATTTTCGTCGCTACACGCGGTGATTGCACCGTTTTTTATAGTAATCATGGCGATTCCACTGATCGTCGTAACAATCCTGTTGCTGATCGCGACGCTTTCCATGCCTGCCGTGATCAAGCTGCTGACACGGCGCCAATACGCCGCGCTGGAAATGCGACACGGCGGTTCCTGGTATGGGAGTCTTGGACATTCAGTCATTACAACCGTGGTGTGCCTGGTGCTGCTGGTCGTCACGCTTCCGCTATGGTTGATCCCGCCATTTTTCGCGATCATTCCGCCCGTGTTGTGGGGTTGGCTGACTTATCGCGTGATGACATATGACGCGCTCGCGTTGCATGCAAGCGCGCAGGAGCGGCGGGCGATTGTGCGGCGCGCGCGCTGGCCGCTGTTTGGGATAGGCGTGATCAGCGGTTTGCTCGGGTCTCTTCCGACAATGCTGTGGGCGTGGTCGGTCTGGCTGCTGCCATTGTTTCCGGTCGTGGCGGCGGCGACCATCTGGATCTATGCGTTCATCCTCGTTTTTTCGGCACTTTGGTTTGCCCACTACTGCTTGCACGCACTCGAGCGTCTGCGAATAGAAACCGCTGCGGCTTCGCCTCCACTGAGCGGTCCCGCAGCGCCGCCCGAATTCCGAATTTCCGGCTAATTTTCACGATCAAGGAGCATTCATGGGCTTTGGCATGATCATCATTGGCGATGAGATTTTGTCCGGTCGCAGGACCGACAAGCATCTGCCGAAAGTTATCGAATTGTTGTCGGCGCGCGGGTTGTCGCTCGACTGGGCGGAATACATTGGCGATGACCGCGAACGCATCACGGCTACGCTCAAGCGTGGCTTTGCGTCTGGTGACATAGTGTTTTCCACGGGTGGAATTGGCGCGACGCCCGACGATCACACGCGGCAATGCGCCGCCGCAGCGCTAGGCGTACCGCTCGAACTGCACCCAGAAGCAGCCGAGCTGATCCGCGCGCGTATCCGGGAGACGGCGGGCGACAAGCCGGTGGATCTCGAATTGCCGGAAAACCTGCATCGGCTGAACATGGGTACGTTTCCGAAGGGCGCGAGCATTATTCCGAACAGCTACAACCGGATTCCCGGCTTCTCTGTCGGAAACATCCATTTCGTGCCCGGCTTCCCTGTCATGGCGTGGCCAATGATTGAATGGGTGCTGGACACGAAATATGCGGATCTGCATCACGCGAAGCCTTATGTAGAGCGATCGGTGCTGGTCTTTGGGTTGCCGGAATCGCGTATCACACCACTGATGGAAGCGATCGAACGCGATTTCGCCGGGGTGCGCGTCTTTAGCCTGCCAAGCGTCGGCGACGCGACGCGCGGGGAGGTCTTCGGGCGCGCTCACATCGACCTCGGTGTCAAAGGCGAGCCGGAAGTGGCAAACGCGGCGTTCGCCCGCTTGCGTGAGGGTGTGGCCGCGTTAGGCGGCGAGATAGTGGAGATTGAACCAGGCGCAGCGACCTGAGCCGCGACGAACCCGACCAATCAACAGAGGCTTTATGCACCAATCCAGGGCAGGCCCCGAAAGCACCAACCGGAAACGGTTTTGCGGTGGCCTTGTCCGTCTTTGTCGCCCTCGAACCCCTCGAGCAGATCGAAGGCTTTTGTGAAACCTTCCTTTTGAGCCAGGACCGCTGCCAGTTTCGAACGGGCTGCACTGCGGCAGAGGAACAGGACGGGTGTGTCGGGCGTGGCCACTTCGCGCAACTGCTGCATAAACGCCGTGTTTGGAACGGAACCGGGATACTGAATCCATTCGATGTGCGAATACTGCACGGTATCAATGGCCGGCCGGCCGACCCAGTCGAGCTCGGCGCGCGTGCGCACGTCGACGAGGCGAACTGAGGAGTCGAGTTGCAGAAGCTCGAACGCCTCGGCGGGCAAAATGGCGCCCGCGTACGGCAACTGGTTTTGATCGGCGCGTTGCGTCGCTTGGGCGTACAACTGCTCGAGAGTGCTCATGGACAAGGTCTCCAATCGGACATTTTAATCAGGCATTCTAGCTTGCTGTCCGCGCTTCAATGACGCCCGGCCGACGAATACGGCAGTACGCATCGGACCGGTGCGAAGCGTTTGAATTGCCCCGAATCAGTGCTAACGTTACGGGTCTTAGTTTTGTGTGCACCGAATGTGTGCGTGACTACGCGATTTTGATCGAGTAAGCCCCTTGAACGGTAATGGTGCTTCCCCGAAAAAGCGCGCAGCTTCAACTGCTTAGCGCAACAATGGTGCACTTGGCATGGAAGCTGCTTTTGACTCTGCCGATGGTTTCGAATCGGTTAGACGGCGAATTAGTGTTCGTCGACTTTTGTTAATCAGGAGATAGGTAATGAGCAAATCCGTGGCCGACGTCATGCAACTCGTCAAGGACGAGGACGTCAAGTTTGTCGACTTCCGTTTCACCGACACGCGCGGTAAAGAGCAACACGTTTCGGTGCCGGTCTCGGCATTCGACGAAGACAAATTTGAAAGCGGCCACGCTTTCGACGGTTCGTCTATCGCCGGATGGAAAGGCATCGAGGCATCGGACATGCTGTTGATGCCGGATGCGGATACCGCGTTTATCGATCCGTTCTACGAAGAGTCGACGCTCGTGATGTCCTGCGACGTGGTGGAGCCGGCAGATGGCAAGGGCTATGAACGCGATCCGCGCTCGCTCGCGAAGCGCGCAGAAGCGTATTTGAAGAGCTCGGGCCTGGGCGACACGGCTTTCTTCGGTCCAGAGCCGGAATTCTTCATTTTCGACTCGGTGCGCTGGAGCGCGGACCAGTCGGGCTGCTTCGTCAAGGTCGGTTCGGAAGAAGCACCGTGGTCGTCGTCGATGGAATTCGAAGGCGGCAACACAGGTCACCGTCCGGGCACGAAGGGCGGTTACTTCCCGGTTGCTCCGGTCGACACGTTCCAGGACATCCGTTCGGAAATGTGCCTGTTGCTCGAGCAGATCGGCATTCCGGTTGAAGTGCACCACCACGAGGTGGCGGGCCAGGGCCAGAACGAAATCGGCACGAAGTTCTCGACGCTGGTTCAGCGCGCCGACTGGACGCAGCAACTGAAGTACATCGTCCAGAACGTGGCGCACACGTATGGCAAGACGGCGACGTTCATGCCGAAGCCGATCGTTGGCGACAACGGTTCGGGCATGCACGTTCACCAGTCGATCTGGAAGGACGGCAAGAACCTGTTCGCTGGTGACGGTTATGCAGGCCTGTCGGAATTCGCGCTGTTCTACATCGGCGGCATCATCAAGCATGCTCGCGCGCTGAACGCGATCACGAACCCGTCGACGAACTCGTACAAGCGTCTCGTGCCGCACTTCGAAGCACCGGTCAAGCTGGCTTACTCTGCGAAGAACCGTTCGGCTTCGATCCGCATTCCGCACGTGTCGAACCCGAAGGGCCGCCGTATCGAAACGCGTTTCCCGGATCCGATGGCGAACCCGTACCTGTGCTTCTCGGCGCTGATGATGGCCGGCCTGGACGGCGTGCAAAACAAGATCCACCCGGGCGAAGCAGCGGACAAGAACCTGTACGACCTGCCGCCGGAAGAGGATGCAAAGATCCCGACCGTGTGTGCTGGCCTCGACGAAGCGCTGGACGCGCTCAACGCTGATCGTGGGTTCCTGACGGTCGGCGGCGTGTTCACCGATTCCATGCTCGACGCGTATATCGAACTGAAGACGAATGAACTGCAGCGCTATCGCCAGGCTGTGCATCCGATCGAGTTCGAAATGTACTACTCGCTGTAAGCGCGTTGCATGGCGCACGTGCTTCTTCGTTCGCTGTCTTGCGGAGAAGTGCGTCGCGTGACGCGAAGCAGGAGTGTCGAATGATCGAAAAAGGGACGGCGTGCCGTCCCTTTTTTTAATCTCCGGCGCTTCTCCTGACAAGTTTCAAGACGGGGTCTCACTGCACGATGGTTCTCAAGAATCTCATCAAGGCGAGAAAGAGTCCTCCCGACAATTCGTTGTCCGACGACGCTGCGCTCGTCGCTACACATTTGCTGCCGGGCATGGAAGCGCTGCCCACGGTCGTGCTTGTACTGGACAAGCTGACCCTCAAGATCGCGTTTGCGAATCCGTCGGCGGAAGCCATGCTCGAGCGCTCGCGCAAGCAACTGGCTCAAACCTCATGGCCCGAACTGTTCGCCAATGCGGACGAACTGGTGACGACCATTGCGTCGATTGCCGATCACCGTTTCAACGCAACGCATCTCGACGCCGTGCTCGAACGTCCCGGCCGCGAGCCGCTGCATGTTCACGCGATTGTCGCGTATCTGGAAGTCGCACCAAATTACGTACTGCTCGAACTATTTGAGAACGAGCGGCATTTGAAGACCGACCGCGAAGAGCGTATTCACGATCTGACGGCGGTGAACAAGCAACTGATTCGCAACCTCGCGCATGAAATCAAGAATCCGCTTGGCGGCATTCGAGGCGCAGCGCAACTACTCGAGTTCGAGCTGGGCGCGCGTGAACGCGACGAGTTACGCGAATACACGCAGGTGATCATCAAGGAATCGGATCGTCTGCAAACGCTGGTCGACCGCTTGCTCGAGCCGCACCGGCATCCGCATATTGTTGGCGACGTGAATATTCACGAAGTCTGCGAGCGCGTGCGCGCCGTGATTCTCGCGGAGTTTCCGCGTGGCCTCACGCTCGATCGCGATTACGACGTGAGCGTGCCCGACTTGCGCGGCGACAAAGAGCAGCTTATCCAGGCGTTGCTCAACATCGTGCGCAACGCGGCGGAAGCGCTGCGTGAACGCATTTCACAAGGCGATGCGCGTATAGAGTTGCGTACGCGTATTGCTCGCAAAGTGACTATTGGCAAGCGCCTGCACAAACTGGCACTGGACTTGCATATCACTGACAACGGTCCCGGCATCCCGGAAGAGATACGCGACCGGATTTTCTATCCGCTTGTGTCCGGGCGGGAAGATGGGAGTGGACTGGGCCTCACGCTCGCGCAGACTTTCGTGCAACAGCACGATGGGTTGATCGAGGTGGATAGCAAGCCGGGTTGCACCGAGTTCACCATCTTGTTGCCGTTCGAAGGCTGACTGGACACCGATGAAGGATCGAAGCACCGAAGCATGGAGTCAAGCATCGATCACGAGGGTTCATCGACATTTTAAAAGCGCTAGTGCGCCTGACCGTTTCGACGGGCTTATACCGAACCACACGAAGACATCTCGCCGAACTATATGAAGCCGATCTGGATAGTAGACGACGACCAATCCATCCGCTGGGTGCTTGAAAAAGCGCTCGCAAGAGAGAACTTCGCTACGCGCAGTTTTTCCGGCGTCCGGGACGCGCTCACAGCGCTCGAACAGGAAAGCCCGCAAGTGCTTGTGTCCGACATCCGCATGCCGGGAGGTTCGGGACTCGAATTGTTGCAAACTGTGCGCGACAAGCTGCCCGGTTTGCCGGTCATCATCATGACGGCGTTCTCCGATCTCGACAGCGCCGTGGCCGCGTTCCAGGGTGGTGCGTTCGAATACCTGGCAAAGCCGTTCGATGTCGACAAGGCGGTTGAGCTGATTCGCCGTGCTGTTGATGAAAGCATGCGTGGCGAAGCGGCCTACGACAACAGCGTCACCGAAACGCCCGAAATGCTTGGCCAGGCGCCAGCGATGCAGGACATGTTTCGTGCGATCGGCCGTTTGTCACATTCCGCCGCCACTGTGCTCATCACGGGAGAATCGGGCACCGGAAAGGAGCTTGTCGCGCGTGCGCTGCACCGACATAGCCCGCGCGCAAACGGACCGTTCATCGCGTTGAACACCGCCGCGATCCCGAAGGATTTGCTTGAGTCCGAGCTGTTCGGTCACGAGCGTGGCGCGTTCACGGGCGCGCAGGCGATGCGGCAGGGGCGGTTCGAGCAAGCTGAAAACGGTACGTTGTTCCTCGATGAAATCGGCGATATGCCGTTCGATCTGCAGACGCGTCTGTTGCGTGTGTTATCCGATGGGCAGTTTTATCGCGTGGGGGGCCACAACCCATTGAAGGCGAACGTTCGGGTGATCGCGGCGACTCACCAGAATCTCGAATCTCGCGTGCGGCAGGGCTTGTTCCGTGAGGACTTGTATCACCGGCTGAACGTGATTCGCTTGCGCTTGCCCGCGCTGCGCGAGCGTAGTGAAGACATTCCGTTGCTCACGCGGCATTTCCTGCAGAAAAGCGCGCGTGATCTGGGTGTCGAGCCGAAGCGGGTATCGGAAGATGCACTTGGGTTTTTGGCATCGCTGCCATTTCCTGGGAATGTTCGACAACTCGAAAACCTGTGTAACTGGCTTACCGTGATGGCGCCGGCGCAGACGATCGAGCAAAAGGATTTGCCGCCGGATCTCACGCCGACTCAGGAATACGCCGGTGAGAGCACTGCGTTAACAGCGTCGGCGGCGGAAAATAGCGGTGGGTCGAACGCGGGCCTATCTGGCGGCGTCAGCGGTTTGCCGGCTTCGCTTGGTACGCCGCCTGGCGGCGTTCCCGCGAGCGTGTGGGAAAACGGCTTGCGGACCGAGGTCGCGCGGTTGCTGCGCGAGAATACTGCCGATGTCATGGACGAACTAGCGCGCCGCTTTGAAGCTGCGGTGATTCGCGAGGCGCTCGACTTTACTCGCGGCCGGAAGGTGGAAGCGGCCGAGCGGCTGGGAATCGGCCGCAATACGATCACGCGCAAGATTCAGGAGTTGCACCTGGACGCTTGATGCGGCTGGTAGTGGACGGCGTCTGGCGACGCCCTCGTTGCGGTTTTTCAGATGTGGTTTATAGACGCGGCTTGGTGACGACCTGCAAGCCTTCACGCATCAAGTTTCAAGCGAGGCACAACGCAATCGCCTGCGTGCCTTGACTGGCTTCGCTTTAATCCGCCGCGGCCAACTACTCAGCTAATCGTCGCGATCACCGGCGCGTGATCGGACGGCTGTTCCCACTTTCTCGGCACTTTGTCCACTTCACACGCTGTGCATCGAGCGGCGAGTTCAGCCGTGACCAGAATGTGATCGATGCGCAGCCCCGCGTTGCGACGGAACCCGAGCATCCGATAGTCCCACCACGTGTACAGCTTCTCGGGCTGCTCGAAGATGCGGAAGGTGTCGGTAAGTCCCAATTCGATTAACTGCACGAAGTGCGCGCGTTCTTCGGGCGACACAAGGTTCTGGCCTTCCCAGGCTTTTGGGTCGTGAACGTCGCGGTCTTCCGGCGCGATGTTGTAGTCGCCCAGCAGCGCAAGTTGCGGATACGTTTTCATCTCGCCTTCGATCCAGTCCCGCAGCGCTTCGAGCCAACGCATCTTGTAGGCGAACTTCTCCGTGCCGGGCGCCTGGCCGTTCGGGAAATACGCCGAGACGATTCGCACGCCTTCGACGGTCGCGGCAATCACGCGTTGCTGCGGGTCCTCGAACGCGGGAATGTTGCGTACGATCGTGGTTTCGTCGACCGTCAGGCTGTCGCGTACCAGAATGCCGACGCCGTTATAGGTCTTCTGACCGGCAAACCAGCTTTTGTAGCCGACAGCGGCAAGTTCGGCGACGGGGAATTTGTCGTCCGTTAGCTTGAGTTCTTGCAAGCACAACACGTCGACGCCGCTCGTTGCCAGCCAGTCGATCACATGCTGTTGGCGGACCTTGAGTGAGTTGACGTTCCAGGTGGCAATTTTCATTTGATTGGTGCGGAGATTGACTCTCGTCAGTGATGAGCTGTAGGCGTAAACATAAGCCGTCAGTTGGTCTTTCAGCCTTATAGGCCATAGGCCCGATTGATTGACGCGTGGGCGCAGTTTACCTGAGCCATGGGCCATAAGCCCTCAAGGCAAAGGGCTTCAGTGATGTACTGGCACGGCGACGAGTTTTACCCCCAACGCAGCGGCAACTTTCTGGATGGTCTCAAAGCGGGGTTTCGCGCCTTCCGCGAGCGATTTGTACAGGCTTTCGCGTTGCACACCTGCGTCGGAGGCGACTTTTGACATGCCGCGTGCTTTCACGATATCTGCAAGAGCCGATAGCAGAATGTCGGAATCGCCCGAAGCAAGCGCCTCGTTCAGATATGCCGCGATGGCCTCTTCGCTATCGAGATAGTCGGATGCGTCGAAAGCCGAAATGTGAGTTGAGTTCATTTTCGTTCCTGTCTGATTCGCTGCCACATGGCCTTCGCTCGGGCGATATCCGATATCTGCCCTCGCTTGCTTCCCCCGGCCAACAGCAGATAAACGGTCGAGCCGTCGCGCACGTAGTACACGCGATAGCCCGCACCTGTGTGAATCCGCATTTCCCACACGCTGCTGCCGACGTCGTGACAATCGCCGAAATTTCCCAACGCGGCGCGTTTAATCCGAATCAAGATGGCGGCTCTTGCTAACACATCAGTCACGCCCAACAGCCAAACCGAAAAGTCGTGCGTTTGATTGATTGTGTTCGTCATGCGTGTGGATCCCAGATAACGTAAAGTGGGATGCCTTGATGAAATGTATCCTATTGGATACGAAAATTCAAGGCATCGATCGAATTCAGTGATGAGATTTTTGGTCGCTCGAAAACCAGCATTGGAGTGACTTGAACCCGGTGACACACGCCATGCATCGGGCGAGTGGAGTTGTCACTGTGATCGGTCGCGCGAGCTTCCTGCAGTCGACCGAATGGCTAACGTGGCCAGCGCCTTGAAAATCGTGCTTTCTGTCCCGCTACAATCATCGAAACACTTGGCAAAAGGACAACTCCATGGACCTGATCATTCGACGTGCAACGCTTGCGGATTCCCGCGATCTGGTGGATATCGGGATAGAACACGGCCGCTTTGCTGCGATCGAGCCGCAACTCGCCGCCACCGCGCCGGAGGAAATCGATGCGGCAGGTTCTCTCGTCACCGCGCCGTTCGTCGATGCGCATTTCCATATGGACGCCACGCTGTCCTACGGGTTGCCACGTGTGAATGCGTCGGGAACGCTACTCGAAGGGATCGCGTTATGGGGCGAGCTGAAGCCAGAGTTAACACAGGAAGCACTGGTCGACCGGGCGATGCAGTATTGCGACTGGGCCGTCGCGCGCGGCCTGCTTGCGATTCGCTCACATGTGGACGTCTGCGATCCACGTCTGCTCGCCGTGGAAGCGCTGCTTGAAGTAAAGCGTCGCGTGAAGCCGTATCTGGACTTGCAACTCGTTGCGTTCCCGCAGGACGGCGTCTTGCGCAGTAAGGGCGCGTTCGAGAACCTGAAGCGAGCGATATCAATGGGCGTGGATGTGGTCGGTGGAATTCCGCATTTCGAACGCACAATGGCCGACGGCGCCGAGTCCGTGCGCCTTCTGTGTGAGTTCGCGGCGCAGAAGGGGCTGCGCGTAGACATGCATTGCGATGAGTCAGATGACCCGATGTCGCGTCATATCGAAACATTGGCGGCGCAGACGCATCGGCTGGGGCTGCAGGGGCGGGTTACGGGTTCGCACCTTACGTCGATGCATTCCATGGACAACTATTACGTGAGCAAGCTGATCCCGTTGATCCGCGATTCCGGCGTAGCCGCGATCGCGAATCCGCTGATCAACATCACGCTCCAGGGCCGCGCCGATACCTACCCCAAGCGCCGAGGCATGACGCGGGTGCCGGAGTTGATGGCAGCGGGCGTAGACGTAGCGTTTGGCCACGACTGCGTGTTGGACCCGTGGTACAGCCTGGGCTCGGGCGACATGCTGGAAGTGGCGCACATGGGTTTGCACGTCGCACAGATGACGGGCATTGACGCCATGCGCGCGGCCTTCGATGCAGTGACGACGACACCGGCGAAGATCCTGGGTATGGAAGGGTATGGGATTGCTGTGGGTAACAACGCGGATTGCGTGGTGCTGGACGCACGCGATCCTGTGGAAGCCATTCGATTGCGTGCAGCGCGTACGGCCGTTCTTCGTCGCGGCAAGGTAGTCAGCCGCGCGCCGGCGATGCGGGCGAAACTCAGCCTGGAAGGGAGGCCGGAGGAGGTGAATTTCCGGTTGAATCGGTAGAGAACTACAATCCAACGGCAAACGATCGTCTATGCAACTGACAGCCTTCGCCGGAGGTTGCAAAAGCCAAACCCGACGGCACTTGCAACTCGCCTGATTGACGCCGAACCGAACAGTTGCAGGGCGGACGACGTAACGGGTTACTGCCTGATGAAATACATCTCATTGACGGATGTGGGCATGTTCGAACCGCCATCATCCCAGTTGATGGCAAAAACACCTTTGGGGTAAGCGGCACTAGGGCCCATCAAGAACGCTGTTCCCGTGAAATTTTTGCCAGCATATGGGCAAGGGTTCGCACCTGGATTCAACCCTTGCGCCGCCGTTTCAAACTGGATGTCTGTCACGTCTATGGTATTAGTTTGCGGCGTCAAGTTGCCGCTCCACGTGCAGTTGTATCCGTAGCTACCACTAAAAGAGTTGCCAGCGATAACGATCTGCGTTGACGAGGTCATACCAAAAGTCCCGGCTAGCGATGAGACGGTTGGCTTAACCAAAATGGTGTTTAACGTCAGCGTAGAATCTGAAGCGGGGCTTGTGGCTCCCTGAACTTTCAGGGAATAGGCCTTGCCCCCTGAATTAAGGCTCAACGTGGCATTGCCCTGAACAAACGTTCCGGACGATGGAAGCCAGCCATTACCCGTGGCGCTGTTGGCATTCCCGGTCATTGGTACTGTTCCGAGGCCGAGCGTCAGTGCCTGGCCCGTGCCACTTCCATAAACGCGCATGAAGCCGGCCCGATTAATTGTGGCGATCACGCCGTTAGCGGCTAGCCCTGTCGACATAAGCACATTGTCCGCAATGGCAGGGCCCGGCGCGCTGGGCCCTGCATCGTTCCCGCCCCCTCCGCAGCCAGCAAGAATCACGCATGAAGTGGCGGCAAGTACGCAGAGATGTCTGTTGGTCATTTGGTTTGATTTAGATTCGTTATGTATCAAGCCCAGTCGCAACAGAACGGATGGTGAATCTGTTATGCGACGGGCAGGTCTGAGAAAGATCTTGTTGGTTGAGTGGTGGAGTGGAAATTGGCGGGTTAGCAACCACATCCTGCAAAACATCAGATGAAACTTATCACGTGAATCAGCCTGTGATTTATTTGCAATAATTTTTCACAGTCCTAAATGTTTTTTTAAATTTTTAGGAGGAAAAACGGCGAATGCGTGTATTCAAGATTTCAGTAAGCGATTTTTAGTATGTATAACTGATCGATTTAAGTTTGATCAATATGGATGGCATATTGTCATGGAGATGAGAGCAGACCGTGAGCACACCGGAGGTCTTCCGCGGCCGCCAGATACGACGATCGATTTGTCACGCGCTCGTCAAGGCCAGATAACGACGATGATAATCTGTTTCGACCGCACGGTAGCAGTGGGACCACCCGAGTTCGAGCGTGTGATCGTCGATCGACGAGATCAAGCCGCTTCGGATTCGTTGCCGCTAATCGAAACGAGTTGCCTGAAACGGACTGAAAAAAAAGCGGTTCCGATTTTCACCGGAACCGCCTTCCTCATCGTGCGTCAATCAATGCGCCGTCTCCGGCGACATGCCGTTATGCCGCAACAGCGCATCGATATTCGGTTCGCGGCCGCGGAATGCCTTGAACGAGTCCATCGCCGGCCGGCTGCCTCCTACTTCAAGAATCTCGCGCCGGTACCGAGTGCCCGTCGTTGCATCCAGCACCGAACCACCGCCAATCTTCGCGGCTTCTTCGAACGCCGCGTACGCATCCGCCGACAACACTTCCGCCCACTTGTAGCTGTAATACCCCGCGGCATACCCGCCCGCGAAAATGTGCGTGAACGTATTGGTCCAGCGGGAGAAGGGCGCTTGCGGCACGACGTGGAAACGCTCGTTGATCTCACGCGCGAAGTCGTTGACATTGGTGGCGCCGGCCGGATCGTAGTCGCTGTGCAGCTGGATATCGAACATGGAGAGCACGATCTGGCGCAACGTGCCCAGACCGCTCTGGAAGTTCTTCGCAGCAAGCATCTTGTCGAAAAGTTCGCGCGGCAGCGTGGCGCCCGTGTCCACGTGACCGGACATGTCGGTGAGGACGTCCCACTCCCAGCAGAAGTTCTCCATGAACTGCGAGGGCAATTCGACCGCGTCCCATTCCACGCCGTTGATACCCGATACCCCGAGTTCATCCACGCGCGTCAGCATGTGATGCAGACCGTGCCCGAATTCGTGGAACAGGGTGATGACTTCGTCGTGGGTAAAACACGCGGGCTTGCCGCCAACGGGCGCGGAGAAGTTGCATGTCAGATACGCGACGGGCGTTTGTACGCCGCCTTCACGGCGTTTGTGCCGCGAGCGGGCGTCGTCCATCCAGGCGCCGCCGCGTTTGCCTTCGCGCGCATACAGGTCCAGATAGAACTGCGCTACGAGCGTTCCGTCCTTGTTTTCAACGCGGAAAAAGCGCACTTCCGGATTCCATACAGCGGCTTCATCGCGCCGGATACTCACGCCAAACAGCGTTTCCGTGACCTTGAACAAACCCTTCAGCACGGCCTCTTGCGGGAAATACTGCTTCACTTCATTTTCCGAGAACGAATAACGCTGCTGGCGCAAGCGCTCGGCTGCAAAGGTCGAATCCCACGGTTGCAATTCCGGCATCCCGAGCTCGGTCGCGGCGAACGCACGCAATTCCATCCAGTCCTTTTCGCCGTGCGGACGTGCGCGTACGGCCAAGTCTTCGAGGAACGCGATCACCTGTGCGGGCGATTCGGCCATCTTCGGCGCAAGCGATACCTCAGCGAAGTTTTGATAGCCGAGCGCGTGGGCTTCTTCGGCACGCAGCTTCAACTGTTCGACGACATTCGCCGTGTTGTCCCATTCGGGCTTGCCGTTGCCGTAGTTCGCACCCAGTTCGGACGCGCGCGTCACATAGGCGCGATACATCGCTTCGCGCAATGGCCGATGTTCGGCGTACTGCATGACCGGGAAATACGATGGGAAATGCAGCGTGAACTTCCAGCCCTCACGGCCTTCTTTTTGCGCGGCTTCGCGTGCCGCTTCGATCACGTCTTCCGGCAAACCTGCGAGTTCGCTTTCCTTGGTCACGACATACGAAAACGCGTTCGTGGCATCGAGGACGTGATCGGAGAATGCCTTCGATAACGCCGCTTGTTCTTCTTGAACGCGTGCAAAACGGGGTTTTTTGTCTTCAGGCAATTCGGCGCCCGACAAACGAAACCCGCGCAACTCGTTGCTTAGCATTTTCTTCTGCTCGACTGAAAGCGATGCGTGTTCTTCGCTCCCCGCAATCGCTTTGTATTTCTCATAGAGCGCCAGATTCTGTCCTACGCTCGCGGAGAACTCCGTCACGCGCGGCAAATTCTCGGCATGGGCGGCACGCAGTTCGGGGGTATCGGCGACGGCGTTCAGGTGGCCGATCACGCCCCACGCACGCGACAGCCGCTCGCTCGCGCGTTCCACGCTTTCCACAATGTCCCGCCAGGTAGCCGGCGTCTCCGGCGCGCTGGCGTGATCGACGGCGGCTTTGGCATCGGCGAGCAGGACGTCGAGCGCTGGCGTCACGTGTTCCGGTTTGATGTCGCCGAAGCGGGGCAGGTCGGAGAAGTCGAGCAGGGGGTTGCCCTGAGCTGGATTCGCGGTATTCGATGGTGTCGAATTGGACATGACTCTCCCGGTCTCGGATAAAAATGGAACCAACGATGGATGTGAGGCCGCGCAAGTTAAAGCGCGCGATTTTCGACAGTTGGCAAAACACTATTGTGGGGACGCCTCCGCCGATTCTCAAATCGATTCTGGCTAAGGCGGCGATTTACCCTATCGGCGAGCGGGCCCTGCTTTTAAACGCGGCAATCCGACAATACGTCGGCCGGTGCATCCATCATGCATGTAAGCGCTGAACGGCGTTGGCCCCAGCGCTCAACGCTCAACGCTTTAATCCCGATCCTGCTGCATCGCGCGTTCTGCGGCTTCGATGGTATTCACCAGCAGCATGGTGATGGTCATCGGCCCAACGCCGCCCGGCACGGGAGTGATGAAACCGGCCACGTCCTTCACGCCCGCGAAATCCACGTCGCCGCAGAGTTTGCCGTTTTCGTCGCGATTCATGCCCACATCGATGACTGTTGCACCGGGTTTGACCATATCGGCGGTCAGGATGTTGCGCCGTCCCGTTGCGGCGACGACTACGTCCGCGTTGCGCGTTAGCGCGGCCAGGTCGCGCGTTTTGCTGTGCGTGATGGTGACCGTGGCGCCGGCTTCGAGCAGCAGCATGGCCATTGGCTTGCCGACGATGTTCGAGCGTCCGATCACGACTGCGTTGGCGCCTTCCAGCGGGATGCTATGCGCTTCGAACATCTTCATCACGCCGTAGGGCGTGCACGGACGAAACAGCGGTTTGCCGGTCATCAGCGCGCCGGCGTTTTCGACATTGAAACCATCTACGTCCTTGGCGGGAGCAATGGCTTCGATGACCTTGTGGCTATCGATATGTTTCGGTAACGGAAGTTGCACCAGGATGCCGTGCACATTCGGATCGTTGTTCAGGTCGTCGAGCCGGGCCAGCAACTCGCTTTCGGTGAGCGTGGACGGAAAACGATCGAATACGGAATGCAAGCCGTTGTCCTGACAGGCTTTTACCTTGTTGCGGACATAGACCTCGCTGGCCGGATTTTCGCCGACGAGAATGACTGCCAGGCCGGGTTGCTGGCCACGGGCGGTCAGGGCTGCGGCACGTGTGGCTACATCGGCGCGAAGAGTCTTGGAGAGGGCGTTGCCGTCGATGATTTGGGCAGTCATAGGAGGTCTGGGCGGAGGAAAATCCGCTGCTTTTCTTGAGGGCGCAGGGTCGCAGGGGGCCTAGTGCGCCAGTGCGGCGCGGCTTTGCGGTCGGGTGTCAATTATACCGGACGGCGATTTTTGCTGGCGCGGCCCGCAGGGCGTTGCCAGGGGGGGCGATGGCGTCCCGTGTTGTCAATATTTTCGGCGCTTTGTGTTGCTGGCCGGAAAGGGTGGTTTGGCTGCGGCCGAGCCAAAACCACTACCGCCGAGGGGAAGCCAAAAGCCGCCCCTCGGCGTACCCGCGAGAAGACCTGAAACCTTATTGAGCTTGCTGCGTCTGCGGCTTGTTGGAAAGTGCCAGCCTGAGCAAATCCGCAACCGTATTCACGGAGAGCTTCTCCATGATATTCGCGCGATGCGCTTCAACCGTCTTGATGCTGATCCCAAGGTCATCGGCGATCTGCTTGTTCAAACGCCCCGCGATGATCCGCTCCAGCACCTGATGCTCCCGCGCCGTGAGCTTACCCAGCCGCTCGGCCGCCGCACGCTGCTGCGCCACGCTCGAACTCTCGGTACGCGCCTTATCCAGCATGCGTTCAACCAGCTTGCGCAACTCGGCTTCATCGAACGGCTTTTCAATGAAATCCATCGCGCCTTTCTTCATGGTCGACACGGCCATTGGCACGTCGCCGTGACCCGTCACGAAGATGATCGGCAGCAGCGAATTCTCTGCGATCAGCCGTTCCTGCAATTCGAGACCGCTCATGCCCGACATCCGTACGTCCAGTATCAGACACGAGATCGCGCCGGAATGGGCGATCGGGAGGTACGCATCGAGGTACGCTTCAGCGCTCGCAAAGCACGAGACGCGGTAGCCATTGGCTTCAAGCAGCCAGCGCAAAGAATCACGCACGGCTTCATCGTCGTCGACGACAAAGACGGTTTCCTGAGTGGTGACTGTGCTCATAGCTCTCCCGTAACAGTTTGTTGTGTGGGTTGATGACTGAGAGCTTCCGGTCCGCTACTGCCCGGACCTTCGGCTTCTCCGATTGGCAAACTGCAATGGAATGTGGCGCCCGTCACGTTGCCGGAGGCATCGATATTGTTCACCACCCAAAGACGTCCGCGATGCGATTCAATGATCGATCGGCAAATGTTCAATCCCATGCCCATACCGTCGGACTTGGTGCTGTAGAAGGGTTCGAAAAGGCGCTCAGCGGTAGCTTCATCCACACCCGGCCCCTGGTCCACCACACTCACGCAGACAAACCCGCCGTCCACCCGCTGCACGATCACGCGGATCACTGGATCGACGGCGTTCGGCTTGGCATCGTGCATGGCTTCTGCCGCGTTTTTCAGCAAGTTCACAAGCACTTGCTCGATCAGCACCGGATCCACATGGATAACGGGCATACGCGAGCGAATTTCAGTGAGAATGCGAATCTTGCGTTTGCGCGCTTCAATTTCCGCAAGACCCACCGCATCGGCGACGATATCCGCCACGCGCGTAGGCTGGCGTTTCGGTTCGCTGCGCTTCACGAATTCGCGAATGCGCTTGATGATCATGCCTGCGCGCACCGCTTGCTGCGCGGTTTTTTCGAGCACGGGCAACAGCGCGTCCTGCGTCATGCGTCCCGATTTGACCAGCGCGACGCAACCCGAACAGTAATTATTGATCGCGGCCAAAGGCTGGTTCAATTCGTGCGCCAACGACGACGCCATTTCGCCCATTGTCATCAAACGGCTGGTGAACTGCAGCTTTTCTTCCTGCTGATCGGCGAGTTCTTGCGCCTGCTTGCGCGTGGTGATGTCGGTCGCAATTTGCATCTGCGCGAGATGGCCGTCCACCCACTGAATGTATTGGCGGCGCACTTCGAACCACTTCTGGATGCCCTCCACATACACTTCCTGCGCGTCCGAGGTGCTTTCGGTCAGCGCGGTGGCGGGGAGGCCGGCGTAGGTATCGACCATGTCGATGGAGTCCGACGACGTTTGCGCCGTATCGAAGCCCGCACCCGCGAGTTCGAGATGTCCGTCCGGACGAATTCCGAACAGGTGCCGATAGTAGCGATTCGCGAACAGCAGTTCGGCTTCGTCGGCGGCAAGTACGGAGACAGCCGCGTCGAGGCTTTCCAGCACCGTGGTGAATCGCTCATGCGCGGCGGCGAGATCTTCGCGGGCGCGGCGCGGCTCGGTAATGTCGGTCATGGACGACATCCAGCCGGTTTGCCGACCCGAACTATCGATAAGCGGCGAGACATAAAGCCGCGCGTGGAAGAACGAACCGTCCTTGCGGCGCACACGCAATTCGAAGCCGGACGAGGGCGCCTTGCCGCGCAAGGTCATGTCCAGTTGCCGCTGCATTTCCGGATACGCGTCTTTCGGCCAGTACGGAAAGGGCGCCACTTTGGACACCAGATCGCTCTCGTCCCAGCCAGTCATCCGGCAAAACGCGGGATTCACGTGCGTGATCCGGCCGTGCATGTCGAGCACGCGCATACCTATAAGCACTGAATTTTCCATCGCGCGGCGGAAAAACGCCTCGGCGTAAAGTGCTTGTTGTGCCTCAAAGCGTTGCCGCGTGTGTTTCCAGAGGCTCCACAAGCTCCACAACACAAAACAAGACAAGCCGGCGACCAGCCAGACGAGCGTGTTATTGGTGAAATTCGTAAGCTGCGGATACGAATAAACACGTACCGATACCCCCTGGCCCGGCGGATCGAGCGGCAGGTCGTAGAACATGTCGCGCGGCAGCCGCGGCCGGCTGGAGGTCGTGGCGAGCTCGCGATTGTTCAGGTCGGTAATGGAAATCTTGTACTTGGCGGAGAGTTCGCTGGGAATGTCGTGCTTGAGAATTCCCTCGATGGAAAACACCGCCGCAATGGATCCGAGGAACTCACGGTCGCGATAAACCGGTGTCTGCAACGTGATGTAGCCGTTGCCGAGATCGTCGTAGAGAAGCGGGGAGTAGACCTGGCGGCGGCTGGTGCGGGCTTCGTCGAATGCAGACTGAACGGCGTCGTCCATCTGCGCGTCGGTGGGCTTGGCAAGCCGCGAGCCGAGCACGGGCAGCGGCGTATTCGGCCAGCGCGGCTTGTGCTGCGCCGTGTACCAGTTCATGTAGAGGATCTCGGGATGCCCCTGCATGATGTCGCCGGTGGAACTCTGGAACGACTGCGGGTCCCCGTGGCCAGACGCGATGTCACGGGCCAACGCCTGGATCTGCTCCTGCGCGCCCGTCATGGAAAGCCTTATTTGCTGCTGCGCCCACGCCACGTTACGGTAGAGCGTGTCTTCCTGCTGTTGCTGCTCGCGCCGGTTGAGACTCCACAAGATCAAGCTCATCACGACCAGGAAGACCAGGATCGAAATCAGTGGGGTCAGCAAATACGAGTTTGACCACCACGGTCCGTGGTGCCAGCGGGTCGGCGCCGAGTCGTTGGGTAAGCCCCGCGATCGCGCCGAGCGTGCGAAAAGCCGTTCGGTCAACATGCGCGCAATTGTAACGCAGCGCCACACTGTTAAATGGCGTAAAAAGACGTGAAACGTCCCGCAATTGATCGCAAGGACACCAACGCGTCTATCAAAAGAGCCTTGTCCCACGGTGCATTGCAGCATTTTTCCGCATTATGAGATTGAGTCTCATGATTCGAAATATTGCTTGCGTTACCGTTCTGAGGCTCTTTAGAATTGCCGCACGCGCGCTTGACCCTCATTGTTTTCCGCAATTGTGTGTTGCGGATGGCTTAAAGGCTCGCGTCGTCTGTTCACAGAGCGTTCCTCAAATCAGGAGACGAGCATGTCAGCTGTACCCGACGAAGTGATGAAATATGTCGCCAACGCCAAGGACGACGAAGATCCCCAGGAAACGGGCGAGTGGCTGGAAGCCCTTGACGGCGTGATTTCGGCAGTAGGCCCGGATCGCGCTCATTACCTGATCGAAAAGCAGATCGAATTCGCGCGCGTGCACGGCGAACACCTGCCGTTCTCCGCTAACACGCCGTACATCAACACCATTCCGGTCGCCGCTCAGGCGAAGATTCCCGGCGACCAGGACATCGAACACAAGATCCGCTCGTACACACGCTGGAACGCCATTGCCATGGTGCTGCGCGCGGGCAAGGACACGAACGTGGGCGGGCACATTGCTTCGTTCGCGTCGGCGGCCACGCTGTATGACGTGGGTTTCAACCATTTCTGGCACGCACCGTCCCCCGAACATGGCGGTGATCTCGTGTTCGTGCAGGGCCATTCGTCGCCGGGTGTGTACTCGCGCGCATTCTTGCTGGGCCGGCTGAAGGAGAGCCAGCTCGATAACTTCCGCCAGGAAGTGGGCGGCGAAGGCATTTCGTCATATCCGCATCCGTGGCTGATGCCGGACTTCTGGCAGTTCCCGACCGTGTCCATGGGCCTCGGCCCGATCATGGCGATCTATCAGGCGCGTTTCATGAAGTACATGGACGCGCGCGGCATTATCAAGGCGGGCAGCCGCAAGGTCTGGGCATTCCTCGGCGACGGTGAAACGGACGAACCGGAATCGCTCGGCGCGATTGGCATGGCCGGCCGTGAACGGCTCGACAACCTGGTCTTCGTGATCAACTGCAACCTGCAGCGTCTCGACGGCCCGGTGCGCGGCAACGGCAAGATCATCCAGGAACTCGAAAGTGAATTCCGCGGCGCCGGCTGGAACGTGATCAAGGTGGTGTGGGGCAGCCGCTGGGACTCGCTCTTCGCCCGCGATAGAACCGGTGCGCTGATGCGCCGGATGATGGACGTGGTTGACGGCGAATACCAGACCTACAAGTCGGAGTCGGGCGCCTACGTGCGCGAGCATTTCTTCAACACGCCGGAACTCAGGGCGATGGTGGCGGAATGGTCCGACGAGGACATCTGGAATCTGAATCGCGGCGGCCATGATCCGCACAAGATCTACGCGGCGTACACCGAAGCATCGAAGACGAAGGGTCAGCCGACCGTCATCCTCGCCAAGACCATCAAGGGTTATGGCATGGGCGAAGCCGGTCAGGCAATGAACATCACCCATCAGCAGAAAAAACTGCACACGGATCAGCTGAAGAAATTCCGCGATCAGTTCAAGCTGCCGATCCCTGACGACCAGATCGCGGACGTGCCGTACCTGACGTTCGAAGAAGGTTCGAAGGAACTCGAGTACATGCGTGCTCGTCGGCAGGACCTCGGTGGTTATCTGCCGGCGCGCCGTCAGAAAGCCGAGTCGCTGCCGGTGCCGGATTTGTCGGCGTTCGAGCCGGTGTTGAAGGGCACGGGTCCGGGCCGCGAGATTTCCACGACCATGGCGTTCGTGCGGATTCTCAACATCCTGCTGAAGGACAAGGCGCTCGGCAAACGCATCGTGCCGATCGTGCCGGATGAATCGCGTACCTTCGGTATGGAAGGTTTGTTCCGCCAGATCGGTATCTGGAATCAGGACGGCCAGAAGTATGTGCCGGAAGATTCCGACCAGCTGATGTTCTATCGTGAATCGGAAACCGGCCAGATCCTGCAGGAAGGGATCAACGAAGCCGGCGGGATGTGTGACTGGATCGCGGCTGCGACGTCGTATTCGACGCACAACGAGATCATGATCCCGTTCTACATCTTCTATTCCATGTTCGGCTTCCAGCGTATTGGCGACCTGGCATGGGCAGCGGGCGACATGCGTTCGCGCGGCTTCTTGCTGGGCGGTACGGCTGGACGGACGACGCTGAACGGCGAAGGCCTGCAGCACGAAGACGGCCATTCGCTGATGTGGGCGGCGTCGGTGCCGAACTGCGTGAGCTACGACCCGACCTTCGGTTACGAACTCGCGGTGATCATGCAGGACGGCTTGCGTCGCATGGTGGCGGATCAGGAAGACGTGTATTACTACGTCACGGTGATGAACGAGAACTACGAACACCCGGCGATTCCGCAGGGCGATTCGGTCGCAGCCGACATCATCAAGGGCATGTACTCGTTCCGCAAATCGGATGCCGACGCAAAAGCGCCGCGCGTTCAGCTGATGGGCGCGGGCACGATCTTCAACGAAGTGATCGCCGCGGCTGACCTGCTGAAGAACGACTGGAACGTCGCCGCCGATCTCTGGAGCGTCCCGAGCTTTACGGAGCTGGCACGTGAGGGCGCGCAAGTCGAGCGCTGGAACCTGCTGCACCCGACTGAAGAGCGCAAGGTCTCGCACGTGACGAAGCTGCTGAAGGACGCTAAAGGTCCGGTGGTGGCATCGACGGATTATGTGCGTGCACTCGTCGACCAGATTCGCGGTTATGTGCCGAACAAGTTTGTCGTGCTCGGTACGGACGGTTACGGCCGTTCGGACACGCGCGAAAAACTGCGTCATTTCTTCGAAGTCGACCGCTACTGGGTCACCGTCGCGGCGCTCAATGCCCTGGCCGATGAAGGCACGATCGACCGCAAGGTTGTTGCCGACGCGATCAAGAAGTACGCGCTCGACCCCGCTAAACCCAACCCGATGACGGTTTAACGCATCGGCCCCCGAGTGTTGTTGCGCGAAGTCGCCTTGCCTAAAAGCAGGGCGATTTTCGCGTCGCGACCCAGGAGACAATAAACAATGAGTCAAGCGATCGAAGTCAAGGTGCCGGATATCGGCGATTACACGGACATTCCGGTGATCGAAGTGCTGGTGAAAGTTGGGGATACCGTCGAGAAGGAGCAATCGCTCGTCACGCTCGAATCCGATAAAGCGACCATGGACGTGCCAAGTTCGGCCGCCGGCGTCGTGAAGGAAGTGAAGGTCAAGGTTGGCGACAACGTGTCGGAAGGTGCGTTGATCGTCGTGCTGGAAGCGGCTGATTCGGGTGCCGCTGCGAGTGCGGCTACGACCGCCAAGGCCGCTGAAAAACCCGCTGAAGCGCCTGCTCAGGAGAAGGCTCCTGCGCCCGCTGCATCTTCGGGCGGTGGATCGGTTGAAGTGAAGGTGCCGGATATCGGTGACTTCAAGGACATTCCGGTCATCGAAGTGAATGTGAAGGTCGGCGACAAGGTCGAGAAGGAGCAATCGCTCGTCACGCTCGAGTCCGATAAAGCCACCATGGACGTACCGTCGCCCGCAGCGGGCACGGTCAAGGAACTCAAGGTCAAGGTCGGCGACAACGTCTCAGAAGGCACGTTGATCCTCGTGCTGGAAGGCGGTGAAGGATCGACACCCGCCGCTGCACCCAAGCAGGAAGCACCGAAGACAGAAGCGCCTTCGGATGCACCGGCCAAATCGGCGCCTGCTCAGAAAGAAGCGCCGTCCGCACTTGCGCTCGCACCGGCTATTCCCGCTGGCGAAGGCGGCACGCGGACCTCAAGCCATGCATCGCCGTCCGTGCGCAAATTTGCGCGCGAACTGGGCGTTGATGTCGCGGCTGTCAAGGGCACGGGCCCCAAGAACCGTATCACGCAAGCTGACGTGACCGCGTTCGTGAAGGGCGTGATGAGCGGTCAGGGTAAAGCGCCGGCGGCAGCCGCCGCAGCGCCGGCCGGTGGCGGCGAGTTGAATCTGCTGCCGTGGCCGAAGGTCGACTTCACGAAGTTCGGTCCGGTCGATCCGAAGCCGCTGTCGCGCATCAAGAAGATTTCGGGTGCGAACCTGCATCGCAACTGGGTCATGATTCCGCACGTCACGAACAACGACGAAGCCGATATCACGGACCTCGAAGCACTTCGCGTGACGCTGAACAAGGAAAACGAAAAGGCCGGCGTAAAGTTCACCATGCTCGCGTTCGTGATCAAGGCGGTGGTTGCCGCGTTGAAGAAATTCCCGACGTTCAATGCGAGCCTCGACGGCGATAACCTCGTCTTCAAGCAGTATTACAACGTCGGTTTTGCCGCCGATACCCCGAACGGTTTGATGGTTCCGGTGATTCGCGACGCGGACAAGAAGGGCCTCGTCGATGTCGCCCGCGAAATGGCCGATCTGTCGAAGGCAGCACGTGAAGGCAAGCTGAAGCCGGATCAGATGCAAGGCGGATGTTTCTCGATTTCGTCGCTGGGTGGTATTGGCGGGACGCATTTCACGCCGATCATCAATGCGCCTGAAGTGGCAATTCTGGGGTTGTCGCGGGGCGCGATGAAGCCGGTGTGGGACGGCAAGGCGTTCGTACCTCGCCTGATTCTGCCTTTGTCGCTGTCTTACGATCATCGGGTTATCGATGGCGCCGAGGCCGCGCGGTTCAATGCCTATCTTTCTGCTGTGCTGGCGGATTTCCGTCGCGTGAGTCTTTGATTCTTTAGTGCTTGGCGGCCCGCGCTTCTTGTGGTCCGCCAGCCTTGTCATTGAACCTGCATTGCACTGCATTTTGCTGGTCGCCCCTGTGCGGGGCGGCACTTACTTTCTTTGAATTGCCAAAGAAAGTAAGCAAAGAAAGACAAGTCTGCCGACGGCAGAACCAATCGCTACGCTTAAGCGTTTTCGTCGGTTTTGCCCGCTTCCTTCTTAGGGGACAACATGAGTCTCACCGAACTTAAAGTACCCGATATCGGCGATTTCAAAGACGTCGATGTCGTCGAAGTGACTATCAAAGCCGGCGACGCCATCGAAAAAGAACAAGGCGTCCTCACCCTCGAATCCGATAAAGCCTCCATCGAAGTCCCCAGCGACCTCGTCGGCACGGTCAAGGAAGTCAAGGTCAAAGCCGGCGATAAAGTCTCGCAAGGCACCGTTATCGCGTTGGTGGAAACGGCCGACGCGGGGAGCGGAAAGCCTGCCGCACCGGCAGCGCCCGCTGCGGCAAAAGCCGAGGCGCCCGCGCCGAAAGAAGCGGCTGCTTCCAAGCCTGCTGAACAAAAAACCGCAGGCGGCGGATCGCAAGAAGTGAAGGTGCCGGATATCGGCGATTTCACCGACATTCCGGTTATCGAAATTCACGTGAAGGCTGGCGACACCGTCGAGAAAGAACAATCGCTCGTCACGCTCGAATCCGATAAAGCGACCATGGACGTTCCGTCGCCCGCAGCGGGCACCGTCAAGGAAGTCAAGGTCAAGATTGGCGATAACGTCTCTGAAGGCTCGGTGATTCTCACGCTCGAAGGTCAGGGCGGCGGTGTCAGCCAAGTCGAGGAAAAGCCGAAGACCGCCGCGCCGCAACCCGCTGAAAAAGCGACCGCAGCACCCGCACCGAAAGCCGCGTCGTTCTCCGGTTCCGCCGATATCGAATGCGACATGCTCGTGCTCGGCGCTGGCCCCGGCGGTTATTCGGCCGCGTTCCGCGCTGCCGATCTTGGCATGAATACGGTTATCGTCGAACGGTATGAAACGCTTGGTGGCGTGTGTCTGAACGTCGGCTGCATTCCGTCGAAAGCCTTGCTTCACGCTGCCGCGATCACCGACGCCGCGAAGGAACTCGCGCACCACGGGATTTCCTTCGGTGAACCGACGATCGATCTCGACAAACTCCGCGACTTCAAGTCGGGCGTCGTCAAGAAACTGACCGGTGGGCTGGCCGGTATGGCGAAGGCGCGCAAGGTCCAGGTGGTCACGGGCGTCGGCAAGTTCGTCGGCCCGAATCACATGGAGATCGAAGGCGAGGGCGGCAAGAAGGTTGTCCAGTTCAAGAACTCGATCATCGCAGCGGGTTCGCAAGCGGTGAAGCTGCCGTTCATGCCGGAAGATCCGCGCGTTGTGGATTCAACCGGCGCGCTCGAATTGCGTCAGATCCCGAAGCGCATGCTCGTGATCGGCGGCGGGATTATCGGCCTGGAAATGGCGACGGTGTATGCGTCGCTGGGCGCGCAAATCGATGTGGTCGAAATGCTCGATATCCTGATGGCTGGTGCGGATCGTGACCTCGTGAAGGTGTGGGAGAAGTTCAACGCCAAGCGTTTCGCGAACGTCATGCTCAAGACGAAGACGACCAAGGCGGAAGCGAAGGACGACGGCATATACGTGAGCTTCGAAGGCGAAAAAGCGCCGGCTGAAGCACAACGCTATGACCTCGTGCTCGTGGCCGTCGGCCGCAGCCCGAATGGTGGCAAGATCGGCGCGGACAAGGCTGGCGTGGCGGTGACCGACCGCGGTTTCATCAACGTCGACAAACAGTTGCGCACGAACGTCGAGCATATTTTTGCTATCGGCGATCTGGTTGGCCAGCCGATGCTCGCGCACAAGGCCGTGCACGAAGGCCACGTTGCAGCGGAAGCGGCGCACGGTGAAAAGTCGTACTTCGACGCGTTGCAGATTCCGTCCGTCGCTTACACCGATCCCGAAGTGGCGTGGGCCGGCAAGACCGAAGACCAGTGCAAGGCCGAAGGCATCAAGTACGGCAAGGCCACGTTCCCGTGGGCTGCGTCGGGCCGGGCGATTGCGAACGGCCGCGACGAAGGTTTCACGAAGCTCATCTTCGACGAAGAAACGCACCGGATCATTGGCGGCGGGATCGTGGGGTTGAATGCAGGCGACCTGATCAGCGAAGTGTGTCTCGCGATCGAGATGGGCGCGGACGCGGAGGACATCGGCAAGACGATCCATCCGCACCCGACGCTCGGCGAATCGATCGGCATGGCCGCTGAGTTGTATGAAGGCGTGTGCACGGACCTGCCGCCGCAGCGCAAGAAGTAGGGCGCTGTTAGATGATTGAAAAAAGCGGCGTGTTCGTCACAGAGCGCGCCGCTTTTGTTTGGTCGGGTGTTTTGTTTGCGCTGGACGTGGCATTCCTGCGGGGTAATAGCGCACAAGC